>NZ_JBGSLK010000113.1:0-304562 GCF_041740695.1 Haliscomenobacter sp. | reverse complement strand
AGGACCAGAAACCCTGAACGGTTTGAAACTGGTGACCAAGTACTCGATCAACCGCGTAGGTGATCCAGTGGTTTCTACTCAAACTGGTTTGAACCTGACTTGTGCTGACGCTGGTAAAGTAGTATTGGTTGAATTGCACGCATGGGACAATGCTGGTAAGGACGACTTCTGTGTAACTTACATCGAAGTTCAGGACAACCGCAAAGTTTGTGGAGTAGTTGGTTCAGTTAATTCTATTGCTGGTACGATCGCAACTGAAGGCAATGCTAACCTGCAAGGTGCAACCATCACTTTGAGTGGTGCTGCTTCTCAGGCTCAGGCTACTTCAGCTACTGGTGGTTACTCTTTCCTCAACCTGAGCAAAGGAGCTGACTTCACGGTAACGCCACAATTGGACAAAAACCACCTGAATGGTGTATCTACTTTTGACCTGGTATTGATCCAAAAGCACATCCTGAATGTACAGGCCCTGAACAGCCCATACAAATTGATTGCTGCTGACGTGAACAATTCCAAGTCGATTTCAACTTTGGACATGATCCAGTTGCGGAAATTGATCTTGAACATCGACACGCACTTCGCCAACAACACCTCCTGGAGATTCGTAGATGGAACCTATCAATTCCCCGATCCAAGCAATCCATGGAGTGCTGCGTTCCCGGAAGTAGTCAACGTCAACGACTTGGCTGGTGATATTCGAGCCAACTTCATGGCCGTCAAGATTGGTGATGTCAATGGCAGTGCAACTACGGTAAGCGGTGCAACTTCCAGTGAACTACGCAGCGGCAAAACCCTGCTGTTCAATACCGAGGAGCAAAGCCTACAGGCTGGTCAACTCATTCAAGTGCCGATCAAGGTGAAAGCTGAAGAGGCGATTCAAGGCTGGCAGTTCACCCTCAATTGGGATGAATCGGCCCTGAGCCTGGAAGATGTTGACTATGGTTTGGTGAAAGCCGATCAAACGGGCGTCTTTGCCGATCGAGGTATGCTGACCACTTCCTGGAATGACCGGAATGCCAAACTGAAAGCAGAAGAAGTACTCTATACCTTGACTTTGCGGGCAAAACAAGCGGGCCAACTCAGCAAGTTGCTGCGTTTGAACGGCAGCCTGACCACTGCGGAAGCCTACAATGCAATGGACGAAGTAATCGGGGTACAACTCAACTTTGGCCAGGTACAAGGGCAGGACCTTTACGTTTTGGAGCAAAACAATCCAAACCCATTTATGGATGAAACCTCCATCGGCTTCTATTTGCCCAAAGCAAGTAGTGCTGTACTCACGGTTCGGGATGTAAAAGGAAGTTTGATATACCGCATCCAAGGTGACTATGCCAAAGGACGTAACCAGGTTACTTTGAGCCAGGCACAGTTGCACACGAGTGGAGTATTCTACTACACCTTACAAACCGACGCGTTTACACAAACGCGTAAGATGGTGTTAACCAACAAATAAACTTATTATATTAAAGGGTGTACGTATTCGTATACCCTTCATTTACTATATCGTATTTTGTTATTAGCAATCTTTCAGGCGTGTCTCTTTTTTTGGGGAGACACGCTTTTTTTATTTGCCACATTTCCCCCCATTCCCTACCTTCGCCCCCGATCTACGGTGCCATGCACCACCCGGCGGGTGGTGCATGGCTTAATAGGGAATCCGGTGCAAAGCCGGAGCTGTCCCCGCAACTGTAAGTTTCGATTAGGCTGTAAGAAGAAGCTGTTTGAATTTTTGGGGCGAGGCGAAAATAAGTCCATTTTAGCCCAAATAAGGCACGAAAAGTGGAGTTTAGCAGAAGCTAAATGAGCATTTTCGGAACGCAATTTGGGGGAAAATGGATTATTTGTAGCCCGTCAAAAAAATTCAAACAGCTTCTAAAACAGCCTTTTTAGTTGCTGCCCTTTTCTGGCCACTGGAGCAAATCTCAACTCCGGGAAGGCTGGCTGCAATGAAACGAGCCAGGAGACCTGCCGCTGATAATCCTTAGCCGACACCCGCGGAAGGACGGGTTTGGGTCGAGTGCTTGTTACCTTATTGCTTATGGCCATCTCTAAGCGGACTTCCTCTGCGGAACACCTTCAGGGTATGCCACAATTTTTAACCATGTTTAAAGCATTCAACACGCTGGCACTGGCGCTAGGGCTATGTGCAGGTCCAGTATTCCTGTTTTCCCAAAACAGCACAACAGCAGATTCCATCAAACAACTCGATCAGGTGGTCATCACGGCCACCAAACACGAGCGCAAGCAAAGCCAAACCGGTAAAGTACTTACCGTGATCAGCGCGGAAGTTTTGGAGCGCTCCTCGGGCCAAACCCTGGCTGATTTGCTCAATCGCCAGGTCGGAATCATCATCAACGGCGCTCAAAACAACCTGGGCACCAATCAAAGTGTGTACATTCGGGGCGCCGGAATCGGTTATTCGCTGATTCTGCTGGACGGCATTCCATTGTACGATCCTTCCAATTTGAGCAACAATTTTGACCTGAACCTCATCCCCATCGATCAAATCGAACGCATCGAAATCCTGAAGGGTGGGCAATCCACCTTGTATGGCTCCGATGCCCTGGCGGGGGTCATCAACATCATTAGCAAAAAAAGTTTTCAAAAACCGCTGGAGCTTCAGGCTTTGGTGGGAGCAGGCAGTTACGGTACCTGGAAAGGAAACCTTAGCCTGGGCGGACAAACTGAAAAAACCAGCTACAGCGCCCAGTACAGCCACTTGAATAGCCAAGGGTTTTCCTCGGCTTTGGATGAAAAGGAACTGGGTGGTTTTGACAAAGATGGTTTTGTGGAAAACAACCTTAGCGCTCAACTCAAACAGCGCATTGTACCTGGCCTTTTGCTCAAAGGTATGTTCAACTACAATACCTATACTGCGGACATCGACGCGGGTGCTTTTGTGGATGATCGCGATTACATCACCGCCAGCAACAACCTCCTGGGGGGAGCAGGACTGGTTTTTGACAAACAATACTTGCGTCTGACGGTAAACTATGTTTACAACGCCACCGAGCGGATTTTTGAAGATGATTCGACCTCCGTACCGGCGACGGCTTTCGACAAATATTCCCGTACTGACTACCAGGGCAAATCCAATTTTTTGGAGGCTTATGGCAATTTTAAGTTTGGGCAAAAAATGGACTTCCTGCTGGGCATCGAAAACCGCAGCCAAAACATGAATCAGTTGTACCGCTCGATCAGCGATTTTGGGGAATACCTGGACGAATTGAAGGCTGATTTTACGCAGTCCAACCTCTTGAGTACTTACGCCTCTTTAAATGTGTCCAAACTTGGCATTTTTGGGTTTGAAGTGGGGGGAAGATTTAATCAACACTCCGAATTTGGGACTTTCACGACTTACAATGCAAACCCCTACATTCTTCTCAATCAACAATTTAAAGCCTTCATCAATCTGTCAAGCAGTTTTAAAGCGCCTACGCAGTACCAACTCTTCTCTGCTTATGGCAACCAGGAACTGAGACCAGAAACGGGTACCAACTTTGAAGCGGGAGCACAATGGTTCAGCAAGGATCAAACCACTCAGTTTCGGGCCGTTTATTTCCAACGTTCACTCCAGGATGTGATCATTTTCCGCTCTACCTCCGCGCCACCTTTTGGTCAATACCTCAATTTTAACCAACAAGACGATGCGGGTTTAGAGTTGGAAGGGCAAATGCAATGGACCAAACTCAAGCTGGGCTTCAACTACACTTATGTGGATGGTAAAGTGACCACTGCCCTGAGTTCAGGCCGAGACACGACGTATTTTAACCTGCTTCGTCGCCCAAAACATGCCGTCAACCTGAATATTGGCTACAGTTTAAGCAAAAACTGGGAGGCTAGCCTCTCGGTACGCAGTGTCAGCAAACGCATCGACAATTACTTTGACAACAGTAGTTTCGAATCCTCCGAGGTGGAATTGGATCCTTATTTGACCCTAGATTTGTACCAGGAATATCGGATCAAACCGAACTTGAAAGTCTTTTTGGATTTGCGCAACCTCAGCAATCAAAAGTTAGTTGACCTGTACGGGTACAATTCCCGGAGGTTTAATTTTATGCTGGGCTTGCAGGGCAAATTTTAAGATTACACAAAGGAATATTTTCTAAAGCGACATTTTTTTTAGCACAAAGGAAAAAAAAGAGGACACAAAGGACACAAAGCGAAGCGTCGTCAACGTCTAACTTTGTGTCCTTTGTGCTTCTTTGTGCTTTCTTTGTGAAATTATGTCGCTTTGGAATTATTTTGAAAATTCGGGATGACTCATGTTTGGTGCTAATTTTCTTTGTCGTGGATAGTTTCTGCGCTGACCTATCCCCCCATTTCCTCCAGCAACCAACTCCGATTGATCACACTATCCGTCGCCTCTATTTTCGCCCGCAGGGCTTTTAGTTTTTCCTCCAACGCACTGCGGGTATAAGTCCCACCGTGGTGTTTCAATTCCACTAATTTTTTAGCAAAACGTAGGAAGTTCGTGTATTCTTTGCGCTGGGTTGGCGACATTTTTTTGTTGCGCATTACAAAAATACGGAAGGTTTCAATCAGCGACAGCAATGCCTCGGTATCCTTGAGGGCATAATAAGTGCGCAACATCAAGAAGTTGGAGTTCAAATAATACATTACATCCGTGAACTGTACATGCAGCAGATTGGACAACACCAGCTTGTACTGTTTTTTATTGTAGAACAAATAAGCCAGGTTGTAATTGTATACATTTTCACGTTTGGTAGGCGGGAGCATCGACTTGTATTCCTGCAAAAAACGCTCGGTCCAGTCAAATTCGCGCAAGTTGCCACCCAGGGTTGCTATGTTTTTGTAGTTGTATTCAGTAATGATGCCATTGCTGAGCAGGATATTGGTTTCCAGTCCGCGCTTGTACAAATCAAACAACTCCCGTTTGTATTCTTCATCACCCATCATACTGCGGCGAATACAATAGTTGCTGGCGAAACCATACAGGTCCTTTTGAGCTTCTGGACTAAAATGTTCAAATGATTCGTTGAGCATCCTTTTTAACTCCTGGTAATGTGCCGCATTGCCTTCATCCTGCATGGTTTGCAGAATGGTCCAATACAGCCGGATCGACCAATCCTGGTCCTGCTTAGGCGTATTGATGTAATGCGTTTGGATGTGCTCAAGCAAAGGTGTGAGTAGCCCGAAATCGTAATGGGTATTGACCTGCATGGAGTTGGCGGTCAGGTGGCAACAATTGCGCAGTTTTTCGATCAAAAAAGAACGATCGAGGTGGTTGAGCATGGACTGGAAAGTTTCCGTTTTGGTGCGGTCTACGTAGTTGCCACCGTAATAGCCCAGGTTGTTGTCCATGCGATAATGGGCATAATGGAAAAAATAGTCTTCAAATTTTTGATCGGCCAAATGTTTTTCCAGCAGCTTGGCCCGATTGGTCATGAGTTCAAACTGGTTGCGCTCAAACGTGGCCTCCAGCGTGTACAAATCTTCGAGCAAAGGTTGTTTTTCAATGTAGTCAATGGCTAAAAACCGATGAAACAGTTTTTTAAGGTTCGACATCACATTGTGCAACTTCTGTTCGTCAAAAGTACTCTTCGGAAAAATCTTTTGGTACACTTTCTCCCGATTCAGTGGAGCGTCCCCTTTAGCAACGGACTTGAGAATGAGTTCCAGCAAGTCTATCGTCGGTTTGTGCTGGTTAAAAAAAGGCGATTGCACCAACTGACGGAGGCGTTCACGGTCGCGTTGACCCAATTCTGCGATATATTTTACAAGTTTACTGTCCTTCATAAAAAGGTAAAAAATTATTTTTAAGGCTAAAAAATAGGTTTAAAAATCTGATAACCAATTTTTTAAACCAATGAATGCTTTGGAAATTAGTCCAGTAAGATAGTTAATTGTACTTAATTTCACAATATTGTTCTGCTACATTTGTATCATGAAGAAGGACAAACAACATCCTTTGGATTAAAAAACGGCTCACGCTGGCAAATTGTAATTCCTACGACGACCTAATTTTTTTTTTTTAAGACGACAAGGACCAACACTGACAAATTTTTTTTCCCACTGAATGTAAAAATTTTTGGCGCCCCCAACGCCTTTCTTTTTGGGGACTTATAATCTCATGAGTGCGTTGGAAGGGTTCCGTAAATACTATTGCGGAACCCTTTTTTTTTACCCACTACAATGGTGAGTGACATCTACCCTTTTATTCCTTCAAATCTTGGGCAATGCCTGCATCCACTGGGCAATGCCCTTTTTTATGCGCGTTCGTAAGTAGAAAAAGGCTGCTTCGCATTTTTTCTACGAAACAGCCTCTTTTTATTGGGCCATCAAATCAGCACATTATTACTTGCGCCAAGGCAAACTGTTCACTTTTTTTCCAATACCGTAACCCATTGCGACACCAGAGGTTGCATCCATTCGGAAGTGCACCCCAATCGGTAAGCGAGAGTAAGCATTTTCTTCGGCCATTTGACGGAAGCTGTTAAAGGAACGAGGCTTACCAATGAACTCGGTACGGCCTTCATGGCAACGATCGGTGAACTGATAGTTTTCCCCAAAAATACCTGAGAAAATTTCAGCAGCAACCGCACCAAAAGTAGCGTGACCGGAAGGATAGGCTGGGAATGGTGGCGTGAAATAACGGCCAGAGCCATCGGGACACATCACCGAATTCCAGGTATTTGCACCAGGCATTACTTCGCGGATGTAATCAATTGGACGTTCGTAATTGTAGGTGAATTTTTGGTGCCAGGCGCGGATACCCGCGTCACAAAGCCCCAAACCTACCCGAGCATAGATTTCCACAGCTTCACCTAAGTTCAACTTTTCTTTTTCTATCAATTGGCTAGCTACCGCAATAAAACGCCCTGCGGGTGTAAAAGTCAAGGTAGCACAATCATCGCTCCAAAAGTCGGCAATCCAAAGCTCACTAGGTGCTCCACCTGCCTTGATTTGATTGACCAGTTTAAATGGCTCCAGCGCTTGTTTGTAAATTTCGGAGTTGGGATCGGTGCTGTATGCCAGTGGTTCTGGACACTTATCTGTGGCGTCAGCCACAAAAGTGCGCACCTTGCCCCAATAAGGCAATAAGGCTGGAGAGTAATCAGGGAAAGTGGGTTGCCATTTGCCTGGACCGGTTGGTGGAACGTAGCTAGGGTCAGTGGTACGCAAGAACGCCCCATCCCCATCTTTATCCGTCCTGGACCAGTTGAATACGGCATCAGCTACCTGCCGACCATAGTCAAGCGAACGCACATAAACGTCGTTGGGTACCTCGAACCGGAACTTTTCATTGTAGTCCTGCTCCAGAGAATAGACCGTGAACAACTGGGCAGCTGGGGCAGTAGGGTAAAAATGAGTGATTGAGCGGGCATAGGTTGCATTTAGCACCGTTGGCCAATGGTAGGTTTCACCAGCGTTGGGTTCTGGAATGTCCAGTCCTTTAAAATAACCATCAAAAGAATTGTATTCGCGTGACATGCCATTTACAATTGCTTCATAGGCAGCCAGGCCAGTATAGCCTAAGGTGCGCGCGGCAATTGGTGGGCGGTAACCTCGGGAAAAACGCTCTATATCCAATTGTACTGTATTCCAAGCTTTTGCCAGTTCGTAAGATTCTTTCAAGGGGTCACCTGAAGGATTATCTGTGATATCGGTAGGGTCATCTTTTTGGCAGTTAAAGACTGCCACTGCGAGTAGGGCCATCATGGCCAGATTACGAAGAGTGAGTAGCCAATTTCTCATAGGATTATTGTTGACTTGTTAGAATGCATTAATCAGATTATTGACAAGCCTCTTTGGAGGCCTGCAAGAATTTTTTGTTCCACTGCAGGGCAGCCTGAGGATTTTGATGTTCCACTTTCATCAAAAAATTCAACACCTGCTCTTCTTGTGTCTCGCGTTGCACTTTTAGTTCCATGATCTGGAGTGCAATGAGTGAATCAATCTGTCCACTGCGGGTAATCAGATTGAGCGAAACTGTATCAAGCGTAGTATAAAAAATTTTGAATTGTTTTAAGAGACCAGCATTGCGGATTTTAATCATGTTCTCCCGGCGACCAGAAGGCATGGTATCAGGCAATACTTGATCCAGGCGAGTAGATACTTTGTCCCAAAGCGAATCAATGGTATGTTCGTAACGTTGATTGGTACAATTGAGCTGCTTAAGTTCGGCCAGAAGGCTTTTGCCTTCCTCTTCAAAAGGCAATTCTTTTGGATTACAAGCCGTGCATACCAAGCACAATGCCAAAAAACGATACTTATTCATACGAACGCTGATCAAAAATCGGTTTTGAGAACGCTCAAATTATTTCGTTGAGCGAATTTAAGGTCAGCAAGGAAGGAAACGATAACCAAATCGATCAGGAGAACGCAAAAAAATGATCAAACGTAAAAAATGATCAATATTGAGGACGATTTTTCTCGAATAAAAAGAATTACAAAGAATTAGCTACAAATGTAAAAACTATGTAGCGAACTTGTCAAGTTTTTGTCGGATATTTTTTCAAAGACTTACACCCTTGGATTCAAACAGCGGCCCTATATATTAAGGTATAAGCTTAGTGGTTGGGATTTTTCGATCGATTTACAGAAGAGAAACAAAAAAATGGGTAAAAAATACGTGGATAAAAGAAAAAAACGGGAGGGTGTTTCCTTAGAAACAGAGTTTTGATCTGCACTTAAAAAGCTGAAAATGAAGAATATGGGTGGATTTTATGTAAATAAAAAAACCAGTAATTTGAAAAGATGTACTTAGCAATCGAGAAAAAAGATAAGACATTTGTATTGTCAGAAGGAAATAAGCGATCAACTACTAACAAACAGGACAACAACACAACAAAACGGGACCTCAGTTAAAAACGCATTTATAATCCCGTGAACAAAACAATTTTTGTTTCTTAAAGATTTTTTTAGGATGTCAAACGAGATGTCCTTGGTATGTAGATAGCCTCTCAAAGCTCTTTTTGGAAAGCCGGTTGGGTTACCTGACCGGTTTTTTTTATTTTTGTCTCAAAGCAAGTGCAAAATAAAGCTTTTCTTTACAAAATTCAAGTATTATATAAAATTTTTTCTTAAATGAGCCAACATCTCGTTGCGCCTTCGCTTCTCGCCGCTGATTTCACTCAATTGGCCGCCGAAATGGACCTTGTCAATCGCAGTCAAGCCGATTGGCTACACTTCGATGTCATGGATGGGCGTTTTGTACCAAATCTTTCATTCGGATTCCCCGTATTAGAAGCAGTGCGAAAACTGTGCCAAAAACCCATCGACGTTCATTTAATGATCGTAGAACCCGAAAAATACATCTCCGAGTTTCGCGACCGGGGTGCCGATGTGATTACGGTGCACTACGAAGCCTGTACGCATCTGCATCGCACCATCCAACAAATCAAGGCCAGTGGGGCCAAGGCCGGAGTAGCCTTAAACCCACATACTCCGGTGGAGCTCCTGGAGGACATCCTGGAAGATGTGGATTTGATCTTGATCATGTCGGTCAATCCGGGTTTTGGCGGACAAAAATTCATTTATCGCACCCTTCCTAAAATCCGTCGCTTAAAAGATCGTTTGATAGAGCGAAACCTCCATCCGCTGATCGAAATTGATGGCGGGGTAGGGCTACAAAACGCCGAAGAATTGCTCAAAGCTGGTGCCAATGTACTGGTAGCAGGCAATAGTGTTTTTTCGGCCCAAGACCCCGAAGCCACCATTGCCCAATTGAAGGCGATCGGGGAGGAGGTGTATAAATTTTAAGGTTCCAAAGTTCCAGTGTTCCAAGCTGGTCACTGAGCGAAGTCGAAGTGCCGCTTGGAACACTGGAACTTTGGAACACTGGAACCTTGGAACTTTAAAACATGAAACAAGCTATACTTTGCCTTTTTACTTTTTTTTGGATTGCAAGCGCCTTTGCCCAGGAAGACAACCTGGCCCGCATTACCGGAACCGTTAAAGATGGCTCGAACAACCAGATGGTCGAACTGGTCACCATCTACGTTCGGGGAACCCAAATCAATACGTCCAGCTCCGAAAACGGCCGCTATAGCCTAGATGTACCCGCCAACCGCGATCTGGAACTGGTTTTTTCCAGAGTAGGCTACAAAGAATCAGTCGTAAATGTCAAGGCCATGCCGCCACGCAGTGCCAAACAAATTGACGTGGAGTTGGCGCCCATTGACTCGGACATTGAATTTGTAGTGCGGGAAAGCCGCCTTGAAACGGCGGGTATGGTGCGCGAAGGAGTAGACCAGTTCAAAGTGCTGCCGACTACCACGGGTAACCTGGAAAGTATCTTGCCAAGTATTGCCTTGGGTACCAGCAGTGGAACCGGGGGTGAACTCAGCTCTCAATACAACGTGCGAGGCGGGAACTACGACGAAAACCTCGTGTACGTCAACGATTTTGAAATTTACCGCCCTCAACTGATCCGGGCCGGGCAACAGGAAGGCTTGAGTTTTCCCAACATCGACCTGATGCGCGACCTGTCCTTTTCTTCGGGAGGTTTTGAGGCGAGGTACGGCGACAAACAATCTTCGGTACTCGACATCAAGTACAAACGCCCGGATAGTTTGCGGGCTTCTGCAGCAGCCAGTTTTTTGGGTGGTTCTACCCACATTGAAGGCAGTTTTAAAACCGGAAAGGACAATTTTCGCCGTTTTCGTTACCTCGCTGGTGCGCGTTACAAAACCAACCGCTATTTGTTGAGCTCACTGGATGTGAAAGGGGAATATGTCCCCAATTTTGCGGATATTCAGACTTACCTCACTTACGACATTACCCGCGACTTGCAGGTCGGTTTCCTAGGCAACTACAACCGTTCAAGGTATACTTTTGTCCCCGAAGAGGGCTCCAGTGCTTTTGGTTTGATCAACTACGCGCTGCAATTGTATACCGTATTTGAAGGCCGCGAAGTCGACGATTTTACCACCTCAATGGGTGGGCTTTCGCTCACTTATCTGCCCGACCGCAAGCGCAACCCACTGTTTCTAAAACTCCTGGGTTCACGTTTTCGCTCGGATGAAAATGAACGATTTGACATCATCGGCGATTACAGCTTGCGCGAAATTGAATCCAATTTTGGTAGCGGCAACTTTGGAGATGTCATTTCCGAATTGGGCACGGGTACCCAGCACCTTTACGTGCGCAATTTCCTCAACATTGATGTGACCAATCTAGAGCACCGTGGCGGCATCGAGTTTCAAACCACGCACCTCAACTCCGAAGTCACCAGCAGCCACTTCCTGCAATGGGCCCTCAAATACCAGCAAGAAAACATCAACGACCGCATCAACGAATGGGAGCGCCTGGATTCAGCGGGTTATTCCATCCCTTACGATACTGCCAATATTTACCTGTTCAACGTACTCAAAACCAGCAACCAGCTCAGTTCCAATCGGATCAACGGCTTTTTTCAGGATACCTACACCTTCCGCAACAACGGCAAGGGGGAATGGCGGATTTCGGCTGGGGTGCGGGCCACGTACTGGGATTTGAACGAGGAGATGTTGATTTCACCCCGGGCACAGCTCTTGTACAAACCCTTAAAGGGCGAAAAGGACATTTCCTATCGCCTGGCAGCAGGTTTGTACGTGCAACCACCTTTTTACCGCGAAATGCGCGCTCCAGATGGCACAGTCAATACCGACCTCAAAGCACAAAAATCGCTGCACCTGGTGGCGGGCCTGACCTACGATTTTTACATGGGCCAAAACCCCAAAAAATTCCGCCTGATCGGGGAGGCTTATTACAAGTCGCTCTGGGATATGGTGTCGTATGAGATTGAAAACGTGCGGATTCGCTACTCGGGGCGCAATGATTCGGAAGGTTACATCACGGGGTTGGACCTGCGGATGAACGGCGAATTTGTGCCCGGCGCGGAATCTTACATCAACCTCTCCTTCCTGCGGGCTCGTGAACGCATCCTGGGCGTACAGCACCTGGTGCGGGAAATTGGTCAGGAAGAAGCAACTCCGGTCAAGGACGTACCCCGCCCCACCGACCGTTTTTTCAATCTCTCGATGTTTTTCCAGGATTACCTGCCGAAAAACGAAAATTTCAAGATGCACTTGAACCTCACGGTAGGTGGGGGACTTCCCTACGGTTTGCGCGGCAACAACATCGTGTACCGCAACACTTACCGCTTCAATCCCTATCACCGGGTAGACATTGGTTTTTCCATCCAAATGTGGGATCGCCTCAAAATGGCGGCTAAAAAACCCAATCACTACCTGCGCTTCACCCGCAATTCCTGGCTCAGCCTCGAAGTGTTCAACCTCCTAGATGTGCAAAACCAAGCGGGCAACAACTGGATCAAAACCATTTTTCAACAACAATACGCCATCCCTACTTATTTGACCTCACGGAGGATCAATTTGAGATTGCGGGTGGACTTTTAATTAGTGATGAATGATAAATGATGAGTTATGAATGTTTGGCTCTGATTCATCATTTATCATTCATCGTTCATCACTCAATTATGGCCAAATCCAAAACTCCACCACCAGCTCCCGCCGCCCCCAAGATGAGTTTTGGGCGCAAGGTGCTGATTTTCTTTATTCTGCTGATCATTCTTTCCTTTTTGTTGGATGCATTGGGGGTGCCGATTGTGCATCGGTCGGAGGAGGAAAAGGTGTTGGAACATCCGCATCGGTAATGACCACCGCCACGTTCAGCATCCCTTTGCTATTGGGTGCCGCTAAGATTTCGGGGTTTGAACTTGGATTTTCTCGGGGCTAAGCTTCTATTTACTCAAAATCCTTCTCTTCGTCATAATCTACCAAATACGTACGGATTTCGACGCTATTCAGTACCTCATTCCCTTCCACCACTGGCGGTGGGTAACGCAGGTGATTGGGGGTAAAAACGAGGTATACAGCTTTGCTTAAACCCAGGCGTGAAGCGTAATACGCCAGTTGATTTTTGCCCTTTTCAAATTGGGCGAAACCATAATATTTCTTGGCTTCGACAATAAATTCTCTACCCTGGATGTTCAGCAATAGATCACTTTTTCCCAATCCTGTACTGGCCTCCCGGTAACTTTTTCCGCCAGTTTGTTGCACAAATGCTGCCAAAAAAGTCTCAAAGCTGTAAATTAATCCCGCCTCTTTGATGCTGGTGAATTTACCCTGTTCATCTTTTTCTCGGAACACGCCAAACCCCCTGCGCTTGGCATAAGCCTTGTAGGAATCAATCAACAAATCAAGGTTGAGTTGACCATCGGGCAGAAAGAAGTCAGCAGCATAAATCGTTGCACTAATGCGGTCTTTTTCACCATTGGTATAGGGATAAAACACATCGTGCAAGCGTTTTTTGTAATAGGGTACCCAGAATTGCACATTTCCCCCTTCTCCTTTTCGTATCAAACCATTGGTATGCAATACCTTGATGGCCTCTCGGTCGATTCGGAAAGGAATTTCAATATCCGTAAACAACAGGGATTCAATAAAAGGGCGAAATGCCCGGGCCTGCTTGAGGATATTGGCAAAGTTTTTGTCGATGGCTTCGGTCAGGTACCATTCTTCTACCGCCAGATAGTCTTGATAATTGATCAGCGCTTTGTCTTTATTCCGAGCCACCAATTGGTAGGCAAATCCATTGACCAAGCCGGGCTGGTTGGCAGTGATTTCGCTAATTTTTTGGATCACCCGAGGCTCAAAATGCTGCCCGGTTTCCAGCTCGTGTTGATGGAGGAGTTCGGCTGTTTCGACATCCGTAAAGTAGGGTACATTCAGGTTATCGGCGATGTTGAAAGGGCTGGCATTGTCTTCGGCTACCCCAACGATATTGCTTACACCTACCAGAATCACACTTTTTAAACAATGATCCTGGCGGGAATGGTACAGATTGCGAATGGTATGTAGGAATTGGCCAAAAAGATCAGGGTTTAGTCCTTCTACTTCGTCAAAAATGAGGACTACTTTACCCACTTCTTGCTGTTGTACAGCAACTGAAAAATCACTAAAAGAATGGGCGGCACCTAAATTATAGCCCATTTTTTGAAAAGCAGCAACCAACTCCGCCAACAATGATTCCTGAGACGTTCCTTTGTAGTTTTCAAAATTAAATTGAGCTACTTTATATTCTGTTTGGGTTAAACGCTCATTCAACTGCCTGAAATAAGTACTCTTCCCCGTTTGGCGCGGAGCCCAGATTGTGAAATAACGATCCCGTTCTACCAAGGTTAGTCCCGTCAGAATCAGATCTTCCCGGAACAACGTATAGTGTTGCTCCGGGATATTCGGCCCCGAAGTGTTGAAATAGCGCATTTGCGATGTATTTGGCCTAAAAATACAAAAATCTCGGCGAAGGTGATGGCGAAGGTTCATGCATAGGTTTTTACAATTGACAAAGGATCAAAAAATCACCCCCACCCACTGACCTTCCTCATTTGCCACCCCCCCAATAAGCAAGACCTTAGGCCTGATAAGCTTCCAGCATTCACCATTTGAATGAGTACGTCATGCCGATCCTAGATAAAGACCTGGTGCAGCCCTCTGACCTCCAATCGCATAGCAAAGGAACTGGGGCCCTGCGTTCACAAATTCCCCAATACATCGATTATTTGCCGCCTTGCAACAATGCCTGTCCCGCTGGCGAAAACATCCAGGCCTGGTTGGGGCTCGCGCAGGAAGGCCGTTACGCTGAAGCCTGGCAAAAATTGGTGGAAGAAAACCCACTCCCCGCGGTACATGGCCGGGTCTGTTACCACCCTTGTGAAGACCATTGCAACCGCACATTTATGGATACTCCGGTCAGCATCCATGCGATTGAACGTTTTTTGGGGGATAAGGCTCTGGAAGAAGGCTGGGAGATCGAATTGAAGGTACCGCTATCGGGTAAAAAAGTCCTGATTGTAGGTGGAGGTCCCAGTGGTATTTCCGCTGCATACCACCTGCGGCGGGCAGGCCATGAGGTCGAAATTCGGGAAGCCGGACCGATCCTGGGTGGCATGATGCACTTTGGGATTCCCCCTTATCGCCTGCCGCGCAACATCCTTGATGCGGAAATCCAACGCATCGTCAACCTGGGCATCAAAGTAACCCTGAACCATAAAGTGGAAAATCTCCTGGTAGAAAAAGAGGCCGGAGCTTTTGATGCTGTATTTGTAGCGGTTGGTGCCCATTTGTCCAAAAAAGTGGACATCCCCTCCCGCGATGCTGGTCAAATCCTCGATGCCCTCACCTTTTTAAAAGATACCGAAACGGGCAATGCCCCCAAACTAGGCCGCAAGGTAGCCATCTACGGTGGGGGCAATACGGCCATGGACGCCGCGCGGGTGGCCAAACGCCTGGGCTACGAGCCCCTGATCATTTACCGCCGCGACCGCGAACACATGCCCGCCCACTCCTTTGAAGCCGACGAAGCACTAGCTGAAGGTGTAAAAATCAATTGGCTGCGCACCATCAAGGAAATCAATGAGCAGGAAATCAAGGTGGAAGTGATGGAAGTCAATGCCGAGGGCAAACCCGTCGGCACCGGGCAATTTGAAACCCTGGAAGCCGATGCCCTAATTCTGGCTCTGGGACAAGACAGCGACATTTCCTTTTTACAAAATATCTCCGACATCAGTTTTGATCAGGATGGTAGGGTAGTGGTTGGCCCGGACATGATGACGGGTGCCAAGGGCGTTTTTGCCGGCGGCGATATGGTTCCCAGCGAACGCACGGTGACTGTAGCCGTCGGACATGGCAAAAAAGCCGCCCGCCACATTGATGCTTTTTTGCGCAATACTACCTACCAAAAAGCGCCCAAACACCCCGTGGTCGGTTTTGAACGCCTCCACATTTGGTACAAAACCTTTGCACCCCAAAGTCCTCAACCCCAAGTAGCAGAGGCAGTACGGGTACAGGATTTTCGGGAAGTACTCGGTGGTTTATCCGAAGCAGCAGCCCGATTTGAAGCCCAACGATGCCTGTCTTGTGGCAATTGCTTTGAATGTGATGGCTGTTATGGTGCTTGCCAGGAAGAGGCGGTCATCAAATTGGGCAAAGGTAATCGCTACCGCTTTGACCTGACCAAGTGCACGGGTTGCGCGGTCTGTTTTGAGCAATGCCCTTGCCACGCCATCGAAATGGCCCCTGAGCTATCCTAATTATTCACCTGAAGCAACCACAAAACCATGTCAAAGTCCAATATACAAGTGACCATCGATGGCAATGAAGCAACTGCCTACATTGCTTACCGCGTCAATGAGGTTTGTGCCATTTATCCCATTACCCCTTCCTCCACCATGGCCGAACTGGCCGATGAGTGGTCGGCTCAAAAAGTAAAAAACATCTGGGGGCACGTACCCGAAGTCATCGAAATGCAAAGTGAGGGTGGCGCAGCAGGTGCCGTACACGGTGCTTTACAAACGGGAGCGTTGACTACCACCTTTACCGCTTCGCAGGGTTTGATGCTCATGTTGCCCAACATGTACAAAATTGCCGGGGAGTTGACCAGTGCGGTATTTCATGTTGCCGCCCGGTCTTTGGCCGCGCAGGCTTTGTCCATTTTTGGTGACCACAGCGACGTGATGGCGGCCCGGAGCACGGGTTTTTCTATGCTTTGTTCGGCTTCCGTACAGGAGGCGCACGACCTAGCTTTGATCGCGCAAGCAGCTACCTTAAAAGCCCGCTTGCCTTTCATCCATTTTTTTGATGGCTTTAGAACTTCCCACGAAGTCAATAAAATCAGCCTGATTGCCGATGAGGTCATTTTAAAAATGATTGATGAAAAAGACATCATCGCCCACCGCCAGCGTGGCCTGAGCCCAGAACGTCCAATGGTGCGGGGTACTGCTCAAAACCCCGATGTCTATTTCCAGGGACGTGAAACGGTCAACCCCTTTTATGCCCGCACGCCCGAAATTGTCCAAAACGCGATGGACCACTTCGCCGCTTTAACGGGTCGTCAGTATCGACTTTTTGAATATTTCGGGGCTGAAGATGCGGAGCGAGTGATCATCCTGATGGGTTCTGGCGCTCAAACCGCCATCGAAACGTGCAAACACTTGCAATCCGCTGGTGAAAAAATCGGGGTCGTTCAAATCCGTTTGTTCCGACCCTTTTCCATGCAACACTTGCTGGCCGCTTTACCCACATCGGTGAAAAAAATTGCGGTATTGGATCGTTGCAAAGAACCTGGCGCAGCGGGCGAACCCCTGTACCAAGACGTGATTACAGCGCTGGTAGAAGGGCAATCACAAGGGCTTTGGGCTCAGTTGCCCCTGGTTGTTGGGGGACGTTATGGCTTGTCCAGCAAAGAATTCACCCCAGGGATGGTCAAAGGGATTTTTGATGAATTGAAAAAAAGCCAGCCCAAAAACCACTTTACCATCGGGATCAACGATGACGTTTCGGGCAGCAGTTTGACCTACGAGGCATTGGACCTGGAGGATCAGGATTTGACCCAGGCCCTGTTTTTTGCCCTCGGTGCGGATGGCACGGTGGGTGCCAATAAAAACAGCATCAAAATCATTGGGGAAAATACCCAGCTACATGCTCAAGGGTATTTTGTGTACGATTCCAAAAAATCCGGTTCACAGACGGTTTCCCACCTGCGTTTTGGCAAAAATCCCATTCGGGCGCCTTACCTGATTCGGGAGGCTGATTTTATCGCCTGCCACAAGTTCAATTTTGTGCAAAAAGTGGACATGTTGCAGTACGCCAAACCCGGTGGCACCTTTTTGCTCAACAGTCCCTATGGACCAGACGAGATTTGGGAACAATTGCCTCATCCCGTGCAAGCGGCCATTTTGGACAAAAAACTTCGCTTTTATGTGATTGACGCCTCCAAAGTTGCTGAAGAAGTAGACATGGGCAACCGCATCAACACCATCATGCAGGTTTGTTTCTTCGCCTTGTCGGGGGTACTGCCGAGGGAAGACGCCATTGCCGAGATCAAACACGCGATCAAAAAGACTTATAGTAAAAAAGGTGAGGCGGTCGTTTATCAAAACTTCAAAGCAGTGGATTCAACCTTGCTCCATTTGTACGAAGTGACCGAGATGCCAGAAGCGGGTAGCCAAAGTGAATTTCCGGAAATTGTTTCGGCAGCGGCACCGCAATTTGTAAGGGAAGTTACGGCCATGATGATGGACGGTCGGGGAGACGAATTGCCCGTAAGCGCCATGCCGATCGATGGCACTTATCCCAGCGGCACTACCAAATGGGAAAAACGCAACATTTCCGACCTGATCCCGATCTGGGAGCCTGACCTGTGCATTCAGTGTGGCAACTGTAGTTTTGTTTGCCCCCACAGCGTCATTCGATCCAAGTTTTACCACGAACAAAACTTGCAAAAAGCGCCGGAAGGATTTGCATCTGCCCCCATCAACGCCCGCGGTTTCCCCGAAACACGCTACACCTTGCAGGTTTACCTGGAGGACTGCACCGGCTGTAATCTTTGCGTGGAGGCTTGCCCAGTAGTGGATACCCAGTCTCCCGAGCGCAAAGCCATCAACATGGCTCCCAAAGCTCCGGTTTTGGAGAAAGAACGTGAAAATATCCGCTTTTTTGAAACCATGCCTTACAACGATCGGGGCAAAATTGACTATTCGCTGGTGCGGGGTGTACAATTTTTGGAACCTTTGTTTGAGTTCTCGGGTGCTTGTGCGGGTTGTGGGGAAACGCCTTATTTGCGTACTGTTTCCCAATTGTTTGGCGACCGCCTGATTGTGGCCAATGCCACGGGCTGCTCTTCCATTTTTGGCGGGAACTTGCCTACGACACCCTGGACGAAAAATGCCGAGGGTCGTGGACCCGCCTGGTCGAACTCGCTCTTTGAAGACAATGCCGAATTTGGTCTGGGTATGCGTATTTCGGTGGATAAACATGTCGAAATGGCTAAGGACTTGCTCCAACGGATGCGGGGACAAATCGACCCAAGCCTGATTGAGGACATCCTGCAAGCCAGCCAAAAAACGGAATCCGAAATTGCGTTACAGCGCCATCGGGTAGATCATTTGAATGCCCTTTTGGCCAACTTGCAGCACCCGGATGCGGAGCATCTCCGCTCCATCAGCGAGTACTTTGTGCGCCGCAGTGTATGGCTGGTGGGTGGCGACGGTTGGGCTTACGACATTGGTTCCTCAGGCCTGGATCATGCCATGGCCAGTGGCAAAGACATCAACGTTCTGGTCATGGATACCGAAGTGTACTCCAATACCGGTGGCCAAATGTCCAAAGCGACTCCAACGGCGGCTACCGCAAAATTTGCCGCAGCCGGAAAACGGGTGGGTAAAAAGGATTTAGCCATGCAAGCCATTTCGTACGGCAACGTCTACGTGGCGCAAATTGCCATGGGCGCCAATCCGCAACAAACCTTACTGGCACTGCGCGAAGCCGAAGCCTACCCCGGCCCTTCCTTGATTCTGGCCTACAGCCACTGCATCGCGCATGGAATCGACATGGAAAAAGGAATGGACCAACAAAACCTGGCGGTAGCCTCCGGGTATTGGCCGCTGATTCGTTACAACCCGATGTTGCGCAAGGCGAAGAAAAATCCCTTTGTGCTGGATTCCCCCCGGCCAGTCATTCCATTGACCGAATATGCTTATCGGGAATTGCGTTACAAGGATTTGCTGCGTACGAACCCAGGCGAGGCGGAATATTTGATGCAATTGGCGCAGGAAATTGTGGACTTGCGTTGGCAAAATTATGAGAACATGGCCGGGTGGAAGGCGGAGGCGTTTCAGCCGATGGCGTAGGTGTGAGTATTCGGGTATAGATTAACACAGGGGCTTGAAAACCAAAGCGACATAGTAGCACAAAGGACACCAAGGTGGCACAAAGGGCACAAAGTTAGACGTTGACGACGCTTTGCTTTGTGCCTTTTGTGCATTACCGCTGGTCCAGGTCTCCAGACCTGTACCATTATATGCACGTCTTCAGACGTGCGTAATTAAAGGAAAATGAGTTTTTAACCGCTTAGGAATAAATGCGCTCCAACAAAAAGATCGTTACTTTCGTTAAACATCGTGCATACTTATGCGTCTGGAGACGCGCGAATATTGGTTCAAGTCTGGAGACTTGAACCAGCGGCCAGGAGACCATGCACCAGCGTTATGCCTTAGAAGTGAATGGGACAACAAAGACATCCAATGAAAACAACCTTTGATTTTCACCCATATTCAAACCTTGGTCCTATCCGTTTCGGGATGACCAAAGATGAAATCCTTCTGCTTTTTCCGGATGAAGACTATGAAGAATTTTATAGAGGAGATGAAGATTCTACCCCTACTGGTTCGATTGAAAGCCTGGGGATATTCATTTGTTATGATGAAGCCATGACTTGCGAAGCGTTGGAGTTTACACAGTCTGCTGAATTTATATTCGAAGGTGTGAGTCTATTTGAACAGACATATGCGAATATAAAAAACATAATAGATCGCTACGATGCTGAACTGGAAGAAGATGAATCTGGTTTCACATCATACAAACTAGGATTTGGTTGTTTTATTATTGATGAAACGGATCAAAACTTACCACCGGAAGGAATAATTGCATTTAGAAGGGGGTACTATGATCGTTAAAATTGAAGTGCAAAATATGGCACCAGCGTTGTGCGTTGAAAATTAATGAGTAACACTTGGCCAGCGGGGTAGAAATAAGCTCCCACCACATGAGTACTCAGTAGCATCTGAGTACATTGATGCGCAATATGAACCTGTTTACACAAAAAAGGAGCTTCAGCAAGAAATCTCAAAATCGGTTTGGTTTACTACGGGAAAGTATGACCGCGATGACCCATTCTATGAGTACTGTATACCAACGAAAAAATATCGAACTATCCTAAGTGTAGTATGGCCAGATTAAGAAAAAACTCAAGCTACTGGACATTTTTGTAGAAAAGCCTTTATCCAAAGCTTTCCCCCCCAAATTGCAACCTAAAACTTTTTCCGTATCTTTGTATAAATCCGAGCAACAATGAACGACAACTTAATCATCATGGGAGTCAACGCACCGCGTATCCATCAGGCAATCATTGCCAAGTTGATTTATGGCTTGACGGATTTATACCTCAATGCTCAAACCCAACTCTTTCCGTATCCCGAAACAATGATTGATGAAAGCCAAACCAGTCCTGCTCCCGATGTAATGCTGGTGCATACCCAAACGGATTTGACCAAAGCGATCATTGAAATTACCCACACCCAAGGGGTTAAAAAGGATGCCCAAAAACTTCAGGAATTGATGCAAGTATACGATATCCCCGAAGGTTTCATTTACGATTATAAGCTGGGGATTTGGTACAAATACGACCTTCACAAAGGAGAGCAAAAAGAAAACTCCTCCTGGTGCAATGCGGTTGAAGTTGATTTGGCTAAGCTGTTGTTTTAAGTTTTCATCAACCCGAGCATGCCCTTCAGCTAATAAAAACTATCGAACTGGTTATCAATCAAACAGAAAAACGCCATAAACTCATTCACCAGCGAAAAGCAGCCTCCATCAAATTTTGTTCCTGTTTAGCAATCCCGATTTGAGTGGCTACTTTTCGCCAGTTGCTGACCACACTTTTCACTTGTTCCAGAATAACTTTCATTTCAGGTAGCGTCAATTGGAAATATTGCCCAACACTGATTGCCAGTTCAAAATCCAGTGCATTGTTGTCCATATCAATGTTCAAGGCCAGTCCATCCTTGTCGGTGGAGGGGTTGAGGTCGTATGCTGGGCTAAGGCTCCAACCGTTTGAGGACAATAAAAACCCGTGATTCCGCAAGTGGTCATCGGCATTTGAAACAGCAATATGAAAAACAATGCGTCGCCACAACTGGTGCAGATCAGCAGTGATGTTTGCTCCAGAAAAACGGATGAACTCTGCCAAATCCAGGTAACTTGGGGTGTATGTTTTGAGTGTTTCTTCATTGTTTCCAGTCATGGTCATTGCTGAAGCAAAGTGGACGCGTTCACCTTGCATCCGGTCAAAACGTTTGGTCAAAAAAGTATTATGCTTGCCATTTACTTTCATCATTTTGGATTCTGCCATGACTATTCCCGCCCCCAAAGCGAGTTTGTAGAGCAGAAACTCCCAGGCTCCCTTATCAACCTCGTCGTGTTGTGAAGGAAATTTTGCAATCCAGGCGTGCCCTTGTTCATCGCGTACATTGGCCTTGGGACGGGCACCTCCCAAGGATGACCCCGGGGCAACCAGAATGGCCAGCCACTTTTTGATTTCTTTGTTTTCTGTATCCGACTCGATGATCTGGGCTGCCTGCTGCAATTCCCGGATTGAAGAAATGGGGGGAATGGGATATTGAGCCGCATCGCTCAAAAACGGACCATCAGGATCAGTTTTGAAGCGCAAGGCTCCCATGCGGCTTTCGTCCTGAACACCAAGTAAAAAATCAATGTCATAAAGCGTTGGGGCGGGTTTCCCAGCTTCTTTGGCCAATTGTGCAGCCCTGCGTTTCATCAGGGTACGCCCCCAACGGTCGGGCATCGAGTCGAGAAAAACGCCAAAGTTTTCTTTACCGTTGGGGAATTGTGGCCCGCTAAACCAGCCGATGTCGGGATCCAGCAGCAACTGTTCCTTTGATTGTACCCAGTCTCGGGCGTATTCGAAGCTAAATGCTTTCTTGCCTTTCGCCTGATGTGCCGAAAGAATACCTACCATTTTGGGTGTATTCATCCCCAACCAGTGGGCGTAAACCCAAATATCCGTCTTGTTTGTGCTCATTTCTCTTTGCCTAAAAGTTCCAAATCCTGGAGTTTCCTGCCCAATTCATCGTCTGCAGCCAATTTTAAAAAATCATCCTGTAGTCCCAGAACGCGCAGTACATTGAAATAAGCACCCATTGACACCCCTGGGTTCCCTTTTTCTATTTGATAAAGTGTGGCTCGGTTGATATCCGCTCTTTCGGCAACTTGTATAGTAGTCAGTTTACGTCTTTTCCGGGCTAATTTGATGTTTTGGCCCACTTGCTCGAAGATTTTTAAATGCTTCGGGAAGAGCATTTGTTTTTTGCTTTTCATAAGGTGTTGTTTATTATTAGCAAATTTATCATTTTTGCATAAAATAAACAACAGAATATTCAACCCTTAGTGATTGTTGATGCATAAATAAAGGATGAATTTTGAATCTAAGCCATCTAGGACGGCTACTTCCCAAATTCCTTAGTAAATAAACGTCTAAAACCTTGTATAACTCCTGAAATCATATTACATTTGCCGCGCTCAGGACCTACCGCTTGTTCGCCAAGGTAAGTAGGTCATGGTTTAACCTTGTAATTGTTAACCAACAATGGCTGTTAGAATTAGATTGCAGCGCATGGGCCGCAAAAAACGCCCATTCTA
Organism: Haliscomenobacter sp.; assembly: GCF_041740695.1. GTDB lineage: Bacteria > Bacteroidota > Bacteroidia > Chitinophagales > Saprospiraceae > Haliscomenobacter. The sequence goes on along the minus strand of NZ_JBGSLK010000113.1, from coordinate 281,319 downwards.
CCAAATTGTGGTAGCCGATTCTCGCTCTCCTCGTGATGGACGTTTCATCGACAACCTGGGATCTTACAACCCAATGACCAAGCCTGCCACTATCGAAATCGATCGTGACCGCGCTTATGATTGGGTGAGCAAAGGTGCTCAGCCTACCGATACCGTTCGTGCGATCTTGCGCTTCAAAGGAGTCTATTACCGCAAGCACCTCATGCGTGGGGTTGCCAAAGGTTCAATGACCATTGAAGAAGCAACTGAGAAGTTCCAAGCTTGGGTTGATGCCAAGGAGTCGAAAACCGCTGCTCGTGTACAAAAAACTGCTGATGAGAAAGAAGCTTTCCGTTTGGCAGTATCTGGTGTAGCGAAGGCTAAACCCGTACCCGTAGTAGAAGAGCCAGTAGCTGAAGTAGAAGCAGAAGAAGAAGTGACTGAGGCCGTAGCTGAAGAAACTCCTGCTGAAGAAACCAGCGAAGCACCTGCTGAATAAGCAGCTCCATTCAGGGTTCGGATCCTAAGTTCGAACCCTGAATAAAACTTAAACAAACTCTTGAATCTTTCATTTGGAGATTCGCCCCAAAGGATTTATCTTTGTCCTAATACCGGACAAATTTTGTCCAACCCAACAAGGCTATACTTTAATCATTAATATATCGCGGACCTGGTAGTGCTTTAAGTTGCACTATCAGGTTTGCCTTTAAAAAGAGCAGGCATATGTACGAACTCGATCAGCAATACTTGGAAGAACTGGAAACCATCGCCTCCGAAATTCAAGAATCTGACGAACTGGCCCGGTACCTGGATAGCGAAGAGGAAGAAGACTTCACGCGCCTGAAAGAGTTATACGAACCACGCATCGCCCTTATTTACGAAGCGGTTGCCAAAGACAATCCATTGCAACTCATTTCCTTTGAGTTGGTCTTACTCGACCCGATCTTTGAGGGCTTGTTTTTACCCAAAATTCTGGGGTATTCCGTGTTACGGGGCGAGGTCAATGAGCAGGTCAAGTACGTGCGCCCACAGGAGCACTTCAAGGACATCCTGCTGGCCATTTGTGGCTCTACCAATTTTGAAATCATAAAAAAGCGGATTGGCCAAACCATCCAAATTGGTTTTGCGCTGAGTAGCGATATCTGGATCACCAACCTGATCAACAGCATCACCAACAAACGCATCCGCTATTACCTGCAAGGGCAAAAACTGGATCGTTACCGTCGGGACAGCGATCGTAAGGTGGGCCTGGATCGTTACCATAACCAATTTCGCAACGATCATTTCCATACCGCAGAATTTCCCAACACTGCCGCAGACCTTCCCGTGCTTTTCAACCCACTGAAGAACTTTTTGATTCACCGGGCTTCGGTCAAGGTGAACAATGCCAGTTTGTTGGAACCATTGGACAAGTTTGTGCTCAACGAATCATTGCAAGGCACTACCGAGCACATGCAGGTGATGGCCATTTACGCGATGTTCTACGAACTGAGCGATGCCAGCCGCAAACAACTGAGTAACATTTTTAATAAAGTTCGGGAAAAATCGACTGGATTCAGCGAGCGCTTCTTGCATTTTTTGATGGAATTGCACCATCACCCAGTACTTAAAATTTTGCCCGAGGCAGACAAAAAAATGTCAGCCCTCGTCGATAAAACCTACAACGACAAGTTGAGCGAATACTACCAAGTGCTCGACATCATTCACGATAAAGGCTACATCAACGAAGAAGCACACGAAGCGGTAAAAGTGTTTTACAACAAACATGAAGGCATGTCGACCATCAACGAATGTGTGCGGCAAACCGTTTTCCAATACTTCAATCGTTTCATCAGCAACCTGGAAGAGCGCAATTATCCCGATTTGTTCGACATTTCGAAACAATTCTCGATCTACATGCGCATTTTTGTAAACGAACAGTTCAACCAGGGTTTGAAAGACTTGTCGATGAACTTCGTTACCCGCTCACTGACTCGATTTGTCGACAAGCGGGGTAAGGACTACCAAGACATCAAGAAATTTGTCGCTTCTGTTTTCGTCGATTTCGGCTTCCTCAAGGAAAAAGAAGTAGTCGAAATGTTCAAAACACGGCGGAAGAAAAAGGCAGAATAGGCTATTAAATGGTTAAAGGAAAATATAGGCGGGCCGGATCTTAGGTTCGCCTTTTTCATTTTGGATTTCGAGATTTCGGATTTCGGTCACTGCTTATTTTCGGGAATTTTGATTAATCCCGATTTGGTTTTTAGTTTTGAAAACTAAGTAATGAATGAGTTATAAATGCTAAACGCAAAGCTCCAGCCGAGATCCGAAATCCCGAAATCCGAAAACCTCAATCAATGGGCCGCATCGTCATCATCTCCAACCGACTTCCCCTCACCATTCAGCAAAATGGCGCGGGCTTGAGTTATTCATCTAGCGCGGGAGGCCTGGCTACTGGACTCAACTCTTTGGATGACTCCCTTGAGCGGGTTTGGGTAGGCTGGCCAGGGGAAGAAATCGTCGATCTGGCAACCCAGAATCAGGTGCGCGAAGACCTGCTCAAAACCGGATTGGTGCCCGTTTTTTTGAGTAAAAAAGAAATTGAACTCTACTACGAGGGATTTAGCAACAAAACCATCTGGCCGCATTTTCACTATTTTACCCAGTACACCACCTATCAGGATGAGTATTGGGAGGCTTACAGTTTGGTCAATCAAAAATTTGCGGAAGCCCTCAAACCCATCATCCAACCCGAAGACCTCATTTGGGTTCACGACTATCAGTTGATGTTGCTACCCGCGATGATCCGTGAGTTTGCGCCCCAGAACTCGATTGGTTTTTTTCTCCACATCCCTTTTCCTTCTTACGAGATTTTCCGGGTGCTGCCCTGGCGCGAAGCTTTGTTGAAAGGCCTTTTGGGCGCCGATCAAATCGGTTTCCACACCTTTGGCTACATGCGCCACTTCCTCAGTGCCGCCTATCGTTTGGGCGGGCATGAGCACCTGTACGGCAAACTACGCGTAGGCAATCGCCTGATCAATGTGGACGTTTTTCCCATGGGGATTGATTATGAAAAATACGCTCACCCCGGCATTGATTTGTTTGCCAACGACGATTCGTTTAAAATCAAACAACTGGCCAGGAATCGGCGCATCATCATTTCCATCGACCGACTGGATTATACGAAGGGTATTCCGCAGCGCATCAAGGCTTTTGAACAGTTCATCGAGCGTTACCCAGAATACATTGGTAAGGTTTCGCTGGTGCTGATTGCAGTGCCTTCCCGTTCCAACGTGGACAATTACCGCAAGCTCAAGCAGAGCATCGATACCCTGGTCGGCAAACTCAACAGTGCTTACGGTACTTTTGACTGGATGCCGATCCAATACCTGTACCGCTCCTTGAATTTTAATGAGTTGAGCACCTTGTATCAGGTAGCGGACATCGCGATGATCACACCCCTGCGGGATGGCATGAACCTGGTTGCCAAAGAATACATCGCTGCCAAGGATGAACACAAACATGGAGTGCTCATCCTCAGCGAAATGGCCGGGGCTGCCAACGAATTGAGCTCGGCATTGCTGGTCAACCCCCACGACATCAACAAGATGGCGGAGGTGATCAAACAGGCCTTGGAAATGAACGAAAATGAGCAGGTGTGGCGCATGGAAACCATGCAACAACACATCAAACGCTACAATGTCAAACACTGGGCGAATACTTTTGTGCAGGAACAAAAACGACTCATGGAACAACAACAAGCTTTCAACAATATGGTACTCTTGCATGGCCCCCATCGCAATATCCTGCTGGAAAAATACCGTACTGCCCAGAATCGCCTGATCATCCTGGATTACGATGGCACCCTGATGTCCTTTCATCCTGACCCTCAGGCGGTTGCTCCCGATGCGGATTTGATGCGTTTGTTGAGTCAGTTGAGTAGCATTGTGGGCAACAAATTGATCATCAATAGTGGCCGTGACCACCAAACCCTCCAAACCTGGCTCGGGCCACTCGGCATCGATATGGCTGGCGAACACGGCGTGTGGATCAAACGCAACGGGCAGTGGAAAATCAACCCGGGCTTGTCCAATACCTGGAAAACGGACATCCGCCCCGTACTGGAGCACCTGGTGGAACGTACCCCCGGCTCATTTGTAGAAGAAAAAGATTATTCCCTGGCCTGGCATTACCGCCGCATCGACCGCGACCTGGGTGAAAAACGCGTACGCGAAATCCGCGATGGACTCTTGTACATCACCGCCAACCTCGACCTACAAGTACTGGAAGGCAACAAAGTAGTGGAAGTCAAACACGCCAGTGTGAGCAAAGGCAAAGCGACCCTAAGCTGGCTCAATGAACAGGACTGGGATTTTGTGCTAGCCATCGGCGATGACCGCACGGACGAGGATGTGTTTCGGGTATTGCCGGAAGATCATTCTTTCACGGTGAAAGTAGGGCTGGAGCAGAGTGCAGCCCGGTATACGCTGGCGAATGTGGAAGAGGTAAGGGGATTGTTGGCGGAGCTGGTGACGGCTGGGTTTTAGGTTTTCCGTTTGATTTTCAGCTTTATTGAATCAATTTTTTATATTTGGAAAAATAATCGCCCGGCTGTGCTTATGCTCCCCCTTGTCACCTTAAATCCTAATCATATGAGCGCAGCAGCAAAAACCATTTTTTATTTCTCTATTTATCTGGTAGGCCTGGGACTTACCCTCCTGATTGTCCCGAATATGCTCTTGAACCTATTCCAACTGCCTTCAACCAACGAAGTATGGATTCGGGTCATTGGCATGTTGGTACTTACTCTGGCTTATTATTATTGGGAGGCCGCCAAGTCTGATTTGGTCACTTTTTTCCGCATGACCGTTACTTCTCGTTTGACTGTGATTTTGTTTTTTGGAGCGTTTGTGCTCTTAAAAATGGCAGGGCCAACTTTGATTCTTTTTGGGGTTGTGGATTTGCTGGGCGCGTTGTGGACCCGTCAGGCTTTGCCCAAAAGGAAGTAGCCATTACTTGAATGAAGCTGTTGGTCATGCCGGATAATCAGGACATCACTAAAGCGGCATTTTTTTAGCACAAAGGATAAAAAAGAGGACACAAAGGACACAAAGCGAAGCGCCGTCAACGTCTAACTTTGTGTCCTTTGTGCTACCTCGATGGGTTCTTTGTGTTAATTTTATTTGTGTTGATTTTATATTGAAAATTCGGGATGACTCCTCTTTCACAAACGTTCAATTGTATTTCATTTTCCCCCCATACGCCTTCAAAACGACCCAATACCCATCTTTCCCCAATTTTCTGCATTTCAAAATGTATATTTGCCCGTGACCTCATTTGATTTTTTTGTTCGGCTGCAAATAGCCCATTTTCACCCTAATTTCGTTCCGAAAATGCTCATTTAGTGCTACTAAACTCCGCTTTTCGTGCCTCATTAGGGTAAAAATGGACTTATTTTCGCCAGCTCACAAAAAAATCAAATAAGGTCTCTCGATTTACCGCAACAAAACCGAATCACCTATGCAGCGTTGGCGTATACTCTTTTTGCTTTTGGTATTGACCCTTCCATTTACTTCCATCCGTGCCCAGGCACCCAAACGTTACACCTCCGGGGAAATTTACGAAGCCGTCAAGAAGCTGAATTTTTTAGGTTCAGCCTTGTACATTGCTGCGCACCCCGACGATGAAAATACCCTGTTTATCTCTTATCTTGCCAGTGAGCGCAAGGCCAACGTGGCTTATCTTTCGCTCACGCGTGGTGATGGCGGACAGAACCTGATTGGTCCCGAAATTCGGGAATTGTTGGGTTTGCTGCGTACCCAGGAACTGCTGGCGGCCCGGCGTATTGACGGAGGCAAGCAGATGTTCACTCGCGCCAATGATTTTGGGTTTTCCAAAAATCCTGCCGAAACTTTCCAAACCTGGGATCGCAACGATGTTTTGGGCGACGTCGTATGGGCCATCCGGCAATGGCAACCCGACGTGATCATCAATCGTTTTGACCACCGCACGGCAGGGACTACCCACGGCCACCACACGGCTTCTGCAGTCCTTTCGGTGGAAGCATTTGATTTGGCCAACAACCCTCAGGCTTATCCTGAGCAATTGGCTTACGTCAAGCCCTGGCAACCCCGTCGTACCTTTTTCAACATCTCCTGGTTTTTCTTTGGCAGTCGTGCCGCTTTTGATAAAGCTGATAAATCCAAATTGTTCAGTGTAGAAGCCGGAGGATATTTCCCCAATCTGGGCAAATCCAATACCGAAATTGCTGCCGAAAGCCGTAGTTCGCACCGTTGCCAGGGCTTTGGCTCCATGGGTACCCGGGGTACCAGTCAGGAGTACTTCGAATTCATCAAAGGCGACGAACCCAAAAGTAAAACCGACCTCTTTGAAGGCATCAATACCACCTGGACCCGCGTACCCGGTGGGGCACCCATCGGGGTCATCCTGGCGGCAGTGAAAGCCAAATTTCGCTTCGACAATCCAGTGGCGAGTGTACCCGAACTAGTCAAAGCGTATCAATTGATCGAAAAACTGCCCGACGGCTATTGGAAAAGGGTGAAATTGGTGGAAATCAAAGACGTGATCAAAGCCTGTTTGGGCCTTTACCACGAAACGGCGACTGCCGATTTTTCTGCCGCTCCTGGAGATGAAATGACCATCCGTACCGAGGTCATCAACCGCAGTCCAGCCATCGTGGTATTGGACAAAGTGAGCATCGATCCGATTGGGCTGGATACCGTATTCAACAAGCCACTGGCCAACAATCAGGGACTGATCTGGCCGCGTAAAGTGCGCCTGAACAAAGACATGGCCTATACCAGTGCCTATTGGCTGACTGAGCCCGGTACAACGGGTATGTACGCCGTGAAAGATCAACAAATGCGGGGCAAACCTGAAACGCAACGCGCTTTCAAGGCCCGTTACCACTATAAAATCGCAGGGGTTCCCATCGTCTACGAAACGGACATTGTGTACAAGGATGCAGATCCGGCCAAAGGAGAAATTTACCGGCCTTTCGAAATTATCCCCCCTGTGTTTACTAAAGTGAGTGAAAAAGTATTGGTATTTGCCGACAACGACGCCAAATCGGTAAGCGTGCAAGTAAAAGCAGGGAAAGGAAACATCAGCGGAACCCTCAAATTGGGTGTACCTGCTGGCTGGAAAGTGGAACCCGCTGAGGCCAGTTTCAGCATAGCCAAAAAAGGAGATGAAAAGAGCATCAAATTTATGGTCACACCTCCATCAAGCGCCAGCGAAGGCAAAATTTTCCCGGTAGCGACCATTGATGGGCAGAATTACAGCAAGGAAATGCTCGAAATCAAGTACGACCATATTCCGGCTCAAACCGTGTTGCTCAATGCCGAAGCCAAAGTAGCCCACATCGAGTTGAAAAAAGCGGGGCAATTATTGGGGTACGTAGCTGGGGCAGGAGACGACATTCCCGCCAGCTTGCAGCAGATCGGCTACAAAGTAGACATGCTGAGCGAAAAAGACCTCACTCCCGAAAACCTGGCCAAATACGACGCGGTCATCATGGGGATTCGTGCTTACAATACCATCGACGCTTTAGCCTATCGGCAAACCAATTTGATGGAGTACACCCGCAAAGGAGGTACATTGATTGTGCAATACAATACCAACTTTGAGTACAAAGTCGAAGCCAGTGAATTGGCGCCCTATAAATTGAGTGTGTCCCGTGATCGGGTAACCGATGAAAATGCCGAGGTTCGTTTCCTCAAACCTGAGCACAAAATCTTGAATCAACCCAACAAGATCACAGCCCAGGACTTCAGTGGCTGGGTACAAGAACGCGGCCTGTATTTCCCCAACGATTGGGACAAAACGAATTTTGACGCCATCCTCTCTTCCAATGACCCCGGAGAACCCGCCCGCGATGGCGGCTTGTTGGTGGCCAAATACGGATCGGGGTATTACATCTACACGGGTTATTCCTGGTTTCGGCAATTGCCTGCGGGCGTGCCTGGGGCGTTCCGGCTTTTTGCAAACATGATTTCAATTGGGAAATAAAGGAATGAAGCATGGTTAAATCCGATCCGGTCACTGAGCGGAGCCGAAGTGCCGGATCGGATTTAACCATGCTTCATTCCTTTAAACCTTGTAAATATGCTCGATAGACCACCCTTTTTTAAGTCCTGGAATCAAGTTTATTTCCTGGTCTTTCTGTTCAATGCAATACTGATTGCGCTGTTTTATTTGCTTACTCGATTATTTGCCTGACACCTATGAATTGGATCGATTGGCTGGTGATGCTGGCCACCCTCATTGGAATCGCAGCTTATGGAATCTGGAGAACCCGCCACATCCGTTCTTCGGAAACCCACATGCGCGGCAGCGATGACCTGAATTGGATGGTCATTGGCTTCAACATCATGGCAACCCAAGCCAGTGCGGTCACCTTCCTCTCCTTGCCCGGCCAGGCTTACGAAGATGGCATGCGCTTTGTGCAGTTTTATTTTGGTCTGCCCTTGGCCATGATTTTTTTGAGCATTTTTGTCATTCCGTACTACTATAAGCTCAAGATATACACCGCTTATGAATACCTGGAAAAACGTTTTGGCGTGAATACCCGGGTGTTTACGGCGCTTTTGTTTTTGATACAGCGAGGTTTTTCCACCGGCTTGTCCTTTTTTGCTCCTTCGATCGTGATGTCGCAATTGTTGGGCTGGTCGCTGAATTTTACCATCTTGTTTATTGCTGGGCTGATTTTAGCCTACACCTACGTGGGTGGCTACAAAGCGGTAAGTTACACCCAAACCCTCCAGTTTTCGGTGATTTGGCTGGGCCTGTTTATGGCGGCGGGGATCGTTTTTTTTCAGTTGCCTTCCGACGTACATTTCAGTGATGCGTTTAGCATTGCGGGTAAAATGGGCAAAGTCAACCTGGTAGATTTTGAGTTTGATTTATCCAATCGATATAATTTTTGGTCGGGGATCATCGGGGGGGCCTTTTTGGCCATTTCCTATTTTGGTACCGACCAGTCGCAGGTTGCGCGTTATTTGGGGGGTAAGTCCCTGTCCGAGGGGCGTTTGGGGTTGATGCTGAATGCGATGATCAAAGTGCCCATGCAATTCCTAATTCTGGGGGTTGGGGTATTGGTTTTTGTGTTCTACCTATTCAATCAAGCTCCATTGCACTTCAACGCCAACAACGTGAGCCGCTTGAGTGGCAGTGCGGCGGAGCAGTACCAGGTGTTGGAAACCCAGCAAAAAGTGGTTTTTGAACAACGCCGTACCGCCGTTGATCAAATGATGCAGGCCATGCGCAGTGGGGATGATCAGGGCACTGCTTTGGCGCAGGCGGAGGTCGAAACCTTACACCGCACCGAATTGCAACTGCGGGAAGACGCCAAGGCCCTGATTAAAGACCATGTGCCCAATGCGGCTACCAAAGATACCGACTACGTTTTTATCTCCTATGTTTTGAAATACATGCCCATCGGGGTGATTGGTTTGCTGTTGGCCATGATTTTGGCTGCCGCTTGTTCTTCGGGTGCTTCGGCGATCAATGCCCTGGCCACCACTACGGTGATCGACATTTACCAGCGCTTGTACAAACCCGAAGCCAGCGATCGGCATTATTTGCGGATGTCCAAATTTTTCGTAGCAGCCTGGTGTTTGATTTCCCTGGCTTTTGCCTTTTCCGCCCAATTGTTCGACAATTTGATCCAGGCGGTTAATATCATCGGTTCTATCTTTTACGGCGTCATCCTTGGAGTATTCCTGGCAGCTTTTTTCCAGCCTAAGGTAAAAGGCCAGGCGGTTTTCATTGCCGCTATTTTGACCCAAATCATCGTCATTGTGGTATATGTGCTCAGTGAGTACAAAATCGACTTGAACCTGTTCGGCTGGGTTATTCCTGTACGGGTGGCGTACTTGTGGTTGAATTTGATTGGCTGTTTGTTGGTGATGGGGATTGCGGGGTTGTTGCAGGGGATATTTCCCGAAAAAGACAAAGTCATTGTCGAATAAGGGGCGATAAAAAAATAAGTGTTCATTTTGCCAAAGGGTTAGATTAGTAAACGGTTCATTTTAAGTGCCTTATCTAACCCTTTGGCTCAAGAAAAATGAACATTTATTTTTGCCCCACTACTAAGCCATAGTGGAGGTAGAGGAATTTTACTTCTACCTCCGCATCACTTCCCGAATCATCCCCAAATTCAAGGGCTTCCCCAAAAAAATATCCGCTCCTGCCACAATCGCCTCACGGTGCAAATCCATGGCACTGAACAAAATAACGTACATCTCCGGATTGATGGATTTGAATTTTTCGACAAAATCCAGCCCTAAGCCATCCGGCAAATTATTGTCCAGCAAAAGGATGTCTGGTCGCAGGCGTTCAGCTACCTGCACGGCCTCTTCAAGTAAATTGGCACATTCCACGGTTTTAAATTCCCGCCGAAAACTGCGTTTCAAAAGCAGACATACATCTTCTTCGTCATCAACAATAAGTAAACTTCTATGGTCTTCCATGGGTATTTGTATCTAATAGACCTTGTGTGTTCTAGCAGTCTAATCACCTTACTAAGCAAAAGTCATTCCCGCGTTGATTTGATGAAAATACAACAAAACAGCCAAAATCTAGCCAATTTTTGTTCTTAATCTTCTCATTGTGGTTGATTTTCCACAGTTTTCTACATAACGCCCTAACATCGCCACACTTTACATCTGGCATGATATTCTTGGTAGATTAGTCGTAAGCAAGATAAAAAAGCAGGTCATTGCTAATGGCCTTGTCACCATCCTTGCACTTATCGTTCACATAAAATATCCATGTCATGTCTAACAAGAATCTGTTAACGTCCTTTATCACCGGTGCTGCAACTGGTGCAATTTTGGGAATTCTTTTTGCACCAGCTTCTGGTAAAGAAACCCGTAAAAAGATTGTGAAAGCAAAACAACAATCGGCAGAATACCTGGACGAGCTAGTTGAAGAAGGTAAAAAAAGTTGGTACAACACCAAAGGTAAGCTGGAATCGGGTGCTGGAGTTGCCGCCGATGAACTGAACGACTTCATCAGCCACATTCTGAGAACAGGAGAAAGCTGGTGGACAAAAACCAAAGATAAAACCTCAAACCTAGTAGACAAAGCCGAAAATACCCTGGAGGACATCGCTCAGGACGGCAAAAAGAGTGTAAAACAAGTGGTCAAAGAAGGCCGTTCCAGCACCAATGACGTACATCCCCATTTTTCTAAATAAAGTCTATTAGATAAGCGAGGATATTTCATCTTTTTGAGTGCGTTGTTGCCAGGGGCTTAGCCCCCGGCAATTTTTTTTAGTCCATAAAGCAGTCAACTAACCTTACAGCTAGCCAAACTGACGATCAGCGCATTGCCGATTCAGTGGGCGAAGCACCCAGCCGTGGCTACAGGGATTCGTTTGGCCATGCCCTGGTTGCTGGAGAAAATGAGCGATTTAAAGGATTCATTAGGGCAGGTCATTTCCTGGGATGGGGTCCAAGAAACGCTGGAGGATACGCTAGCGGGTGTACAGCGCGCCTTTAAACAAACGTAACGACGTCGAACCAGTATTTCCCCAAAATTTTGGTGACTTCTACCAAATTGCTGAAAGAAGAAGGTTTAGAAATAAAGGAACTGGCCCCCAAACTATAGGATTTGCGCACGTGTTCTGGCGATTTTGAAGTCGTCAGAATCACCACGGGAATGTGTTTAAACAGCGGGGATTGTTTAAGCTCATTCAACACTTGCCAACCATTTTTTTTAGGCATATTCAAATCCAATAAAATCAGATCGGGCAATTGCTCAGTGCTGGTTTCGGGCTGAATTTGTTTATCCAGGTAGCTGAAGATTTCATCGCCATCGGAAACGTAATTTAAGCGGCAGGGAGTTTCACTTTCCTCAAATGCCGTTTGTAGGAGATAACGATCGTCTGGATCGTCGTCGACGAGCAGGATGCAGAAGGTTTTTTTGGGCATGTGATTTGGTTTTTTGGGTTACAGCGGGAAAAAAAGAGAAAAAGTACTGCCGCGGTTTAGTTCACTTTTTACAGCAATATAGCCATTGTGGTTCAACATGATTTTTTTACAAATGGCCAAGCCAATTCCGGTTCCAGGTAGCTCTTTGTCCTTATTTAAACGATGGAAAAGCTCAAAGATTACGTGCATATGTTTTTTGTCGATGCCAATGCCATTGTCACTAAAATTGACCTTATAAAAAGTGTAATCGTGATCGGTATCATCCACCCCCGGGATTTCAAAACCTGCCACAATGGATGAACTAAGTTGGATGTGTAAAGGTACATCCGCTCGTGAAAACTTGAGGCTATTGCTCATCAGGTGGGTAAACAACAAATGCAACTGAATCGGATTTCCTTCAACGTTGGGAAGGTCGTCGGCTAGTTGAATTTGAGCAGATCGCTGGGCAATTTCTTCAGAATGTTCCTCATGTACTTTTTGGAGGATGTTAGGGATAGAAATTTCGCTAAAGGATTGTTGTTCTTCTGCTTTGCCAAGCGTTGTATAGGTCGTTAAATCCTGAATCAAGTCACTGATCTCAACAGCAGCAGCGCTGAGTTTTTGCACCAAAAACTGCACTTCAATTGGCAAATCGCCCTGGTGTTTTTGTTGAAGCCGATCGCTGAAAATAGTGAGCTTGCGCAGCGGTTCCTGAAGATGATGGACACTGACAAAATTAAAATCATCGAGTTGGGCATGGCTACGTTGCAACTCACTGAGGTTGCGCAAGAGTAGTTTTTCCGTTTTGAGCCGTCGAAATAATTCCTGCACCATTTTGAAAAAAGTACCTGCAAATAAAGCCAGGCTCAACCCAAAAGAAAGCACTAGTGCGATGGTGGACCGGAGCGCGAACTTGACTTTGTACAAATTCAAACTGGGCATTTCAGCCAATTCCTGGTTTTTCATATTGCCGATCAGAATCCGGACTGTATCCATCGTGGCCTTACCCCGGCGCATGTAAATGGTTTTTAAGTGAGGGTCAATATGGGGCGGAGCCAGAGCGGCATTGAGGGATTTGCGGGAATAATAAATGCGTTTTTGTACCAACACATGCAACTTATTTGCCCATTGCTGCTGAGCTTTGGTGTCTGGGAGCAAAGAGTCCAGGCGATGCAATTCCAGCGGCAAGGCCACCACCGCATGGTCGAAAGGAGCTAAAAACGATGAATCCCGGGTGATGATGTACCCTCTTTGGCCCACTTCAATGTCTTTGAGCAAAGAGAGCACGTTTTCGGTACTTTGTAAAATTTCATAATTGTGCTCTTGTACCCGGGTTGCCTTATTCCAGTTTTGAAAGGTACGATACCAATAAGCCCCAACTCCTGCGAGGAGCAAGATGGAAGCAAAAAATCCGACAAAAAGGTAAACCAGCGAAGGCTTCATTCAAATTAGGGAATAAGAGCAGCGAGCCATAACTTGTACATCGCCTCTAAAACTACGACAGGACGTGGAGAAATATTGGAAATGGTCCACTTTCTTTCTGAAAAAAGAAAATAGGTGTATATAAAAAACAGCGTTGAGCCGATGTTCAGGGACTGAGTAGTTTTATTTTTTTAAAAATCCCCAAAGTGTAGAATTAATGCCACAAAAAACCTCAACTTGGGGTGTACTTTAACCTTGGCATGCTTTTTTTTGTTAACCAAGTATGCTACGTCAAAACCAACACTTCAGCCAAAAGCAGTTGCTCAAACTGTCGCCGCAGCAAATCCAGTTGCTAAATTTTATCCAATTCAATGCTCTTGAATTGGAACAGAAAATTTATGATGAGTTGGAAGAAAATCCAGTGTTGGAAAGCAATACAACCAATTCAAGCCTCGATATGGATACGGAGCGCTCCGCAGAAATGGATACCCGGATCGATGACGAGCGTGGCGGATTCCTGGAAGGTTACCAGCAAGAGGACTTTATTCCCGATTACCGGACCCGAACCGAGGAAAAATCGAATGCTGAATTCCCTTTTTTGGGCAATTTGGTAGAACAAAGTGATTTCCGCGATGCACTGCGCCAACAATTGACGATGCTCTCCCTGTCCGAACGAGCACTACTCCTGACCCATTACCTGATCGACAATCTGGATGATGACGGCTACCTGCGGATTTCCCTGGAAGACATTATGGACAATCTGGCTTTTGCCCAACAGCTTTACGCAACGGAAGACGAATTGCTAGAGCAATTGGAAACGCTGCAATCGCTCGAACCCGTCGGGGTAGGAGCTCGGAATCTGCGTGAATGCATCTTGCTACAGATTGAAAACAAACCCAATCAAACCCCCTACATTCAAAGCGCCTGGAAAATTATCAATACCCATCTGGAAGATTTGGGCGCACACCACTACGATCAGATCAAAACGGCTTTACACATCAGCAGCGATGAACTGAAACACGCGATAGAACTGATCACCAAATTGAACCCTAAACCCGTTGGCGACAACGGCGCAATGTTGTATAAAAACCAAAACATCATTCCCGAATTTCTGGTGGAACAAAATGAAGCAGGACTTTTTAACGTCTCTTTGATGAAGGGCAGTCCTGAACTGCGCTTGAGCAGTGCAATGATGGACAAGTTGGAGCAATTGCGCAAGGCCAAACGCCAGGGTGCTGAAAAAGACAACCATGGTTACCTGAAATCAAAAATGGATGCGGCAGTATGGTTCATTGAAATGATTCGGATGCGGGAAAACTCCATGCTCCTATCCATGCAAGGCATCGTACAATTACAGCCTAAATATTTTCAAAGTGGAGACCCCAAACAGTTGCGGCCAATGGGCTTGAAAGACATCGCGGCCATAACTAGTTTTGATGTATCGACCATATCTCGTGTGACCAGCACCAAATATGCTCAAACCGATTTTGGCATTGTCCACCTCAAATCCCTGTTCAACCAGGGCATCGCCAACACCGACGGAGACCTGGTGACCAACAAAGAAATCATGGACGCCCTCTCCTCCATCGTTGCCGAAGAAGACAAAAACAACCCCATTTCTGATCAGGACATTGTAGCAAAACTGGCCGAAAAGGGATATGTTTTGGCCCGACGAACCGTGGCCAAATACCGCGAAATTTTACATTTACCCGCTGCAAAAATGCGCAAGGGGCAATAATAAAATAAGTGTTCATTTTGCTGTGGGATTAGATGAGTAAACGGTTTAACTTAAGTGTCTTATCTAATCCTATGGCTCAGAAAAAATGAGCATTTGTTTTTGCCCCACAACCCAGAAGAGTATGAGCCAAGCAAAAATTTTGACCATCGACGACGATTTGGATTTGTGTCTGCTTTTGCAGCGCTTCCTGACGCGCAAAGGTTACGAAGTAGCCACGGCCCACAGTGGAGCTGCGGGTATGGCGGCAGCCAAAGCCCAGGTATTCGATTTGGTAATTACCGATTTTCGCTTGGGTGATATGGAAGGCAGCCAAGTGCTGGCCCATTTTCGCGAACATCATCCTGATCTCCCCGTACTCGTGATGACGGGGTATTCCGATATCCGCACCGCCGTCAATGTGATGAAGCAAGGTGCGCTGGATTACATCACCAAACCCATTGTACCGGATGAAATTCTGCTGAGCATTGAACGGGCTTTGGCTTCGCCAAAAACTCCGGTGCAGCCTGAATCTAATGCCAACTCAGAGGCCAATATCGGAGTTAAAATATCTAAAAGCCGTGCCAACAGCAGCCCCGCCCCGCAGGGATACATCGTTGGGCAAAGCCCAATGGCACAAGCTCTGTACAAACAAATTGACCTGGTTGCCCCCACCAATTACAGTGTGATCATATATGGTGAAAGTGGCTCGGGCAAAGAATCGGCTGCCCGCATGATTCACGATCGCAGCCCACGCAAAAACCAACCCTTTGTTGCCATGGATTGTGGCGCCATTTCCAGGGATTTGGCCAACAGCGAATTGTTTGGGCATGAAAAAGGAGCCTTCACTGGTGCCGTACAAACCAAAATTGGGCATTTTGAAATGGCCAATGGCGGTACCTTGTTTTTGGACGAAGTAGCCAACCTGCCTTACGATGTGCAGGTTTCCCTCTTGCGGGTAGTGCAAGAACGGAAAGTGAAACGCATCGGCGGCGGCAAGGAAATCAGCCTGGACGTGCGCATCATCGTAGCCAGCAACGAGCGTTTGTTTGAAGCAAGTAAAAAAGGAAAATTTCGGGAGGATCTTTTCCATCGCTTCAATGAGTTCAGCATCGAGATGCCTTCTTTGCGCGAACGGCGGGAAGATGTCATTGTGTTTGCCCAACAGTTCTTGCAACAAACCTCCGCAGAACTCCAGCGCAACATCAGCGGATTCACCCCCGAAGTGGAACAACTTTTTTTGAACTACCCCTGGTATGGCAACATTCGAGAACTCAAAAATGTGATCAAACGCGCCACCTTGTTGACCGACGGCCCTTTGGTGGAATCCAAATGCCTGCCTTTTGAAATTACGCATTACGCCCGCCTGGGAATGGAGGATAAAATTGAAACAAACCCTTCAGCCCCAGAACAACAAACTGGATACCGTACAGATGAGGCACTTCCGGTCGAAACCCCGAATTTGAGTTCCTTACCCCTACCTGAAGCAACGCCGATTCCTGCCCATACCGACCTAAAATCCATTGCCCAGGGCGCTGAATACCAGATGATCATGCAGGTGCTGTACCAAACCCGCTTCAATAAAAGTAAAGCAGCTCAATTGTTGGGGGTTGATCGAAAGACCCTGTACAACAAGCTGAAAATGTACAACATCAAATAGTACAACATGAAAAATTCTACCCAGCCTGAAACAACAGTAGACGAGAGCGCAAGGATGCTCAAATTGTATCAACTTTTAGCCACTTCGTTGGCCGATAATGAAATTTTCCTCTTTGATCAAGATTTCAAAATCATCATGACCGAGGGAAGTCCACGTTTTGTACGCCTGCAAGCCGAGGAAAATTTTGTGGGCAAAAACCTTCACGAACTCATTGAAAGTGGCAAGTTTTCTTTTTTAAAAGATCCAGTCACTACCCTTTTTCAAAACAATAGTCGGTACGATTCCGAGCACGAAATTGAGGGGAGTTTTTACACGACGGCTATTTATGCTGCAGAACATGAACCAGCCGAGGATAAAAAATTTATAGGGGTTTTGCTCATCAAAGACATCACCGCCCTGACCCGCAAACAGCGCGAGCTCGAACTACTCAACAAACGCATCGACCGCTCGAACCAGGAGCTGGAAAACTTTGCCTACGTCGCTTCCCATGACCTGCACGCCCCCTTGCGCAAAATTCAATCCTTTGGCAAATTGTTGTCGGACCGTTACGCCGAAGCCCTCACTGGACAGGGCCAAGTGTACCTGGAGCGCATCCTGGACTCGACCAAACGGATGGAGCGCTTGCTTGATGATTTGTTGTCGTTTTCACGGTCTACCCGTAGCGATGGTGGGATGGTGCCCACGGATTTAGGGCAGGTTTTGCAGGATGTCTTAACGGACAATAACCTCCTTGATCAGCCCGAAATTACTTTGAATATTCCCACGGAACTTCCCGTGATCCGGGCGGTACCTTCCCAAATGCAGCAACTTTTTCAAAACCTGTTGGACAACGCCTGTAAGTTTAAACACCCGGATGTCCCCACCGTGATTGACGTTCGTTACCGCCGGGCCACTACTGCCGAACTGCCCGAGCTTGAGTTGTGGACGGAGGCCGAGTATTGCGTGCTGGAATTTGCCGACAATGGGATTGGTTTTGATCAGGAAAATGCAGAAAGGATTTTCAACATTTTTCAACGATTGCACGGTGTTTCTGAATACCAGGGATCCGGAATTGGCCTGGCCATTTGCAAAAAGGTAGTGGACAACCATCGAGGTGTCATCAAAGCTACTGGAGTACCAGGCGCAGGAGCAATATTTACCATCGTTTTACCTTTTGAATAAAAAAACTCAACATGGCTCAAACATTGGCGGTACTCATTGTAGATGACGATGAAGATGATTTTTTTCTTACCTCTGAATATTTGAATCGCATCACCGGACAGGATTTTACCATTTCTTGGGCTCCTTCCTACGACCAGGCTTTGCAGTTGTTTTCCACCCAACATTTCGACCTCTGTTTTTTTGATTACCTCCTGGGTTTTCGTACTGGCTTGGATCTGGTTGCGGTGGCCAGGGAATTGGACCTGCGGGCACCCATTATTTTGTTGACCGGAAAAGGGGATACCCAGGTTGATGTGCAAGCCATCCGTTCAGGAGTAGCTGATTATCTGGAAAAACACGAGCTGGATTCCAAAAAACTGGAGCGAAGCATTCGTTACACCCTCGAGCGCAGCAAAGCAGCAGAAGAGTTGATGCGGGCAGAAAAACTGGCCGCAACCGGGCGATTTATGCGCACCCTTGGCCACGAGATTCGCAATCCCTTGACCAATATCGACCTGGCTGTTGGCCAATTGTTACTGGAAAACAAAGACCCCGAATTGGCAGATTACCTGGAAATCATTGAGCGCAACAGCAAACGCATCGGTCTATTGGTTACTGAGTTGTTACAAACCAGCAACCCTGGCCAGCTCACTTTACAAGCTGTTACCATACACGAGGTGCTGGAGCAAACCCTTGAAATGGCTGCGGACCGCATTGCTTTAAAAAACATCAAATTAGTCAGAGCTTATCAACCGGAGCAGGAAATTATCCAGGTTGACCTTGAAAAATTGAAAATAGCACTACTCAACATCATCATCAACGGGGTTGAAATCATGGAAGCAGGCCAGGGTGAATTGACCATTCGAGTCCTGAATTTTCCCCAACAGGTTGGAATCGTGATCCGGGACAATGGCCCCGGAATTCCTCGGGAAGTTCAAAATCGCATTTTTGAACCCTATTTTTCCAACAAAGTCAATGGGGTAGGGCTGGGCCTGGCTGGTGCCCTCAGCATTGTACAATTGCACGGCGGCAACATCGAAGTACAATCCAGCGAAGGCCAGGGTGCCACCTTCACCGTTTGGTTGAAACGGTAATCGGCCTATCAATGCCCCGAAATTCCACACAATTCCCCACTTTGTCGCTGCTTTTCACCAATCAATTCGTGGTATAGCTTTTTTACCAGAGAAGGTATTAAACCACCTTCAAAATTGAAATGCCATGATACGTTGGTCAATCACCTTTCTCATCATCGCCATTATTGCAGCAGTGTTTGGATTTGGCGGTATTGCCGCTGGCGCGGCTACTTTTGCCAAAATCCTCTTCTTTATAGCCATTGCAGTGTTCATCATTACGCTGATCGCTGGGCGTGGACGAACGAATGTGTAAAACCACGGCCCCCTTTGAACACTGTTTAATCATCCATTCCTGAAATTGTTTACTATGAAAAAGAGAGCCATTATTTTTGTGTTGTTAATTGCCTTAGGCACCATGTGGGTATTTTCAAGTACCACCTCCTGCCAAAATCAGAATAAATCCGCTGAAGCTGCTCAGGAAGACCTGGACCGTGCTGGCGAAAACCTCAAAGACGCCGCTGAGGATGTTGGTCAGGCCATGCGCACTGAGCGCGACGAATTGGCTGAAAACATGCGCCAACAAGGCCGTGAACTAGACCAGGCTATTGCCGAACTGGATCAAAAAATCGAACAAGCCTCGGAAAAGGAAAAGGTGCGGTGGATAGAACGCCGCAATGCCCTGGAACAAGATCGTCAGGAATTGAATAAAGACCTGAATCGGATCGGTGACAACATCGGAGAAGGTTGGGCTGATTTCAAAAATAGCGTCGCCTACCGTATGGAGCGCATCGCCGACAATCTCAAAACCAAGGATTAATGGGTTTTAGGTTTACTAAACTTCAAAAGTTTAGTAAACCTAAAAAGAAATTTTAGTCAGCAGCACACAGTACAGTTTGAGAGGCCGCCTCGGAGCTGGGCGGCTTTTTTTTCTTAACTTTAAAGCACTCCTCATGATTGGATCGTCTGCCGAAACCTCGCCATTTTATCTGCGTGTGACTTGCTTTTTGCTTTCCATAGCTTTGTTGTTGTGCGGATTGTACTGGGCACAATCGATCCTGATCCCCTTGTTGTCGGCTACACTCCTGTCCTTTTTGGTTTTGCCGATTGTGTGGAAATTAGAACGTTGGCGGCTCCCTACCTGGTTTGCTGGGCTGGTGGGCGTATTGGCAGTGCTTGCAATGGGAACAGCTATGTTTGGCTTTTTATCCTGGCAAATTTTGTCGTTTACCAGCGATATGCCCATGATGCAAAGCGCCCTGGAAGAAAAAGGATCCTATATCTCAACATACATTGAACAGCATTTTAACGTGAGCCGCGAAACGCAGTCCAACTGGCTGCGCAAAAAAACGGACAGCATCATTGATGAAGGCGCAAATAGTGCCATGAACATATTTACAGCAACGGGTGCGGCGGTAGCCGGGCTGGCGCTAATCCCGTTTTTTATGTTTTTTATGTTGCTGTACCGAGAAAAATTCAAAAAGTCAATTGAGTTCCTTGCCCCCGAAAGCCATCAAAAAGTACTGGAAATTATTCGTAAAGTTTCGCATGTATCCCAACAGTATCTTCAAGGGATGTTGCTGATGATATTGATCCTCAGTGTATTGGGCTCGATTGGCTTTTTGCTCCTGGGCTTGAAATTCGCCATCTTGCTGGCCTTTATTGCAGCAGTGCTCAACGTTATTCCTTATGTGGGCGTCATGATTGGCAGCCTGATTCCCGTAGCCGTTGCCCTGGTGACCAAAGAATCGCCCATGTACGCGGTGGGTGCTTTCGGGGTGTGTATCCTTGTGCAATTTTTGGACAATAATTTCATTACCCCCAAAATTGTCGGCTCCAGCGTCAACCTTAATCCACTTAGTTCTTTGCTGGCCTTACTCATGGGCGGCTTGATTTGGGGGCTTCCAGGCATGGTTTTTGCCATTCCCACCGCAGGTATCTTTAAGGTCATTTGTGACAACGTGGAGCAATTGCGCTTGTACGGTTTTTTACTGGGAGAGGAAGCACCTGCGCAGATTCGGAAGTTGAAGTATGCGCGGGGGATGTTTGGGAATAAGGTGAAGGTATAAGCTAGCCGTAATCATAAAAAAATCCGCAGCCAAGCTTCAAAGCCCAACTGCGGATTTTTTTTATTCTTAAAAAACGAAATATCAGAGGTGATCGTTCACCACAATCTCCGCCGTCTTAATCCCCTTCTTCTTCGGCGTAGTCCCAAACACATAATCCCACAACGGTGAAGAAACACCAAACATGGCATCTTCCGGGCTGTAGTGGTGAATGGAGTGGTTGACCCACAAAGCTTTCAGGAAATTATTGGGCGCGCGGAAAATGTGCACCGAATAATGCACCAGCAAGTACATGGCATAACCCACCAGGAATCCCGCCAGGAATGAAAAGGAGTACTTGTCCAGGATCAATTCAAAGATCAACAGCAGGATGGTGGCAATGGTGATGCTCAAAAATGGAGGCATCGCCAAACGTTGTTTGTCCTTTGGATAATCGTGGTGTACCCCGTGCATTTTGTATTGCGCCTCTTTTTTGGCAGGAGTGTCCCCTTCCATGTGGTACACATAGCGGTGAACCAGGTATTCCACATGGGTAAAAACCAACAAACCTGCAAAGAACAAACCCGTTACAACCGGCCAACTCAGGTCCGTTTTTACGATAGTGTAATACAGTAAACAGGCTGAGTACACAAAAAATACCAATACAGGAATGGCGATATGTGTACGGGTAAAACGATCGACCCACTTGTTTTTGAACAGTGGAACCGAAACATCTTCATTCGACAAATACGCTTGTTTTTTCTCAGTCTTCATATGTTAGGTCGGAAATTTGTAAATCCGACGCAAAAATAAGCGCCGGAAATGGAATTGTCAAGGTAATAAAAGTCACCGCTCTAAAGGTTCCAGGGTTCCAAAGTTCCAGAGTTGGAACCCGAACCCTAGAACTTTGGAACCTGGAACCTTGGAACATTTTTACAGTCCCAATGTTTGCCGCGTCAAGCGAATGTATTTTTTGTACTTCAAACGATACGTCCGATAGTATTTGATGTAGCGGTCGCGCATGGCTTCGTAGCTGTAAAAATAAGAGCTGGAGCTGCTGGTTCCTTCCGTAGGTTCCGGATGTTCGTGGTGGATCAGCGGTGGCGTACTGCCCACTGAGCCTGCTGCTTCGGAAGGTACACATTCCATCCAGCCTTGTTCAACCATCCAGTCATCGTTGAATACCTTGCCCAAGTAACGCGAGCCGTGATCTGAGAACAGCGTCACCACCACATCGTTTTCGGTAAGGGTATCCGCAATTTCAAACACTGCCTGCATCGCCGAACCGCTGGAATATCCCACCATCAATCCTTCGTATTTAGCCAAATCCCGCACCTGGAATGCACTGTCTTTGTCAGTCACTTTGATAAAATCATCTATCAACTCAAAGTTCATGTTGTGGGGAATGATGTTTTTCCCCAAACCTTCTACCTTATAAGGTTTGATTTCGTTGGGGTCATATTCGTGGGTTTCCCAGAATTTTTTCAGAACGGAGCCATAAGCATCCACCCCAATGATTTTGATCTTGGGATTTTTTTCTTTCAAAAACTTAGCTGTTCCCGAAAGGGTACCACCGGTGCCCGCACAGCAGACGTAATGGGTGATTTTGCCCTGGGTTTGTGCCCAAATTTCTGGCCCAGTGGAGCGGTAATGCGCTTCAGCGTTGTCCAGGTTGAAGTTTTGAGCCAGATAAAAAGCGTTTGGCGTTTCGTGCGCGATGCGCTCGGCGACTGAATAATAGGAACGAGGGTCCGCAGGCTCTACATCTACCGGGCAGATGACGACATCCGCACCCATTGATTTGAGGAGGGAAATTTTTTCCTGCGAGGCTTTGCTCGTCAGGGTAAGGATGCAGCGGTAACCTTTGATGGCGCTTACCATTGCGATACTGAAACCCGTGTTGCCAGAAGTTGCTTCTATAATCGTACCACCCGGTTTGAGCTTGCCGCTGCGCTCCGCTTCTTCAATCATGAATAGGGCGATGCGATCTTTGGCACTTTGCCCCGGGTTGTAGGATTCAACTTTTGCGAATACCTTGGCTGTAATTCCCTGCGCAATACGATTCATGCGAATCAGTGGGGTATTGCCTATGGTCGCCAGAACGTTTTCGTAATGCATAAGCGCTCTTTTGTTTAAATAAATAGTTAAGGTTAAGGCACATTATCAGGCAAGTTCACGGGAAATCAAGAACAAAAATAGTAAAAAATATTTAGTTGAATATCATCCCAATGTTTTAGTGAGGTGATTCCACAAGTGTTGCTATATTTGGCCCTAGTGTAGACGCTGATTTTTGTCAGGGGTACATCACTCATTCAAACCCGGTATCGAATGGACATAGGAAACATCAATGTAAAGGCGCGCTTGATCCTCTACCACAAAGGTCAAATTTTGCTCTTGAAGCAAACCAAACCCAATGGAGGGAACTACACACTTGTCGGGGGAAATGTAGAACTGCGTGAATCGGCCCGACAATCGGTCATTCGCGAAAGCTTTGAAGAGGCCGGAATTTTACTCAAACCCGAAGACCTTCATTTGGTTCACGTATTGCATAAAATCAAGAAACAGCAGCAGCGCATCGTCATGTATTTCAAGGCCTATTACTGGGAAGGGGACCTCAAAGCCAAAGAAACCCACAAGTTCAAAGAAGCCGAATGGTTTTACCTCGATAAACTTCCCAACAACCTCACCCAAACCGTTCGACATGTACTGGACGAGTACCGCGAAGGAAATTTTTACTCGGAGGTCTTGACAAAATAAACAATCTTACCCAGGGTTCCCTATATTTGGTCAGGCTCTACACAACTGACCAAAAACATGCAAAAACTGTACCACTTCTCACTGCTGGGTTTACTCTTACTCAGCGTCAACCTTTGGGGGCAAAAAAAGAAAAATACGCCCCCAGTCACTGCTCCTGCACCAGTCATCACGAATACTTTTGATGCCAAAAACTTCGCTGGCCTGCGCTGGCGCAACATTGGCCCATTCCGGGGTGGTCGCTCCAACGCGGTAGCTGGGGTAATTGGCAACGACAACCTCTATTACTGTGGTTATACCGGTGGTGGCATCTGGAAAACCGAAGATGCTGGCCTGAACTGGTCCAATATTTCGGATGGCCAGTTCAAATCTAGCACCGTGGGCGACATCGCCGTAGCGGAATCAGACCCCAACGTGATTTACGCGGGCATGGGCGAGCACGCCGTTCGTGGCGTGATGACCACCTACGGCGATGGGGTATACAAATCCGTTGATGCAGGCAAAACCTGGAAAAACATGGGTTTGGAAAAAACCCGCCACATCTCGGATGTCATCATCCACCCCCAAAACCCCGATGTGGTGTACGTGGCTGCCCAAGGCGCCTTGCACGGCCCCAACGAAGAGCGGGGCATTTATAAATCCACAGATGGGGGCAAAACCTGGAAAAAAGTCCTCTACATCGATGAAAACTCCGGTGCCTCCAGCCTGAGTATGGATCATACCAACCCCCGCATTTTGTACGCAGCCACCTGGCAGCACCGCCGCACGCCCTGGAAAGTGGAAAGTGGTGGCCCGGGATCTGGCCTCTGGAAATCAACCGATGGGGGCGAAACCTGGAAAAAAATCAACGAGGGTTTGCCCAAAGACTTGGGTAAAATTGGGGTTTCCGTGTCACCCGTCAACCCCAACCGGGTTTTCGCCATTGTGGAAGCGGAAAAAACCAAGTCAGGGCTGTACCGCTCCGACAATGCTGGGGAATCCTGGACCTTGCTGAGCTCCGATCAAAACATCAACTCTCGTTCCTGGTATTATATGGAAGTGTTCGCTGATCCAGTCAATGCCGACGTCGTGTACGTGCTCAATGCACCCATGACCCGCTCGATTGATGGGGGCCGCACCTTTAGTACCATCCGCGTTGGACACGGGGACACCCACGATCTTTGGATCAACCCGCAAAACAACCAAAACCTGGTACTGGGCGACGACGGCGGGGCCGAAATTTCTTTCAATACCGGCCGAACCTGGTCCACCCAGGGCAATCAACCCACCGCGCAGTTTTACCGCGTCAATACCGACAACCTTTTCCCTTACCGAGTCTATGGCGGGCAGCAAGACAACACTTCGGTGGTCATTTCCAGCCGCAACAATGGGTCGGATATCGGCGTCACTGATTGGTTCATCGGCCCAGGTTGTGAAAGTGCTTTTGTTGCTTTTGATCAAAATAATCCACAAGTATTATTGGGAGGCTGCTATCAAGGCATCATTGAAGCCCTGGATACGCGCACCAACGAGAGCAAGGACGTCATGGCGTATTCCGCACTCAACCTGGCCAATCCTCCCAAAAAGATGAAGTACCGCTTCAACTGGAACGCCCCAATCATCAGCTCGCCACACGATCCCAAAGTGATCTACCATACTGGGAACGTGGTGCTGCGCACCCGCGATGGGGGTTTGAATTGGGAAAAAATCAGCCCCGACCTCACCCGCAACGATACCACCAAACAGGAAGTCGGCGGTGGCCCTTTCACCAATGAAGGGGCTGGTGGCGAAAACTACAACACCATTTATTACCTGATTGAATCCAGTTTGGAAAAAGGGGTGATTTATACCGGGTCGGACTGTGGCCTCGTACACGTCAGCCGAGATGATGGGCGAACCTGGACCAACATTACCCCAAAAGACCTGCCCGAGTGTATGATCCAATCCATCGAGGTTTCCCCCCACGATCCGGGTACTGCCTACATCTCCGGCACGCGTTACAAATTCAATGACTTCATTTCGTACACCTACAAAACCACTGACTATGGCAAAAGCTGGATAAAAATTGCCACGGGCATCGACGCGGATGATTTCATCAAAGTTATACGAGAAGATAAAGTGGTCAAGGGCCTACTTTATGGCGGAGCGGAACGTGGGTTTTACCTGTCGACCGATGGCGGGATGCAATGGAATCGTTTGCAGCTCAATTTCCCGGTGGTGCCCGTCACCGACTTGCAAATCCGCAACAACGACCTGGTCGCCTCTACCGCTGGTCGCGCCTTCTGGATTTTTGACGACCTGGGGGCTTTCCAACAGGCCAAGGGTGTGGTAGGCACGGCTCCAGTTCATTTGTTCAAACCTCAGGCTACCCGTCGCTTTGGTGGAGGATCGGCTTACCTCTCAGGCGAAGGCGCACCGGGTGTGGGCATGAACCCGGCGGAAGGCGTCATTTTTGATTATTACCTCAAGGAAAAAGCCGATACCAATTCACTGCGGGTTGAAATTCTGGATGCAAGTGGCAAAGTGATTCGCAAGTTGAGCAACAAGAAGGACGAAAACTACAAGCGTTACCCCGGAGGCCCAGGACCAGAACCGATTTTACCTGCAGACGCTGGTGTGAACCGCTTTGCCTGGGATTTCCGCACCGATGGCCTGGCCGATGTGTCGGGCGTGTTCATTTATGGGGATTACCGTGGGCATCGGGTCGCTCCTGGAATGTACAAAATCCGCCTGAGCCACCGTGGCCAGGTGTTGGAACAAAGCGTAGAGGTCTTGCCCGACCCCCGCATCAATGTCAACCCCGCCGACTGGCAGGCCCAGCAAAGCATGCTGCAAAAACTGGCTGAACAAATCAACACGATCCACCAGTCGGTACACCAATTGCGCAAAGTCCGCAAACAACTGGACGCTTACAACGAAGTGCTCAAAGACAACAAAGCGGCGGCTGATTTGCTAAAAAAAGGCCAGGATCTGGTCAAAAAAATCAACGATCTGGAAAGTGAACTGGTGGAACCGCGTACCAAAAACGGCCAGGATGTGATCAACTGGCCCAGCAAACTCAGCGCCGAACTCTTCACTGTACGGGGTAGGGTAGACGTACACGACCCGCGCATCACCCAGGGCAACCGTGATCGTTTTGCTGATTTGAGCGCAGAATGGGCCAAGCAGCAACTGGGTTTGCAGAATCTGAAGAAGGAGATTCAGGGGTACAATGAGGAGTTTAAGAAGCAGGGGATACCGGCTTTGGTGGAGTGATGAATCGGAATGACGAGTGACGAATACCTTCCAACGTTGGCGATTCGTCACTCGTCATTTAATAGCATCTTCACGATAATGCTAAATTATGGATTACGAAATTCAAAGACCAGTCTTATTATTCAATGATCAACGGTTGTGGGTTTTAGCAGATGAAATCAGCAATTTAACTTTAGATCAACTTAAATCAATACTTGAAGACTTTGAAAACATATTCAATGGGAAGTATTCTGCTTCTTCATTTGGATACCATGTTTCCATGGTTTCTTTCGATGATCAAATAGCTAAGTTGGAATACCATGATGAAATGATCATGGAGCTGAAAAGCAAAGAACTATATCAAGTTTTGGCAGATTGGTACGATAAACTTTCAAAATGGACGTTACTCATCAATTAGTTCTAAGTTATGTACAGTTAATGAAAAAAGTGTCGCCCTAAAATCTCATTACACGTAAAAAGCTTGTACTAAAATAGGTTTACATTATTCCTCTTGAGAAGGAGGTGTTTGCGTGTTTAAAATCTCCTGTACCTCCGTTTCAGCAATTCCCATCATCAGGGCGATTTGAGGAATGTCCATTTGGGCCAGTTGATGGAGGTTGTGGATGGTATGGGTGAGGAGGAGTTGGCGTTCCAGTTCAGCCTTCTTTTGAAATTCTAATTCAGCTTTTTGGCGTTCTTTAGCCAATACTTCAGCTGGGCTATACCCGAAAACATGTTCGTATAACTTTTCAGTAAAATTTTTGGTGCCTTGCGTAACAATCATTGTTGGTTCATTTGGAAACACTAATGAAAACTGGTTTACCTCAAATTCGTTCTCCAATTTCTTCGGTAAATTGATCAAGTCGCGTACAAAGATAAACAATTTGACAGTGCGTTCAAAGTGGATATTGGAGTGATTGCGCAGCAAATTGAAGAGTTTGACCTTCAATGCAAAGCGCAAGTGAGGATCATTTCTGCTGCGGTAAACATACTGGGCGGCCAGCATAGCTAAGGCGAAGGCATTGTCTATCGAATTGAGTAGTTGTTCTTCGGGCAAGGTTACCGCAATAATTGACTGGAAGCGATAAGCCAGTTCGGTGCCGAAAGAGGGTTTGAGGTATATGGTTTCTTCCTCAGGAGGAGGTGCTCCGGTGAACACTGCATATGCGGAAATATCTTCCAGTCCGTAGCGCAATTGGATGAGGGCGCGGTAGAGGAACATGCGAAGGGCAAATCCTTTTTCAGCTTGGTGCTGAAATTCGATGTGGACAAATATGAAATGTTGGTCCCCATTGAGGAGTTGGACTTTGACCAGTTTATCCGTATGCCGTCTTTTTCCTCGGAGTTTGAACTTGCCGCGCAGCGCGTTGATGAGTTCCTGTTCAAGGAAAACATAGCCTTGTGCCCAATCTATGGCTGCAAACAGCTCGGAATTGACAAAGGCGACAAAATCTGGGAAAAAGTCGCCAAGGAAGTCTTTGAACATGGCGTCATAATCGATGGCTTTGCGGCGCATAGTGTGGTTTTATGCTGCCAAAGTAGGGGGATGGAGGAAGGCAGTCAAGGCACTTTTGGCGGGATTTGACTAGGGCAAATTGGGGGGATTGATTGAGGAATGACCAGCTGGCACTTCGACTACGCTCAGTGACCAGCTGGTCATTCCTCACTCCAACAACCTCCGATGATAATTAACCTGCCCCAAATGATACGACAAATGTGCCACCAAATGCACCAAAAAGAACTGCGTCGACATTTTTCCAGCAAACACTTCCAGTGGGTATTCCGCCTCTAATTGTTCAGATGTGACCCTACTCAAGGCCTCATCCACTACTTTGCGGGTATTTTCCACCATTTGGATGAGTTCAGCTTGCGGGACGTTTTTTTGTGAAAACTCCAGGTCCCGATCGCGGATGTACCCCGTTTTGCCCAATTCCCCGCCGATGTAAGTGTTCAAATTGCCGATCAGGTGCAAGCAGAGGTTCCCTGCCGAGTTGCTGATGTTGCCATCGATGATCCAAATATTGGCCTCATTTTGGTATTGGCCAATTTCCTGCGTAAGGCGCTCAAGATCTCTTTTGAATAAAGTTTGTAAGGTTTCAAGTAACATGGTAAGGTATTTTGGAATGACGAATAATTCGAATGACGAATGACGAATGACGAATGGGGTGGTAGCTCCTGAGATTGTTTGGAAACGCAAGATTGGAGTTCCATTTGGTTGTAGTCTTCAACAAACCTTGATGGTGACGCTCCAGATTCGTCATTCGTCATTCGTCATTTTATAAACTTCTGGATTGTGCACTTCCATCCAAATCGCCGGATTCGCGACGGGTTTCCAGCCATACTGTGCATACAAACCATGTGCATCGCTGGTAGCCAGGATCCAGCGCCGCAACCCTTGCAATTCAGGATGCCCCATGATGGTTTCCATCAACCATTTGGACAAACCCTGGCCGCGATGCGCTTCCAGAATGTAAACATCGCCAAGGTAAGCAAAGATGGAAAAGTCGGAAATGATGCGGGCATAACCCACTTGTTCCTCCCCACAAAGGACGATAAAAGTGAGCGAGTGCTGTGCAGCCTTTTTTACCGTTTCGAAGGGAATTCCACGACTCCAATACGATTCTTTGGACAAATACTGGTGCACAGCATGCAGGTCCAAACTCGCTTTGTCCGTGGTAATGAGGTACTTGTCGCGTGTGATGTTGATGTTTTCCATGAGTTGAGCTGAATTGAAGCAAATATACAGTTCTGTGAAAACTATTTCCAAACTGTCTCCACCGCTACATTTCAAGTGCTGTAATAGTTTCATTTTGCAAGCATAATTTTGATCGCTTGTATGTTCAGACACACCATAATGATATTAACCTTGATGCTGGGTTTCTCCAGTATCGCCCTATCCCAGGGCACCCAAGCTCCGGCGGAGTTGGGGAAAGTTACGTGGGTGCGTGATTTTGAACAAGGTTTGGCTCGGGCCAAAAAAGAACAAAAACCGGTGTTTTTGCTCTTTCAGGAAGTTCCCGGATGTAGTACCTGTCAGCGTTATGGCGCGGAAGTACTCAGTCATCCCTTGATTGCTGAAGCGATCGAATCCCTTTTTGTACCTGTAGCGATTTACAACAACAAAGGTGGCAAAGATGCCGAAGTGCTCAAATTCTACAATGAACCCGCCTGGAACAATCCGGTTGTACGCATTGTGGATGCCAGTAAAAAGAACCTCGCCGAGCGCGTTTCAGGAAATTATTCGCCCTTGGCGGTGTTAAATTCAATGATGGTTGCGCTGGAAAAAAGCAATCTGGTGGTACCAACTTACCTGGCTTTGTTGCGGGAAGAATTCCAGAGCAAGACCCTGGGCACCAAAACAGTTACCTTATCGATGTACTGTTTTTGGACTGGCGAAAAAGAACTGGGGAAACTCCCGGGAGTAGTGGCTACCGAAGCTGGATTTATGGCTGGCCGCGAAGTGGTGACTGTGGAGTACAATCCCCGCTTGCTTTCTTTTGAAAACCTGATTGAATCGGGAAGTAAAGTGAAGTGTGCCGATGGCGTTTTCACCGCTGATGCACAAGAGCAAGTCAAAGTAGAAAAGGTCTTGGGAAAAGGCAAAGTGAAAGAACCTTCAACTTATCGCCCTGATCCCGAAAGTAAATATTACCTTTATCAAAGTCATTATCGATTTCTGCCGATGACGGAGTTGCAAGCGGCGCGTGCCAATAGCCTTTTGGCTGGAGGCAAGTCGCCAGAAGAGGTGTTGTCGCCTCGGCAGATTGAACTGGCGCGCCAAATCAAGGCCAATCCAAAAAAGAATTGGAAGCCCGTGATTGGCAAAAGCGTCACCGAGTCTTGGCCTTGGCCAACGACTTGACCTAGGTTGATTTAGAGTTAGAGTACCCAATATCATTGCCGACTACCTGACGTGGTCGGCCTTTTTTTTGCCCACCAACGTACACTTACACAATTCTTTTATACGTTTGACTGCTGATCTAGTCCCCTCTAGTAACACCCAAATTTTAATCAAATGAAAAAGATCCTATTCGTTTTGCTACTCGTCCTGACTGGATTGAGTACAGTTGCGGTACAAGCGCAGGTGAAAAGTGGAAGTGTTGGACTGGGTTTACAGGTAGGTGACCCAAGTGGTTTGACCCTGAAGTTTTACAATGGAGGTAAGGCTTCGGTTGACATTTTAGCCGCCTGGGACTTGAACGATTATTTGTTCGTCAATGTACATGCCTTGTACCACAAACCCCTGGGCGGTGCCCGCAATGTCAATTTCTTTTACGGCCCTGGGGCTTTCATCTCCTTTTATGAGCGCGGCCGCTACGAAGATTACATTGGTGCAGGCATCAGCGGCAACTTTGGTTTGAACGTGTTTTTTGACCAGTTCGAACTTTTCGCGCAGATCACTCCAAGGTTGCAGGTACTCGAATTCACTGATGGTGATTTGGGTGGCGGGGTTGGATTGCGGTTTTATTTTTGAGGTGACTCGGAGCTGATTACCAATCTGAAGTGCATCTATGGTGCCTAAGGTTTCTTAGGTGGTGAAAGAATATCCTGCTAGCAGGTTTTTTCCTTTTTCACCACCTAAGAAACCTTAGGCACCATAGATGCACCTCAGCAATGATAAAAATTATCAAAATTCGATATTACTCAATTTGTACCCTCTACCTCAGATTCCGCAAGGCCGCCTCAATCCTCGAATCCACCCCTTCCGTCCCCACGCCATATTGCAAATACTGGCGCGCATGCTCCGTGTCTCGCTTTTGCTGCGCAAAGTGTTCATACCCTAACTGATATGCAAAATCGGCTAACACAGGAGGTACTGCCCCTGAGCTGGGCTTGACATATTTCAAAAAGTCGTGAATCGACTGCGAATCTGGATCGTATACGGCAGCTTTGGCAAAAACATCCAGCATCGGTTTGAGCTGTAGGTCAATTTTATACCTTTCACCAGCCAATCCCGCCATGAAGCCCCAGGCCGCTTTGT
This sequence comes from Haliscomenobacter sp., assembly GCF_041740695.1. Classification (GTDB taxonomy): domain Bacteria; phylum Bacteroidota; class Bacteroidia; order Chitinophagales; family Saprospiraceae; genus Haliscomenobacter. The sequence continues at coordinate 249,426 of NZ_JBGSLK010000113.1, read as the reverse complement.
ACTGCGGTAGAATGCGGGTAGCCTCTTCCACCATCGGGATCATTTCATTCAACTTGGCTTTTTTGAGCTCATTGGTAGGCAATTGGGCGTATTCATTGCGGAAGATCGTTACTGCCCGAAACAATTTGGCGCGGGCACTTCCGGTTGAAATATTATAAGCCGCCAGATTGAGGGTGTTCTCATCTTTCCAATCGGGCAAGCGAGTGAAGGTTTTTACCGCATAACCTAACGAAAGCACCACAATCAGTCCCAGGCCCAGCGGATAACTTTGACCTACAGCGAGGCCCAATCTTTTGGGCAAAAATGCCACAATCAACCAGGCAGAAAACAAACTGAATCCCAGCGAGGGTAAAAACACAAATCGCTCATTCATAAAAGCCCCCACCGTAAAAGGCAAATTGGACACAATCGACAAGGTGATCAGGTAAAAGGCCGCGGCAAACGTAGGAACATTTTTTTTCCAAAGCCCCCAAATGGACACTCCAGCCAAGGCAACGTGTAAAGCCAGTCCCAGCAAAGCCCGCCAATCGTCAAAACCAACCACGGGTACATGGTAAGGATAATAATCGTGGGTAAGTGGATGGGGAAAAACCAGGAGTTTGAGGTACCAGCCCAAGGTCAGGAAAATGGTGGCATATTTATTCCCCGCAGAAAGATTGACAAAAGGATCGTTCATCGGATTGGGGTCGGCATCTGTTCCGCCCAACAATTGCCCAACGATGGCATAACGCAAAGCCACATATAGAACTCCAGTTAAGACCAAAGTCCCCGTATTGATGAGCAATTTTTGCTGGCTGGCTGAGCTGAAGTAATACAAGGCCAGTGGAATCACGGCAATAAAAGTCAAGGCATTTTCTTTGGACAACAAACCCAGGAAAAAAACCACCGCGGCGATGATGTTCCAGCGCATCGTCCCCTCTTGCGCATAACGCCAACTGGCGTACAAGGCACCCATTGCCCCCAAGGCCGCCATGATTTCGTCGCGACCTTTGACATTGGCCACTGCTTCACTGTGGATGGGATGTAGTACATACAATAAGGTAGCCAAACCCGCCAGGCTAAACCACCAACTGCCTTTTTCCTCCGGTGGAAAAATGCGGCGCAGCGTGCGGTAGGTTAACCAGCCTAATAAGGCGTAAAGCAGCAAATTGACAAAATGGCTCAGGGCGGTATTTTGCCCAAACAAACCCTTTTCCACGGCAAAAGTAACGATGGACAAGGGCCGATAACGCCCACCCACCAGCAGGTTTTTTTGTTCACCAAAAAAGCCAGCAAAGGATTCCGTACTCAGAATTTTACCAATCCCGGCAAAACCCTCCTGCACGTACTGGTTATTGACGTACATCATCTGATCGTCCAGCACATAACCATAGCGCAAGGAAGGAGCATATAGGAAAAACGCCAGTGCGGCAATGATCAACCCCGCTGTACCTGTGGAAGATTTTGCGGAGGCAGGAACGGATTGTTGTGCTTTCGGGTTTTGATTTACAGTGCGCTGCGGGGTCGAAGCGGGTGTTGAACTGGGCTTACGGGTAGAACTTTTTTTTCCTTTTGCCATGGTTTTATCCTTGATTTGGCCGCAAAAATAAGGAAAAAGGTTTAGAAAGGTTGGGGAAGGTTGAGAAGGTTTAGGCTACCGCAGCGGCATTTACAAGCTTGGCGTCTAAGTCACTGCGGCAGCCTAAACCTTCCTCAACCATCTCAACCTTCCACAACTTTTTTTTCCTAATCATGGGAAAACCTGCTAATCCTGCCTATTTTTGCAGCCGCTATAGCGAAATAAATCTTAAACCATGATTAACATTACTTTCCCAGATGGTAAGGTTCGGGAGTACGAACCAGGAACAACGGCGCTTGAAGTAGCCCGTTCCATCAGCGAGGGCTTGGCCCAGAAGGTTCTTTCGGCAAAAGTAAACGGCGAAGTGTGGGATGCCACCCGCCCGATCCCCACCGACGCGACCTTGACGCTGCTCACCTGGGATGATAAAGACGGAAAAACCACGTTTTGGCACTCCTCTGCACACTTGATGGCCGAGGCATTGGAAGTCCTGTTCCCCGGCATCAAATTTGGCACGGGCCCGGCTACCGAAGGTGGTTTTTACTACGATGTTGATCCCGGTGGCAAACAAATTTCGCTGGACGACCTGCCCAAGATCGAAGAAAAGATGCTCGAATTGGCGCGGCAAAAAAATGGCTACATCCGCAAAGACATTACTCGGGATGAAGCCTTGGCGTTTTTCCAGGAGAAAGGCGACGAATACAAAATTGAACTGATTGAAAAACGCGGCGCCGACGAAGCCCTTACGCTGTACCAGCAAGGCAACTTCGTGGACCTTTGCCGTGGGCCACATCTTCCGGATACCGGATTCATCAAGGCTGTAAAATTGACCAACGTAGCGGGTGCTTATTGGCAAGGTGATGATACGCGCCAGCAATTGCAGCGCATCTATGGGGTTACTTTCCCCAAACAAAAAGACCTGCAAGAGCACCTCGTGATGCTGGAAGAAGCCCGCAAACGCGATCACCGCAAGTTGGGGCAGGAACTAGAACTTTTTATGTTTTCCGAGCGCGTAGGGGCAGGTTTGCCCATTTGGCTACCGAAGGGCAACGCCCTACGCGACCGTTTGATGAACTTCCTGCGCGTGGAGCAGGAAAAGCGGGGCTACAAACTGGTCACTACTCCCCACATTGGCCGCAAGGAATTGTACGTCACTTCCGGGCACTACGCCAAGTATGGTAAGGATAGTTTCCAGCCCATCCATACGCCTAAGGATGGGGAGGAATTTTTGCTTAAACCGATGAACTGCCCTCACCACTGCGAAATTTACGCGCACCGCCCCCACTCTTACCGCGATCTGCCGATGCGTATCGCTGAGTTTGGCACGGTATACCGCTATGAGCAGACTGGGGAGCTGCATGGCCTGTCGCGGGTACGCGGGTTCACTCAGGATGACGCCCACATTTTTTGTACCGAAGATCAAGTAAAGGGTGAGTTCTTGAATGTATTGGACCTGACTCGGACGGTGTTGTACAAAATGGGCTTTAAAGAATTTACGGCTCAAATCTCCCTGCGCGACCCCAATACACCCGAAAAATACCTCGGAACGGACGAAAATTGGCGCAACGCAGAAAACGCCATCATTGAAGCAACCCGTGAGGTGGGCCTAAAAACCACCATGGAATTGGGCGAAGCTGCCTTCTATGGCCCTAAACTGGACTTCATGGTGCGCGACGCCATTGGCCGTCAGTGGCAATTGGGTACCATTCAGGTGGATTACAACCTACCCGAACGGTTTGAACTGGAATACGTAGGCGCCGACAACAAAACCCACCGCCCGGTGATGATTCACCGTGCTCCTTTTGGGTCGATGGAGCGCTTCATCAGTATTTTGATTGAAAACACGGCGGGTAAATTCCCCCTCTGGTTGATGCCCGAGCAATATGCCCTGCTGCCGATCAGCGATAAATTTGTAGACTACTGCAAAGAAATCGAAGAAAAACTGGCAGCCCACGACATCCGCGGCTACATCGATGACCGCAGCGAAACCATTGGCCGCAAAATCCGAGATACCGAATTAAAACGTATACCTTATATGCTCATCGTTGGGGAGAAGGAAATGGAGGCTGGTGCTGTAGCAGTACGCCGCCAAGGTGAAGGAGATAAGGGCAGTGTGAGTTTGGAAGCTTTTGTAGAGCTCTTCAAGGAAGCACTGGCGAAAGAGGAGGAGTAAAAAAAGTTGAGAAGGTTGAGGAAGGTTGAGGAAGGTTTGGCTACCGCAGCGACATTTACAAGTGTTGATGCTTGAGTCGCTGCGGTAGCCAAACCTTCCTCAACTTCTAAACCTTTTTATCATCTAAAAGTTAAAAAAATGCAAATACCCAAATTAGGTTTGCATAAGACTTGAACTCAACGTATTTTTAAAGTGTTAAAATTTTGTCCCAAAATACTATTGCATGAAGCACTTCTTACTCTTTTTAACCCTGGTACTTTTCATAATCCCGAAAGCGATAGGACAAACAAGCGCTAAGACTGGCAATTGGTATGCATCGGTAGAGGCAGACCGAGGTGTCATTATCGAGGTTTACCCAAACCCAACGACCAGTCACATTGGTTTAACTGACGTTCAAGGTGTGCAAAAAGTGATGGTTTTCAACCTGGCAGGCCGCCAGATGAAAAGTTTCGAAGACATTGCAGCCGACAAAAAAATGTACGTTGGTGACCTACCCAGAGGGATTTACCTGGTGCGGATCATGGGCGAGAAAAACAAAGTTCTCACCACCAAAAGGATCAGCAAACAATAAATTATTAGGGCGACAAAAAATAAGCGTTCATTTTGCCAAAGGATTAGATAAGAATACGGTTCATTTCAAGTATCTTATCTAATCCTTTGGCTCAAAAAAAAATGAACACTTATTTTGCCCCACTGATCAGGTAATCAGGAAAGAACCAAAGAGCAGGTTTAATCTTTTTGTTTTAAGCGAAAATGAAGCCAATTTAGGCTAAATGAGATGTGAAAAGCGGAGTTTAGCAGCGCTAAATGAGTATTTTCACGGCGAAATGTAGACTAAATTGGGTCATTTGTAGCAAAACAAAAAAGTTAAACCTACTCTGGAGCGGCTGGATGAAGTTGAAAAGACTTGATTCAGCCGTTTTGCATTTCAGCTTATGTCGGATACGCTATTGCAACGTCACACTACCCTCAGCGCAAATTTGCTGGCCTTTTGCCGCCACCTGCGCCAGAAAGGTTTTACCATTGGCCCAATGGAATCGAGCACGATGTTGGCAGCCCTGGAATTGGTTGAACCGTTTTCTGACCCGGCATTGTTTCAATTCACCCTTCGCGCCACGCTTGCGCGCACTCAACGCGAGCAAGAACTTTTTGATCAAATTTTTCCCCAATACTGGAAAGAACTGGAAAAAGCAGTCGATTCCAAAATCGCCGCGGACAAGCAGCCGCGCAAACCCGGTACCCGCCAGCAGCCACCCTCCCTGCAAGCCCTCAAAAGCTGGCTCAACGGCAAACCCGCTCAGGACAACATCGAATTGGCCGTATACAGCGCCGGAGAATCCCTGGGCCGCAAGGATTTTTCTATGTTCAGCGCCGAAGAATTGCAGGAAATCAACAAACTGATCCTCCAAATTGCCCGGCGCATGGCCCGCCAATACAGCCGCCGCAAGGAACGCGCCCGCTCCGCCAGCATGCTCGACCTGCGTACCACCATGCGCAAAAACCTGCGCCGGGGTGGGGAACTGATCGAACTGGCGCGTTTTCGCCCCAAACAACAAAAGAACCAACTCATCCTGCTTTGTGATGTGAGCAAGTCGATGGACTTGTACAGCCAGTTTTTAATCCAGTTTGTGTATGCCTTTCAGCAGCTCGGCCAGCGGGTGGAGACTTTTGTTTTTTCCACCAGCCTGCAACGCATCACCAAGGTACTGCGCCAAAGCAATTACCGTCAGGTGCTGAACGAACTGAGTGAAACTGTCCCCGGCTGGTCGGGAGGGACCCGCATTGGAGCTTCCTTTGAGCAGTTTTATCAGCAATACAGCCGTTTGTTGCATGGCCACAGTACCGTGCTCATTCTCAGCGACGGTTGTGACACGGGCGATATTGAGGTGCTGGAAGAAAGTATGCGCAAAATTGGCAAAAAGGCCGAGCGGGTGATTTGGTTGAATCCATTGGCGGGTCGGCCTGGTTATGCGCCGGAGGTACGGGGCATGCAGGTGTCGCTGCCGTTTGTGGATGTGTTTGCGCCGCTGCACAATGTGGAGAGTTTGCGGGCTTTGGGGAGGGTGTTGTGATCAAATTTTAACTTTCAAATTTTAACTATACCGATCTAAGGTGAATCTGAAGTGTCTATGGTTTCTTAGGTGGTGAAAATGTGCTTTCTTTTTCACCACCTAAGAAACCACAGGCACTTTAGACTCACCCCAGTCTTTTCTAATCTACAAACAAACAATATTAGCCAAATTACATGAACAAGCTCAGCCTGTCCCTCTGCTGCCTCCTCTGTTTTTCGACGCTTTGGGCGCAAAAACCAATTCTGACCAGCGACCAATCTGAATGGTGGAAACGCAACAACCTGCGCCTCATCCAGATGAACCTCCCCGCCTACGAAGCCGCCAATCTGCACGCCGACAGCATTGTCAAAGATTTGCGTGCCTTTTCCGCCAATACCCTTATCATCAATGCCGGGGGCATCATGGCTTTTTACGAAAGCAAGCTGGATTTTCACTACCTCAATCCCTACATGAAGCCAGGCGACCTGGGCAGAATTGTCCAACGTTGCCACGAGCAGGGAATCCGAGTGATTGTACGTTTTGACTTCAGCCGTGCCGATCAAAGCATTTTTCAAAAACATCCCGACTGGTTTTACCTTTCGCCCACTGGCAAAAGAATTGTCAATACCGATAAATACGTGGTGAGCATCAATGCACCCTACGTGCAGGAAAAAGCCTTTGACATCATTGCCGAAGTCCTTGACAACTTTGATGTGGACGGCATTTTCCTCAACATGCCGGGCTACCAAACCCGCAATTCCTACGAAAACACCTACGAAGGCATTGATCAAAATGAATACGACAAGGCTGCTTTTAAAAAATGGAGCAATGGCCTGGACTTGCCCCTGAAAGAAGATAAAAACGACCCGGTTTTTAGAAAATACGAGGAGTTTAAAAAAGAAAGCATCAGCATTTGGTCAAAAAGGCTGCACGAATTGGTTAAGGGCCGCAAAAAGAAAGTAGCGATTTGCACCTACCTCGAAGATTACGTCGACATCATCCGCCATGAAAGCCAAACCCATGGCTTGCCCTATTGGCCATATACAGGCAGCGACAATACCAACCACATCGAACAAACCTTCCCCGACAAAATTGTGAGCAATGCCAGCATCCAGCAAATCTCTTTCCGCAGCCGTTTTAATGCTGTGGAACCCGAAGAAGTAGCCATCCGCCTGTGGGAAAACCTGGCCAACGGCTCGGGAACCGACGTGAGCCTGATGGGTGACCTGCGGGAGTACGAGGACCAGCGGAATTTTGTGGTGATGAAAAAAATCTATGCCTTTCAGCAAAGATGGGAACCCTATTTTGGCAAATACGAGTCGGTGGCCAAAGTTGCCGTTGTTGCCCCAGGTTATTGGCCGGGAGGTTTGCCGATGGAGGAATACCGGGGCATTCAATTGATGATGAAGGAAGCGCATATTCCTTTCGACATCATCCAGGACAATCACCTGGCCAAGCTTAAAGCAAAACTGGGCAAGTACAAAGTTTTGATCTTGCCAGATATTCAATATTTATCCGCACCCGATTTGGCGGCCTTGCAGGAGCTTTCGCAGGGCGGGGTATCGCTTTTTGCCAGCAACCGCAGCCTCTTTGATGCTCCCTCGGCTTTAAAAACCCAGTTTGGAGCGATCATCGTAAAAGACCTCAACGATGGGGATGGCCATTATTTACAACCCAATGACCCTAAAATCTTCACCCATTTCGTCGGACAAAGCATGGTGCATTTTAAATACAATCTGGGTTTGTACCAATTTGACCAAAACGATAAGGCGCTATTGCCCATTTTGGACAAAGGCCGCCCCGGCCCACCCGAGATGATCGGCGGCCATGATCCCCTCAATTATTTTGCCGCCAATTTGCACCCAAATGGTAGCAGCAGCAATGCCCTGATGCCCATCAACATTGGCCGCATTTATTACCAAACGGGCTATGAGCAGCACAAATACCTGGTTCTGGATATTTTGAAGCAGCTGTATCCAGCCTTTGACCAACAAATCATTACAAATGCCCATCCCCGGGTGGAAATGATCCTGAATGAATACATGCCGAACACAGGGGAGGTGACTATCACTACTCCTTTTCGCTCGGCTGGGCACATCTTGCACTTGATCAACCTCACGGGGTTTAGTGGCAATACCTATTTTGAACCACTACCGATTCATGATACCGAGATCAAGATCAAATTGGATTATCGGCCGCGGAAAGTGTGGAGATTGGGAGACGAGAAGCCCTTGCCTTTTGTCTATCAGCAAGGTTATCTGAGTTTCAAATTGAGCCGTTTGACGGATTACGCGGGGATTGTGGTGGAGCGATGAATACTTGATTGTAGCGTTGCTCGTGCGTCAGAGACGCGAAAATAGGGGTACAAGTTTGGAGACTTGTACCAGCGAAAAGAAAAAAACTGCCCTCAACGCCACAAAACGTTGAAGGCAGTACTAAAATAACGCATCCTCATCATTTGACACTCAACAGCGTCAAAGTCTGTTTTTTATCGCCATGCTGGAATACGCCCGTTTGGGCTTGATCCAGTTTTGTAGTTAAATCACTGGGTACAACTACCGGGATAGTTTGGAAATAAATCCAATCGCCTGAGCCTTTTTCCAGCATTGCCGTGCCTTCCATCATCAGGGGGAGTTCAAAACTCGTGCTAGCAGCCACCGCTTCTTTTTTTACCACCTTTACCAATTTAATGGCAATGGATGAGCCATCCTGCGGTGGATTGTCGATGGTGGTTTTGCTTACCTCCAAGGTGTAAACGTAGCCCCACTCGTACTCCAGTCCCTGGATTTCGTCGTAGCCATATTCCCAATCTGCCTGACCTTGCGTCTTGACCAAATAACACATTTGGATGGATTCGCCTTGGCAAGGCACCTTGTAGTGTTGAATGGTCATGGTTTCGGTTTTTTCAGGCATTTTACTGCGTGTTTTTGCGGTATTTTCAGCACACTGAAAAAATGTTGTCGCCATCACCATTAATACCAGGCATTGAACCATTCGAGTCATCATTTGCGCATGTATTGAAAGGATGGATCAGGACGACCAACGTAGCAAGTTTTGGTAAACTTATATTTTTTGATCAAACACAGCGCCATTTGAGCTTCTGCCATCGAGCTTCCGAAGTCAAAGAGGATGCTGTTGCCATCCGTAATCTTGATCCGACCACTGATGGTTTGGATCTTCAAGTTGGCTGGGTTGAAACCGATGCAATCTTCACCCGCCAGCATGCCTGCATTGGATGCTGCGCCATTGACCAAGCTGTACTGGAATGAAGGACCTGGGCGGCCTACATAACAATTGCGGTTGAAACCCAGGTGTTTGAGTAGTTGGACAATACGGTCGGCTTCGGTTTTGTTTGGTGCCGCAAACATGGAACTATTTCCACTTGTGACTTTCCAAAGACTACCGCTTTGAACGACCGCAAGACTGCCAGGATTGAAAGTCAAACAATCTTCCGCCCCACAATTGGTCGATTTGCATGGACCTGGCGCGTACAGATTATTTAAGGCTGCAACATCCTTGGTACTTAACCCATTGCGCTGGCCAATCGTGGTGGCATTTGTGCCCGGAGGTTTGCGGATCGAAATGGTAGGCTGGCCGTTTTTGGAGAAGCCATTGGTCCCATAATGCATGATCGATCCGTAGTCATAGGTACCAATATCGGTACCATCGGCTACGTGTTTGTTGAAGTTGTGTTCTTTGCCCGCCGTGATGTTCCCCCAGAGGACCGTGATGAAATTGTCGCGATCGGCGCGGGAATGTTCGTGCCAAAGCCCGGCAGCATGGCAAATTTCGTGGGCAATGCTACCCTGGGAACAGCTCCCAATCACGATGTCCTGCATCCCACCTTGCCGCCCAACGTAAGAAGCGCAGCCCGATCCTGATACGAAACGAATGTAATCGCCCTGATTGGTACGGGGGACCAAACAGATGTTGGTCGTGCTGTTGACGTGATTGATGGCCCAGTTGATGGCCGCTGTTTGGGGGTGTCCCGGGGTGATGTAATATGGGATCACTGAATTTGGCCAGCGGTACTGAGCCCCATTAATGGCCACGGCGTTGTCGCCTTCAAAGGCAACCAGTGGGCCGAGGATGATGTCTCCTTCGATAACCACAAGGTTGTTGAAGACATCTACTTTGAGGCTTTGGGCAATCCGGGCAAAGGGAAGTTTGATCGATAATTGGCGGTGGATAGGTGCAATGTTCGTCGCATACTGTTCTTGTGCAGAGAGGGTAGTGGTGTTGCTCAAACCTAACAGTAACATCAGGCAGTAGGAAAGAACAGGTAGTACTTTGTAAATCGGTTTTTGGGTCAATGAAACCAGTACATGGTTCCAAAGTCCGGCTAAAGGTGTGTTCATGCCGAAGAGGTTTTAGCATCGTAGCAATATTGCCACTCACAATTAAGTGTTTATGCAAAACTCCTTCGTTCCAGGTTCTAATGCTTTTTAAACTAACCTTTACAGTTCACCATTGAACTCCCGATAGATAACAGCCAATAACACTTGACCTACGGCCCGGAGTGTATAGCGGTCTATCTTGTCTATCGTGTCGCTATCGGTGTGCCAATGGGATACAAAACCAGTTTTGCTAGCCGCGGGTTTGTTGATGATGTCGATCATTTTGATGCCCGCAATGTAGTTGACGTACACGTGATCATCGGTAATGCCACCGGTTGGTTCTTCTACAAAGTATTGACCATAACCCATTTCTTTGGCTAAGCCCCATACTTTTTGCAATACATCCCCAGCTCGTTCGTAGGACACATCGTCAAACCCAAAACGGGCGGCGGGTGCGCCTACCATATCGAGCAGGATTCCGTATTCTGGGCGGGTTCCATTTTTATAATGAAGGTTTCTGGCCCAATGTTGGGAACCCAGGCACCAGGTGTCAGGTTTGGCGTTGTCACCACCATCACCATAATCTTCGGCGTCAAAAAAGACGATGTCTACCCCGATATCCACCGGATTGGCTTGTAATTGACGGGCTATTTCGAGTAAAATACCTACACCGCTGCCACCGTCATCGGCACCCATTACGGGTTTGGTTTTGTCGCCAGTAAAATCAGGTGAATCGGCAAAAGGGCGGGAATCCCAGTGCGCCGCCAGCAGAATCCGCCGACTGAGTTCGGGGCGGTATTGGCCAATGATGTTGGTGCTGTTTAACTTTTTGCCATCAAAAGTAGTTGGCGTGAAATTTTGCTCAATAACTTCCAAGCCATATCCTTTAAGTTTAGCCGAGAGCCAGTTTTTACAAGATTGATGAGCAGCCGTATTGGGCACGCGGGGGCCAAATTCGGTTTGTTTGCGCACATATTGAAAAGCAGAATCGCGGTTAAAAGCAGGTACTTTTACCGTCACGGCGGGTTTGTCATCCACGACTTCGGGCTGACCTTTTCCATTTTTACATGAAGTGAAACTTAGGGTCAGGATACAGACGAACCCACCCAAAAGGCCCAGTTTATTTCTCATGTTTCTCGTATTTCTCATGTTTTTCTTCTTTACCTTCTTTACCGGCTACAACGATCACAATTTCCCCTTTGATTTTTTCGGGGTGTTGTTGAAAAAACGCAACAAGTGCCGCCAAAGTACCCCGATGGGCTTCTTCAAATAGTTTGCTCAACTCGCGTACCACGCAGGCGCTGCGTTCAGGGCCACAAAACTCCAACAATTGCTCCAGCGCTTTTACCAAGCGGTGGGGCGATTCGTACAGCGCAAAGGTTTGGGGTAAAGACGCCAGATATTGCGCTCGGGTTTGTCGGCCTTTTTTATGAGGCAAAAAACCTTCAAAATGAAAACGGTCACAGGGCAATCCTGACAAAACCAACGCAGGTATCAGCGCTGTTGCACCCGGCAAACACTCCACCCGAATCTCCTGCCGCACACACTCCCGCACCAGCAAAAAACCTGGATCAGAAATACCAGGGGTACCTGCATCCGAGATCAAGGCCAGTTTTTTACCGGCTAATAATTCACGCAAGACCCCATTCACCCCCGCATGCTCATTGTGCGCATGATGGGCCCAGAGGGGTGTTTCGATGCCGTGATGATCGAGCAACTTGCGCGAAGTACGGGTATCTTCCGCTAAGATGATGTCCACCTCCTTGAGTACCCGGATGGCACGCAAAGTGATGTCTTCAAGGTTGCCGATGGGCGTTGGAACAAGGTAGAGCATGGCTAAAGGTTGCAAACATAAGTCATCCCGAATTTTTCAGAAAAACATAAAGCGACACAATTTTTAAGCACAAAGGACACAAAGGCGAGACGTTGACAAAGCGACGCGCTGAGTTCCCTCATTGTGGGCAGAAAACCCTGTCAACGTCATATCTTTGTGTCCTTTGTGCTGCCTTTGTGCTCATTTTTTTGTTTGTGATACTTCAGGATGACTCATGTTTATTCGGTTGCGGTTAATTCGAAAGCAAAGCTCTCCATAATCAGGTTGGCCAGCAATTTGCGGCAGGCGGTATCCACAATTTCACGGGCTTCCTCCTCCGTCTCAGCCTCCAGGGTAAGGGTGATGTGTTTGCCAATACGCACATCCGCTACACTGTGAATATCCAGGCTTTTTAAGTTGTGTGACACTGCTTTACCTTGGGGGTCTAGCAATTCTTTATGGGGCATAATGTCAATTTCTGCAACAAATTTCATGGCAATGATTTACGCTTAAAAAAATGGATGAAAATTGAAAAAAGGATGTACAGCAACACGACTATCGCTAAGCCAGCAATTTGCCAAAACAGCAAAACGGCCACTGCAATCGCCGCAAAGATAATTCTTATCTCATTCCCTGTCCATTGTAAGGATTTGAATTTGAAACTAAACATGGGAATTTCTAGCACCATTAGTGCTGAAAAGAGTACTGTAATTACATAATACCAGACTGGATGCACAAAATGTAAAAAAGAACCCGGTGAAAGGTAGGCCCCCAGCAAGCCCACCATGAACAAAGTGCAACCCGGAGTGGGTAAACCCAAAAAACCATCGCTTTGCCGCTCATCCAGGTTGAATTTGCCCAAACGTAGGGCTGCAAAAAGCGTGAGGATAAAAGCAGGAAGTGCCCGAATTTCCAGGTCATTTGGCCATTGTCCCTGCCAGGCTGCTGCAATCAGGCCGTACAAAATAATCCCGGGCACCAGCCCAAAAGAAACCATGTCGGCCAGTGAATCCAGTTGTTTGCCCAATTCAGAATGCACTTTTAGCAGGCGTGCGACCATTCCGTCTAATAAATCGGCTAATGCACCCAGTGCGACCAACCCGATAGCCCATTCCAAACGTCCGTACAACAGACAAAGGCTCGCACATGCGCCACAAAAAAGATTCAATAAAGTGATGGCATTGGGCAAGTGGCGACGCATTTGTATTTTTTTTGTCATTCAATGCACAAAAATATCATCCTCTTTCCAAATGGAATGATATAAATCGGGCTTAATGGCGTTATTTGTAGTAACTCCGCAATTTTTTTAAATTGAGAGCTTGTTTAAAGACAAGTTTTGAGAGGCCAAACCAAATTCGGCTATGAGAAAAATATTTATGCTGTTGTTGTGCACCATTGCACTGTGTGAACTTCATGCCCAAGCTCCGGTAAACGATAATTGTGCCAGCCCTTTTGTGCTGGATACCGTCAGCGGATGGTGTTCGCGTGCGGCGCAATTCACGACGATTGGTGCTACGCCTACGGCGGGTTTAGCCGTACCTCGTTGTACTCCTTCCTCTACCACTCCCAATGACGTTTGGTTTGCATTTGATGCCATTGGAACGGATTTGAGTATCAGTGTTTCGGGCGCGACCCGGATCAATGCTGGTGGAACGCTACGTGCACCTCAATTTACGGTATATACTGGTAACTGCGGCAATTTGACCGAAATCAATGCCTGTATTTCTGATGCCAACAACCGCAACAGTGTACAAATTCTTACTTCCAGGGTTATTGTAGGGCAGCGCTATTTCGTCCGGGTTAGTTCACGGACCAACAGCAATGGCACCTTTCAATTGTGCATCAATAGTTTCAATGCCACTCAGGTGCCCAGCAGTGATTGTCCAACGGGGAATATTCTTTGTGATAAAAGAGCTGTAACCGTTCCTTTTGTACAAGGTGAAGGCCAGGATACCAGAGAAATTGATGGAGTGTGTGGTCGTTTGGGTTGTGATCCCACGGAATCGCAATCCAACTGGTTCAAATGGACTTGTGACGCCCCTGGTACCTTAGCCTTTACCATCAATCCTTTAAACCCGGATGACGACATCGATTTTGTGGTTTTTGAACTTCCCGGCGGTGTAAACGACTGTTCGGGTAAACGAGCCATTCGTTGTATGTCGGCGGGAGAAAATGTTGGCCAGCCTGTAAACACCTGGATCAATTGCACCGGCCCTACGGGCTTAAGAACTGGCGAAAATGGTACAATTGAATATTGCGGATGTGACGTGGGCTACAACAATTTCATTTCTCCTATCGACATGCAGAGGGGGCGGGCTTATGCATTGGTCGTAAATAATTTCAGCCAATCAGGCGCAGGCTACACCATTAGTTTTACGGGCACTGGTACTTTTGTGGGTCCCAAGGCCGACTTCAATGTGGATTCCAGCCCCGCTTGTATTGGCCAGGAAGTCAGCTTCACGGATGCTTCCAGTTTTAATGGAGGACTGACCAAATGGGATTGGTTTTTTGGACCAACCTCAGATCAAAGTGCAGTCGTCAGTGGCAAAGGACCATTCAAAGTCTCATTCAACCGCCCCGGCAGAAAAAACATTGTGCTCAATATAACCAGCACCGATGGCTGTCAGGTGACCCAGGTAAAAGAAATTCAGGTGGAATGTTGCAAAGATCATTTTGCCTTAAATAGTGCAAAACTTGATGAAAATTGCCCCAATTCCAGTACGGGTTCTATTGATGTAGGCGTAACCAACAACTATGGACCCTACACTTATATGTGGAACAACGGTTCCCGGGCTGAAGACCTGCGAAACCTCCCCCAGGGCACTTACTCCATCAACATTACCGACCAAGCTACTTGTGATACAACCTTGACCTTCACCGTTAATGGTCCTGCTCCTTTCGCGCTGAGTGCTCAGGACAAGGAGGCAACCTGTAATGGTGGGCGCGACGGTGAACTCAGCGTTCAACTCACCGGGGGCACTGGGCCCTATCAATATAGCTGGAACAACGGGCCGCTGATCTCCGATCCATTCCTGCGCAATGTACCTGCTGGTGATTACACCCTGCGTTGGCGTGATCGGAATGGTTGTGAAAAAGATACTTTGCTCAAAGTAAGGGAAATTACCCTGCGGTTGGACCCTGCAATTGATGCCATTACCCGACCGACCTGTTTTGGATCGGCCAATGGCTCGATTGTGGTACGATTGGGCAATGGCCAAGGCCCTTATCAATTCAACTGGAACGATGGACTGGGTTTTCGAGGGGCCAATTCACTGCTCAACATTCGAGCGGGAACCTACCAGGTGGATGTACAGGATCAAAACTTATGTAAGGGGGAGTTTAATTTTGCTGTAGAAGATTTTCCACGTCTAGTCCTCCAAATGAACAGTAGCGACCCGAGTTGTTTTGGGGCCAGAGATGGAGCTGTTGATATTCTGGGCAGTGGAGGTACTGGAGCTTATACCTACTTATGGGACAATGGCGCAATTGCCCCTTTTCGCTCCGATTTGCCTGCTGGTACTTATCGAGTAACTTTGACCGACTCCAATGGCTGTAATCGCGATACGCTGGCTACGTTAGTCGACCCACCTTTGTTGCTCATTGGTGATGTACAACCTGTAGATGTCATCTGTTTTGGCGATGCAACAGGCATCATCAGCTTACTCGGAGAGGGGGGGCGACCGCCTTATAAATACGGCATCAACGGTGGCAATTTCCAAAGCGATAACCGCTTCATTGGCCTGAGGGCCGGTACTTACACCATCGCAGTTGAAGATGGTGGTGGTTGCACAGCTTCGCAGGAAGTGAGCATCAGCGAACCTCCACAATTGCAGGTAGATGCGGGCTTGGACACCTCAATTTCGTTGGGGCAAAAAATTACCCTTTTGGCCGTTCCGAACAACCCATCGGTCAATTTCCAATGGTCACCTGCCGATTTGGTCACCTGCTCTACTTGCCAAACTACCCTGGCGGGCCCCTTGCGCACGGTGCGTTTCCAGATTGAAATAACCGATGCTGCGGGTTGTAAGGCGACGGACCAGTTGCTGGTCACGGTGGTTAAAAACCGTCCAATTTATATTCCGAATGGCTTTACGCCTGATCTGGATGGTAAAAATGACTTTTTCACCCTCTACGGTGGGCCAGCAGCCCGCCGAATTCGACGCTTACAAATTTACGACCGTTGGGGGGAACAAATGTTTGACACCAAAGATATTCCGCTTGGCCAAGAACCCCTGGGTTGGAATGGTACTTACCGCAATCAATTGATGCCTTCGGGTGTGTACGTGTACGTCGCAGAAGTGGAGTTCATTGACGATGAGGTGTTGGTGTTTAAGGGTGATTTGACTTTGGTGCGGTAGGGGGAAATCTGGTACGTATTGGAATTCAATGAAATATTGTAAAGAAGTGGATCCTACAACCTCGGATCCACCTCCTCACTCTCCAGTGCCAAAACCCCAAACACACATTCATGCGTTTTTCGCAAGGGTTCCTTTGCCACAAAACGCTCCAGGGCTTCCATACCCAGAGTAAACTCCCGAATGGCCAGCGAACGTTTGTGTCCCAGTCCCCGGCTTTTCAGTTTCTGAATTTGCTCCGGGTGGTCGTATTCCGGCCCGTAGATGATGCGCAAGTATTCCCGACCCCGGCACTTGATGGCGGGTTGAACAAAGCCATCGTCGAGGCGGGTCAGAAATTGGCGGGGTTTGATGACCATCCCTTCCTGTCCACGCGCAGTGAGTTCCGTCCACCAATCAATGGCAGCAGTGACCGAGGCTTCATCATCCAAATTAACCAGGCGGTAGGGCGTAGCCAACAACAACTCGGGATCGGCGGCGCAAAAGCTGGCGATTTCCTGCATGTGCCACAAGTTGTCCTGCTCAGAATGCACCCGCCCTTCGGTCGCCAAAATGTGGAAAGGTGCCAATACCAAACCCTTCAATCCATCTACTGGACTACAATAGTTGCGGTAAGCCTGGGTGTACTTTTCGATGGCTTGGCCCCGATCGGTATACCGTGTTTGTAAATCTTCGAGCGGCAAATTCCGCGTATTCCCCAGCGCAAAAGCGGATTGTAGCACCTGCATCGAAACGCTCCCTGCTGCGTGCAAACTGGCGTATTGAGTTTTGATCAATTCCTGGGCTTTGGCCGACCAGGGCATCAACTCACAGTCCAGGCAAACCCAATCGGTTTCCTGTTTTTCCCAGAAACCACTTTGGGTAAGTGCGGCGTTGACTCGCGCGATAAAAGCGGCTTCCAAATTTTTGTCATCAAAAAAAGCACGCCCCGTACGGGTATAAACCACGCCCAGGGAAGCTTGTACCAATCCAAAGCGACGAGTAGAAACTTCCGGGCTTTGGCACACAATCACCACCGCCCGTGAGCCCATGTGTTTTTCTTCACAAATCAACTCTTTTACCCCCAGTTTCTGGTAATAGGCAAAACCTTCCAGCGGGTGCTCCAGCAAATCGGGCAGGGCACTCGTTTCGGTAGGCGACATAGTTGGAGGCAGGTAGATCAGCCACTTGGGGTTGATGGCAAAACGGGACATCACTTCCAGGGCAGCAATGGAATTTTCCTCTTTGATCAAAATTTTCTTGCCGTAACGTGTTTCGATGAAGCGGCGACCACTGACGTCGGCCATGTCCAGCATGTCGTCGTTCGCGTGTTGGGCACTGACGCTCATGATGGCATTGCTGCGCTGGATCGGGCGGCTCGGTTTGTAATATTCCTGCAAAGCGGGCACCGTCTCCAATTTTCTTTCAGGGTAACGCAATGCTGTCAAACGCCCACCGAAAACACAACCCGTATCAATGTCGATGGTATTGTTCAGCCATTCGGCGTCGGGTACCGGGGTGTGGCCGAATACAACCATGGCTTTGCCCTGGTATTCCGCCGCCCAGTTGTAGCGTACAGGCAGACCAAACTCGTCGGTTTCGCCCGTCGTTTCGCCATAGAGGCAAAAAGAGCGTACTGCTCCACTGGCCCGTCCTTGCATGTCTTCGCGCAGGCCCGCGTGAGCGACCACCAATTTTCCATCATCAAAAACCAGGTGACTGACTAGGCTATCCAAAAAGCTGCGTAGTTCCTGTACAAATTCGATGGGTTCATCGGCCAATTGTTCCAGGGTTTCGGCCAGGCCATGCTTCACTTGTACGTCTTTGCCCTTTAGTTTGCGCAGCAATTTGTCGTCGTGGTTGCCGGGTACACACCAGGCTTGCTGGTTTTTGACCATACTCATCACCAGGCGCAGTACTTCGGGCGATTTGGGCCCACGATCCACGAGGTCACCAACAAAAATGGCTTGTCGGCCAGCGGGCGGGATTACTTTGAAGCCGTAGTCCAATCCAGGATCTTGCCGCTCGATCTGATAATCCATTTTTTTCAGCAACAACAACAACTCATCAAAACAGCCGTGTACGTCGCCAATGATGTCGAAAGGCCCTTTAACCTGGCTGAAATCACTCCAGCTTGGCGTGCGGCGTATGGATGCAGACTCAATTTCCTCCAGGCTGTCCAGAATGTAAGTATAACGAAAGCCATCTTTGCGCAAAAAGCTCAAGGACCGTTGCAGATCCCGGCGCTGATTGCGGATGACGTGTAGGCCAAAATCGCGGTCATTGCGCTCCGCATGGCGTTCGAAGAGCACCCGCTCTGGCAAGCTGAGCACAATGGCTACGGCCATGACGTGGTATTGACGCGCCACTGCCAGTAGGGACTTACGGGCTTCGGGTTGTACGTTGGTGGCATCCACCACGGTGAGTTTGCCTTGTTTGAGGCGTTTGGCCACAATGAGGTGCAAGAGCTCAAAGGCGTCGTCGTTGACGTTGAGGGCGTTTTCACTATCCGCTATCAGGGCGCGACAAAAATCGGATGAGACAATTTCGGTTGGTTGAAAATGTTGCCGGGCAAAGGTCGATTTGCCGGAGCTGCTCGCCCCGATGAGCACAACGAGGGCGAGTTCAGGTATGTCGAGTTGGCCGGGAATGGGCCTTGGTTTTTGTAGTTGATCGGGGTTTTTCATGATTTCATTTTATTTCATTTCCATTCCTAATCCACACTATTGGGCATTTTGCTCGGTGGAAACGTTCAAAACACTTCCAAAAGTTCCCTAAAAAACCGAACATCGTCAAAATTCTCCGCGTTCGGCGTGCAGGCTAAACGGACTACCACCAGATTTTTAGAAGGCACAATCAAAACCCGCTGCCCCTCAAATCCATCCGCGTAGTATAAGTCCTGCGGCATGCCCTCCTTGCGGTAACCAATCCAGAACTGGGCGGCGTAAAACCCGTCTGAATGAGGAGTTTCTTTTCCAGAATATGCTGCCCAGCCTTTGGGTAAAATCTGTTCGCCATTCCACTGCCCATCTTGCAGGTACAATTGCCCAAACTTGGCCCAGTCCCGCGCTGAAGCAAACATGTACGAAGAACCCACGTACAGGCCCGAAGGATCAGGTTCCATAGTGGCCGTACTCATGCCCAGTTTTTGGAATAAACGCTGATGTGGGAAAGCCAGGTAAGCAGGTAAGGTTTTGAACTGCCGCCGGATCAATTCCTGCAAAATATTAGTGGTGCCGCTGGAATAATACCATTCTGTACCCGGTTTGGCTTTGAGCGGCGATTGGATGGCATATTTTCCGGCATTCGGCATGCGGAAGAGCATGTTGGTGGCGTCGCTGACTTTGCCGTAGTTTTCTTCAAAATCCAGGCCGCTGCTCATGCGCAGGAGGTTGTCGAGGGTGATGGCGGCGCGTTCATCGTTTTTCCATTCTTTGATGGGGGCGGGAGCGTTGACTTTGAGTTTACCATCTTTTACCAGCAGGCCAATCATGGCATTGGTCACACTTTTGGTCATCGACCAGCCGATCAGCGGGGTATTGCGGTTGATGCCTTCAGCGTAGCGCTCGGCTACCACTTTGCCATTGTGCAGGACAACCACGGCACGGGATTGTATGGGGCGCGTGCTGTCAGGCTCGGCAAAAGCCCAGTCAAGGGTTTTTTCAATGCTTTTTTTAGTGGAATCAGCCAGGCTAGAATCCGGCAATTCCTGTGCAGCTATTTTGGGGAGTTTTAGCCGGGCTTGTTTGCGCAAGTCGCCCGGAGTGGTTTCATTCAAAAGGGTACAACCAAGGCCAGGGCGGTAAAAAGCCGTTTTGGACACCAGTCCAAAGATGCTGGAAGTCACTGTATGTGCCCTGCGGTCGATGGTTTGGGTGGTAAAGGGGATGGCGTACAAGTCCTCTTTTTCAATCGAACTCAGGCTACGCCCGGAAACAAACACACAAGAGCAGGTCATTTTGGCATTGTAGGCGGCACCCACCTGGGCGTACTTGTAGTAGTAGGGGCCGTTCCAGGCGATGGTGACGACGAGGAGGAGTAAAATGCCAAGGAGGATTTTTTTGCGCAGAGTCATTGGGCTGTGGTTTATATGGTTTGGTGATCTGATATATCGACAAACTTAAGAACGATCAACTTGAAAATACAATGGTTAACTTCCGGGTAATTGCCAGAATCAACCGACCAGCGGCATAGCCGCACAACGTCGATAGCATCTAGGCATCCCACGGCATTTAAGGTGCGTAGCACCGGAACAACGCTAGACAAGTTCCGGTGCTACGCACCTTAAAAACCCATCTCCGTTCCTTTGGCTATCGACGTTGCGCGGCTACGCCGCTGGTCGTTAGCGTGAAATCCTGCGATGCGGCACAAATTTTTGCCTGAATATGACCTTGCCGGATTGATCCCATCAACCCAACAAAATTAAACCTTTCCACCGGATCTATTTCTGCTCTTTTTTCAAAGTGCCATAATACCGCCGATTGGCAGTTTCCATGTAGCTTTCAATCGTTCCCAGCCCCATTTTTTCCCGGCGCGCATTGAGGTTTGCTGGGTCTACGACCGGTTTCGGGGTAAATGAACTACGCTCTGCATTCAAATCAAACTGGGTGCCATACACCTGAAGTTCTCTAGTATTGACTTTCACCCGATCCACCAGATAAGCGTAATCGACAGCCGAGACTTTGCCTTTTAGCCATTTTTGCTCCATCAACTGAAGCACCTCCTTTTGAAACTCGACCTGGGAATCCTGGTGTTGTACCAAAAGCCAGAATTTATTTGCACCAGATTTCCCGACGCAATCCCAAGCAGGAAAACCAAACGTGTTGATGATTTTCCGCAAGACAAAATAATTGGCGCTGTCTACCTTATTGTACATTTTAACTGCCCATTTTACCTGAATGGAGTCTGTTGGAGCCGTATTTTCCAGGCTGGTGACGCGGTTGCGCCATTTCTGATCTTCAGCCGCCATGCTGTCAATGAGTTGATACAGGTTTGGATTCCAGAGTGAATCAACGATACCGTGTAGTCTTCTGACCTGAGTAATCAATGGTTCCCATCGCGTATTGGTATGCAATGAAACCAAATTCGAATCAGCTAGTATGCGGAAATATTCATCAAATTTGCCTTTCCACACAATTTTTTCCAGTTGAAAAAAAGCACTATCTGCCAAACCTGTTCTTGCCCAGGCACAAGCCGCCTGATACCGATCAGACATAAATCCTTTTCCTTCAAAACTTTTAAAAGCCTGGCTATAATGCTGTGCAGCGAGGGGATAGTTCGGGATTTTAAAAAGGCTATCTGCACTTTTTATCCAAACATAATAAGCATCAGGAGCTTTGACTTGAGCCCAAAGCTGGACTGAAAAGGTAAGGGAGAAAAGAAGTAGAAAAGACCAGCGTAGACACATGACGGGGGATTTTCACCCCAAAATAAAACAAATACCAGATTCCCCAAAACCCCAGGTTGGGACAAACGCCTCTGCTTGTCCCTAACCCTCCTGGGCCAAATTGCAACGAGATTAGTATAAAAAAACAGTCAGCGAATTACTTACAAGGAGCAGCCAAGAGGACTGCATTATGTTTTAGATGCCGGGGCTTAAAAAATAGTTGGGTAGATGGACAAAAAATTAGCGCAGTAAATTGCAAATTCGGCGTGTAGCTCCACACATTTGCAACTTTAGAGCTTGTTTAAGTTTTTGTGCGGAAGCGAAAACGAGGCCATTTTTGCCTAAATGAGGCACGAAAAGCGGAGTTTAGCAGGGCTAAATGAGCATTTTCGGAACGAAATTTAGGCAAAAATGGGCCGTTTGTAGCCCGCCCAAAAAATTTAAACAAGCTCTAAGTCGAAGCATGCACCGTTTTTTGCACATTACTCGTATTTTGCAGCCTGGTCATGTGATACCAACTTATGCAAGTGGACCGTTTACACCTACAGCAACAATTACTGCATCGCCTGCGCACAGACGACAAAGGCGCGCTTCAGGAAATCTTTCAGGACAACTACCAGAAAGTATGTGGCGCTATTTTTCGCCTGATCAAAGATTCAGTGATCGTGGAAGACCTCGCCCAAGAAGTGTTTTTTCGTTTTTGGCAAAAACGCCACCAAATTGAAATCAACTCTTCCCTGGATGCTTACCTGCGGCGCATGGCGGTCAATGAAGGATTGGCCTATTTGCGCAGTCGCAAGTATTTTACCGAAGAAATTGAGCCCCATTCTGGAAAAATCAGCGATTTAAGTACAGCTGAAGACAGTTACTTGCATTCTGAATTGGAGCAAAACATCCGCAGCGCCATCGATGGCCTACCACCCAAATGCCGAATGGTGTTTCAATTGAGTCGCTACGAAGAAATGAGCTACCAGGAAATCGCGAACCAAATGGGCATTTCGATCAAAACAGTGGAGAATCAAATGGGCAAAGCCTTAAAAATACTACGGCAAGAACTGCATGGTTACTTGCATATTTTGCTGTTAATCTGGCTATTTGGAAGCTAGGGCAAAAAAAAATCATAAATTTTTCATAAAATTGCAGAGTGGAATAGGGGTGCTGCTGCGTTTTTTACATCCCTACCATTGACCATAATTCTGTTTACAATGGAGCATACTTTACAAGAGGATCTGATTGGCAAATACCTCTCGGGCGAATTGAGCGCCAGAGAAGAAGGCGAGCTTATGGCCTGGGTAGAAGCCAGTGCTCAAAACCGCGAGGTTTTTGAGGAGACGGTCCAACTGTGGAGTCTTACCGAAACCAGCACTCAATCAGAATTTCCAGTCAATTTGCCTAAAGCCTGGGCTGCCTTAGATAGTCGCATTGACTTGGGGGAGGATACCTTGGTGGCTGAGCCAGTGGTCAGTATCGCAAAACCAGCGCTGCAAGTTCTTTCCCAGCCCAGAGTGCGTAGCTTGAATTGGGCCTGGTCGGCAGCTGCCGCAGTTGCAGTATTGTTAGTGGCATCCTGGTGGGTCTTTATGCGGGACACAACGCCAGAGACCTTGGCTTTTAGCACTCCTGACAACGAAAGCCGCAGCATTACGCTACCTGACCATAGCCAAATTGAACTCAACGAAAATTCCAGCCTTTCCTATACTTTTGATGGCGATACCCGCAAGGTAACCTTGAGCGGTGAAGCCTTTTTTGATGTCGAAAAAGACCCTCAGCACCCTTTTGTGATTGAAACTGGCGAAGTACAAACCAAAGTATTGGGCACCAGCTTCAACATCCGTGCTTATCCTGATGAGAAAAAAGTGAAGGTGAGTGTCAAAACAGGACGGGTAGAAATGCGCAAAGTCGAAGAAACGCCGCAAAAAGCAACTCCAGCACTGGAGTTACGGCCTGGAAATACGGGAGTATATGCCAATGAAAGCGCTACTTTGGAAAAAGCGCAAGATGTGGCTATCGAAGATGTTGACTCCTGGCAGCAAGGTGCAATCGTGTTCCCAACTGGAACGACCTTAGCTGAGGTGATTCCCGCCGTGGAAAAATTCTACAATATTAAGATCAAAGCTGACGAGACCATTCTAAACGCCACTATTTCTGGTGCCCGTTTTTCCCGTGACATGAGTGTACAAGATGCACTGAACCTCATTAAAGATCCGATTGGAGGCAAATTGACTGCTGAAGGCGATGTCTTTGTAATCTCTAGAGGCGGTCAATAAGGAAGCCCTATTTTGCCCATTACACGAAGCTTACACATGAAACTGTTTTCCTTTACCCTAATCTTCTATTGTTGTGTAGCGTCATTGTACGGGCAAAATCTCGCGCGCAAGGTTAGTTTCTCCTATAATAGGTTGGCCTTAAAACTGGTTCTTGAGGATATTTCTGCCGATCACGATGTATATTTTGTTTATAGCCCGGATTACATTCCGACAACCCAACCGATTACCATTACCGTCAGCAATGTTGCGCTTTCAGAGGCACTGGATAAATTGTTCGATCCCTTGCCTGTTGCCTACAAACCGATCGGTGGGCAAATTGTATTGCGTCCCGTAGAAAAAAATCCACCACCTCGGATTACCAATAAAACCATCCCGAAAGAGGTAGATCAACAAAGCCCTCTTTATGCCGATCCACGGATGGAAGAAATCATTGCGGAGCGCAAAAAACGTTGGGCCGAAAGTTCTCCTACCATTTCTGGCCGTCCTACGCCTCAACAACTTCCCTCGAACTCGGAAAGCAAAAGAGTAGAAAACCTCACAGCGACTCGCTTCGATCCCTTGGTGATCGATTCCGCTTTGTTGGTGGAAGAGGAAGTGGCTTCGGCTCTTGTCCCAAATACAGATCCCAGTGCAGATAGTATCAGCCTTGTGATTAATCCAAAGAAAAACCTCCCACGTTTGGCGCAAATCTCCTTGCTGCCTTTCCTGGGGTCCAATTTTGTACAAAGTGCCCGCACGACCAACCGGGTCTCGGTGAATTTACTGTGGGGCCACAATGGTGGGGTAGAAGGCCTGGAAATCGGAGGCCTGATGAATTCAATCCGCAATGACGTGCAGGGCATTCAAATCGCGGGCCTAGGGAATACCGTGGGCGATGACGTTTTAGGGACCCAGGCGGCGGGTTTATTCAACATCGCCAGCGATATGGTAGGAGTGCAAGGGGCAGGTTTGTTCAATATCCTGGGGAGGGGCTCAGCCTTACAAGGTGCGGGTTTATTCAACATCGCTAGGCATGATTTTGCAGGAGTTCAGGTAGCGGGGCTATTTAACGTTGCAGGCAAAAATTCACGTGCGGTGCAATTGGGCGGTTTGTTCAACGTCAGTGGAGGGAGAACCCGTTTGCAGGTGAGCCCCTTATTTAACATTGCGAAGGATGTGAACAATGGCCAATTGAGCTCCATCATCAACGTGGCCCGCCAGGTAAAAGGGGTACAAATCGGACTGATCAACGTAGCGGATACCGTAAGTGGCGTCACCATTGGCCTACTCAACCTCGTGCGCAAAGGGTACAATCGGGTTGAACTTTCGACCAGCGAATCTTTTTCAGGAAATTTAGCTTTTAAAATAGGGGTAAAGCCATTTTACAACATCTTCTATCTGGGAGCGCGGATCAGCGAGGCGCAAAACCCGGGTAACAACGCCGAAGAAAGCATCAAAGAGTTGACCTGGGGTTTGGGCTACGGAATTGGCACCGCCTTCAGCCTGGGTAAACGAACCCTGAGCAATTTGGAACTGATCAGCATCAAAGTAAACGAGCGTGAAGGTTGGACCCGACCGCTGCACCAACTGCACCAATTCCGCCTGCTCTTTGACTGGCGCTTGGGCAAACGCATGAGTGTGTACGCGGGACCAACGGCCAACTTGCTGGTGTCCAGTCGCAAGGATCCTGAACTGGGCATTGGAGGCAGCGAACTCGTCCCCAAAACTACTTTGTACGACAAGATGGATGCGAACAAACGCAGCCAGGGCTGGATCGGTTTCAATGCAGGTATTCGCCTATAGGTGATTAACCTCGTTTCCTGAAATTTTCCTAAAATTTTATCATCAAATTGAATTGCTGCGTGGAGTTGTCTGTGCTGCAAAGAGGGCTTTTTTTGCCTCCGCAATTCAGTTTTTATTGTCTCATTCATTGACCTTAAAAGCTCAAACATTATGAAAAGCTTCATCATCACCACGTTTATGCTCCTTTTTTGTGGAGCCATTTTTGCCCAGGAACAAACCCTATTTGGTCGTAGCCATGTAACGGGTGGCTTTGGGAGTATGATTTTTGAATACGGTTTGAACGACAAAAAAATTGGCACCTCCATAGGCGGTGGTGGCGGAATCGTTTTTAAAAACTTTTTCCTGGGTGGTTATGGAGTAGGTAGCGTGGATTTTAACTACTTGCTCGACAACAACGACTTGGAGAAAATCGACATTGGCCATGGTGGCTTGTGGTTGGGCATCACTGTGCCTACCAATAAATTGATCCACTTGTACGCCAGTGGCCGTTTTGGCTGGGGAGCAGTTGACATTCCAGTAGATGATCCGAATTTCCAATTCCGCGATGCCGATCAAGTTTTTGTGATGACCCCCGAAGCGGGTGTGGAGTTGAACATTGCCCGCTGGTTTCGGGTAGCAGGCACGGTAGGGTATCGCTTCTTGCGTGGGGCCAACGAAAACCGTGGCTACACCAACGATGATTTTAGTGGCTCACACTGGGGCTTGACCCTGCGTTTTGGAGGATTTTAAATCCAAGAGCTTGTCTAATTTTTGGGATCGGGCTGCAAACGGCCCATTTTAGCCCAAATTTCGTTCCGAAAATGCTCATTTAGCGCTGCTAAACTCCGCTTTTCGTGCCTTATTTGGGCTAAAATGGCCTCGTTTTCGCCTTCGTCCCAAAATTTAGACAAGCTCTAAAACCCTTATTTTTTTCCGACTGACTCTTGTAAGAAATCAAACCCGTTTTTTTCTTTTATCAAACACCTGACTGTTATGAAAAGGATCTTGTTTTTAACCATCGGCCTGGCGCTGACTTTAATGCAGTTTTCCTGCGACTTTGATTTTGATGACGGCATTGGCCCCTGCGTTCGTGGCAACGGCAATAACGTATCGCGAGAGCTCAACTTGCCCAACTTCACGGGCGTCGACCTCGATATTTCGGCAGAAGTCATCATTACCCAAGGTGACAGCTTCAAAGTTACCGTAGAAGGAGAATCGAACATCATTGCTGAACTGGAAACAGACGTACGGAATGGAATTTGGGAAATCGACTTCGACCGCTGCGTGCGGGATCAGGATGAATTGACCATCTTCATCACCATGCCTAGAGTGCGCTCCTTGAGCATCAGTGGCTCGGGCATCATTACCAGCACCAACATCATGGAGGTCGACGACATCGATTTGAACATTTCAGGCTCCGGTAAAATCGACGTAGGCCTTGATGCCGATGATATCTCCAGCCGAATTAGTGGCTCGGGCAGAGTTGTACTGGAAGGTGAGGCCAACAGTGTGGAGCATACCGTGAGTGGTTCTGGCGATTTATTCGCCTTCTTGCTGCAAACCCGTGATGCGGATATACGGGTAAGTGGCAGTGGAAACTCCGAAGTAAAGGTAAGTGAGAACCTGAATGTAAGAATTTCTGGCTCTGGCGACGTATACTACCGCGGCAAACCTCAGGTTGAGGTGAGTATATCGGGGTCTGGGAAGTTGGTGAACGCGAATTGAACAAACACCGTAGGGGCATCCCTATGTGGATGCCCTCATTGTATATCCGGGGCATCCACATAGGGATGCCGGGGCATCCACATAGGGATGCCCCTACAGTTATATCGCATTCGCATTCGCCTCATCAATCACCTCCTGCGGAATACTGGTTGGG
This sequence comes from Haliscomenobacter sp., assembly GCF_041740695.1. Taxonomy (GTDB): domain Bacteria; phylum Bacteroidota; class Bacteroidia; order Chitinophagales; family Saprospiraceae; genus Haliscomenobacter. The sequence goes on along the minus strand of NZ_JBGSLK010000113.1, from coordinate 221,867 downwards.
CAGGCGAAATCGGTTTTGGCAATGTTTGCTTCAGCTTCGATGGCTTTCCAGCCACCTTTGATGTCGATCAGATTTTCAAAACCACGAGCACGCAAGATGGATGCAAAAACCATCGAGCGATACCCGCCACCGCAATGCAGGTAATAAGTGTGCTGGGGATTCAGCTTGTGCATGTTGTTGTTGATGTAATCCAGCGGAATGTTTTCAGCAACCAGCGCGTGTTGGGAGATGAATTCCGTTGGTTTGCGTACATCCAACAAGTGTTCAACCTGATCCGCTTCCATCCGTTTGGCCAATTCAGCCGCATCGATGGATTCGATCGTATCCAATTCTTTACCCGCAGCTTTCCAGGCTTCGATGCCGCCTTTGAGGTAGCCTAAAGTATTGTCGTAACCTACCCGGGCCAAACGGGTAACCACTTCTTCTTCCCGGCCTTCGGGAGTGACCAGCACAATCGCCTGCTTCAAATCGGGAATCAGCGCGCCGACCCAAGGGGCAAAACTGCCGTCAATGCCGATAAATATGGAGTTGGGGATGAAGCCATCTTTGAATTCCTGCTCATTGCGTACATCCAGTACCAAGGCACCTTCAGCTTCGACCACCATTTCCAGTTCATCTGCACTGAATGGGGTAGCGCCACGTTCCAAAACCTCGTCGATGCTATCGTAGCCCGACTTGTTCATTTTGGCGTTTTTGGCAAAGTATTGTGGTGGAGGCGTCAAACCTGCGGTGACTTCGCGGATGAATTCGGCCTTGCTCATGTCTGTCCGCAAAGCGTAGTTGTTTTGCTTTTGGCGGCCCAGCGTGTCCCAGGTTTCTTTGCTCATGTTTTTGCCACAAGCCGAACCTGCCCCGTGTCCGGGATAAACGATCACCTCATCGGATAGGGTCATGATTTTTTCCCGCAAACTATCGTACAACCAACCAGCCAGGTCTTCCTGAGTGACTTCGCCAGATTTTTGCGCCAGGTCGGGACGGCCTACATCACCGATGAACAAGGTATCTCCCGTGAAGATGGCAAAATCTTCACCGTCCTCATCCTTCAACAGATAGGTGGTACTTTCAGGCGTGTGGCCGGGAGTATGCAATACTTTGAAACTTACGTTACCCAATAGCAGTACTTCAGCGTCTTTGGCCTGGTGAATGTCAAAAGTTGTCTTGGCAGTAGGGCCGTATACAATGGTAGCGCCGGTTTTTTCAGCCAGGTCAATGTGCCCCGAAACGAAGTCAGCATGGAAATGCGTTTCAAAGATGTACTTGAGCTTGCTGCCGTTTTCAGCTAGTTTTTCGAGGTAAGGTTGGGTTTCCCGCAGTGGATCGATGATGACCGCTTCGCCTTCACTTTCGATATAATACGCTGCCTCAGCTAGGCAACCTGTATAGATTTGCTCTACTTTCATAGTATAGTGACTTTAGAGATGATGCGAAAATATGAAAGTTCGGTCATGTATCCCTGAAACAACTCAAACTTTCTTTAGGTTGCATGAACAGAACGGGTACAAAAGTAGCGCCACTCGTTCTTCAGCACAGTGATCTACTTCACATTGCCTGGGTTTTTCTGATTTTCTTTAATTGTTCGGCAAACTACACTTTGCTCATCAAGGCAGCATCTTCAAACCAAATCCTCTCTATCTTGCGTTAGAGACTGCGAAATTGCTTAAGTTTCATGAGGGAGGGGAGCATTATTCTGAGCCTGCTGGTATTTGTTTTGCTGAGCGCATTGCCCGGTTATGCGCAGCAATCGCCCCAAAGCAACTGGCGTCGGATTCAGATTTTGCAGTGCAAAAACGATCGCCCACTCGATACCCTACTCATTTTGCCCCATAGTGTGCAAATTCGGGAAAAAAATACCCAGCGCCTGCTGGATACCTCCTGGTACCGGGTACAGTTCAACTTGTTGATTTGGCGGGTAGATACTGCACAGTTGAGCCCACCTTTTGAAGTGACTTACCGCGTTTTACCCGCTTCCCTTTCGCAAAGCTTTCGTTTGTTGGACACCAGCCAACTGCGCCAACCCAGCATCCTGGGTGGCACCCGCATCGCCATTCGCAACGAAGGCCCACTGGTTGATTTTCGCCAATTGAACTATAGCGGTAACTTTTCCAGAGGCGTTTCACTCGGCAACCGCCAGGATTTGGTGCTCAACTCCAATTTTAACTTGCAATTGGCCGGCGATCTGGGTGACGGGGTACAAATCCTCGCAGCCATTTCCGACGAAAGTATCCCCCTTCAACCCGAAGGCAATACCGTACAGCTCCAGGAACTCGACCGCGTATTTGTACAATTGCGCAAAAAAGACACCCAACTCACCGCAGGCGACTATGAAATCAATCGACCCGAGAGTTATTTTATGAATTATTATAAAAAACTACAAGGCGCGACTTTTGGGCAAAAACAAAAACTGGGTGAAAAAAGCAGCCTGCAAAATAGTGCCAGTATTGCCGTATCACGGGGCAAATTTGCCCGCAACATCATCACTTCCAGTGAAGGCAATCAAGGCCCTTACAAGTTGCGCGGCCCCAACAACGAGCGCTTCATCATCATCCTGTCTGGTACGGAAAAAGTTTGGCTCAACGGCCAACGCCTGCAACGCGGCCAAGACCAGGATTACATCGTAGACTACAATCGGGGAGAAATCACTTTCACTTCCCGCCACCTGATCAGCCGCGAAAGCCGGATCATTGCCGAGTTTGAATACGCCGATCAGAACTACCTGCGCACCCTGGTGGCAGCGGGTGTGCAGTACCAGGCTCCAACCCTGCGGGCTTATGTCAATTTGTACCAGGAACAGGACAGTCGCAGTTCTACTGGCGGGCTGTCCATCGGCGAGTCGGAGCGCATGGCCCTGCAACTGGCGGGCGACGATCCGGCCAAGGCAGTAGCTTCGGGATTGCGGGAACAGAATGAATTTGTGGCCAGTCGGGTTTTTTACGAGCTGCGAGATACCCTATTGGCTTGCGGGCAACGCGATTCCATTCTGGTGTTTAGCAACAATCCTCAAAAGGCCAAGTACACGGCCAGCTTCTCTTACCTCGGCCCCAGTCAAGGAAATTACCAACTGGCGCCCGCCCAAACGGCCAACGAGCGCGTATACGTCTGGGTGCCGCCCGATCCCATCACCTGTGCGCCCATGGGCGACTATGCCCCAGTGATTGCCCTGGGCACGCCGCAAAAACAACGGATGGTGACCATAGGCCAAAACTGGACGCCCAACCAAAACACCAGTTTACAAACCGAGGTGGCGCTCTCTCACTACGACCGCAATCGTTTTTCAACCCTGGATCAGCAGGACGACGCGGGTTGGGCGGCTTTTACGCAGTTTAGACAACGACTTTTGTTGGGAAAAAAACTGGCCGCCCCGGAGATGAACCTGCGGCTGAGTTACGAGGCGGTGCAACGCAATTTCCGCAGTTTGAACCCCTATCGCAACCCCGAATTTTTGCGCGATTGGAGTTTGGCGGACTTCCAAGGGCAGGGCACCGTGGCTGCCGCCAATGAACAAGTTGCTCGGGCTGAATGGAGCTTGAGTAAAACCGGAGTAGGGGCGCTAAACTATGGCTTTAGTACTTTTTTGCGAGAAAAACAGTACCAGGGTACCCGGCACGAACTGAGTGGCGAAAGTACCTGGAAAGGTTGGCAACTCAAGGGTTTTGCCAGTAGCCTGCAAGCCGATGCCAATGGTGAAGAACGCCGCTTTTTTCGTCCCCAACTGAGTCTGGATAAAACCTTTAAAAAACTAAAAAACTGGTCATTAGGCTGGGCCGCGGAGGGGGAACAAAACGATCGTTTTGCGCTCGCGCAGGATTCTCTCACAGGTAGCAGTTTCCGTTTTTTTAGCCAACGCTTTTACCTCAAAAGCCCCGAAAGCCGCAAGTGGGAAGGCGGGTTGGAATACGTCAATCGACAAGACACCCGCCCCATCGAGGGCATTTACCAGCCGCTCAGCAAGGCCAGCGAATGGCGCTGGAACAGCAAACTGCAACTGAAACAAGCCTTTGGCCTCATTGGCAACCTGACTTATCGGCAACTGGAAACTTTCCAAAGCCAATCGAATGCCAATACGGGCAATACCCTGCTGGGTCGGATTGATGTCAACGCGGCCTTGTGGAAGGGCCTGGCGCGGGCCAATACTACTTATGAATTGGGTTCGGGCCAGGAACCCCGCCTCGAATTCACTTACATTCGGGTATCGCCTGGTGAGGGTTTGTACATTTGGCAAGACTCACTTTACAATAGCGACGGCGTGATACAGCCGAACGAAATGGAAATTTCGCCCTTCCCGGATCAAGCGAACTACATCCGGGTGGCCACCATCACCGATCAGTACATCCGCAACAATTACGTGAATTGGAACCAAAGCATCAACATCGATCCCCGGGCGCGTTGGTTCAATGCCAAAACTGGCCTTAAAAGTTTTCTCAAAACCCTGGCCTTACAATCTTCCTGGCGCATCAGCCGCAAGGTACAAGACCGGGAGCAGGGCTTCAATTGGAATCCCCTGGCGCTCAACCTGAGTGATACCAATCTGGTGGCGGCGAGTGCCAATGGTCGTCACATCCTGTTCATCAACCGCGCCAGCCCCAAGTGGGAAATCCAAATCGGCAATACCGATACGCGCAGTAAACTGGTGCAAACTACGGGTTTTGAAAGCCGCGCCCTGCAAGAACATTTCATCCAGGGCCGCTGGAACCTCAACAAAGTGCTCAGTCTGAAGCTGAATGTGGCCCGCGGCCTGCGCAGCGCTGATTCGGAATCTTTCAACAACAAGGACTATCGCTTGCAATTCCAAAAGTATGAACCCCAATTGACCTGGCAACCTGCCTCCGATTTTCGCACGATCTTCCAATACCGCTACCAAAGGGATCAAAATACCTTGGAGCAAACGCCCACGGGTGCGCAGCAGCACGACCTGAGTGCGGATTTTACCTTTTCCAAGGCGAGCAAATCGGCCCTGCGCGGCAAGGTCTCCTGGGTGAACATCGATTTTCAAGGGGTAGCGAATTCACCAACGGGTTTTGCAATTTTGAATGGCTTGCAACCGGGCACGAATTGGTTGTGGAATGTGAGCCTGGATCGGCAGATTGCGAAGAATTTGCAATTGCGGTTTAGTTATGAAGGCCGAAAAACGGGAGAGAGTAGGGTCGTGAATGTGGGACGGGTGCAGGTTGGGGCGGTGTTTTGAGGGGTTAATAATCTGCTTTTTTTAATTCGACTATATTGCTGTCAACTTTTAGAATGCTTTTTTCAAATCGGCCATTGGTTAGAGTGATTTTGCCAACTGTTTTGGTATAGGTTATGGTGTCGATTGGACTTGTAAGAGCTCGGTAGCCGTGTTTTTTAATGAAAAAATAATTAAAAAAGTCTTGATGTTTTATTTCGACAAAAACAAAATCTCCTCCATCCCCATGGGTAGAACAATAGGACTCTATATCAATAATTTTATGGTTTTCGTCTACAGATACGAGCACAAGGCTCTTTCCCCAAGCTTCAATGTAGTCGAGAAAAATCAATACATCTGGTTGACCCGGCATTTTTTTTAAATTGCCCATTATAAATTGATACTCACCTAAATGAAAAGGAGTCGATTTGTCTTTCAATTGAATTTTGTTATTAGAAAATATAACAGTACATAAACTGTCTAAATAGTATTTTTTAACCCGTTTGCACAACATATCTAGCCGCTCTACATCTGGATATTTAAAAAATGGCTTCAAACTATCAATGTAAAGCAAGTTATTCGTGAGTCGAATGATGTGTGGATTATTCGTAAAGGGTGTTTCGTCTACATCAGTTTGATATTTTGGAGGTACAGTGGAATCCTTGGGTATTGATACCGCTTCGACAGACTTAGTATTTGTATGCTCCTGATTATTGGAACAGTGGAATGAAAAGAGGAAAGTTATTATTCCTAGAATTAGAGGAATAAAATGATTTTTTAACTGCATATGGTTTGTTTTCATTTTGAGTGGATAATCTCACACCATGCATTTAAGACCCGCAAACCGTAATTCCTGCAAAGTCTAAAGTGTTTCAGGTGATTTCGAGAGCATAATTTAATGTGAGTTCGGGGATTTAAGTGACTTTGTCATCGTCAATTAAAGCTAATAATGGGGCCGCTGGAAATAGTCAGAAGCTTATCGACTAATTCCGAAGGAATTTTATGTTTATAGGAAAATGTAAAAGGCTATTCCAAGTCCTGAAGGGACTTTATGTTGAAATCATCGACATACAATCCCTTCAGGATTGATCAATACCCCTCTTTTGACCTGCTATAAACATAAATTCCCTTCGGGAATCTCCAAATTCACGTTAATTTAACAGAAAAAAGGCAGAGCAACAATCTAAAACACCAATTTCCTCTCCTTCACCAGCCCCAATTTCTTCCCCTTCATCCGAAACCAATACACTCCTTTGGGCAGTCGATTGGTCTTATAAGAAAAAGTAAAGGTATAAATGCCGGAAGTGTACAGTTTATCCGTCATCAGGACATCCACCTGTTGGCCTTCGGCGTTAAAAACGGCCAGGGTCAGGGAGTCATTTTCGGGTAGGGTGAACTCCCAATCCGCTTCAATCATCATCATGGGGCGTTTGGCCATTTGGGGGCCGGGAGCAGCTTTGGCGTATTCGGAGCGGTACCAGGGCACGGGGCGGTTGGTCAATTGAGCTAGGAACTCAATGAGTTTTTTCGATTTTTCGGGCTGATTGCGGTCCCAAACTGCGGAGAGGTCGGCATTGTCGCTTACACTCCAAATGGCTTGTTGGGTCATGGGGTTTTTGTCCAAAAAATTGCGGTACAGGTAGGTGGCTACCTGGCTGAGTTTTTCATTGCTTTGGTTGACCAGTTGAAATACGGCGCCTGTACCGGGGCCGCTGCGGTGCATTTCGCAACAATAGCCGACCAATTTAAAACTGCGCTTTTGGTTGGCGGCCAGGACGTATTCTTCATTGTCAACGACCAATAAATCTTGCAAGGCGGTATCCTGGGATTGAAACACCATGCCCGGCCCCAGCACGATGCGCAGCGCACGTTTGCCGACATTGGTAACCGTGGCCTGCAAAGATTCACCATTGTACCCTCCCAAACCTTCGGCTTGCAAGGTGACCAAACCTTCTGAGAGGGCTTGAGACAAACTTTTACTTTGAGCGGTAAGGAATAAAGGACTGATTAAGAGGAGAAAAATGATGGGTTGGCGCAGCATGTCTTATTTTTTTCCTGAAACGTCCACCAAAATCGCTTTATTTTACCTCCAACAAATAAACCTAAAGACCATGCTTAAATCTGCTCTGCCTTTTGTGCCCGAGTACTTTGACCGCTACATCAATCAAACCGACGATGCCAGCTTGCTCGCCATGCTGGAGCGTGCTCAGGATGAATTACAAAACTTTGCCTGGGACAAACTGGAAGCCCTTGGGGATCGGGTATATGCGCCAGGAAAATGGACGGGTGCTGATGTATTGCAGCACATGATTGATACGGAGCGCATTTTGACTTACCGGGCGCTGTGTATTACTCGTGGTGAACTGGCCAATTTGCCCAGTTTTGAAGAAGACGATTACGCCGCGCATGCGCAGGGCAATCAACGCAGTTGGGAGGAACTGAAGGCTGAATTTTTGGCCTTGCGTACCTCTACACTGTACCTCTTCCGCAGTTTTAGTGATTCGATGCTGTTGCGGATCGGTACCACCAGTGGGAAATCCATGTCGACTTTGGCGCTGGGTTTTATTGTGGCGGGGCATCAGCGGCATCATTTCCGGATTTTGGAGGAGCGTTACTGGCCGATACTATAGGGCATCTCTATTTTTTACGTATTCCCAAAGCGGCATTTTTTATCACAAAGGACGCAAAGGCAACACAAAGAACACAAAGTTAGACGTTGACGACGCTTTGTGTCCTTTGTGCCGCTTTGTGTTTTCTTTGTGATAAAAATGCCGCTTTGGTTTTTTCTAAAGATTTGGGAGAATGTCTTTATCAGTCTCCACCTCTTTGGTAATAATTTTCACTTCGTGGGTTAGCAAACGGTGGACTGGGCATTTATCGGCGATCTCCAATAAGCGTTGGGTTTGTTCGGCATCCAGATTGCCATAAAATTGGATTTCGCGCTGAATATGAGTGATTTGGGTGCCGCTGAGTTTTTCAACTTGCAGGGACAAGTTCAAATCTATTTTTTCCAAATCCCAGGCTTTTCGATCTGCGTACATGCGCACTGTTGCTGCCGTGCAGGTCGCTAGCCCGGCCAGGATGAATTCGTAAGGGTCGGGCCCCAGGTTGGTGCCACCGGATGAGGGCGGCTCGTCACCGATCAGTTGATGGTCATCGGTTTGTAAGATGGTTTTGTAGGTGTCGCGGCCAATGGTGGCGTGGAGAATGGTGGGTTTTGACATAAATGCTGGATTTGGTAGCTTATTCCAATCAGAACATTTGCTGAAGAACAAAAGATGCCGAATAGCCCACTTGGATCTCATTTTGATTTGATCCTGAACAACAAAGATGCATCTAATTGAAAGCGTTGAAAATAGAAGGCCATGATCCTTTCTGGATAAATGCTCAAATTGGTATCGAGTGTATTGCTAAATAAGGCTCTTTGAGCCATGATCCGAATTGATTTGTTCTCGTCCAAACGCCATTCAGCACCGGCACCAAAGCTAAAGCCAAAGCCTAGTCCTGTAAATTTAGTGTCGAATGGGCGATAAGGTGACTGGGCATCTCCATCCAAGGAAATGCCATAAAAATCTCGGTGCAAGGGCAATAGAGTATGCACGCTACCCTGAACCAAAAGGTCAATTTTTTTATTTTTCAGAAGATAGAATTGAAGGATTAAAGGCAATTCCAGGTAGCTTAGTTTGACCTTTAAAGTTTGAAAGAGGGGATTGGTTTGCAGCCCAAAATTAAAAGTATCATTGGTGATGGTTCATGGCAACGCTCCTGGGCGGTATTTTGGGTACAGTGGGTAATGTAGCGCAAGGTCTCACCAAATCGTACTTCCTGGATGTCACTAAATTCCAGGTATTCAGACTTGGTAACTTCATCCGGTTTGAAGTAGACTCCTTTGGGTGCTTCGAGGTGGAACTGGCCCAGGACGTAGCCTGTTTTTTGGACTCCGTTTTTGAGTAAAATTTCGCCCGCTTGGAATTTGTTGCTTTGGGCAAAAGTTGAGGTCAGCAATAGCAAGTTAAAAAGGGTGTAGAAAACGTAGCGCATGTTGTTTTGTTCTAATAAACGCCTTATCTCATTTCATGTTTTTATGCTGCTATATTATATTTTTCAGCGCAACAATTTCACTTCCCCCTTAAACTGTTTCCTCGCTCCATCGGGAAATTCAATCTCTATTTCATACAAAAAAGTGCCTGCTGCACAACGTTGCCCACGAAAAGTGCCATCCCAGCCCTGGCTTGGATCATTGATGGGACTGTCTTTTTTTTCAAATATGAGATTGCCCCAACGGTCTTTGATGTGCCACTTTACGATTTGTCCGCCATCCCGCCCTTGTACATAAAATTGGTCGTTGAGCTGGTCGCCATTGGGGCTGAATGCATTCGGGATGTATACTTTGCGTACGGGGATCACTTCGATGTAGGCGCTGTCGAGGGCAGTACAGCCCTGGGCATTGCGCACTTGGAGGTAGACTGTTCCAGAGCTGAGGGCGCTTAGACCAGGGCTGGCGCAATCTTTACAGCTCAACTCAAGCCCGGCAGATGTTGACCAACTTTCTACAAATGGACCTTTGCCCGTAGCGTTGTAAGCCAGCATAATCTGATCGCCAGATTGGAGGCGGTCTGGCGATTGAATGGCTGCCTTCAAAGGGGCAGGACGCTCGCCAATGTCGATGGTATCTACGTAATCCAGGCAGGGTGTTTTGGCCAATAAGGAATAGCGGCCATTGCGGGTAGTGACCAGGGTTTTGCCGGTGCTGCCATCGCTCCATTGGTAATTGAGGGCCTCGAGTGGTGCTTCAACGTAGGCCGTATCCCCGTTGCAGGAAAAACGCAAATTGCTGCTCAGTTTTAAGGATTTGGGCTCGATCACGTTGAAAAAAGCGGAATCACGCGCCTGGATGCTCAACAAATTGTCCGATACGAGGGGGGCACCGTACAAAGCGGGCAAAAACTGCAAGGCGGCCTGGGCACTGTATTTGCCGGGGGGCAAGTCATCCACCCAGGCTTTCAGGCGGATGGTATTGTTTTCCAAAATCAGGTTCATGTTGATCAGCCGAAAAACACTACTACCTACCCCACCGATGATGGTGCTCAGGTTGGCTGAGTTTTTTTCAATGGCTTTGATGGTCACGCCAGCCGGGAATGAATCGCGGAAAACCAAATCCTGCCAATTGGCACCAGTGGCATTAAAAAAGGTGTACTCAATGGTGATTTCTGAGCAAGGTAGGACCTGGGTCGGGGTGATTTTCATCCCAAAATCGAGGGAATAAGGGCAAGAACAGCCGTCACTTTCCCGACCTTGATAACCTTTGCCCAAGGAACGCATTTTGCCAGTACGGCGATCGACATAAAAATGGGTTTGAGCGTCATCTTCAGCAATAGGGTTACCATAAGCGTACAGATTTCCAGCTTTGTCAAAGTACAGCGCGGATAAATATTCGCTGGTAACGGGGTAATTAAAGGTGCTGACCAAGCCTCCACCCACGTCAACCAAACGTTTTCCTTTGGCATCAAAACTATAGGTAACACCCAATGAAGGGTGGGTAGCCAAATCATTGAGCCGAACGGGCAAAGCACTGATCAAAGCCTGACTGGAAGCAAAATAAGGAGGGCCTTGGAGATTGATGTTGTAAATGATTTTATCAAACTGCGTAGCCGGATCTCGGCCAATGATGCTTAAACTACGGCCCAAGGGAGGTACGTGACCAGCGTGATATTTCAGCTTGGTATCCAAATTGGCCGGGACTCCTAGCACTTGAATTTGCCCTTTGCTGTCAATCCGCAGCAAGTCATAGGTATCGAAATCAAGGGCGTAGAGGTATTGATCGCTTACGCTGTAGCCCAGGCAGGTGATTTTTCGCCGGGGCTCACTGAGTGGAATGGTTGTTGCAATCAATTTTCCGGTGCTGGCATCAGGAATAAGGCGCTCCAACTGGCTGCCCCCACTGGTAAAGTTAACGAGGTAGAAGGATCCATCGCAGGGTAGGGTGTTTTGGCCTCCCACTAACCTTGGAAGATAAAGAATAATAATGGCCAGAAGCCTTGCCGCCAAAGTATGTATGTTTGTTTTCATGGCGGAACGGTTTGGTTATGGATTCCATTCAAACAATTGCAAAGGCTCATTGTTCCTGGCTACGAGTAGCACTTCTTTTCCTTTAACTTTAATGATTTGAAAATCGCGTACTTCTCCCTCCAAGCGGAAGCCTGATTGGCGGGTTGGGATGGGCGAAAAGCCACCCTTGCCATCACCCTTCAAAAAGAGTCCGTAGCTGGCATCAAATCTACCAATTTCTGGCTTTACCCCATAAAAGTTGCCACCAAGGATGATGTCTAGCTTCTGGTCGCCGTCAAAATCCTTAATCATTATGCCGAAGTTAGGCGAAAGTTGGGCTTCTACGGGCAATGGTTTTAAGCTGAATTTGCCCTTCCCCTCATTCATCAGCACGCAGGTATGCATTTCTTTTGCTTCATACTTCAAGGTGTTTTGCAGTTGCATGGGGGTGAAAATGTTCTCGACCTTTTGCTCTGCATAGTCCTTGTATTTGAGGTAGCGCTTTTTGAGTTGTGGGATTTGTCCAACCAGATCGTGGCGCAAAAGCATCGGGTAAGTATCCTTCCCACTGAATACACTCATAATTTGTTCCACGGTTCCATTTTGGTCAAAATCATTGACCTGCATGACCACCGGATGCTCGGCATTGCCCCGAAAACGGGAATTTAACCCATGATTGCCCAGGACATAATCCATATCTCCGTCGCCATCCAAATCTGCTGATTCGATACAATTCCACCAACCTTGAGTATTCGCCAAACCAGCTTGTTCACTAATGTCTGTAAAGGTACCTCGATCGTTGCGCAGGAGTTTTATCGGCATCCATTCCCCCACGATGATCAAATCGGGGTCTTGATCGCCGTCAAAATCCGTCCACTGCACGTCTTTGATCATCCCGATTTTTTGCAAAAAGGGTGCCACCTGTGGCGTGACGTCCCGAAAATTCCCTTTGCCATCATTGTTGAGGATATAGCCGTTCATGGGCACGCCGTAAACCATTGGGGCCAAACGGGCACCTACAAAAAGATCGAGATCCCCATCGCGGTCGTAATCCGCCGCGTCTACACAGGAAGTAGGGTCAAAGCGGAAGGTAGGTAAAATTTGGGGCGACTTGCTGAAGGTGCCACTGCCGTTGTTGAGGTACAAACGGTCAATCAAGGCCGTGGAACTGGAGGGAAATTCGTTGCCACCACTACACACGTACAAATCCTGATCACCATCGCGGTCGGCGTCAAAAAACAAAGCTTCCTGGTCTTCGCAGATGGCATCGACCTGGAACAAAGCTTCATTGGTTGAAACAAAAGAGCCATCGGGCTTTTGTACAAACAATTTACCCGCTTGATCTTTGGCTCCGCCTACATAAAAATCCTCGCGCCCATCGCCGTTGGCATCCCCTTTGGCGATTTTCGGCCCTTCGGTGGACAGCATCAGGTACAACAAACGATCGCGGTCGAAGTCGATAAAGTCGTTTTCGATGTGGCGGTAGTTCACCCCATTGAGCACATTAAGTTCGCGGAACAATTTGGGGCTGGGAACAGGCTTAGCGGGGGTGGAAAGTGTCGCTTCTGCTTGTTTGAGCTTCAACGTTTGGTCGGCTTTGACTTGGGTCAAGAGGGTCCGTTTGCCATTGGGCCAATCGACCAATACGGTGTCTACGGTTTTGATTTTCCCCAAACCAAAATTCGGGCGTGGATCCATCGTCGACTCAAAGCCCCGCATCGGCATTTGCTCTAGGTATTGTAGCTGACCAGCGTATCTCAGGGTGATTTTGGTACCCAGGGCATAGGTGTTTTTCCCTTGGCCACTCAATTCAAACTTGAGGTAATGGTGATCCCGGTGGATTTTTTCAGCGTTGTTGCGGTAAATGAAGGCGGTCATGTTGACATTGTTGGTCACCAAATCCAGGTCGCCATCGTTGTCCAAATCCCCATAGGCCGAGCCATTGGAGTGGCTGGGTTTAGCTAATCCCCAAGCTTCGGCCTGGTTTTCAAATTTTAGCCCTCCCTTATTTTGGAATGCATAACTGGGAATGGGCTCCACTGGAATAGAATCCACTAGCGCTTTAAAATTCACCCCACGCCGGGAAATGATGGACAGTTTGGTTTGTTCATCGGCAATAAAAGAAACGTAATCCTGATCGGTCAAATCCTGATAGATGCCATTGGCCACAAAAATGTCCTTTAAACCATCGTTGTCCATGTCCATAAACAAGGCACCCCAACTCCAGTCGGTTGCTTCTACGCCCGCCAAACGACCAACATCACTAAAGGTGCCGTCGCCGTTGTTGATTTGCAGCATGTTGCGGGTGAATTGGTGCCAATAGCCATTTTCAACATTGGAGCGGTAGTGATCCCAGTTGTCGAATGTTGTTTTGGTTTTGAGCCGCCGATCGGTGCCTGGGAGCATATCCGTCACAAAAATATCGGGTAGTGCATCGTTGTTGATGTCGGCCATATCCGCACCCATGGAAGCAGCACTGATGGAGCGCATGGATTGCTCCAATACTTCGCTAAAGCCACCCTGCTGGTTGTTGATGTACAGGTAATCGCGCTCAAAAAAATCGTTAGACACATAAATATCCTGCCAGCCATCTTGGTTCACATCGCCTACAGTTACGCCCAGGCCAAAACCAATGATGCTTCCATAAATGCCAGCCTTTTCGCTGATGTCGACAAATTTTTCCCCGTCGTTGCGGAAAAACTTGTGTCCACCCAAGGGGTCACGGGTGTTGCGCACCTGCTTGCGCAAGTTGAAACTGCCAATGGCTTGGAAGGAGTTGTTCAGCAAATACAGGTCGAGGTCGCCGTCTTTGTCGTAATCAAAAAAGGCAGCGTGGGTGGAATAACCAGGATCGGCGACGCCGTATGCCTTAGCCATTTCTTTAAAAGTGCCGTCCTTTTGGTTGATAAAGAGTTCGTTTTCCCGGTTGTCCCCTTTGATGTCGCCAGAATTGCACACGTAGATATCCAGCCAGCCATCCCCATCGATGTCGGCCATACTCACACCAGTCGACCAGGCCTTACGGCCATTCACACCTGCCTTTTGGGTAACATCCTCGAATTGCCAGTTGCCTTTGTTGAGGTAGAGGCGATCCTCTTCCATGTTGGCGGTAAAATAGATGTCAATCAAACCGTCGTTGTTGACGTCCCCCAGGGCTACCCCGCCGCCATTGTAATAATTGCGGTAGGTATAGATGTTGAAATCGTTGTCAAAATGCAGTTGATTGACAAAATCTATACCCGTTACGGTACTAGGCATTTCGGAGAACAGGGTATCGGTTTTGACTTCCGAAGCCTGTTGCAATTCTTTTTTACACGCGCTCATCCCCAACAATAGGATGCAGCCCAAAAGGATTATTTGTTTCATGTTATCGCGCAGTTTGCGAAGTCGTTTTTGGTCTGGCCGGAACGTTTTCAATTTCTTCAGCTTCAATTGGATTGGTCAGGTCGGTAAAGTTAGCTTTAACAAACTGATCGTCTTTGGCCCCAATCACAATTTGTCGATTTCCGTCAATTTTTACGTAGATGACCCCACGTTCTTCGTCTTCCATTTTGATAAAACCCTTGCCATACCAACGTTCCAAAATGGTGACCATTTTGGGGAGTAGCTTTTCTGCCCAAAGCTGTTTGTTCCAGGGCGACCAACTGGCATAATGAAAATCCACGGGCATTTCCCGGATTTGATTTTCTTTAAAATTGGGGTAAAAATTCATGATGATCTGCGGGTCTTCTCCCTTGATGAAGCACTGCACCCGACGGCCATCGCTATTGTTGGTCAAAATGCGCTGGCGATTCAAAGACAGACAGCGGGCAAAAAAATCCTCGCTGGGCATGCCCATGTAAATGCCAAAAAACAAACTATCCTGGCGCACTCCACTAGCCAGCTCTCGGCGGCGCATCTTGTCGTATTCGGATTGGCAGCTGCTCATGATCAACATCGATCCTGCTAACATCAAACTCCAAAGCATCAATCCACGCTTTTTCATAACTATTGATTTGTGTAGGTTTTCAACAAAAAACATTGGTTTATGATCAATATACAAAGGTTTCTACCCAATCATCGTTTTTAGCCACAACCAAAATTTTGCGTTGGCCCGATTTTACCAACTCCACATCCCGAACTGCGCCCTTGAGCAAAAGTCCGGATTGTTTGGAGTTCAAAGGAGCAAATTTCCCCTTACCCAATCCCTTCAATACCAAACCATAACTCCCAGCATTGATGCCTAGTTCTGGTTTGGCCTGAAAAAAATTGCCAGCCAGCAAAATATCTACTATTCCGTCCCGATCCAAATCATCGGCCATTAGGCCATAGGTAGAGGAAATTTGCGCTTCAGTAGGCAAGGGCAATAATGTGAATTTCCCTTTGCCGTCGTTAATGGCCACTGAAGTTTGAGTTGTGTACACTTCCCATTTTACAGCACTGGACAATGCCTCTGCGGGGAAAATATCCTGCATGGTTTGCCCTTGGTATTGGACGTGTTTCAGGTATTTTTTGCGCAGCGAAGGGATTTGTTTGACCACATCAGGCAACAAAGCAAAAGGATAAGCTTTTTCGCCTTCAAAAATGGTGATGAACTGCTCGACCGCACCATTGCCATCAAAGTCGTTGACGTACATGTTCAGGGGGTGTTTGGCGTCTGCTTTGAGTCGGGTATTGCTGCCGAGGTTACCCAACAACAAATCCAAATCGCCATCGCCATCTACGTCCGCAGGTTCAATGCAGGTCCAAAAACCATTACTTTGAGCCAAACCCAGTTCCTTGGTCATTTCTTTCAATTGGCCTCGGTTGTTCTGGAATACCCGCACGGGCATCCAGGTGCCAGAAACAACCAAGTCGGGATCCCGATCGCCATCAATGTCGACCCAGCGCCCATCGGTGTATAAGCCTGAATTGAGCAGTTGAGGAGCGATTTGCTGGGTGGCGTCGCTGAAATTTCCCTGGCCATCATTGCGCAACACGTAGCCATTCACGGGAGCTCCGTATTCAAAGGGGCGCAAACGTACACCCACAAACAAATCCAGATCACCATCTGCATCCACATCGGCCGCATCCACACAAGAAGTGCTTTCAAACTGGAAGGTGGGCAGAATTTGATTGGATTTGGTGAAATTGCCGCGCCCATCGTTGAAGTATAAACGATCGATTAATGAGGTAGAACTATTGGGAAATTCGTAGCCGCCGCTACACACGTATAAATCCAGGTCGCGATCGCCATCGGCATCAAAAAAGATGGCGTCCATGTCTTCAGAAACTTTATCGGCCTCCAGGGCGGGTTGGGTGCTGCGGCGGAATTTTCCACCCGTTTGTTGGACAAAAATCGCCCCAGCCTGATCCTTCGCTCCACCGATAAAGAGGTCTTCCAAACCATCGCCGTTGATGTCCCCTTTGGCCATACGTGGGCCTTCGTAAGACATCATTTGGTAAATGAGCCGATCGCGGTCGAAGTCGGAAAATTCATTTTCCTGATGCTTAAAACTTAAAGCATCCGCCACTTTGGAGATAAAAGGTTGGTAATGGGGTTCAGCGAGCGGGAACTGATCCAAAGTTGCATCCGCCTGCTTGAATTTGAGGCGTTGATTGGTTTTGACTTGAGTCTGCAAACTGTAGCGTCCATTGGGCCAGGAAATGACCAAGGTATCCACGCTAGTCCAGGCACCCAGGCCAAAATTGAGTCGATAATCCACCGAAGATTGGAAGCCACGCATGGGAAAAAGCTCCTGAAACAAGGTCTGACCTTGGTGGCGAATGCTCACCTGTGCGCCAATGGCAAAGCGGTTTTTACCTTCTCCCTCTAGTTCCAGATTGAGGAAATTGGCTTTTTGCTTGCGTTGCACTTCGGCATTGTTGCGGAAGATCGAAGCGGGTTGGTTGATGTTGTTCACAACGAGGTCCAAATCCCCATCGTTGTCCAGGTCGCCGTAAGCGGAGCCATTGGAAAAACTGGGCTCGCCCAGGCCCCATTCTGCGGCTTTGTTTTGAAAAATAAAATTGCCCTGGTTGGCAAAAGCGTAGTTCGGTACCGCTTCTGAAGGCATGGCATCCACCATTTTGGTGATGACCCCTTTCTTTTTTTGCATGAGCCCCTGCACATTGGAAGGGTCGGAATAAAAATTGATGTAATCCTGATCGGTCAAATCGCGCAAGAGGCCATTGGCTACGAAGATGTCTTTTTGGCCATCGTTGTCGAGGTCGGTCATTAGTGCGCCCCAGCTCCAGTCGGTGGCAAAAACCCCGCTCATACGTCCAATTTCGCTAAAGGTACCGTCGCCGTTGTTGCGCTGGAAAACATTGCGGGTGAATTGGCGGTGGTAACCATTGAGGACATTGCGCTGGTATTTGTTCCAGTCTTCAAAGTTGGTTTTGGTTTTCATACGTGCTTCCGTTTCGGGAAGCATGTCGGTCACAAAGATTTCGGGGTAGCCGTCGTTGTTGACGTCGGCCATGTCTGCTCCCATGGAACTAAAGCTCAATTCCTGGATGCAATTTTCCAGGTCTTCTTTAAAAGTGCCGTTTTTTTGGTTGAGGTAGAGGTAGTCGCGCTCAAAAAAATCGTTGGACACATAGATGTCTGGCCAGCCATCGCGGTTTACATCGCCAATGGTTACGCCCAGGCCAAACCCGATCCTGCTGCCGTAGATGCCTGCTTCGGCACTTACATCTACGAATTTGTTGTTGTCGTTGCGGTACAATTTATTGCCCCCTTTGTTGTCCCGCACATTGCGCTGGCCTTTGACCAGGTCGTATCCACCTACTGATTTCATGGAGTTGTTGAGCAGGTAACAGTCCAGGTCTCCGTCGCGGTCGTAGTCGAAAAAAGCAGCGTGGGAGGAAAGGCCCATATCGGCGAGGTTGTATTCAGCCGCTTTTTCCGTAAAAGTCAGGTCGCCATTGTTGATGAAGAGCTCGTTGTAGCGGCGGTTTCCACCGGGTTTGCCCGATTTACAAACATAGATGTCCAGCAAGCCATCACCATTCACATCGGCCATGGCTACGCCGGAAGACCAGACATTTTTGGTACTAAGCCCGGCTTTGCGGGTAATGTCTTCAAACTGGAAATTGCCCTTGTTCAGGTACAGGCGATTGCTTTCAAAATTGGCACAAAAGAATATGTCAACCAGACCATCATTGTTGATGTCGCCCAGGCCTACACCGCCGCCATTGAAAAAATTGCGAAAGGTATATGGGTTGTACTCTTCAGTATACTGGATTTGGTTGATAAAGTCGATGCCAGTGACACTGGCAGGCAAGGTCGAAAAAAGGGTTTTGGCCGGGATTGTACTCGAATCCTCGGCAGATTGATTACACCCACTGGCCAAGAGCAAAATTATGGCAGTTATTGTGACGGCTATCTGTTTCATACTGGGTGGCAAAGTTGGGAATTTTTTTTGGAAAAGGAGAGGAAATGGGGTTTGAGTTTGGGGGACGTTTGGACGGCCTGTTGGGGCAGCCCTATGTGGCTGCCCTTTCCCAGAGACTAAAAGGGGTTTTAAAAGTGGGAATTTGGGGTGGTCGAGAAGTGGAGAAAGTGACTTGATTGGGGTGGGGGAGGGTGGTAGTTTTGTAATAGAAATCGGAGAAGATGTAAATCGACTGATTTCCAAAAGACCAAGTTGCTTGGAGTTGAAAATTGTCGTTGCAGGACGAAGTGCGCAATTCGAGCTGGGACGTTGGCGGGGATCCCGAAACCGTCTGGAAAAGAAGTAGGGACGATTAATAAAATTATTGATTTAAAGCTATGAAAAAAATCGTGTTATTTACTGTGGCATCTTTGATCGCCTTCATTTTTGCCTGTGAAAAAGATTTGCAGCCACTGAAAAGTAAGCAGAAAGTTGATGTGACAAAGTTCAACTACATTGGCGAAATGCACAACGAGGCTTTAAAATTTGTTTTAGAGAACACTACTCAGTTACCAACGAATAAAGAAATACCAGAACATGTTCATCGTTTGGTGAAAGAATTTTTGCCTCGAGACTATAGCATCTTTGAGAACAATAGAAAACAAATGAGTGAAGAAGTTGAGCTAATGATTACAGCTCAAAAAAAAGTAAACGCATTTGAATACATTAAAACTTTAAAGATTAGTAAGGAGCTTAAACATCTACTGAACCAAATGATGAATACTATCAACCAAGGGATGCCACTAAATTCATTACAAGAAGAGCTAAGTAAGCTAGAAAACAGTGGTATACAAACCCTCAATGATGGTGAACTTACCATTCTGTTAAGTTCTACCTCGGTGGCTAAGTATTCCGCTAAATTCTGGTACCCAGCTTCTTTAGGTGGCGAGGGCGGTATTAAATACCTAAAAATTCAACCCAAACAATCGTTTGGTGACTATGACTATGGTGTTGAGACTGACCCAGAAGAAACGCTTGAAGAGAGAAGAATTCGACTGAACTGGGCCAAAATAATTGGAGTCGACGCCATCAGTGTGGTAGGTGCGGCAGCAATGTCAATCGTAGAATCAGGTGGAGCTTCAGCTATTCCAAATCCTTTGCTCGGCGGAATGCCTACAGCTGGAGCCATTGGTCTAATTGGAGGGGCTCTTGGTTCTGCCTCTGAAGTTATCAGCCAATGGTAGTGTGTGATTGATTAGAAATAATTACTTAGACTATGATTTTGCCGTTTTAGTCTGAAATGTTTTGTTACAATTCCTCAATCGGAAGTATTTACAAAATTCTTTTTGACTAAAATTGCAATTATGGTCTAAGTAATTTACTTAGTATTTTAGAGTAATTTTTTCACTAATCTGATTATCAGACCGTAAAAATCAAAACTATGAAAAATCTATTGTTTGTCTCTAAGGTTTTGGGCTACGCGATTCCTTTAACGTTTATCGTCGCTTATTTTAGTTTTGACATTCCTGTCAAGACTCTCCTAACTACCTTGATGTATAAGTTTTTATTTATGGCCCCTGCTTCAGTTTTAATGGTAGTTTTTCAAAAGTGGGCTTTAAAAAGCATAAAAAATAACCCTTAACCAGAGACAACTTATTTCGCCCAATCCCCGACCTCCCCTGTTACCGTTACTGGAAAAGTGAAGTCGCCGTCGCCATCGTTGACGTCTTTGATTGTTTGGACTCACCTCCAAACTTATTGGACTCTATGTCCTGTTTTGGCGCTTTTCTTGATCGTCTAGTTGCTGCTAATCATGTATTTACGGATTGTATGAAACAATACGAAATTGATTAACCCAAAAAGTATAAGGCTGTGAAAATCAAATTTATCCTTTTAGCCTTATTCTGTAACCAGATCTTTCCTCCCACTTATTTGCAGGAGATTGCCTGGATATTTTACACCTGTGAAGAATAAAAACAACCGACGCCAGCCAGTCCTCACATCTATCCCAACTGGCGTCGGCATATTTCTTTTACTTCTTATCCACTTCCACCACAACACCTACAACCGCACCACTATCCTTCACATCCGCCTCAAAAGCGATCGTATTCCCCGCTTTAAAGTTGGTGGTCCGCATCCGTTGATTGCCTAGGGCGGCTTTGAGTTGATCGGCATAGGTACTGCCTGAAGCCCCATTAATTGCTTTATTCAGCGCCTTGTAGTCCAGTTTGGTTTTGCTGATCACGATGGCGATGTAATCCCGTTGCCCTTTGGCATCTGGCACCATTGAGTGGTCTTTGGGGAATAGGCGGGTGCCCACGATGCCGCAGTAGGGATCATGTTTGTCCGTATACGGAAACAGCACATAGCTGGAGCCATCCGTTTCCTGGCCAAAGATGTACACGTAACAATCTACCGAATTGGCGATCAGGGCTTTGAATTTTTGGCCTTTGCTCAGGGTGCTATTGGTCCGAAATACAACGTCGCTCACTTGTTTAACGGGGATAACAGCTTGTTTGTCGTTGTCGTACAAACCAAATTCCACGGCCAGTTTACCAGGATTCACCTGCTTGTCCTGCGCTGAACCCATGGGGTACAAGCCATAAGCCTCCTTGGTGAAATACTCAAAATCTTCGTAGCTGATCCAGAAGATACCCCGGTCACCCCAATCTTCACCCCAGGAATTCATGATTTGTAAAGCGCCTCCTTCAAATGCGTCATCGTAGCCAATGACACACATGGCATGGCCACCAAAGCCGCCCATGTTGTAGTCGCGTTGGGTAGGTTGCCACACTTTGCGGCCCATCATGTTGCTCATGAAGGTTCCG
Source organism: Haliscomenobacter sp. (assembly GCF_041740695.1). Classification (GTDB taxonomy): domain Bacteria; phylum Bacteroidota; class Bacteroidia; order Chitinophagales; family Saprospiraceae; genus Haliscomenobacter. Next base: position 200,496 of record NZ_JBGSLK010000113.1, on the reverse strand, counting down.
CCCACCATCATACCAATGACGACAGGAGCCCCTTGAGCCAGGTTTTGTTTGATGGCCTCAATGTCGGGCGCTTGTTCTTCTGCGCTTACCGTGAGGCGGTTGTAACCTTTGATGCGGTACTGTTTGGCTTCGCGAATGTCGGTTTGGTCAGGGTAATTTTCACAAGTGGATTCGTCGTATCCAAAAGATTGGAAAGGCATGGCCCCGTTTTGTGACATCGACTTCATGGCTTCAATCATGTAGGCACCCTGGCAGCCATCCAGGTGAATCTGGTTGTAGAGGTAGGCCGGGCTAAAAGTCACCTGATTGGGGTTGCGCCCGGTCGCCCGAGCTTCCAGGATACTTCGCGCAGCATAAGCACTGGCCCAACCTACACAAGAACCTTGGCCGCCTTGGTGCATCCGGCGGGGTGCAAAGGGTAGCAAGCTAACTTTGCTGGGAATGCGATTCAACTGCCCGTTTTGTCCATAGGCCAGGGGTTCAAATACCTGTGCTTTGTCAAAACGTTCGGGACTCAGGGAAGCGCCCAATGAAAACTGCACTGGAGCATTTTCGTCCTCAATTTCTTCATACGCGCTGGGGTCGCTGCCGCCACCGCTGAGCATTTCCTGGCCACCCAGGAAAAAATACCAAACACCTCCCACCAGTAGAAGTGGAATCAGGAGTTTGGGGCGTTTGAACAAAAACAAAATGGCCAGAGGCAAGAGCTGAATCAACCAGCCCATTCCGCCTCCGCCGCCTCGATTGTTGTTGTTTGGATTCGGGTTTTGTCCTCCCCCGCCTTTGGGGTCATCTTCTTCCATTCTGATTGGCATGGTTCAATGGTTTTTTGGTTAAAAAAGCACAGCTAATTTAATGGCTGAAATTATAAAAAAAAACTCCCCTTCCTTGTAACCTTTTAGCTGTGGATTCGTAAAAGAGTGTTAACGTCTATTTTGACAATTGTCTTTGCGTAAGAAACACAGAAACACACCATGAACACTAGCATTAAAAACCGCTTTTTCGCCCAGGGTGAAAAAGTAAGTAAGGCCATTGGTATTTTGGAGCTACTATGTCAGCCAGAAACCTCCGCCATTTTGGACTGTTTACGTGAATGGCCCGAAGCGGCCTGGGTAGATTTGCTGATCCACACACAATTGGATGCAGATTTTCTTAACGATCACCTCAAGCTGATGCAAGAAGCAGGCTTGATTCAAAATCAAATGGATGGTTACAACTCTACATTTAGCGTCAGCCGGAATAAACTGAGAAAAGTTTCGGATTTGGTTCGATAAACCATAAATTATAGCCGCTATACCCAAAACCGTTTTGGAGATAGCGGCTATATTATTGCCTACTTGAAGGTCAGACTTCGAGGTAGGAAGTAATTTTTTTGCAGTTGTGGGACTAATGAGTATCGTTGTTTTCCAAATTGATGCCCCCGTAAAAATCCGTTTGTTTGTCCAGTCTCGCCTTGACGATGTAAGCCATTTGGCCCACGTGGTACGAAAAATGTTCCACGACGTGGATGAGGATACTCAGGCCCGTTTCATCAAAACTTTGCACCACAATGGGGCGCTCCAAATCATCTGGCGTCAACCGATCGAGCACGCCATCAATTTCAGTCATCACATCATGCACCTTCTGGATCAATTCAGCTCGAGAAATTGGACCGCGCTCATCAAACTCGGCTTGCCTGCTTCGCTGATCCATTGCGCCACCCAAACCCGCCAAAATCCACTGCCGGGCATTGCCACACAGGTGCAACACCAGATTGCCGACACTATTGGAGTTCTCATTGGGGCGCCACCAGATGTCGCTTTCGCTGAGTTCATACAAACAGCATTCTATCCGCACTTGAGATTCTTCAAAAAGGCGGCGTTTGATCTCGGAGGTGAATAATTGGAGGAAGGATTGGTCCAGCATAAGTTTTTATTAGTAACGAATTTTTCGAATGACGAATGACGAATACCCGGTCACAGCTAAGATTTTCCGGAAGCATAAGACTTGGATTCCATTTATGTCCACTTGCCAACAAATATTGAGTGCAATGCCCCAAATTCGTCATTCGTCACTCGAAAAATTCGTCCTTCCTATTTAGGTATGCAGTGCCCCACAAACCGAAATCGTCTGCCCCGACACGTAAGTAGACAAATCAGAGCCCAGGAACACACAAAGGTCCGCTACCTCGTTGGCTTTCCCGAAACGTTTGAGTGGAATGTTCGCCAAGTAAGCATCTCTGGTTTTGTCATCCAGTGCCTCGGTCATATCCGTTTCGATGAAACCAGGTGCTACCGTATTGCAACGAATGGCGCGAGAACCCATTTCTTTCGCCAGTGACTTGCTAAAACCGATGATCCCGGCTTTGGAAGCGGCGTAATTGGCCTGGCCTGCATTGCCCGTGATGCCCACGATGGAGCCCATATTGATGATGGAACCACCTCCCGCTTTCATCATGGGGCGGAGTGCGAATTTGGAAAGGTTGAACACCGATTTGAGGTTGGTTGTGATGACCTTATCCCATTGTTCTTCTGTCATGCGGAGCATGAGGGTATCCTGAGTAATCCCGGCATTGTTGACGAGAATGTCCAGTTTACCAAAATCGGCCACAACCGAGTTGATCAGGGCTTCGGCTTCCGCAAAATTGCCAGCGTCAGAGGCATATGCCTTGGCTTTTACGCCGAGCGCTTCCAATTCGGCGACGATGGCTTCGGCTTGAGCAGCCGAAGAACGATAGGTAAAGGCAACATGTGCACCCTGTTCCGCAAATCTTTTCACAATGGCCGCTCCAATTCCACGGGAACCCCCGGTTATCAGAGCGACTTTGTCCTGCAATAGTTTCATCAGGCCTTGGTTTTTTGTTTTGTGGGGACAAAGGTAAGGAACGAGGTGGAATTTTCTCCATATAAACAAATAGGGATGTACAACAACTGCACATCCCTACTTTAGGGTCGTTTTAAACCGGATCGATTATACCAGAACCAAAATATAGAGCAGTAACCCTACTGCAAATCCAATCCAGGCAGCTTTGATGGTACTTCTTTCGCCCTGAAAAGCCACATAAGTAATCAACACCCCAATGAGGCTCAACAACAGCCCAAGCAGAAAGCCGATGATGTTATTGGTGCTGGTAGCGGGTTTTTCTGGATGTCTTTCCGCTTTGGTGGCTTTACTCTTGAGCACTTTGATGGCCAACTTTTGCTTCCAGGTTAGGTCATGACCAATTTTTGCTTCAATTTCTTTTACCGAAAGGTTTCTTAAATCGTCGATGCCCAATTTGGCATCCTCGGTTACATTCGCTACTGCCGCGTCGTTTGCCGCAGGCAAATTTGAAATTCCGGCGTAGCTGCTGGTTGCCAATAGAAGACCCAGCCCTAGGAATAGGGAAGTGAAGAATTTTTTCATTGTAGAATGTATTTGGTTTTGAGAATCAGAAAATTAATCTATCAATGTAGGCATTAATTTTGAGGAAAACAAATCTTGTCACTTATTCAAAAATACGCTGCAATCTTAGTGTGGAAGTTTCTCGTGCAAATATTGCCCAGTGTACGATGCTTCAATTTGGGTCAAACCCTCCGGCACCCCCTGATAAACCAAACTCCCACCACCTTTGCCACCATCCGGGCCTAAATCGATGACCCAATCTGCGGATTTGATCACTTCCAGGTTGTGCTCCACTACAATTACGGTATGTCCTTTTTCTACCAGCGCATTGAGTGCATCCAACAACTTGCGGATGTCGTGAAAATGCAAGCCGGTGGTAGGCTCATCGAAGATGAATAAAACGTGTTGGTTGGAATGTTCTTGCGTCAAAAACGAGGCCAACTTCACCCTTTGGGCTTCACCGCCGGATAAGGTACTGGAGGATTGCCCCAGGTGTACATATCCCAGGCCTACATCTTGCAGGGGTTTGATTTTGGTAATGATGTCCTTGTGCCCGGCAAAAAACTCCATGGCCTCGTCGATGCTCATTTCCAGGATTTGGTGGATGTTTTTGCCTTTGTATTCTACCTCTAGCACTTCGGGCTTGAAACGTTTGCCGTTACATACGTCGCATTCCAGGCGCACATCGGCGAGGAATTGCATTTCGATGATTTGTTCACCCTCACCTTTACAAGCGTCGCAACGACCACCATCTACATTGAAAGAGAAATGTTTGGGTTTGAAGCCCCGGATTTTGGACAATTGCTGGTTGGTAAACAAGTCCCGGATGGCATCGTAAGCCTTGACATAGGTTACGGGGTTGGAACGGGAAGATTTGCCGATTGGACTTTGGTTTACCATTTCCACCGCCTTGATTTTTTGGAACGGCCCTTCGATGGCGGAATGTAAACCAGGGGCTTTAGGGGTAGCTTCGCCCAATTCTTTTTTGAGGGCCGGGAAAAGGATTTGTTTCACCAAAGTGGTTTTGCCCGAACCCGATACCCCACTCACCGCCGTCATGGCGTGGAGTGGAAAGGCCACATCAATGTTGCGCAGGTTGTTTTCTCGGGCGCCTTTTACCCAAATAAAATCACTGGATTTGCGGCGAAAGGCGGGCACCGGGATCTGCATGGTGCCATTCATGTATAAGGTAGTCAAGCTGGTGGCCGCATCCGTGTAAATGTCGGCATAAGGCCCGGCAAAAACCACCTCGCCTCCGTGGATACCCGCAGCAGGCCCAATGTCGATGAGGTAATCGGCATTTTTGATCAGGTCTTCTTCGTGTTCCACCACGATGACGGTATTGCCCAGGTCGCGCAAGGACTTGAGTACCTTGACCAAACGATCGGTATCGCGGGGGTGCAGGCCAACACTGGGCTCGTCCAGAATGTACATCGAGCTGGTGAGGTTGCTCCCCAAGAGACGGGTCAGGTTGATGCGTTGGGTTTCGCCTCCACTCAGGGTGGCTGAAACCCGATTTAGATTGAGGTAACCCAGCCCCAGGTCGCACATAAACTGCAAGCGCGAGGTGATTTCCTGAATCAAGCGGTTGGCTACTTTTTGATCAAACTCACTCAGGTCAACGCTTTGGAAGAAGGGCAACAGTTCATCTACTGGCTCATCGATTAATTCATGGATGCCCCGACCAGCAATTTTAATGTAGCGGGCTTCTTTGCGCAGGCGTGAACCCTCACAGGTGGGGCATTGGGTACGCCCGCGGTAACGCGCCAGCATGACCCGGTTTTGAACTTTGTAGGATTTTTCCTCCAATTCCTTAAAAAAGGCATGGATGCCCCCGAAACTAGCGGTGCCTTTCCAAAGCATATTGCGTTGCTCTTTGCTCAAATCCTGATAAGGCGTATGGACCGGGAAATCGTATTTGTGGGCATGTTCCAACACTTCTTCCAACCATAGCCCCAACTTTTCACCTTTCCAGCAGGCAATCGCACCCTCGTACACAGAAAGTCCCTTGTTGGGCACCACTTTGTTTTCATCAATGCCCATGACCATACTAAACCCTTCACAACTAGGGCAGGCACCAAAGGGATTGTTGAAATTGAACAATTGGGGGGTGGGTTCAACAAAGCTCAGTCCATCCAGCTCAAAACGATTGTTGAAGCCTTTCATGGCCTCGGTACCCACTACATCTACCCAACATTCGCCCTCACTCTCGTAAAAGGAGGTTTGAATGGAGTCGGCAATGCGACGGATGTTGTCTTCTTCACTGCTGACCGCAAAACGGTCAATGAGGATATACAGGGTGTCTTCTGGAACCTCTTCAATTTTTAACTTTAGGATGGCGTCTTTGCTGTCCAAAAAATCCTGGATGTCCATCAATTCGCCTTGATTGCGCAAACGGGTGTAGCCTTTTTGCAGTAGCAGGCTCAATTCTCGTTCCAATAAACGGTCTTTGTACTTATAAGGTAGGGGGATGAACAATTGCACCCGGGTACCTTCCGGAAAAGTGTGGATGTAGTCGTTGACATCTGCGACTTCGTGTTTTTTGACGACTTGGCCGGAAATAGGGGAGTAGGTTTTGCCCAGGCGAGCATAAAACAGACGCAGGTAATCATACAACTCGGTGAGGGTACCCACCGTGGAGCGGGCATTGCTGGTACTGACCTTTTGTTCGATGGCAATGGCAGGACAAATGCCTTTGATGTAATCTATTTCCGGTTTTTTCATCCGCCCCAAAAACTGCCGGGCGTAGGAAGACAAACTTTCGACGTAGCGACGCTGCCCTTCAGCGTACAAGGTATCCATGGTAATGGAGGACTTGCCCGAGCCCGAAACCCCGGTAACGACGACCAATTGGTTCTTAGGAATGTTTAAATCGATGTTTTTCAGGTTGTTTCCCCGGGCGCCTTTGATGTAGATCCAATTGTCGGCGTCGGGGGTAGGGAGGGTGGTTTCCGTGGTAGCCTGCTGTTTCATATGGTAATGGCAGTTAGAGCGCGCAAGATACAAAAAGTTGCACAACACACGAGCCTTTGTTAAATATACTCACAAAAAGTTTTACACAGTCCTGAATACCTTTTGTGTGCTAGGGGAAACCCTAAAAAACCGTTAATCTTTGGTTAATTTGAAAAAAAATCGCCTAAACTGTTTTTTCATTAAATTATTGCGTTTATCTTTGACTCATTACCAATTTTTCTTCCAGTACTTTATTACTTCACTAAAACGTAGGCGCATATAAGCTGAAACTTCTACACTAAAAGTTTTTAACGGATTTGATCCCATTGCCTTAAACTATTTAGTTATGCAAGTTACTCAGCTTAACGACCAGCAGCTCATCGCCTGCTACTTGGAAGGAAACGAAAGAGCGTTCGAAGAATTGCTCAATCGCCACCAACAAAAAATTTATACCTCTATTTACTTGTTTGTTAAGGAGCAAAGCCTTGCTGAAGACATCTTTCAAGAAGTGTTCATCAAGATCATTGACACCCTCCGCCGCGGCAAGTACAACCACGAGGGTAAGTTCCTTCAATGGGCCATGCGTATCTCGTATAACATGTGTGTGGATTATTTCCGCCGCACCAAACGCCGCCCCAAAGTTTCGCCAACCGATACTTTCGATATTTTCGACGTTCTACAAACGCCGGATTTCAATTCTGAACAAACCATGATTCGCAGCCAGACCCACGACAAAGTTCGTCACCTGGTCGACATGCTCCCACCTGAGCAACGCGAAGTGGTTATCCTGCGCCATTATGCCGATATGAGCTTCAAAGAAATTGCCAAGCTGACCCGGGTAAGCATCAATACTGCACTGGGCCGGATGCGCTACGCCTTGATCAACATTCGGAAGATGGTGGAAGAGAAAGAAGTGATTCTGCAGTGAAAGAAAGTTGAGGAGTTGAGGGTCGGCTACCATTGGAATTGATGGTAGCCGACCCTTTGTGTTTTTAACATATCTGTTTGTACGTGGCTTGTGCAAGCGGCAATCCTTGTCTGGCGAAGTATCAATAGTAAGGATTTGAATTTGTTTAGCAATAAAACATTCTGTATCTTTGGTGAACACAAAAGCGGAGAAAGCCATGGAAAAAATAGTCAGAATAGTCAAAATTGGTCACGACGACAGCAACCTGATCTATTGGCTTAGCCGCTCCTTTACTCAACGCCTGGAAGAACTTGAAAAGCTTCGTACCGAAGTAAACCAACGCATGTATGGTAATCAACAAGGATTTCAAAGAGTTTATCGAGTTGTTAAACGCGAACAGTGTTAAAAATTAGTGCTGGTCGCCCGCAAGACTTGGCAGATGCTACTCAACTATCCAAATTGAAGGATAAAAAATAGGCTTTCGATAGCGCTACTAGCTAGCTGAAGTCTTCCCCATTAACTTCCAAGGCACAACGCTGGTTCAATGTCTCACGACTTGAACCAATATCCGTGCGCCTTCAGACGCATGAGTATGCAGAATGTTTAACGAAAACAACAGGCTTCTTGTTGGAATGGGTTTATTCTTCATCGGGATATGAGGTGATGGTTACTTTTTCAATTTGTGGGATATCGTTTAGTGCCTCTAGTATTTGTTTGAGGAGCTTTTCGTGGGCGCTGCCAAAGTCAATATAGAATCGTAAATAATTATCTTCTAAAATTTGTGCACTACAATTGTGCACAATTCCCAGATTGCGATTTTTAGCCAAGCTATGATCATTCCATGTGTTGCAAGTTTCATTGAGAAGCTTAGCTGCGGATTCTACTATGCTTTGATCTTTATTTTTGAAAGAAACGAGGAGATAAAAATGCTCGTTGAAGTGGTCAACAAGCACTTTGTAATGGAGTGACTGTAAGGTAAAGCCAAGTCTAGGTGGAGCAGAATAAAGCTTCCATTCTCGTTTAGCTGCCTCAACATTTAAACAATCAAACCAAAATTCAATATTTTTTTCATCCACATGATCATTCGGACTAATGATAGAACCATCATTAGTTTTCCATTTAACTGCTTCTCCTATTTGCAAATAAAAGCATATAAGGTGGCCTTCTAACCTACCAATATTTTCGTCAATACTAAATCCTAAACTAGAAATAGTACCAGGGACGAAACCAATTTTTCCTTTGCTTTTGCTCATATCTATTCCTGTTTTTTCTAAAAAGTATTTACAAAGTTGACTAATCATCACTTCTGTAAATGAATGTGAAATTGAGTCATCGCCAAACTTTTGTTTAAAGTTCCAGATATAAGCCTCAAAGCTCTTAAAATAGATTTTTTTACTCATACTCATTGCGTTTAAGGTGCAGGGCCAATTTGATATACACCCTTTACGTTTTAAACCACCCTAAAAAATTAAGGGGCTGATTACCAATTCCTGGCAATCAACCCCTCAATTTTTTCAACTACTCAACTTAAATCTTGTAGTCTTTGATAAAAGCCGGCATACTCGTACGCTTACTGCGCGCATGCGTTTTAGGCTCTTTGTGTTCTTCTGGTAAGTGACCCTGTTTCATCAGGCGAGCGTAATGCTTGGTAAAGTAGGTGATGATCACATCCGAGCCAGCCCGGCGCAAACACAGGAGGGTTTCTTGAACCGCTTGATCCAAATCCAACCAACCCTTTTCGGCTGCGGCAATGAGCATGGCACATTCCCCACTCACGTGGTAGGAAGCAACCGGAGTTTCGGTATTGTTTTTCAACAAGCTGATCACATCCAAATAGTTCAAGGCAGGTTTCACCATAATGAAATCTGCACCTTCATCGATATCCAAAGCCGCCTCAATCAGTGCTTCTCTTTGGTTAGCGGGATCCATCTGGTAGGTTTTTTTGTCGCCTCCACGTGGAGCTGAATCTAAGGCATGGCGGAAAGGACCATAAAAGGCACTGGCATATTTGGCCGTATAAGCCATAATACCTGTATCCATATAGCCAGCCGCGTCAAGTGCTTCGCGCATGTAACCTACTCTTCCATCCATCATATCGGATGGACCAAGCAGGTCAAAACCAGCAGCAGCTTGTGCAACCGCCATTTTTGCGAGAATCGGTAAGGTTTCGTCGTTGATGATCTTGCCATCGCGTACCAGGCCATCGTGGCCATCAGTGCTGTACGGATCCATGGCAACATCACTAATCAGGCAGGTTTCAGGAAAACGGCGTTTGACTTCCGCAGCAATTTTGAGGTAAAAATTGTCCTCATCGTAGCCGTAGGTAGCAAACTTGTCTTTGTACTGGTCTGGCACCACCGGAAACAGGATGAAGTTGGTAATTCCCAGGTTCAAGGAATCTTCCACTTCTTTCAATGTCTCTTTAATGCCAAGTCGGTAGGTGTTAGGCAAAGCTTTCACGGGTTCACGCGAGTTTTCTTTGCTAACCAGAAACAGGGGCTGCACGAGGTGTTCCGTGGAAAGGTGTGTTTCCTGAATCATTCCTCGGATGGCAGCGTTTCTTCGATTACGTCTAGGTCTTTTAAGCATAAGTGTCCTATTAAAAACAAAACAATCAATGGTTTTGGGAGTCACATTTTTTTGGTACCGGATCAAATCCGAAACCACCCCAAGGATGACAGCGGCCGATGCGTTTAAGCCCCATCCATACTCCCCGAATGCCCCACTCCTCGATGGCATCTACCATGTAAGCGGAACAACTTGGGCCATATGCACAATGCGGCCTAAACAAGGGCCAGATGGCAACCTTGTAGAATCGAATAGGAAGAATAAGTAAAAATTTGACTAAGCGTTTCCAATTTTGGCTAAAAACCATGTTTTTGCACCAATTAAATGCAATATAACGTCATATCCCGAAGAAAACAAGTCATTCATCGAAAAATGACATTAATTTAGCAAAATTACTATGTAAATGGATTTCTCTCCAGCATCATAACAAGTGATAAACCAGCAGCAGCTCCAGAGACAAATAAATTGTACTCTCTTTGTTTGATGCGAAACACATTGAATGCCAGAAAAGAAGACAGTAGAATTACAGTGACGATGGCGAGTTGACCCAATTCAACTCCTACGTTAAAGGCTAGGAGTTGTAATAATAAATCATTTTCTCCACCTGACAAAGTCAAGGCCCGAAAAAAATTCGAAAAGCCCATTCCGTGAATCAATCCGAAGATCAGGGCAAAAGCGTAGTTGACATTTAAGTTACGCGTAAAAGTATCGCTGCGGATTTCCTTTTGATCAAATTTATGAAAAATTACATTGTAAATCGAGGTAACGAAAATGGTCAAAGGAATCAAAAATTCAATTAACTTGGTGTTTACGCCAATGATGTTCATCGCCGCCAAGCCCAGGGTAAGCGAATGCCCCAGGGTAAATGCGGTTACCAAAATGGCGACTTTTCGCCACTCTTCTAAACGGTAGATTGCACATAAGACAACGATAAAGAGAATGTGGTCGTATCCGGCCAGGTCGGCAATGTGGGCAAAACCCAGTTCAAGGTAAGTTTGAAAAACTGATTGCATAACATGAGAATTGAGGTGCAAAGATAGGCTTTGCTCCTCAATCTGTTCGCCAAGCGGGCGACGAATGCCAAAAATCATCTCGTCTCACTTCGATTTACATAGCTAACTGATTTTAGCGAAAGGGGTGAATGGTGGAAACTACAGGGTAAATGGTGGATTGATTTACTGATTTTAAAAAAGTGTGAACAAAAAACCTTTGTCAACCTGTTCTTTTTGGAGTAAAAGGCGATTGGGTGGGATAAAACCGCTACTTTTGCCCTCAAATTTCACAACCTTATGAAATACGATGTAACTGTGATCGGCTCTGGCCCCGGGGGGTATGTAGCCGCCATTCGTTGCGCCCAGTTGGGACTAAAAACTGCCATCATCGAGCGTTACAACGCCCTAGGGGGCACTTGCCTGAACGTGGGTTGTATCCCTTCCAAAGCATTGCTGGACTCTTCGGAGCACTATCACGCTGCTCATGAAAAATTCACTGAGCACGGCATTGAGCTGGAAAACCTGAAAGTGAACATGCCCCAAATGGTGAAGCGCAAAAACGACGTGGTGAGCCAGACGGTCAAAGGGGTGGAGTTTTTGATGAAAAAAAATAAAATCGACGTCTATTACGGTTTTGGTTCTTTTGTCAATGCCAACTTGATCAAAGTGACCAAAGAGGATGGTACTACCCAAGACCTTGAAACGGACAAAACCATCATCGCTACGGGCTCTAAGCCCATCGTGCCTGCGAGCTTCAATTACGATAAAAAACGGGTTATCACCTCCACCGAGGCACTAAATATTCAGGAAGTGCCAACCCGCATGGTCATCATTGGTGGCGGGGTGATTGGCCTGGAATTGGGTTCGGTGTACGCTCGCCTGGGTACAAAGGTGGACGTAGTCGAATACCTCGACCGCATCATCCCCGGCATGGATGGGGATTGCAGCAAGGAATTGCAACGCTCTTTGGGTAAAATTGGCATCAAATTCCACCTCAAGCACATGGTGACTGCGGTAACTCCCTCAGCTGACAAGGTGGTGGTGGAATACCAAAAACGCGATACTGAGGAAAAACTGAGCATCGAAGCGGATTACTGCCTCGTAGCCATTGGTCGTCGACCTTTTACGGACAAACTGGGGCTGGAAAACGCTGGCGTACAGTTGGATGAAAAAGGTCGGGTGATCGTGGATGACCACCTACAAACCAACATACCGGGCATCTACGCCATTGGCGACGTGATCAAAGGGGCCATGTTGGCGCATAAAGCGGAAGAAGAAGGGGTTTTTGTAGCCGAAACCATCGTCGGGCAAAAACCACACATCGATTACAACCTCATCCCTGGGGTAGTTTACACCTGGCCGGAAGTGGCTGGAGTGGGCCAAACCGAAGAACAACTCAAAGAAGCGGGCGTGCCTTACAAAGTGGGTAAATTCCCTTTCAAAGCCTTGGGCCGCGCCCGGGCGAGTATGGATACAGATGGAATGGTGAAAATTTTGGCTCACCAGGAAAGTGACGAAATTCTGGGCGTACACATGGTCGGCCCACGTACAGCGGATATGATTGCGGAAGCAGTGGCCTTGATGGAATTCCGGGCTTCGGCAGAGGATGCGGCGCGGATGAGCCACGCGCACCCGACGTATACGGAGGCGTTTAAGGAAGCGGCGTTGGCGGCGACGGGAAACCGGGCGCTGCATATGTAAATTGGTTCGCTGCTCTACCCACCCGAAGGTTTGGAACCTTCGGGTGCGGTTTCCAGATCTATAGGTAGTGCTTTAAAAGGGTTCAATTTTTTCTAAAAACTGTTTTGAATTCGACTAATACGAGGGCGATGATCACCAGCATTTCCAGCAAAAAATACAACAATCCCCACTTCGTCAGTTCTTGACGAAAGTAGACCACCAAGGCGGCAGTTAAACCACAGTACAACAGATTTACTATCGCAATTCCTTGCAGATAAGGTCGCCAATTCTCCTTGAATCGGACATGGTTCCAAAACGAGTAGATGGCAAATAAGCAGGCCAGCGCAGCCAGACCAAAGAGGACGTTGCGGGGCATTCCGAAGATGGGTTCGAAGCTGGTCAGGACTACGCCTAAAAGGATGGCGGAGAGGAGGGCGCCGAGGCAGTCGATGAGGAAGAGTTGTTTGGGATTTGAGGTCATGTTTTTTAGCATTTGTGGAGGTATTTAGTCAAGGTTTGTGTTTTACTTCCAATCTCAACTCCAAGCCCAATACTTCGATCAATTTGTTCAAGACGGCCAGCGAAGGATTGCTTTGCCCTCTTTCCAGTTTGTATAAGGTGTTGGTGCTGATTTGCGCCAGTTCGGCCAAGTGTGGTTGGGTAATGCCTAGTGCTTTGCGCCGATTTTTGAGGTACTCGCCGAGGTGCTGGATTGACATTATAATGTGATTTTAGGATGAAGATAGGTGAATTAAATGGAAAATACAATCAAAATCACAATTTGGTGTGATTTTTCTCTTCTTACAAAAGAACTTTTTTAGTCAATTATGATCAAGGTAGTCTGTTAAGAGATTCTGTCTAAAGGCAAAATTTGAATCCTAAAAAGACTTTCCAGTTTTGCTGTTCTGCGTCCATCAAGATAAGCCAAACCAAATTCTTGCCCGAAGTCAAATTCTCTGAAAAGTACAAATCGCTTTTTGGCACCTAGATGCTCCAACACGTTATTCAGGACTTTAAAAACTAAGGGTGTGTCAATGTAATCTGACTTGTTGTATAACTTGAATTCAAAAACTTCGTCTTTGACATGCCATAAAAAGTACAAACAATCGGTGTTTGAAACAGGCTCAAGCTTGTCGTATCGCAAATCATTTTGAGATAAAGTAATAAAGATGTTATCGATAAGACCACGATACAATTCGAAGTTAATCGTGAATCCCAGTTCTGCATCAAAAATAATGTACTCTTCCTTGTTTAGGAGTTTATTGTAGGGCAACAATTGTGATTTTGAAAGTTTTCGCTTGTGCGCTGGGAAGTCATCTTGGGGATTGGTGACTTGAACTTCTTTTAAAGTGGATTCAAAATCAAAGAATTCACTCAAACTTTGACCAATGTAAATGAATTCGTCTATCCTATTCAGGCAATGGCAGAAAATCCCTTTGTAGACACCTTCTTCATCATATACATAGCACAGCCCAGTGTCTTTTTCAACCGTTTTTTTTGACCAGGCCAATAGTTCAATGGCGCCAATGGACATTTTGTCTGACCAACAGTGTTTCATCGACTGTTCCATGTGAGTCTGAATTAGTTGGTAAGGGGAAACATGGACAATTTCTTTTTTGGCATAATCATAATGATGGAAACAGGTTTCGCTGAATAATCTTTCTACTGAGAAGCTTTCTCTTACAAAAAAATATTCATAATCGACCAGCCAATGCCTGTTGGTACGAGTCATGTCAAAGGTGAGTGTTTTATCAGAGGGCAAAAAACTCGTTATTTGTTCTAGAAGATTTATTTCTTCGCGCATGATGTGCTTGTTTTTTAAACACAAATTAATTTATCTTATCAAGAAATAAAATTTTAAAAACAAAAAATGCCACGCATTTTACTTACTCTCCTAAATTAAACTCCTTAATCTCAAAATAACAATCTTCACAAACCAGTTTTATCGCCGCAAATTCCATGGATTCATCATTCCAACCATCTGTACGTAGCCTTTCCAACTCACATTGATCACACCAGGCTTGTAAATCATCATCTTCTCCTAATTCCATGCCTTGGTAGCTTGGAAATGCTTCTTCGAACCCCGTTTGGGTTTCCGTGTTCAAATGTTGGCAGACGAAGGCCATCCGATTTGAACCGTGCCGTTCACAAGTGATGGTTTGTTCTTTTATTTTGGCGGCAACATCATTGTCGATCTGCTCCATCACCAACATGTATATTTCAAGGTGTTCAGACTTGACGTTATACCCACCAATTCCACCTAGAATTTGATGGGCAACGGCGATGAACTCCCAACCAGAGTACTCATCGCTTTTAAAATATCCTTCAATCAGCTTGTCATATCCTTTTTCAGCTCCAAATGCTTTGATGCGTAAAGTTTGATCTTTACTTTTTTCAATCGAGTTGGAATTGTGCCAGGTCCATAACCAAGTTTCAGTATTGGTTGAGTAGGTACCAATGGGAATGTATTTGAAATTAATCTCTGTGTTGTCAGTCGACAAGGTCAGTAACTCGGTGGCTTGATCGTAAAACCAATTGGTGTAATCGTCAAGTTGAAAATGCGAACGGAAACGATCCTGGGTATCATGAAACGCTTCGAATGCATTGCCTAAGAATTCAATGTAGTCTATTGATTGCATGTTTTATAGTTATTTGCACTACTCTTCGGCCTTAAAGTTTTTGGCAATTATTTGCTCAGTCTTCTTTTATTTTCAAAATAGGTATCCCATTGTTTTGAAGTCAATTCTACATAATCCACAAAACTCTCCACACCTTTAATGTTATGCATCGTGTATTCAGGTTGCCCTTGTATAAAATCGACGAATTTGAAAGCATGATCATGAGAGAATAATGTTATTTTTTTTGTTTTTCTATCGTAAAATGTTCTTGCGCCATTGGCTTCTTGTGTGAAGAATACAGAGTCTGACAAATCCATAGAAAGGAATCCTTCGCTTTTACATCTATCCTTGTAATAATCCTCCCAGTCCATTTTTGCATCACACATTGAACCTACATACATGAAATTCTGATTCAGTGTTAAGGCATAATTGTACGTTATTCCATTCACATCAATACCTTCCGGTCCATTAAATGATTCAATTATCCCTCCAATGTTGTCAATCAAGATTTTGTGCTCTTCAATTATTTCAATTCTCGGATTATCAAATTGACACATCCACCCACTTATTTCTTGCCCAATTTCCCAGGTGAAAAGTATTAATGATTTTTCATTGAATACTACTCCTGTTTTTGTGCTTTGATCGATCAGATTTGCTGTTACAGGAAATATCTCTTGAAATTTTTTGGTCAACTTGAATTGCTGGATTTCAGAAACTTCAACTGGATCCTTTTTAAAATTGAACCAACTTATTGCATCTTGGAACGCGTTGTAGTATTTATTCATATTTGTTAATTGAATAGTAATCGACACATCAAAAATACGTTGTTTTTGCTACAAAACTCATAATGATAGCGGAACTAAAATTGCTCAAAAGGCAAGAAACATTCCCCGCATCAACTCCCCCCAAACAACTCCCCCAACCCCAATTCCCGATCCACCACGCCCCGGCTATGCTCATTCTCCAGCACTCCATACGTGCTGATAAATGTCAAAAACACCTGCTTTTTCGTCTTCGAGTAGTGCTTAAACAGGGCCACTTTTTTCCGCAAATCCGCTGCGTAGGCCTTGCTAAGGATGTATTCCGAGTTCGCCCATTTGATCTCACACAAGTTGATCACCTTATCATCCCGGTCAATCAAGAGATCAATTTGACAGCCATCCATACCTTCGGAGCCTTTGCGGTAAAAAGCCGAAGCGGTAGCGAATACCCCGGAAATACCCAGGGCTTTTTTGATTTCAGGTACGTGTTTGAGACAAATGCTTTCAAAAGCGTAACCACTCCAGGCATAGAAAGCTGGGCTGGCGTGAAAACTCTGCCAAATACCCGCACCTTCTTTTTTTAAGGTTTCGATGAATTTGAGGTAGAAAAGGGAATATTCATCACTCAAGCGAAAAAGTGAATCCCTTTTGACCCGTCCAAAGGGCAGGAATTCCGCAATAAAGCCAGAATGTTGCAGTTCTTCCAAGGTTTTGCTCAAGCCGCCCCCATTGGAGATTCCACTAATTTGACCAATTTCCAACCTGCTCAAGCCCGAAGGTTTAGCTGCCAAAGCCCGAACGACCGCCATATGGCTTTCCGCATGTTCAAAAAGGGAAGGATAAAGTTGTTCAAATTCATCGTACAGCGTGCCGCCTTTGGCAAAACAGATTCGATCAATGTTTTGCGCCACACTTTCACCCTTTTGGATTTCCTTGAGATAGTGGGGAATCCCTCCCATTGCCATGTACAATTCGGTGATTTGGTAGCGGTTGAGGTTCAAGCCTTTTTTTTGCAGGTACAATTCGGTTTCCCGCAAAGAGAAGGGCTGGAGATGCAGGCGTTTGGTAATGCGGTTGTACAGCCCACCTTTATTGTGCACCACTTTTTGAATCATCCAGGAAGCAGCCGAGCCACAAATGACCACGACGATGTTTTTTTTCACCGCCCAACTGTTCCAAAAAAAGCCAAAAGCATTGAGAAAGCCCGAACGGTGGGTATCCAACCAGGGAAGTTCGTCAAAAAAGACCACCTTTTTTCCCCCTTCAATCACACTTTCCAGGTATAAAATCAACAAATGAAATGCTTCTAGCCAGGTTTTGGGTTTTTGCAGGGGCAGGGGGGATTTGCTTTGCAAACTCAGCGCAACGACAAAATTTTCCAGTTGCTCGCTGTTTTTAGCGTGCTGAATCCCGGTTATTTCAAACGCAATGCGCTCGCTGTATACAGACTGTACCAAAAAGGTTTTGCCTACCCGCCTACGGCCAATGACCGATACCAGTTCGGCTTCATCGGTAGTGAGTAAATTTTTGAGTACACTAACCTCTTTTTCCCTTCCAATCAACTCTTTTGACATAATTGCTCGCTTTAAGTCTTAAAAATACAGACTTAAAGCGAGCATTCCAACCCTATTGCTCGCTCAAAGTCCAAAAAAAATAGAGATAGAGCGAGCAATACCGTTTTATTGCTCGCTTAAAGTCCCTAAAAAAATGAGATTCCGCGAGCAATAATGACTTATTTCCTAATTCCCGCTCTTTTTATACCTTTAAAGATTACAATCACTTCAATCATCTGACATGAAAAGCCTTACACTCGTTGCTTTTTTGCTGCTCTCTTACATCAACGTATGGGCACAAAACAACCAAACCATGAACACCACCCTTCCCTACCGTGAAATCCCCGCCTATCCCGAAACGTACAGCGCCGAAAGTGTAGTAGCGCGGATGATCGACGGGCTCGGCTTCCGTTTTTACTGGGCAACCGAAGGTTTACGCCCCGAAGATCTGGCATTTCGCCCCACCCCTGAAGCACGCAGCAGTGAAGAGACCATCGATCACATCCTGGGCCTTTCAACCATTGTGCTCAATGCCTTGAAAAACCAGCCCAATGTGCGGAGTGGAGAGGAAACTTCACCGCTCACTTTTGAGGTAAAAAGGAAAAAGACCCTGGAGATTTTGCAAGAGGCCAGCGAACTGCTCAAAAAGGCCGACACCAAATTGGACAACCACAGTATGGTTTTTCAAAATGGGGCCAACAAAACCGAGTTCCCCTTTTGGAACCTGATCAACGGGCCCATCTCCGATGCTTTGTGGCATGTAGGGCAAGTGGTGACGTTTCGGCGCTCCTCGGGAAATCCATTTAATGGCAAGGCGAGTGTGTTGACTGGAAAAGTGCGGGAGTAGACACTCAAAGATTTCTGGCAGTATTGCGCAATACTGCCAGAAATTCAATACATTAGTAGCTATTCAATACTATAACACAAACAAAAATGAAGCTTAACATTTTTCAGTCCTTAATCCTGGGGATGCTGCTGAGCGCATGCGGTTCCCCCGAAAAACAACCTGAACAAGCAGAAGTCTTTAAAGCAAATCCCAAGCCCGTAGCCGAACAAACGGTTACAACCCTGGAAATCGGCGCTGCTGCGCCTGACTTCAAACTCCCAGGAGTAGATGGCAAATGGCATAGTCTCGACGATTTTAAAGCAGCCAAAGCCTTGGCCATCGTGTTTACCTGCAACCATTGCCCCACGGCCCAGGCTTACGAAGCTCGGCTAAAAGCGGTGGAGAAAGATTACCGCAGCAAAGGATTGAGTGTGGTCGCCATTTCACCCAATAGTCCATTGGGCTTGCAATACGAAGAACTGGGCTATACCGACCTCAACGACGATTTTGAAGAAATGAAAATCCGGGCAAAAAACCAGCAATTCGATTTTCCCTACCTGTATGATGGCGACAACGAAGCAGTTTCCCTGAAGTATGGCCCAGTAGCCACGCCGCACGTTTTCCTCTTTGACGCCCAACGTAAATTGGCCTATACGGGCCGCTTCGATGCCATCGAAAAACCTGGAGCAGCCAATTCTGAAGATCTCCGAGCCGCTATCGATGCAGTGCTGGCGGGCAAGCCAGTGGCTACCCCGGTAACCAAAACCTTTGGTTGTTCTACCAAATGGGGCTGGAAATTGGATTACAAGGACAAAGTCCAGAAGGAATGGGAAGCCAAACCAGTATCCGTTGCCAAATTGGATGAGGCAGGGGTGAAAAAATTGCTTAAAAACGATGGCTCCGAAAAACTCCGGCTCATCAATGTTTGGGCGACCTGGTGTGGGCCTTGCATCTTGGAATATCCAGATTTTATCGTTTTGCAGCGCATGTTCGGTGCCCGGGACTTTGAATTTGTCTCCTTGTCAGCCGACAAACCGGATCAGGAGGCCAAGGCGCTGAAGTTTTTGAAAGAAAAATTTTCGGCGGTTCCCAATTATTTGTTTTCAGAGGAGGATAAATACGCGCTGATCGAAGCGGTGGATCCGAACTGGAATGGGGCGCTGCCTTATACGATTTTGGTCGAGCCCGGAGGTAAGGTGGTTTGGAGTCACCAGGGGGAAGTGGATTTTTATGCGCTAAAACAGGCGATTGTAGAGCATCCGAAGATTGGGCGGTATTTTTGAATGGGTCGTTGCGTCTAAGGTGTTTCTATAGTGTCTTGGGTTTCTTAGGTGGTAAAACAATGCCTGCTGCGCAGGTTTTTCTTTTTCACCACCTAAGAAACTTAAGACACCTAAGGGGCACCTTAGAAAAACATTGCTTGTGCGGCCACGGTATGAGCAATCCAGGCTGCCCGAAGAGTTTCATGTTGACCACTCCAGGGCAGCTCTCGTTGTGAGGTGTTATCACCAGATTTTTAGCAAAGTCAATTCAAAATAAAAGGGTAGGGTGGGGTTGTCCCGGAAATTTTGGGCATAAACTTTACCCAGGCGCAGCGATGCAAGCTGTGTTCCAAAGGAATACCCTAAATGTCCGCCAAACTTGAAATTTCCACCCGTAGAGCCAATCCAGCCTTCGTAGATGCCGGGATAATTTTCCTTTAAAGAACCTTGTTTGAGTTTGCTGGCGAGGCTATGATCTACTCCAGCTTCGGCAGCAATAAACCATTTGGGGCGGTAATAACCCAAAGCAGTATTTAGGTCAATGCCAACATTCAAGACCTTGGCAATATTAGAGTCATACTTGCGCAGGATCAGCCCAGGTTTCAGGCTTAGGCCGAGCTTACCTCCCTGCCATACCCGGAGTTGGTAAGCCAAGCGTAGCTTCCAGTCATCGAGCAAATCGCGGCCAAAAGGGCTGGATAGTTCTGCACTGACAAAGCTGAGATTTTTTCCGGGTAAACGATACCCATAAGACAAACCTAAGACTGTGGCATAATCGGCACCAAACTTGGCGGCCACAAAGTGCTGCTGTTCTTTTTGTACCTGTGCCCAATTCAAATCCTGAGCAAAGGTCATACTGTGCATCCAGCACAAAGCGAATACAAGGACAAAAAGTCGAGATTTCATTTCAATGCATTTAAATAGCTTAAAGATTTTTCCATGATGCCAGGCCAGGCAAAATGGAACATTTCATGGCCGCAGCCTTTGATTTCTTCCAGTTGGGCTTGAGCGTAGGGAGAAGACACCTGCTGCGCCCAGGGTAATTGATAGGCTCGATTGAGCTCGCTGTAAAGGAACAACACCTTGGGCTTGAATTCTTTTAAATGGGTGGTGAAGTCGAGCCCCCGGCGCTCGGCATTGTCAATCAGGGCATTAAAAACTACCGCTCCATTGCGCCAAAAAGGGTAGGGACCGGCGTTGCCAATGGTATTGCCTGGTGCATTTTCAAAACTTGCAAAGAAAGAAGCCTTGTAATCCAGGATTTCGTGTTCGGCTCTGCCGGAAAAAATTTGCTCGGGGTACACAGCGTCATTCAAGGCTTCCGAAAACAGTTTGATTTTGTTGGAGCGACTCAGGTATTCGGTAGTCTGTGTCCAGGTAAAACCGCCAGGTTCGGCCAAAACGGCACCGCTGATCGCTTGCGGATTTTGGTTGAGGTAAGCCGTAGCCAACATGGCCCCCCAGGAATGGCCCATGAGAAAAACCTTCTGGCTAGGGCTCTTTTTGAAATGGCCAATGAGTTGATCCAAGTCATCGATCATGAGCTGGATGGCATCAGCTCCTTCAAACTGGCTGCGCGACACCCGTTGGGAAAGTCCGGTGCCCCGTTGATCGTAAAAAATCACAAAAAAACCTTCCGGTGCCATTGCTTTGGCTGGGATTAGGGAGCGGTAATCGCCACCGGGCCCGCCATGGATCAAAACCAACAATGGATCGCTGGGTTTGCCGTAAGTTTCTACGTGCAAAAGGGTGCCATTGATGGCTAAGGAGGGTAGGGTAGGATCCTGGTCTACGGTTCTGGGAACCAGCAGACCGGGTGTGCTGGGGTCTTCCAGATCGCAGGAAAAAGCCACCAGCGCAATTACAAAAAGCAACAGTAGCGGCATCCCTTGTGGATGCCCAAAAAACAGTGATCGTGTCATGTTGAAAGTAGTTTTGTGCAAAGAAAAACTACTTCCGATCCTGGAGCGTCGCTGTGGGTAAGGGCGTACCTGAATGGCGTTCGCGCTTACAAGGCCGAACTGTCAAGGATTTAAAAATCAAGACTTTATCAAAGAAAAATATTCAGATGGTGTTTCGCCCATTACCGTTTTGAAATACTTGTTAAAGGTCGACTTGGAGTTGAACCCGCATTCAAAAGCCATCGCTAGTAGGGAATAATGTTGCTTGTGGGGCATTGCGGCCACTTGCAAAAATGCTTCTACCCGTAGCTGGTTGATGTACTGGTAAAAATTTTTCTCCGTTTTTTCGTTGATCACTTGCGAGAGGTAATTGGAATGAACGCTCAATAGTTCAGCCAGTTCACCCAAACTGAGTTCAGGATTTTTGTACACTTCCTGCTTTTGCATCAATTGTGTCAACTGTTCAAAAATGGCATCGGATTGGCTGGCACTCAGGCCAGATTTGGCGTAGCGGGGCAGGCTACTTACAGGAGCAGGAGCCAATGGGTCGGACATAAAATTGCCTACAAAAACAGGTACCTGGTTGATGCCCAAAATGCCAATCAAACAGACCAGCGTAGTAACCCCGCCAAAAATGACCTGATCATCAAAAAAGAGCACCAAAACCCAAATCCCCGCCAGCCCCAATGACAGGTACTTCAGCCATAGCAAATGTTGAAATGTGACGGCATCTGGCTTTTGTGAAGGTTTTTTTTGACTAGTATGTATCAATCGGAAAGACCACAGCACATAAACAAAGCCGGAAACCACAATGAGGCAGAGCTGAGTTAGCATGAACCACTCGTATCCAGCCCCTTGATGGAGAAATACCTGGATTTTTTCAGCCGCAGGCAGTCGATAAAAAGGCATCGCCAATGCCGTTAACACAACAAAGGGTACGAAGTGCGGCAGCACATACCCCCAACTCAACTTCTTTTGCCCCAGCAAAGCCAGCACATAAAAATGCAGCATAAGCCCATGCAAAAGGGGAAGGGCAAAACCTATGCCTAACAAATGAGGATAAGTGTAGGAAATTTTGCTCACATCCAGATGATTACTGCCTTGGTGCAAAGCCATGATGAACATCCAAATGCATAAAATCCGGTCAGCGGTAGCTTTATCTTTTTTCAACAAAAGCAGCAGGGCAAGAAAACAGGAGAGGATGATTCCAGTGAGGTACAACATGGTTGTTGGTGTTTTTGAGCTTTCCCTTACTTGATGCTGCTCATTGGGTTTTACCCTCATGGCTAAACACCATTAATTGTGGCCTAGAATCAAAACTCAATACCCAAACTCTGTTTTAGTGCTTTTTGTCCTTTGGCAGTACACAGCAATGCTCTGGAGTTTTTAACTTTTCGCACCCAGTCTTTTTCTAACATGGTTTGTAAAATGGCCGCACCTAGTGCCCCTGCCAGATGAGGACGCCGCTCACTCCAGTCCAAACAAGGGTGGGCAAAGAGGCGTTTTTGGCAATGCAATGCAGCCACATCAATCTCCAAATCATTGAACCAGCCTAGGCCCAAAGTTGTGACTTCATATTGTTGATGTGCCAAGGTAAGGAAGCCCTTTTGGAGCATAGCTTCGGACATTTCAACCCCTAATTTTCCTGCTAAATGGTCATAACAAGTACGTGCCAACCTTAAACCTGGCTGCGGTAAGGTTCTTTTTACCTCTCTTTGTTCATTGCCCAATGACAATAAGCCCGCCATAGATTCTATTACGGCGGCGACTTCAGGATTGCTAAAAGAGTAATACCGATGCTTGCCTTGATTTTTTACCTGGAGGATATTGGCCTGAATCAATTTGGACAAATGATTGCTAGCCGATTGTGCAGAAACATCCGCACAAATGGCAAGTTCTGTGGCAGTATAAGCCCGGCCATCCAAAAGGTTCCAAAGCATGACTGCACGGGCTTTTTCACCGATTAAGCCCGCCAAAGTGCTAAACTCCCGTTCCAGGTTTTCCATCGTTAGAATTATTCAAGGTCTTTTTTCCAGTTTTCAGATACGATTCGTCCTTTTTCCAGATCATCGACTACCAGAATCAATTGGTTGTAATGATCACTGTACAACACTTCGATGTTGACACCAGCCAATTGCATTTGGCGGGTGATTTTGCCCAATTGCCCTGGCGTATCCTGTTTCAGCCGCTGGATCAGCACTTCATTTTCACGGAGCACTTCTATGCCATATGCTTCCAAGGCCATCCGGGCTTTGCTGCCATCTTCAAATAAAAAATGAGCAATTCCTTCACTGCTAGCTGTCCAGGCGCCACCGCCTTCAATACTGACTCCGGCACTGGCCAGCGCTTCTCCCATTGCCGCCAATGCTCCAGGTTGGTTCTTTAAACGGATCGCTAAGTCTTTCATAAAAATAGCATTTATTTGGTGATGATGTTGATTTTGGTCTTGAGGGAATTGGCAATGAAACAACGTTGATGCGCTTCCTCATGCATTTCATCAATTGTGCTTGCATTGGGTATCGCATTACCGCCCCAGCTGATGGCAGGCCGTAAAAAAATGTCCAGCATCGCTGTTTTCCCCATTTCATTTTTTCCCATTTTGCCCTCGGCCCGGTCTTCGTACCGATTGACGATGAGTTTTTTGCTTGCGGCAATGGACAAAAAAAACAACATATGGCAACTGGATACCGCAGCAACTAGGGCTTCTTCAGGATCGATTGCTGCTTCGTCGGACATCGGAACTGCAACTACCTGTGGCGAAGAAGAAGCTGGAATACTGAGCCCTCCATCAAAAGACCAGGTGTGAGAACGGCTATATTTTCCATCATGAAAGGGTGCGTCGTTCAGTTTTTTCCAAATCACGGTCGCTAAATATTGCATAGTGGATAATTTAAGGTGGAGCAAAGGTGCATTTGCTTTTTTAAAAACACTTCATCCTGAAATGAACCATGAAATTTGATAAAGGCTCTGCTTGGCTATGAATGGTATTCAAAGCAAAAAATCCACTCAGCTTGTCTATTTTTGTCACCATACATCTCAAAAAACCCATCCTGGCATGATCATTACCAGAACTGCAAACGTAGCCGATTTAGACACCTTGCTCCATTTTGAACAAGGCATTGTAGCTGCCGAACGGCCCTTCGACCCGACTTTAAAAGCCGGAGAAATTCACTATTATGACCTGAAAGCTTTAATTTTATCTCCTGAGGCGGAGGTAGTCGTTGCAGTGGCAGGTGACGAAATTGTAGCTTCGGGTTATGCCCAAATCAGGGAAGCCAAGGATTACCTGCAACACAGTCGCTATGCCTATTTGGGCTTCATGTACGTAAAACCTGCTTTTCGAGGGCAAAGTATCAATCAAAAAGTACTGGATGCTTTGACCGATTGGATCAGACAGCAAAGCATTGCGGAGATCAGACTGGAGGTATATGCAGAAAATGCAGTAGCCATAAGGGCTTATGAAAAAGCAGGATTTACCCCCAATATGCTGGAGATGCGGATGAATTTGGAGGAAATGGATCGCTAGAAGATCATCCTCCCAAAGGTTCATCCAAGCGATTGACCCAAGGACTGGTTTCTACCAAAAGTATTATTTTTGCCTAGTTTTTATCCTCAAACGATCCACGGTCTCGCCAATACGGGATGTGGGTAAAATCACTTAAACAAATGGCAAACCCGACAAAAGTAGGCAAAATTCAGGACGCAATGTTCCAGGAAATTCAAGATCGGCAGATCTTCAAAAGCGCCCAAACTTATGCCTTCCAATACCTAAACGAGGCCTTCGACCGGAATGTTTACCCCAGCCCCGAAGCGCTGAATAACCTGCAACACTTTGAAGAAAGTATGCCAGACAAGTCGGGCGATGTAAACAATATTCTCCAACAATTGCATCAATACGGCTCGCCCGCTACAGTGACTAGCCTTGGAGGCAGGTACTTTGGGTTTGTTACAGGCAGCTCTATTCCTGCGTCCTTGGCGGCCAAAAGCTTGAGTGATTTTTGGGATCAAAACACTGGAATGGAGGTATTGTCCCCCGTTTCTGCTAAACTGGAAACAGTGGTGGAAGGCTGGTTAAACGAACTTTTGGGTCTACCTCAATACACCGTAGCAGGTTTTGTCAGTGGTTCTTCGATGGCCATCTATTGTGGTTTGGCCGCAGCCCGCTGGCGACTCTTTCAAAAAAACGGCTGGGATGTCAATGAGCAAGGCATGAATGGCGCGCCTAAAGTGCGGGTAGTTACGGGCAAGCACACGCACTCCACGGTACTGAAAGCTATTCAGTTGCTCGGATTTGGCAAAGCCAATATCGAATGGGCCGAAGTGGACGAACAGGGTCGGATTATTTCCGAAACCATGCCCTCTCTGGATTCCAATACTCTAGTCATTTTGCAAGCAGGCAATGTCAACTCGGGTTCATTTGACCCCATTGAAAGCATTTGCCAAAAAGCGTATGAAGCAGGAGCTTGGGTACACATCGATGGCGCTTTTGGCTTATGGGCAGCAGCCGCCACACGGTTTAAACACTTGACAAAAGGGATGGAACTGGCCCAATCCTGGTCGGCAGATGGGCACAAAACCCTGAACACGCCTTACGATTGTGGAATCATTCTCTGTCAGGATCAGGAAGCGCTGGTTTCGGCCCTGCACATGAGCGGTGC
This sequence comes from Haliscomenobacter sp., assembly GCF_041740695.1. Classification (GTDB taxonomy): domain Bacteria; phylum Bacteroidota; class Bacteroidia; order Chitinophagales; family Saprospiraceae; genus Haliscomenobacter. Next base: position 174,455 of record NZ_JBGSLK010000113.1, on the reverse strand, counting down.
CTACATTGTGGAAGGCAAGCGAGATGGCATGTACTACACACCCGAAATGAGTCGTCGGGCCAGGGTGATTGAGCTTTGGGCAACGCTGAAATACCTGGGAAAAAGTGGAGTGGATGAATTGGTCACAAATTTGCACGAGCGTGCTGTACAGTTTGCCCAGGACTTGGGCGATCAAGGTTTTGAAGTGCTCAACGAAGTAGTTTTTAATCAGGTTTTGATTGCCTGTGGCGAGGATGAAATGACGGAAAAGGTTTTGAAAAACCTGCAAGAACTTCGGGTGTGCTGGTGCGGAGGCTCCATGTGGCATGGCAGGAAAGTGATTCGTATCAGCGTTTGTTCCTGGGCGACTACGGTGGCGGACGTGGAATTCTGTGTGGCCAGCTTTGTAAAAGCAAGAGCGCTGGCCACCTCTCCGGAACTTATCGAGATGTAAACTAAATCCAATCCTGTTCGTATTTCGTCATTTCATGATCAATGTTGCCAGTATGTTTGGTCGCCTTGGGTTCAAATAAAAGCAACCAAACTTCTTCGTCACCTTCGGTGCGGGGGCAATGCTCCACTCCTTTGGGCACAATCAATACTTCCCCCGGCCCTACCTTGGCGGTATGGTCGCGAAACTCCATCACAAAGTTGCCTTTAAAAATCATAAACAACTCGTCTTCATCATCGTGGCTGTGCCAGATCATCTCACCTTTGGCTTTGACCAGTTTGACGTATTGCCCATTGAGTTCTCCGGCGATTTTAGGTGACCAGTACTCGGTGACTTTTTGGAATTTTTCTTGAATGTTGAACAGTTGAATCATTGGATTGGGCATTTGGACGGGGCTAAAATACAGTGAAATCCGGCAATAAATCTTGCAAAAACACGTATTTTTGACAACATTTACCTAAATACCGACATGAAAGCATTCTCACTTGCTATTTTAGGACTTGCCTTACTTTCTGGCTGTGCCACTCAAAAACTACCAGAATATAACCATAAAAGCCTAAAAATTAAGGCACTCACGCCCAAAACCCTGGTACATGTCACCTACCTCAATACCAATCAATGGGGTAAAGTACCTTGCAATGGCATGATTTATTGCAACAATGGTGAAGCGGTAGTTTTTGACACACCGCCCCACGACAGCGTTTCGGTGCAACTGATCAACTGGATTGAAACCAAGCTAAAAGCCAAAGTAAAAGCCATCGTGGTCAACCATTTTCACGGCGACTGCCTGGGCGGACTTAGTGCTTTTCACCAAAGAGGTATCCCCTCATATGCCAATCAACTGACCATTGAATTGGCCAAGGCCAATGGTTATGCGGTGCCCCAAAATGGCTTTAGTGGAGTGCTGAATTTGAAAATTGGTGGTGAAACTGTAGAAAACCGCTTCCTGGGTGAAGGCCATTCTAAAGACAACATCGTTTCATACGTACCCAGCGAGCAGGTGTTGTTTGGAGGCTGTATGCTCAAAGAATCCAACGCAGGAAAAGGGAATCTGGCCGATGCAAATGTTGGCGATTGGCCAAAAACGGTGGCCAAAGTGAAGGCACAATACCCGGATGTCAGGTTTGTGATTCCTGGGCATGGAAAATGGGGAGGCAAGGAGTTGTTGGATTATACGATGGAGTTGTTTAAGGCTCAACCCGAGTAATTTAACGTGCTTTTATAATCACCTTCAATTCATCATTAAAAAGTCCCGGTATGCTTTCCAATACCATTCACTTCCTCGCCGCCCTGCTGAGCGCATTACTGGCGGGTATTTTTTATGCTTATTCCTGTTCAGTGAATCCGGGTTTGCAGCGCTTACCCGATAGTTCCTATCTGGCGGCCATGCAACACATCAATCGAGTGATCCAAAATCCCGCTTTTTTCCTTTGTTTTTTTGGTCCAGTGCTTTTATTACCACTGAGTACTTTCCTCCATTATGGGAAATCAACTGCTGGATTCTGGTGCCTTTTATTGGCAGCTGTCTGTTATATCATTGGCGTATTTGGAGTGACCATAGCTGGCAATGTTCCGCTCAACAATCAATTGGATGTTTTTGACCTGTCCAAAGCTTCTACCGATGGCTTAGCGGGGATGCGCGCCAAATTTGAAGGGCCCTGGAACCGTTGGCATAACCTTCGCACTTTTTTGTCGGTACTTGCCGCAGGTTTGGCCATTGCCGGAATTTTTTTGAAAAAAGGATAGTTGGGTGTGATCCTCAAAAGCTTTGAAATACCGTCTAAAAACACAAAAACTAGCTTATTGAGACAAGGCTTTGGTATTCGTTTAAATAGATTTAAGGGGTCAAAAAAAATTCAACAATCGCAGACGGCCCACACATCTTTCGTACCTTGCGCCCAATATTCTTTCCATGCGCAAACTACTCGAAACCGAACAAAAGGCACTTGAAATCAACCTCGACCCACTCATTTACGGCACTTTTGCTGAAATTGGGGCCGGACAGGAGGTAGCCCGCTACTTTTTCCAGGTTGGAGCGGCAGCTGGCACCATCGCCAAAACCATGTCGGCTTATGACAAGGTGTACTCCGACCATATTTACGGCCCGGAGCCCAGTGGTCGTTATGTGTGCGAGTCACGCCTGTACAAAATGCTCGACCACGAGTACGAATTGATGAACACCCGCTTGCGGCAAGAGCGGCCGGAATGCGGCTTTTTTGTCTTCGCCGACACTATTGCTGCCATCAATTACAGCAAAACCATCCAGGGTGACGGCTGGTTGGGCATTCGTTTTCAGCTCACACCGGAAGGAGAACCCAACGACCTGGTTTTGCACGTGCGCATGCTCGACAACGACAACAAACTCCAACAACAAGCCATTGGCATCCTGGGCGTGAACCTGCTCTACGCCTGCTACCGCCACGATGACGATCCCGAAGAGTTGCTGGAATCCTTGATCGACAGCCTCCGCGGCCGGGTCAACATCGACATGGTGCGCCTCACTGGGCCCGATTTTGACCATGTGGACAATCGCTTGCTCAGCCTTTACCTCGTCAAACATGGCTTGTCGAATGTCGCCATGTTTGGCCCGGATGGACGCAACTTGCAGGCTTCTGAGTTTTTGTACAAAAAAGATGTTTTGGTAGTTCGGGGCAGTTTTCGCCCTCCCACCCTGGTCAATATGGACATGCTCAAAACGGGCTACCAGCAGTTCCGCAACGAGCCCGATGTAGACACCAAAAAGACCTACTTGCTCACCGAAATTACCCTTTCCAACCTGAGATCGGATGGCGAACTGGACGAAAAAGACTTCCTGGATCGGGCAGAACTGCTGAACGCCCTGGGGCAAACGGTGATCATTTCCAATTGTGAAGAGCACGCCCAATTGATCAATTACCTGGCTGACTACCGCATCAACAAAATTGGTTTGGTATTGGGGGTACAGTTTTTACTGGAATTGGTCAACCGCAAATACTATGAAAACATGGACGGGCGTTTGTTGGCTGCCTTTGGTGAGTTGTTCACCAAAAATGTCAAAATCTACGTGTATCCGGCCATGCAAGAAGGCAATGAAGAATTGATGACTGCCCAGAATACCCCGGTACCCGAAGGTGCCAAGTTTTTGTACCGCCACCTGATCGACAACCAGCAGATTGTCGACATTGAAGGGTACGATCACAACATCCTGCACATTTTTTCCAAAGAAGTACTCTCGCTGGTGCGCAATGGCAATGCTGGTTTTGAAATGATGGTGCCCAGCAAAGTGGCCGCGCTCATCAAGGAGAAGTTTCTCTTTGGATACCCTTACGAACAAAAAGAATTTGAATACTGATGATTAAAAACTTGATCCCCGTTTTGTTGTTTGGCCTCTGGAGTGCCAGTTGTAGCGATAATGGAAGCTCATCCACTAAATTGAGCGAACAAAAGCCCCAGCCAAAAGCACAGATGGCAGCGCAAAATGAGGCAGCCGAGCGTGCAGATTTTGACTTGGATTACCTGATGGGGCATTTCGACCCCGCGCAGCATCCCGATTTCGCCAAAATTAGCAGTCCTTTTTCGGATCGTACCGATATGTATTTGCGCAAAGACGCTTACGAAGCCTTTAAATCCATGCACGCCGCTGCCCTCAAAGATGGAATTTCTTTAAAAATTATCTCTGCTGCCCGCAATTTTGAGGTTCAAAAAGGCATTTGGGAGGCCAAATGGAACGGAAGTCGCATTTTATCCAATGGCGAAAATGCTGCCAAAGCCTACCCTGTTGCCAAAAACCGCGCCATCAAAATTATGGAATACAGTGCCATGCCTGGCGCATCCCGCCACCATTGGGGCACCGACATTGACCTGAATAACCTTTCCGACAAATGGTTTCTACAAGGGGATGGGCAAAAAATCTATACCTGGTTACTCAAAAATGCGGGTAGTTTTGGGTTTTGCCAGCCTTATTCCGTCAAAAATGACGAGCGCCCTCATGGCTACAACGAGGAGAAGTGGCACTGGTCTTATATGCCCATCTCACAAAAATTGACTACTTTCGCACGCAATCAAATGAAAGACAAGCTAATTACTGGCTTTTCCGGTGCCGAAACAGCAGTGGAAATTGGAGTGGTGGAAAAATATGTTTTAGGCATCAACCAGCAATGCCAGTAGTTCAATAGACATAGTGTCAATAGGGAAAACCAACACGTGAATCCAAAGGTATACGCATCCATCGAGCAGTCGCGCGCAGCGGGACGTAAGCAATTAGCGGTTCTCATCGACCCCGACCGACTGCGGACCCAATCGGTAGATGCCCTCATTGCCTTGGCTGAACGGGGGATCGACTTTTTTTTCATCGGTGGCAGTTTGCTGATGGATGAAAAAATGGAGGAATGCCTCCAGTTGCTGCGCCAAAACGTGCGCCAACCCCTGGTCATTTTCCCGGGTAGCCCCTTACAAATTTCTACCCGTGCTGATGCGATTCTTCTACTTTCGCTCATCTCGGGGCGCAATCCAGATTTGCTCATTGGCCAACACGTGATTGCAGCGCCTTACCTGAAAGCCTCGGGTTTGGAAATCATTCCTACTGGCTATATGCTGATCGATGGTGGCGTGAGTACGACGGCTGCATACATGAGCAATACCCAACCGATTCCACCTGAAAAAATTGAAATTGCCGTTTGTACCGCCATGGCGGGAACCATGCTAGGATTAAAGCTGTTGTACCTTGACGCTGGCAGTGGTGCACAACGCCCGGTAAGTGCAGAGATGATCCAGGCAGTACGAAGAGCTGTAGACGTTCCTCTCTTTACGGGCGGTGGAATCAGTACCCCTGAGCTGGCTTATACGAACCTGAAGGCAGGTGCAGATCTGCTGGTGGTTGGAAATGCGCTGGAAAAAGATCCAGGATTATTGATTGAAATTGCTGCGGCAGTACGCGCAGCTGGTAACGAATAACAAATGCAAGGAACAGTCATAAAGTCGACGGGGAGTTGGTACAATGTGCGGATGGAAGATGGACAAGTGTTGGAATGTCGCACAGTAGGTAAAATGCGTTTGAACGATTTGCCACTCACCAATCCCATCGCAGTAGGAGATGTAGTACTGGTTGAAATGGAAAATGAATCGGGGAATGGTCTGATCAAGGGGGTAATGCCCCGCCGCAATTACGTGGTGCGCCAATCTCCTCGCCGCAAACATGATCTGCACCTTTTGGCCAGTAACATCGATCAGGCCCTCTTGGTTACCACCATCACCCACCCAAAGCTCAAACAAGGGTTCATCGATCGTTTTTTGCTCATGGTAGAACCTTATGAAATCCCTACCATCATTGTGTTCAATAAAGCGGATTTATACACCGATGAAGACCTGGAAGTATACGCCTATTTGGAAGACCTTTACCAGGGCTTGGGCTATACCGTTATTTTGGCCTCGGCCATGACCGGCGACGGTGTTGCCGAACTGAAGGCCCAACTGAAAGACAAAGTCACCATGCTGAGTGGCCAGTCGGGCGTGGGTAAGTCGAGTTTGCTCAATCAAATCCAATCCAATTTGGAATTGCGCGTGGGTGACATCTCCGACTACTCTGGCAAAGGCCAGCACACCACTACTTTTGCTGAAATGCACCCGCTGGATATGGGTGGTCAAATCATCGATACGCCAGGCATCAAAACCCTGAGTTTTATCCATTTGGAACCCAATCAGGTGGCGCACAATTTCCGCGAAATTTTTGCCCTCTCCCCCCAATGCCGCTTTGGTGGCGCTTGTTTACACCGCAATGAACCAAAATGTGCGGTGAAAGCAGCCGTGGAAAGGGATGAAATCAGCTCCCTGCGGTATGAGAACTATTTGTACATTTTGCAGGAAATTGAGGATTTGAATCATTGGGAGCGGAAGAAGGAGATGTAAAATAAAAAATTAAACCTGCCGCCCACTGAGCCAATAAAACCGCCACGTGAACCACAGCGCCTGTGTACTCAAGGCGATTAAAAACCCGACCCATACGCCCTTTACCCCCCATCCCAATTGGAAGGTCAGCCAATACGCCACCGGCATACCCAGCATCCAATACGCCACAAAGGAGATAATTGAGGGCATCCGCGTGTCTTCCATGCCTCGCAAGAGCGAGATTCCTACGGATTGCATGGCATCCGATACCTGAAACAAACCCGCAATGACAATCAAAGCGGATGCAGTGTCCCAAACTTTGGGGTCATCAATGAAAGCTCTGGCGATGCTATCCGACCCCAACATAAAACACAAGGCTGGAATCAGCACCAAACCCACTGCTAAAAACATCGCTGAAAAACCCGACAAGCGAATTTGGCCATGATTTTTTTGTCCAAAAGCCTGACCAATTCGAATCGACCCAGCAGTCCCAATGGCCATCAAGACCACAAATGTTGTACTCGCCAAAGTCATGGCTACTTGATGACCCGCGAGTGGGTACTTTCCCAGGTTCCCTACCCAAATGGCCCCCAAGGAATAAGCTGAATACTCAATCAAAGCCTGACCACTAACGGGCAAGGCCAATCCGATGAATTCTTTGGTTTTGCGCCAGATTTCATCATTATGAATTACCGTATTGATCATCGTTTTGAACCGAGCACTGCGCCGCAAATAGATGATTATGCCGAGCAATTGAGCGACAATAGTGATGAAGAATGAACAGCCCAGGCCGACTACGCCCATTTGGGGAATGCCTCCAATGCCAAAAACAAAAATCCAGTTCAGTGTACCACCCAAAAGGGCTCCGGCTAGCGAAAAAACCAAACCAACTTTAGTCATTGAGAGGCCATCGATAAAGTAGATGAGGTTGAAATACAAAGACATCATGGGCAACTGGGCAATCAATATCCAGAGATAGGGCTGGGCCAACCTGGCCACATCCTGCTCATGTCCCAATAATTGAAAATTAAGTGCAATTGCAATCAACACAATCCCCTCCAACAGTGCAAACAACAATGAGGTAATTCCACTCGCGTATAAAATTCGTTTGACTTCGGCAGGATCATTTCTTTCGTCTGCTGCGGCCACCAGGGGCGAGGTCATCGACAGTCCTCCAATACCAATCAGTGCCACCAGCCAAAAGATGGGATTGGTCGCTCCCACTGCTGCGACATCGGTCACATTCACTTGTCCAACCATAAACGTGCCCAAAGTAGCAAGCAGCATGCTACTCAATTCGGCCAGGGCAATCGGCAAACCTAGATGGAAGAGAATGCGGAGTTCGGTACGGAAAGGCTGTAGGTTCATATACACAGGTTAGCGGAGGCCAGGGTTTGTCGAATGAAACTAAAGATTTGATCTCTTTAACAACCAAAGATCGATATAAAGTTGCATTGAGCTGATAAATCTTAGTTTCACTCGATAAATTCCGGAACCCCGAACCTTGGAACCCCGGAACCCTTTACCTGACCCTCGCCACCGCATGATCCGTAGCTGGCACCGTACGCAGAAAGGCATAAATGGCGCTGATCTCCTCATCGGTCATGACCGTAAACTTCGGCATGGCCGCACTCAGTGAGCCCCCGCCCCGGCGTTTGCCAAAACGTACTGCCTCTGCAAATTCTGACTCCGTCCATTTGCCAATGCCATGTTCGGGATGTGGAGTGAGGTTGGCCGAAGTTATTTCCCGTAGATCGGTAGGGTCAATCAAGATAGTGCCACCCGCCAGATAACCTTTGGATTTTTCAGGCTCGAAAGCGTTGTTCGTCGCAAAATCGGCCGAGTGACAGTTGTAACAATCCACCCCTCCATGTACCAGATAACGACCATAGGCTACTTTGTCGGTAACCGGTGGTGCCACGATGGGTTTCTCTGGATAGGGGAAGGGTTTGAATACGGTATTGGCCAAAAACTTGGTGAAAAAAGTAGGGCGACACGGTGGATTGGATTTGGCAACAGGATCCAACTGTGGCGAATCTGAACGCAGAAAAGCCACGATACTGTAAAGATCTTCGTCTGACAAACGGGGAAAACCGCCCATAACGAAGGAATAAGAACCATCTCGCTTAATGCCCGTGCGCAAAAAATGGATCAACTCTCCATCTGTATACCGGCCTGATCCGTGGTTTTTGTCACGGGTGATGTTGCCTGAATGCACGTAACCAAACATAGTTGGAACATCCACCATGTGTTTCCCGGTTAATTTATTGCCTTCGCCACGATGGCATTCAGCACAAATGAGCGTCACAAGATGTCCCCCTCGTGCCAGGCGAGTGGAGTCAGGTTTTACCGTTATTTTGACATCTTTAGGCTCGTAGGTAGGTATTCCTCTGAACTGAATAAACGCCGCTCCGGCAGCTACCAATAATACGATGGCAAGGACTAGAAATCCGAGTACTCGAAAAACCTTCTTCATGATTTTAGGTGTTTTAGGTGTAATACAGACATCTACGAAAAGGAAGAGGTCGCGGATTATGGTTCTATTTTTTTTATCTCACCTATTATCATTTCTGAAAGCGTAAAATTTTTGTCCCATCCCAGGCAACAATCCAATTGGGCAGTCCGGTAAAAAGCAGCAGGTCACTCGGTAATCCTTGTAATGCTTGAGCAGTACCAATCGTTTCACCCACATAATAGGCCCCCTGCTGGCGGAACAAAAGGTATTGATCAAAGGCTTGTAATTGTTCAATACCCACAGTTGGCAAAAACGCTTGAAACTGGGCAAAAAGATCAAAACTCAAAATGCCCTGTTCAGGATCAACCAGGTACACTCCTCTTTCGTTACAAACCAGTTGATTGGGGCTAAAGCGGCGTCCCAGAAGCAAGCTCAGATCCTGACTGGAGCTTTTGATGTTGCCTTGCCGATCCATCCGATTAAGCGTATTCAGGCCTGCATCGTAAATCCAGACTTGTCGATCCCGACTCAGCGCAACCAAAGTCGGCAGCGGAAATTGCTCGGCCTTCAGGCGTACATCCGCTGTCACATTGAGGGTGCGGTCCAAAAACAGGAGGGTTTGATAATCGGGGTAATAAAGCAGGATATCGAAGGGGTCCGTGGCATCTATTTTGCTCAGGTTGCCTAGATAACGGTTGCTGAACTCAAAGAGCACCTTGCCTTGTTCATTACATTTGTACAACACCTGCCGTGGAGAGACAAAGTAAATTTGTTTGAGTTTGTCACTACTGAGCAACTGTACCTGGGCTTCAAAACTGTCGATCAGCGGGATGCTGTCTACATTTTGTGCATTGGCCAGTTGGCCGAAAAGAATGAAGCGTACGCAAAATGCAGTAGTACTAGCGGCCAAACACCAGACCCTGGGGGTTTTCAAAAAACTGTATTTCCAAATTTTCGCCATCAAATACCGCATAAGAATTGTAATGCAACCATTCACCTAAATTGATATAACGACTCGTTCCGTTTTTTAGCACATGATCGATGGGCAAATGCCGGTGACCAAAGATGTAGAAATCAGCAGGTTTGTGTTCCAACTGAGCATTGATGTACACGAGAAGCCATTCATTTTCGGGTCCCAAAAACTGCGTTTGTGGTGGATGTACATCCCGGCTTCGACCCGACCAAAACTGTGCCACACCCATGCCGAAATTGGGGTGTACACGGGCAAAACACCATTGAAAAAAAGGATTAGCAAAAATGTGCTTGAGCATTTTGTAGCCATAATCCCCAGGACCCAAGCCATCGCCGTGGCCAATCAAAAAGGTTTTTCCGTTGATTTCACGCAAGAGGGGCTGCCGATGAATCGGAATGCCAAACTCATCTTCGAAATAACGAAACATCCACATGTCGTGATTCCCCGTAAAAAACTGAATGGGAATGCCAGCATCGCGCAGCTCAGCTAGTTTGCCCAAAAATCGGGTATACCCCTTGGGAATAACCCTTTTGTACTCAAACCAAAAGTCGAATAAATCTCCAACCAAAAAAATCTCCTGAGCATCCACACTGATTTGATCCAACCAGCGCAGCAATTGCCGCTCTCTTTCCGAGCTGCTGTATTTTCCCGGGACGCCGAGGTGGAAATCGGAGGCGAAATAAGTTTTCAGCATAAGTTTAGGAAGGTTTAGGAAGGTTGAGGGAAGTTGAGTTTTGTCGCTGCGGCAGCCTAAACCTTCTGAACCTTCCTCAACTTTCTCATCTAAATTCCGCATTTTTGCTGCCACAAAACAATCAAGCAATGGATTTGAATCTTCAGGGCAAAAACGCGCTCGTCAGTGGTAGCAGCAAAGGAATTGGTAAGGCCATCGCCATTGAGCTAGCCAAACTAGGGGCAAATGTAACACTTATGGCGCGCTCTGCGGAGTTATTGGCAGAAGTTGTACAAGAATTAGAGCAAAATCATCCCCACCAACAGCACGATTTTTTGGTCGTGGATTTTACCAAACGGGAAGCGTTGCACCAGCGGGTCCTCGGTTTGGTCACTTTAAAACCCATCCACATCCTTGTCAATAATACCGGAGGGCCCAGTGGTGGCGCCATTCTGGACGCCAAACCAGAACAGTTCCTCGAAGCATTTCAAAATCACATCTTGTGTAATCACCTCCTGGCTCAGTTGGTGATTCCCCAAATGAAAGTCGCAGGTTTTGGCCGCATCGTGAACATCGTTTCTACTTCGGTGCGGGTACCTCTCGACAATCTGGGGGTTTCCAATACTACTCGCGGGGCGGTAGCCTCCTGGGCAAAGACCCTCGCCAACGAAATTGCCGCCACTGGTATCACCGTAAACAACGTTTTACCCGGTTTTACGGAAACGGAACGCCTGGAAGAAGTCCTCGCCGGGGCAGCTCAACGCAAAGGCATAACACTCGAAGAAGAGATGGATCAGGCCCGAGAAACCATCCCCGCCAAACGTTTTGGCACCCCGGAAGAAATCGCCTCAGTTGCCGCTTTTTTGTGTACACCTGCCGCTGCCTATGTAACAGGTACCAGTATCTTGGTGGACGGGGGAAGGACGCGAATCATTTAAGGAATGAAAAGTGAAAAGTGAAAAATGAAAAACAAAATCCACTTTTCATTTTTCGTTTTTCACTTTTCATTTCCACCTACCCTGCACCCGGTATTTTATATTATTATCATTAAAAATGCTACGGGGAACAAGAAAGATTTTTTATATTTGCAGAGCTAATTACTCTCCTAGCTCTTGTTTTATAGTCTTGCACAGGATTCATGCTCATGAAAAAGCCAGTCAGACCTTTGTAAAGGTCTCCTATTTGATCTGGTTTCTATTTCGTCATTTTTTCACAATCATAATACCCATGATTCGGCTATTTATATCCGTGCTACTAACAGGTTGTTATCTCTTCGCGTCCGCTCAAACTGCGCGCATCATTAACCAGACTGAGTCTGCCTATTTGCTTTTCGAAGCAGAAGCGTTTGCTGATAATCAAGCAAGCGGACAAGGTCAAACGGCTAATTGGGAGATAAAACAAGATGGGAATACCAAAGGTGTCACCACTACTGCTGACCGCAATTTTCCCAATCTTGACTACAATGCATCAAAGCTCATTTACCACATTCAGGTAACCAACACAGGTAATTATACCTTGTACTTCAGCCGCAAACTTTCCGCACCAACGGCAAGTTTTGTACTGCCTCGAATCAACGAGGCTGCTGCCAACAACACCCGTCGCCGGGTAACTGCGACAGGCGGCCCTGATGCGAACTACGTTTGGCAAAATTCTCGCCGCACGTTTTTCTTCAATGCCAATACGGTTTACACTGTGGTTTTGTTGCCCGAAGCAACCCACAACATGACCATTGACAAATTGTTGTTTCACCGGGATGAAACCTTGGAGGATGCTTCTTTGTCAAAAGCAGTATTAAAAACTACGGCACCCACCAATGAGTCTATCAGAGGGCTTCTGGCCTATAACTTGCCAGAAATGGGGCAAGGTAAAAACTGGGCTTTAAACACTGCTGCATCGACTGGTGCAAAAGTGGTAGACAATCCAGCAACCGCCAAAGGTTATTTCCCTTATTCAGGTAAGTCTTTTATCGAACTCGAACGGGTCAATGGAAAAGCTCGTTTAGTGATGGAGCCATTGAATTATTCCACTTGCTTCATGTTCTTTGGCGATTTGGCCTTGAACTTGAAACTCATGTCGCCCAATGAATTTGTCAGCCCATTGGATACTGTCAAAGTATGGGCTGAATTGGAAGGCCTGTTTTCCCAAAGAGTCCAATTGGCTGAATTCACGGGGCTGAACATGACCTACCAAAACATTGAAGCCAAGGCACCAAACAGTGTAGCGTTTTACAATAAAATCACTTACATCGTTGAGTTTTCTGGCGAAGGAGACGAGAAACTTTGGTTGGACGACATGTCGGTTCAATTCCAAAGTACAGCCTTTAATTTCTTGATCCCACCAGCTGATTTGTCAATCGTGGAGGATACCCTGATTTTGGGTGCACCATTTTATACCTTCTCCATCCGTGGGAACCTGACCGATACCATGGTCAAAAACTCTACGTTCTTCTGGAGTTTCAAAGGTTTGAAAGATACAGTGGTGAACTCTAAGGACACCCTGCGTTATGTTTTTCCTAAAACTGGATTTTATGATCTGACCCTGACTTTGCGCACCCGGTCTTTCATCGATCCTAGTTGTGATAGTGTAACCACCATTGTCTCCAAGACGATCTTTGTACCAACATTTGATCCAAAAAAACTTGATCCTCCGAAACCTCCTACGGATACGGTAGTTACGCCGCCACAGGATACGATAGTTACGCCGCCACAAGACACAGTGGTGACTCCTCCTCAGGATACGATCACGAATCCTGGTGATACAACCGTAGTCATTGGTGGCCCTGGAGACACCATAGTAACCAATCCACCGGATACCATCGTCACCCCTCCACAGGATACGATTGTCACTCCACCACAAGACACGATTGTAACTCCTCCTCAGGATACCATCGTGACGCCTCCGCAGGATACCATCGTGACGCCTCCAATTGATACAATAGTTACCCCAGACATTCCACTGGATGTTGCTCCTGAAGGACTCAAGGTTTATCCAAACCCGACCTCGGACCTATTGATCATCCAGACTGATAATTATGTCAAACTCTTTTATGACTTGACCAACTCGCGAGGGCAATCCTTGTACAAAGGTCAATTCGTGCAACAAATTCTACTTTCGATTGGCTCCGAACCGACCGGTTTCTATTTCTTACGAATAACCGACGCTAAGGGAGTCCAGATCGGGACAGTCCAAAAAATTGTCAAACGATAATAATAGTGGGGCTACAATAATGAATGCCCATTAAAAAAGCCTCCTGCTCAGTTCGAGCAGGAGGCTTTTTCTTTATCTCAACCTAGGATGGTGGTACCTTCACAAAAGGAAAACACGATGAATTTGAGCTAAATGGTCTTTACGGCCATTCTTCCACAATGGGCGAATTAAAAGAATACAACAGTAGGTCGTGGGTCGTGACCAAACCAATCAATCGCTCAGCTTCAATAACGGGTATGGCATGAAATTGATTGGCTAAAAAAATATCCGCCGCCAGTCCAATGGTATCTTCTGGTTCCAGGGAAAGGGGATGTTCAGTCATCAGGTCCTTAGCACGAAGTACCTCATATTCTTTTTCTGACCAGGTTCGGCCTGTTGTTTGTAAGGACAGTACGTAGGCCACTTTATAAAAATCCTGTTTACTGATGATGCCAAGTAGTTTGTCATTTGACTCTACTACGGGTAGGTGGTGAAACTCGTTTTGGTCAAATATCGCTTTGATGTGATGAGCGCTGGCCGCTGGCCCAACGGTAATCAATTTGGATGTCATCACTTCGCTGATGGGTCGATTCGGATTCATAATACATGCGGATTGGGTGAAACAGATAAGGAACTGTACTTAAAAATTTGTTTAAGAGTCCCTCCAGATCTTCATTCGTCACAAATCAAAAGTACATACCCTATTCAGTCATTGTACTGAGTAGTGTCAAGCTCTAATGGTGATATTTATCAAGAAATGAGTTGATTGGGTGAAGTGTTTAAACCCCTTTTGGCGTTTCCCGATATTGCAGCAATTCGCTCAACACGGTACACAACTCTTCTACGGAAGGGACAATTTTTTGGAAGATTATTTTATCATCCAATAAAAGGGCAGGGATGCCTGAAATGCCATAACTGAGGATTTCATTGACGTTACTTATTTCCAATAACACTACCTCCAAGTCCAAGGCCTCCAAGGCAGCCAACAGATTGGCCTTTAGAGCGCGGTCTTTAGCCGAGCCTATCCCTAACAATTTGATTTGGGCCTTGCTTGATTTCTCCATCGCGTTTCGTTCAACTATTGTTCTTACCATAAGACTACTACTCTACCTGTGCAAGATCAGGCTTCTGGAATTTTCTGTGAATGACTTTTGTCATTTGGTTTGGTGACATATTAAGTCATTACCGAAAGAATACTTATCTTACCTTTACGACACAAAATTATCATTGGTTTGGACTGGATAATTGCACATCAACACGATTCTGAAGCAGCCTTACGTTTGAAGGCCATCATCAAAACGGCCACCGATGGCATCATCATCATCGATGAAGCAGGTATTATTGAACTAGTAAATGAGGCCGCAGCGCGTCTATTTGATTATCCAGAAGAAGAATTGGTGGGGCAAAACGTCAGCATGCTCATGCCGAATCCACATCGGGACATCCACGATAGTTACATCCAAAACTACATCCGCACCGGCGTGCGAAAAATTATCGGCATCGGTCGGGAAGTAAGGGGACTGCGCAAAGACCAAAGTACTTTCCCCCTTCGCCTCAGCATCAGTGAGGTTCAACTGCCCGAAAGAATGGTATTCACTGGTATTTTGCACGATTTAAGCGCCCAAAAAGCCGCCGAAGCCCGCATCGTAGAACTCAATCAACACCTGGAAGAAGAAGTAAGTACCCGCACTGAAGAACTCGCAGCCACAATCAATCAACTCCTGAATACCAACAATCAATTGGAGTTCGAAATTCAGGAACGCAAAGCTGCGGAAACTACCTTACGCAAAAACGAACTGGACCTGCGCAAAGCCATTGAAAAGGAACGGGAACTGAACACCCTTAAATCGAGGTTTGTGTCGATGGCTTCCCACGAGTTCCGTACACCTTTAAGCACTATTCTTTCTTCGGCAGATTTGTTGGAGATGTATTCCCAGGAAGGCCAACAAGACAAAAGGTTAAGGCATACCACCCGCATCAAATCTGCGGTCAACAACCTGATCAGTATCCTGAATGATTTTTTGTCTTTGAGCAAACTTGAGGAAGGAAAAATCACCATTACACCCGTAGAATTCAATTTCGAAGAATTTTGTGAGGAAGTGATGGACGATGTTCAAGCCATTTTGAAGCCCGGGCAGATTCTCCAACACCATGGGGTAAGCCCGAATACATTGATAACACTGGACAGAAAGATGTTGAAAAATGTATTCATCAACCTCTTTTCCAATGCCATCAAATATTCAGACCCGGGCAAAACCATTGATTGTTTTGTTTCTATTGAACACAATGAACTAAACATCAGCATCCAGGATCACGGCATTGGTATTCCGGAGGAAGAGCAGCAACATTTGTTCACCCGCTTTTTTCGAGCCCACAACGCCGAAAATATTCCAGGAACAGGCTTGGGATTAAATATTGTCAAACGTTATGTGGAATTGATGAACGGACGTATCCATTTTGAAAGTACACTGGGCGAGGGTACTACCTTCCACGTTCACATTCCCTTACCTTCATAAAACATCTTAACGATGAACAAGCATAAAATTCTGGTCATTGAAGACAACCAGGAAGTACGTGAAAACCTGGAGGAAATCCTGGAGCTCTCCGGGTATGAGGTGCATTTGGCTGAAGATGGCACCGTTGGTGTAGATGCTGCTCAACGAGTCAAACCTGACCTGATCCTTTGTGATGTGATGATGCCCAAACTAGATGGTTTTGGCGTGCTCAATATTTTAGGCAAACGCCCCGAAACTGCCGCAATTCCCTTTGTCTTTTTGACGGCCAAAACCGAAAGGGTTGATTTCCGCCGGGGCATGAACCTGGGCGCAGACGATTACATCACCAAGCCTTTTTTTAAGGATGAACTGCTGTCAGTGATCGAAACCCGGCTGAAAAAAAGTGAACACCTGCGCAAACAGTTCGACCGCACTGAGCAAGGCATCACCGCCTTCATCAATGCAGCCAAGGGCTATGAAGAGCTCAAAAAACTATCGGACGACCGCAAAGTTAAGCACTACAAAAAGCGTGACTTGGTATACGAAGAGGGTGATTATCCGCGCTACCTCTATTTTGTCAAAAGTGGCAAGGTGAAGGTTTTTAAAACCAACGAAAGTGGCAAGGAATACATCATCGACATTTTCACCGAGGGCGATTTCATTGGCTATGTCAATCTGATCAAAGACAGCACTTACGACGATTCAGCCGCAACGCTGGAAGACGCCGAAGTGAGCCTCATCCCTAAAGAAGACTTCACCGCGCTACTCCACGCCAACCGCGATGTTTCCTCCCAATTGATCAAAATGTTGGCCAACAATATTGCCGAAAAAGAGGAGCAACTCTTGCAATTGGCTTACAACTCCGTGCGCAAACGGGTGGCTGATGCAGTGCTGCTCCTCGCTGAAAAAGAAGGCCGAGACGAAATCAACGTCTTGCGCGACGACCTGGCCCGCATCGTCGGTACCGCCAAAGAGAGTGTGATTCGCATGCTCACCGAATTCAAGCAAGATGGCTACATCGACATCACCGATGGGATGATTACGATTCGGGACAAGAAGAAATTGATGAATATGCCCGCGTAAGTGAAAAGTGAAAAGTGAAAAGTGAAAAGTGAAAAGTGAAAAGTGAAAAGTGAAAAGTGAAAAAAATGCGCTTTCCCTTTAACTCCAAACTATAAGCTCAGAAAAATAAATTCAAACAGGTGAAATACAACTGGTGTACCAGCTTTTCATTTTTCACTTTTCATTTTTCACTTTAAAGGATTTTCCCCTCAATCACCTGCAACACATCCAATTTATCCCCGCCCAAATGAGCAAAAGCAATGATGCTGCATTGGCTGTCTACCCAATTTGCAGGCAATGTAAAGGTATAACTGCGTGAGCTTTTTTTGCTGCTCTTTAACTCTCCACCAATCAAATCCCCGTCAAAAGCAGTGAGCATGTCGCGCAAGTTGTGGCGGTGGCTGTAATCACTCTTTTTGCCGTCGGGGGTCAATTGGACGTCCACGATCTGGTCTTCGGCGAGCATCACACTGAGGCGGATATCCTCTTGGGGCAGGGTTCCTAGCACCTCGGTATCTATGGTGACTTGGAGCACCCGGGTGGTTGCATTGTAGGTTTTGCTCAGTTTCAGGTCTACTACTGGCGCAGCAGCCAGCTCTTGGGCAATAAATCCAGCCCATTGCGAGCGCCCCAATTGCAGGTCAAATTCACCATCGTACAATTTGCGGTTCACTACTGCCGAAGGATAACCCAGGGGTTTGCCCATGAGGTTGATGATGGCATCCCCCTCAGCGGTGCGGAAGTCGTACTTGCTATCGGGATAAGGCGGCGCAAAGGAGCCCGCATGCACACCTACGGAGATTACCTGATCTTGGTACAGTTCCCGCAAATTGAGCACTTCCACCGTACCTGCCGGGCAGTTGACGCAGCGCACGCCTGTAAATTCTTCAATCAGGATTCGCCTTTTGACGTTGACATTGGGGCCACCCGGCTCCAGGGGCGTAATCACCGGAGGAATTTCTTGACATGTAAAAAGGGAAAAGGCCAGGAAAAAGGAGAGAATGAGGCTGCGCATGGTTTTGGAATGATTTAAAAGCAAAATTGAGGGTTTTATAGCGGAAATGCTAGTAGGCAGCGAGGGCTTTTGGTGAAAATGTCTTGGAGTGGACGGAAAGTAAATTTTGAATACTACCTAAACTCATTGTTTCGACTCTATTCAAGTTTTTCAACCTGAATCCGACAAATCTGCCCGATTTCCTGCATTTCCTCTCCAAAATTTCCGAATATCCCTATCTTGAGCAGCGAGCACGCCATCCAGTGCTGCTTAATTATGCAAAAAATTTACTGACGAAACGACGGCTAAAGTATGAACAAGGGATTTTTTGGGCACCCTGCGGGTTTGTCCACGCTATTTTTTACCGAAATGTGGGAGCGCTTTTCCTATTACGGGATGCGGGCGATCTTGATTTTGTTTATGACCGCGAGTTTAGCGGAGAAAGGTTTGGGCATTGACCCCCAAAGTGCAGGTGCCATCTACGGTTTGTATACTGCCGGAGTGTATTTGTTGACCTTACCAGGTGGCTGGCTGGCTGATAATATTTTGGGGCAACGCAAAGCCATTTGGTACGGAGGAATTTTGATCATGATTGGTCACCTGATTCTGGCCATTCCGGGTAGTCCGGGAATATTTGTACTAGGCCTGGTATTTGTGGCTAGTGGTACGGGTTTGCTCAAACCAAATATCAGCACGGTTGTGGGCGATCTATACCCCGAAGGTGGAGCAAGGCGCGACCAGGGGTTTTCCATTTTTTACATGGGCATCAACCTGGGTTCCTTTTTTGGTCAAATCTTTGTCCCCTTTCTGGCCGCCTACAACTGGCACTGGGGTTTTGGGGCCGCAGCAATCGGGATGTTTTTCGGTTTGTTGCAATTCCGGCTCACCCAGGGCAGCCTCAATGATCTGGGTCTTAAACCCAAACTCAAGGAAGAAGTTGAAGAAGGTGTAGCCGTAGGAAAAGTCAATGGAGTCCTGGCCGGGGCGCTTGGCCTTGCATTAGTTGGATTTTTAGCGGTTCTGCAATGGATGGGCACCATCGATGTGACCACTGCAACTGGCATTGCCCAGGCAGTGGGGGTCATCATTGTAGTGATCACTCTTTTTTACTTCCTGTACATCATGGTGGCTGGAGGATTGAATCCTGATGAAAAGAAAAAAGTGTTGGTGATCTTTTTCCTCTTTGTTGGGGCAGCCTTATTCTGGTCAGGGTTTGAACAGGCGGGGTCTTCCTTAAACCTCTTCGCCCGTGACTTTACCAACCGCATGGTTGGGTCATGGGAAGTACCCGCTGGAATGTTACAGAGTGCCAATGCTTTGGTCATTATTCTCTTTGCCCCCATAGTAGGTTGGATATGGGTAAAACTCGCTGCACGCAACTTAAACCCCAATACGCCAATCAAATTTGGCATCGGGATCATCTTGATGGGATTGGGCTTTGTTGTCATGTATTTTGCGGCTCAAATTGCAGCTACTGGCACCAAAGTTGGTATGGGTTGGTTGTGGTTCACCTATTTTTTACATTCCATTGGTGAATTGACCTTGAGCCCGGTGGGGTTGAGTGCGACGACCAAATTATCGCCCAAGCGCTACGTTGGGCAAATGATGGGAATCTGGTTCGTGGGCGCATCTTTGGGTAATTTGATTGCTGGCTTATTTGCGGGAGGTGTGAACACTGAAAATGCTAGCCAAATGCCCGCCCTATTCTTATCGGTAGTCACCTTTTCCTTGATATCAGGTACTTTGTTCATCATTTTTAATCCCATTTTGAAAAAATGGATGGGAAATGTGAAATAGTAAGGGCAACCCTATGTGGTTGCCCTCTGGTAGGGGCAACCACATAGGGTTGCCCCTACGTTGTCCACCCGTAAAACAATCCCCCTGCTGTAATCGTTTATTCAGGCGAACGACTGTCAAACACACCCGCAATGAGATGCCTGACCATGTTACTTTGGTTGACCACCAGCCTGACTCTTCATCATTTGTCTGCTCAAAACAACCCCTGGAAGTTTCGCCACGACCACAATGGGGTACAAGTGTATACTCGCAAAGACAGTGCTACTGGAATTTTGGAATTGAAACTGCGTACTGAAGTAAAAGCCAGTTTAAGAGCGGTGGTAGCACTAGCCTCAGATATTCCCAACCTCAAAAACTGGGCATATCGACTAAAGGAGTCCTACGTGGTCAAAGAAATAAGTCAAACCGAAGGTTATTTGTACATGCGTACCGACTTCCCACTGCCTTTTTCCGATCGGGATATGGTGGTGCATTATGTGATGAAACAGGATGCCCATACCAAACAGGTAACATCTGTGAGCAAATCAGCGCACCACATGATGCCAGAAAAAGACGGCATTGTACGCATCAAAACATTGGAGACCAGGTGGACCTATACACCCCTGGCAAATGGCATGATTCGCCTCGAATACCAACTCAAATCTGATCCTGCTGGCAATATTCCTAAATGGTTGATCAACCTGGCTGCGGATGACGGCCCAGTTAAAAGTATCGTTGGCTTGAAACAGCAATTGGCGAAATATGAAAACGCTACGGTGAGTTTTTTGAAAGAATAACGTAGGGGCAACCCTATGTGGTTGCCCCTATGTGGGCAACCCTATGTGGTTGCCCCTATGTGGTTGCCCCTATGTGGTTGCCCCTATGTGGGCAACCCTATGTGGTTGCCCCTATCTGAATTGTTTGCCATTTCCGTGTTGCATGAAAAAGGCTCGCGCTGCCAATAGTAAGGGCAACCACGTAGGGTTGCCACTACTACCGGCGGCGTTTATTCCGATTTTTATTATTTCTCCGGTTGTTCCCTTGGCCGCCACCCTCTGGATTTCCACCACCATCATCATTGCTCGGGGGATTCGGGTTGTTGTTGCCTTGGTCACCACCACCTTGCTGGTCTTGTGGGCCACGCGGTGGCTGTGGTGGCCGTGGATTGGGGCGTCCGCCGGTATTGTTGCCTCCTGGGTTGTTACCACCAGAATTGTTGTTGTTTCCTCCGCCCCCGCCTCGATTGTTCGGGTTATTGGGGTTGTTTGGATTATTCGGGCGCGGTCCTTGGTTATTGCCCTTGGGCGGTTGAGGGTTGGCACCTTCTTCTCTAGGTGGTCGTGGATTGTTGTTCCCACGTTGTTGATCGGGCCGACGATTTTCGGGCCGGCCTTGTCGATCACCTTGACCTGGATTTTGACCACCACTTCCTTGTGGATTGGGGCGGTTTTCACCACGATTGTTTTGGGTGTTTCCCTCCCCGCTACGCTGTTGATCGGGACGTTTTTTCTTTTTCTTTTTGCGGCGTTTTTTGTCGTCGGGCAATTCAATTTCACCCGTTACATCCACAAAAACGTCCTCTTCAGGTACAAAAGCCGTCGTAGCCGCTACATCGAACTCGGCTGGTTTTTCACCGCGCGCGTTCATTTCCTGGATTTCTTTGACTTTGCTCAAATCCATTGGATAAATCGCACCTCTGCCCCGTTCGTGATCGTAAACGTAGTAGAGCAGTTTTTTAAAAATATCGGTTTTGATCAAAGTCGCTGCGCCCTTTTGGGTATGCAGTTTATCGGCACCGCTGGGGAAATCCGAAAGTGCATCCAGATAAGTATCCAATTCGTAGTTGAGGCAACATTTCAAACGGCCACATTGCCCGGAGAGTTTCACCTGATTGATGGCCAGGTTTTGGTAGCGGGCGGCGGCGGTCGACACCGATTTGAAGTCGGTCAACCAAGTAGAGCAGCACAATTCTCGTCCGCAGGAGCCAATCCCACCAATCAAGGCAGATTCCTGACGGGCACCAATTTGGCGCATTTCAATTTTTACCCGAAACTCCTTGGCGAAATGTCGGATGAGTTCGCGGAAGTCGACGCGGCCATCAGCGGTGTAATAAAAGGTCGCTTTGCGCTTATCCCCTTGGTATTCCACGTCGCCAATCTTCATATCAAGCCCCAAAGTACGCGAAATGGCCCGGGCGCGCACCATCGTCGGATGCTCCGCTTCGCGGGCTTCTTGCAGGCGCTCTAGGTCGCGCTCATTGGCGCGGCGCAAAACGAAATTGTTCACCGAGCGTTCATCCACCCGGCGGCGTTTCATTTGCAAGCGGACCAATTCACCAGACAGACTCACTTTGCCGACGTCGTAGCCGTTTCCGGTTTCGGCCACCACCATGTCGCCAGTAACGACACGGACCTGGTCGGCCATCCGAAAAAACTGTTTATGTACCCCATTTTTAAAGCTGATTTCGACAATATTCAGCGGGTCAATATCAATGATGTCCAAACTGGACAGCCAATCGTAGGTATTCAAGCGATTGCATCCGCCCGTTGCACAGCCTCCATTGCTGTTGCAACCTTTGGTGCTGCCGCCACTACTGGTTCCACAACTCGTACAACCTAAACATCCCATCGTTTCATCGTTTTATGTAGCTGGATGGATGCGTCCAAAAAAAGGATCTTTGGATTTGCATTCCGCTCCACATATTGATAACAATTGTTGAATAAACGTACTATTTGCTCCACTTGGTCTACATTGAGCACTTTTGCCAAATTTTGGGCACTGCTCAACTCTTCGGCCTGAAGCCGGGCATTAGTACTACCCGTGACCATCATGATCAGAAATTCACGCATAAAATGCAGGGCATACTGCAAGAAATGCTTTTGGTTTTCCCGCCCAAGGGTCGCAAAATTTTCACTCCACTTGACCATCTCTGGTCCGTATCCTTTGTAACATTTGCGCAGCCAATCGAGCAACAAAGCTGCATCGTTGCTTACTTTATTCGCTGCTAAGGTAATGGCTTCGTTGAAATTACCATCAGAAAGATGTGCAATCCCCCAGGTTTTGTCCTCCGGGCAGAGCTCACGATGCAGCAAACCATCTACTATATCCTGATCATTCAGCATGGGAATTTTCACCAATTGGCAGCGCGACAGGATGGTGTTGAGGATCAATTCTGCATTTTCAGCAATGAGGATAAAATGCGTGGCGGGAGGCGGCTCTTCGATGAGTTTCAGCAGGCGGTTGCCCTCGTTGCCCAGATATTCGGGCAGCCAAAGAATCAAGGTTTTAACTGGCGCTTCAAAGGTTTTAAGGCTAAGCTTACGGATGATGTTTTGGCACTCATCCTTATTGATGTTGCCCTGTTTGTTTTCTGCACCAATCAATTGTAACCACTGGTTGCTGTCCTGGTAGGGATTTTCCTGTAAGGCTTGCCGCCATTGAACCATGAATTTGTCACTGATCATACCCGCACCGACGACCGGAAAAGAAAAATGCACGTCGGGGTGGATCAGTTTGGATGTTTTGACACAAGACGGGCACTCTCCGCAGGAGTCGCCATCCCTTCTTTGGGTACACAACAAGTATTGGCTGAGTGCCAGTGCCAGTGTGCGTTTGCCGATACCTGGAGGCCCCAACAACAATAGCGCATGGGGTAGACGGTCTGCTTCAACCATGTACCGAAGTGTGCTAATTGTCTCAGTTTGTCCAATAATATCTTTAAAACGCATGATGATTTCAGGCTTTACAGCCTCAAAGGAAGGGTTGATCCTCGATTTTGCTCAAAATAAGCTCATCAAAAGGACTCACAGAAGAAAGGAAAGTATTGATCAATTGGCCGTTTTTGTCAAGCAAGTATTTCTGAAAATTCCATTCGACTTCCGAATCCATGACCCCATTTTCACTTTTGTGGGTCAACCAATGGTACAAAGGGTGAACTTCAGGGCCTTTGATGTGGACTTTGGTTGTCATGGGGAAACTTACCCCGTAACGCATTTTACAAAAATGGGCGATGCTAGTATTAGAGCCGGACTCTTGCCCGCCAAAATCATTGGAGGGCAGCCCCACGACGACTAATTTATGTTTAAAAGTTTCGTAGAGCTCCTGCAACTGTACATATTGTGGCGTGTAACCGCATTCCGATGCTACATTGACCACTAGAATTTTCTTGCCTTTGAAATCAGCGAAATCAATCTCTTCCCCCGCGATGCCTTCAACTTTGAAGCGATGAATTGAATCCACAGCTTATAAATTTTTCACTATCGGGTAAAATTAAACAAAAATGTTAAAGCAAAAGGAGAAGATTGGACTTTTTTGCAGTAGTCTGCATTGAATTAAGTGTCCTAAGGGTTGGATTCGATTTCTTCTGACTCGTCAACTGCACTTTTAGGATGATTTTTTTGCCACAATACCTCTGACTCTTCTTGCTCTTCCTTGAGCATGCGCATGGCAAAAAAGATGCTGATAAAGAGGGTGACAATGGCCAGGAGGATGAGCCAATCGTAAAATTCCTGGATGATGAAAAAATCGTATAAGCCATGGACCAAAACCGCCAAACCCAGGCCCATGGCCAAAAAGCGGATTTGGATTTTCCGTTCTGTTTTGAATTTGGCTTTGCCTACAAAATACCCCATCATGGTAGCAAAAACCGCATGCGCTGGTACCGCAGTAAGCCCACGTAAGGCAGTAGTAGAGATGCTGTACTCCATGGCGTACAATACATTTTCCAGCGTAGCAAAGCCCATGCTGATCATCACCGCATAAATGATGCCATCGAGGGGTTCATTAAAAAAGGGGCGGAAATAAGGGAAAAGCAACAAAGTCAAAAACTTGAACAACTCCTCGATAAAAGCAACCACCACAAAAGAAGTAACACAAACCCAAAACAAACTCGCTGGATCATCAATGCCCCGGTGGTAAAAGAACTCCTGCACCTTCATCACTGGAAAGGTAACCAACATACCCAACATAAAGCAAAGGGTAAGTGGAAACCACTTCTCCCGCTCGTGCCGATCGGAACGGTAGATGACCCAGGCAATGAGGATAGCCGGGAAGATAGCCAGTGCAAGTTGGAAAAACATTATCAAGGGCGCTTTGGATGTTAGGAAATAGTCAGTTACATGTCAGGAAGGGCGGATCAACGAGGTACAAAAATCACTAAACTTTGGTAAGATAATAACACCATTTCACAAAAATCGTTTATTTTTCCTTTCTCCGTCTTATCTTCACAGGGAAATTGTGGTAGAGACGCACGGCTGTGCTTCTTTAACCACAGAGACGCACGGCCGTGCGTCTCTACACCGGACCAAACAATCATTATGGCTGAGTTTTCTGAAATCCGCAACCGGCTGTCCAACGTTGAAAACTTGGAAAAAGAACTGCATTTGAAACAATTGCAGATCAATCGCCTGTTGAGTATCACTCAGGCCATCAACAACAATGTGTCTGGCGTAGAATTGTACGACATGTACAGTTCCTTTCTGAGTTGGGAAATGGGCATCAAAAAAATGGCGCTGTTCATTAAAGAAGAAGAGCTATGGTACTGTGCAACTTCTTTAGGAATTCCGGCACCCTTGCTCACTGAAGACATCACCCTTCACCTGCCCAAGTATACCCGCTTGCGCAATTTGGAGGAAACGGACTCTCCCCTCATGCGCCATTTTGATGTAGTGATACCCGTGCGCCACAAAGACACACCGATTGCCTACGTTTTTATCGGAGGTTTTGCCGAGGATGACGACATGTACAACAAAGTGCAAATCATTACCACCATTACCAACATCATTGCGGTGGCGATGGAAAACAAACGCCTCTTCAAACGCCAATTGGAGCAAGAGCGCCTGAAGCGGGAAATGGAACTGGCCGGAGATGTACAAAAGTTATTGATTCCTCAGCAGTTGCCTTCTTGCCGGAATTACGAGTTCGCCAGCATCTACAAGCCACATTTTGGGGTAGGTGGTGATTACTATGACTTCATTGAGTTTCCGAACGATAAAATTGTCTTCTGCATTGGTGATTTTACGGGCAAGGGTTTGTCCGCTGCTTTGCTGATGGCCAATTTTCAGGCCAACTTCCATACCCTCATCAACAAACAAGCGGACTTGGATGAATTCATCCGCGATTTGAATACCTCGGTCAACCTCATTACCCAGGGCGATCGATTTATTACCTTTTTCATCGCCGAGTACAACACTGGTACCCGTGTATTGCGCTACGTCAACGCGGGGCACAACCCGCCCATCCTCGTATCCCAAAACCGCCTCCTGGAACTTAACAAGGGTTGCATCATGCTGGGTTCGTACGCCAACATCCCCGGTATTGAAATTGGGGAATGTAAGGTGGATGAAGCCGAAGCCATCATCTTGGCCTATACCGATGGATTGACCGACATCCGCAATAGCGCGGGAGACTTCGTAAATGAGGACTTGTTGTATGATTATGTACAGGAAAACTTCCAACTTTCGGCGGAAACATTCAATCAGGGCTTATTGACCATGCTCGATGCATTTAGAGGTGAAGAGAACTATCCAGACGATTTTACTGTTTTAACTTGCAAAATTCACAACCGTTGAGGCTTTAGTCACGTCTTATGATAACTTAGGCTCAATTGTGGCGAAGTTGATCGACTTAATTTTGATCCGTACTAAATTAAGTCAGACATTGCCTCAAACTGTAGTTTTTGTTATTTTACATCGCAAAATAAGTCCGGATTGGACATCCATTTTCAACACTCATTCGTTTTAGGAACAGAAGGGAAATAGAAGTGCAGGTTTGAATCGGCTATTTTTTGATTTGGCAAGGAGCGAGGAAGGCGCATAGTGAACTACGCAACTGACGAGTAACGCAGGAAAATTAAAAAATAGCCCAAGCAAAATGTGCTTTTATTTCGTTTCTGTTCCTTCACATTGGTTCGAGTTTGGAGATCGGAATTTTCCGGCCTAATACATCATTATGAAAGACAAAACAACTGCTGGCCTGTTGGCAATATTTTTGGGCGGATTGGGTGTGCACCGTTTTTATCTTGGACAAACCGGATTGGGTTTTTTTCACCTGATTTTTTGTTGGTTTCCGGTTTCCTGGCTGGTAGGTTTTATCACTGGTTTGGTCATTTTGACAATGGATGAGGATAAGTTTAACCTCAAATACAATGCTGAACATTACCGCATCGTCAAAAGGGGGAACCGCCGGGAAGAAAGAGAAGTCCGTCGAGACGAGCGTCGTCGGCCACAAGAACCACAAAGACGCAATACCGCTCCAGTGCGCCAGCCAATGAATCAGGAAAAGCAACAACAGCTGAAAAAAAGTGGCATTGACAAATACAAGGATTACGATTATCAAGGGGCCATTGAAGAATTCAAAAAAGCACTGGAACTGGACCCCAATGACATTTCCATCCATTTTAATCTGGCTTGTACCTACTCCTTGAACGAAGAAGCAGACAAAGCACTGGACCATTTGGATCGGGCTGTAACCCTGGGTTTTACCGATTTTAAACGCATCAAGGAACACGATGCCCTGGCTTTTGTGCGCATTCAGGATGCTTTTGATGAGTTTGAAGCCAATGGTTTCCGACTCAAGCAGCCTACGCCACAAAAACAAGCGGCCTACACCCAGGCACAATCCACACAAGAACCCACCGAGGATCATTCGCCAATTTTGGAACAACTCCAGAAACTAAACGAACTGAAACTTAAAGGTTTATTGACCGAAGAAGAATTTGTTACCCAGAAGAATAAGCTAATGAACTAATCTAGGATGATTGCAGAAACGTTGATTTCGACGGCCATTATTCCCTTACAAACTTCCGACACTGGTGACGTAGCGTTGGAAATGATGAGCGAATTTTATGTGCGCCACTTACCCATCGTCAACAACCGCGAGTTGTTGGGTGTATTGTCGGAAGACGATGTGATGAACTTCGACGTCAACGAAGCCATTGGCTCTTATAGCCTTTCCTTGCAAAGGCCCTACGTGCACAACGATGATCACATTTACGAGGTCATGCGCATTGTTGCTGACCAAGATCTTTCGATCGTCCCAGTAGTGGATGCGGAAAACAACTACTTGGGTGTCATTACCCTGGAAGACCTGCTGCGTTACTTTGCCCGCACGGTTTCTTTTGCCGACTCGGGCAGCATCATTGTACTGGAATTGAGCCGCCGGGATTATTCCATGACGGAAATTGCCCGGATTGTAGAATCAGAAGGGGCAACCCTCCTCAGTTCTTTCATCACCTCCTACCCCGAATCGGAACGCATCGACGTCACCCTCAAGGTCAACCTACAACACATCCACAATATCTTGGCTACCTTCGAACGCTTCAAGTACGAAATCAAGGCTTCTTTCAACGAAGCGGAATATTTGGACAGTCTGAAGGAACGTTATCAGGGATTGATGAGTTATTTGAATGTTTAAAATGTGCTGATTTGGTAATGGGCAAATGTGCTGATTATCCGGCAGCATTAAAAGTCTATTTTCAAACCCTGCACAAGCTATGTTCCTATCCATCACCACTACCCAACACCCTGCCACGAACCTCGGCTACCTGCTCCACAAGCATCCCGATAAAGTCCAAACCTTCAGCACCGCTGGAGGCAAAGCCCATGTTTTTTTCCCCGAAGCTACTGACGAACGTTGTACCGCCGTACTTTTGCTGGACATCGACCCCGTTGAGCTCGTGCGCAACCTAAAAGTACCCGGTGAAAGCCGTATGTTGCAGCATTACGTCAATGATCGGCCTTATGTGGCCTCTTCCTTTACCAGTTCAGCCATTTCCAGTGTATATGCTTCGGCGCTCAATGGCCGCTGCGAAGACAAGCCCGAATGGCTCGGGATACCCCTGGCACTGGAAGCCAAGATTCCAGCCCTCAAAGTAAAAGGTGGGATGGGTTTGTTGGAGCGCATCTTTCAGCCCCTGGGTTACACCCTGCAAGCTGAACGACTGCCCTTGGATGAGCAGTTTCCGGAATGGGGTGAAAGCAGCTACTTCAGCATCATTTTGCAGCACAATATATCCTTGCAGCAACTCTTGCAACACCTCTACGTCTTGCTACCCGTGTTTGATTCCGAGCGACACTTCTACATTTCCAGCAACGATATTGAGGTTTTGTTGAAAAAAGGGGAAACTTGGCTCAAAGATCACCCCGAACGGGATTTCATCGTGCGCCGCTACCTGAACAATATTTCTTTGGCCAAAATGGCCCTGGCTCGCTTCATCGACGATGAGGGGAATGAAGCCACTGGAGTTGAAGCTGAGCCCATCAATCTTGAGGTTGAAGAAGAACGCCTCACTTTGCACCAGCAACGGCTGAATGCCGCCCTGGAAGTCCTCAAAACTTCGGGTGCCAAGTCGGTGCTCGACCTGGGCTGTGGCGAAGGCCGTTTGTTAAAAATGCTGTTGCGCGAAGGGCAGTTTACCCGCATTTTGGGGGCGGATGTATCCTTTCACATCCTGCAAGTCGCCACCCGCCGCCTCTACTTGAAGGACATGACGCCGAAGCAAAAAGAGCGGATTGAACTGATTCAAAGTGCCCTCACCTACCGCGACCGCCGCATGGTGGGTTTTGATGCCGCTGCCCTGATCGAAGTGATTGAACACTTGGATTTGGAGCGTTTGCCAGCGCTGGAGCGGGCTGTATTTGAGTTTGCGCGCCCGGCTACGGTGGTGGTCACCACGCCCAACCGCGAATACAATGCCCACTATGCCATGCCCGAGGACAAATTCCGGCACGGCGATCACCGCTTTGAATGGACCCGGCAGGAATTTGCCGAATGGGTACAAAAGCTCAGTGAGCAGTTTGGCTATACGGCTACCATTGAAGGCATTGGCGAAGAGGATCCCAATTTGGGGGCGGCTTCACAGATGGCTGTGTTTAAGCGGAGTGTGGAATAAATCATACCAATGGACATTTTTGTTTATTGGTAGGGTAGGGGCAGGTCTTTACTGCGTCAGCAGGTAGGTGCCCGTTCCAGGCTCAATGGTATAAGTCGGCAAGATTTTTTTTCGCTCAAAAAAATCATACGCCTCCGACAAATTATCCCAAAACGGCAACAACTCCGGGTGATGAGGAGCCAAGAGGTTTTTCCGGTTTTCCGGCGTCATCCGACAAGGAAAAATGTGCACTGGAATTTGTTGCTGCCCCGCATCTTTGGCATCCGAGGCCAATAAATACAACTCCCGAATTTTTTCATCAGTGATGGGTAAACAACCTACCGACACACAATTGCCGTGGATGTAGATTTCGCCACCCGGATTTTTAGGATCTGATAAAACCCGATCCGAAGCATTCGGATAGTTGATGCCCATCGAAAGGTGATAACTACTTTTGGGGTTGAACACCTCAATCCAATACAAACCCTCGGGCACTTGCAGGTCCCCCTCCTTGCGCTTAGGTCCAAGCAGGCCGGGCACTCTACAAATGGGATAGGTCCGAAAATGGCGGAATTCCGCTGAGTCCTGAATCCATACTTCCAATTGTTGTTCTGATTTAAAAGCACGAAGGAAGATGGGTGCGCCAGGCTTTAACCCCTTGGCCACCAAATCTTGCTTCAATTGCTCACCGACCAAATGCCGGGCTTGGGCAACCCGATCGCCATTGAAGGTACTGGCACTTGCCGTATCGGCTTGGCTGTTGCACTGTAAAGAACCCAACATCATGGAGAGGTATAAACAGGTTTGTAAGGCTTTGATCATGGCACAGCATTTACCGCGTTTGGGGAGATAGTGTTTAGTGAGTTGAAACCCAATATTTACACTAACGATTTCGGCTAAAAGTTGGTATTTTAAGGAAAAGAACCCAACTCCATTGTCTTATCACAAACCACGGCTGAAAAATATTTTGGCAAAAGCAATTCCTACCTCGGCAAAACCCTCGACAACACCCGTGGGGAAACCTGGAAAATAACCGGGGTAATGCAAGACATCCCTCAAAATTCCCATATCCACTTCGACGCCTTGATGGCCGACCATGAAATCCGTCAAATAGCCGCCGCTGATGGGGGGAACTGGGGGCAGTTTGCGGCCTACAATTACGTATTGCTGCACCCTAAAGTTGATCCACAAACTTTTGAGACCAAAATCCGGGGCATGTACGACAAATACATGGCTTCGATTTTTAAGCCGCTCAAAATCAACATCAACTACGTTGTGCAACCCATTACGTCCATTCGTTTGCACTCCGTCATGACGCAGGAGCCTGAACCGCTGGGTAGTTTGGCTTATGTACGCATTTTGGGCATTACCGCCATCTTTCTGGTGCTACTGGCTTGCATCAATTACATCAACCTCACTACGGCCCGTGCCACTCGCCGCGCCCGCGAGGTGGGGGTACGCAAGGCACTGGGGTCTACCCGTGGCAGCCTGGCTACCCAGTTTTTGGCAGAATCGGCTTTGCTGGTACTGATTTCCGGCGGAGTTGGCTTGGGTTTGGCTACTTCTTTATTGCCCATCTTTAATACCATGGCCGGGAAATTGCTCACGACCAGTGCCCTGTTCCAACCTACCATCATGATCGGCCTCGCCTCCATTTTGGTACTGGCAGGTTTGATTGCGGGGAGTTATCCTGCGCTGGTACTCTCGGGATTTCAAGCAGTAGACGTGTTGAAAGGAGATCAAATACGGAGTAGCGGCGGCTGGTTGCGGCGGGCCTTAGTGGTTACCCAATTTGCAGCTTCGTTGATGATGCTGATTGCGACGGGGGTGATTTACGACCAATTGCAGTTTTTGAAAAATAAGGATTTGGGTTTTCAAAAAAATCAGGTTCTCGTGTTGCGCCCTGACCCAGGCAGTACCCGCCGCTCCGAAGTGGCCGCTTTCCGGGATATGTTGAAACAAAACGCAGCCTTGAGCGCTGTGGCCACTTCCTCGGTTACGCCAGGAATTGACGTGACCTATAAAAATGTAGTGACCATCGAGGGCAACGAAGGGATGAAAGAGGTGGGCATTGACGTTGCTGGTGCGGATCAATTTTTCTTCCCCACCTTAGGGATTGAAGTGGTCAAAGGCAAAAATTTCAGTGGGCAATTGAGCGACACCCTCAACGCCGTGGTGATCAACGAAGCGCTGGTGAAAAAAATGGGTTGGGCCGATCCCATTGGCAAAAAGGTACGAACGTCTGGTGGAAATGATGCACCTTTTGCACAGGTGATTGGGGTGGTGAAAGACTATCACCAGAAATCGCTGTATAATCCGATTGAGCCATTGATTTTTGTGTACCGTCAAGCCAGTTTTGTGGTGCATTCCCGGGTCAAACCCGACAATTTACCCGCAACCCTCAAAAGTGTGGAAGCGAATTGGAAAGCAGCTTTCCCCGCCCAGGAATTTAAATACACCTTTCTTGATGATGAATTCAATCAGCAATTCATCGCCGATCAAAAGCGAGGCACCTTGTTTTCGGTGTTCTCGGGTTTGAGCATTTTTATTGCTTGTTTGGGTTTGCTGGGGCTGGTAGCTTATACCACGGAACAAAGACGCCGGGAAATTGGCATTCGTAAGGTACTCGGTGCTGGACAAGGACAGGTCGTCACTTTATTGGCCCGGCATTTTATCATTTTGGTGCTGGTTGCAGGGGTGATTGCGATGCCCTTAGCTGCCTGGTTCCTCACAGGTTGGCTCAAGGAATTTCCTTACCATACCACTTTGCAGCCGCTTACTTTTATCGCCGCGTTGTTGAGTTTATTGGCTTTGACGATGGTGACGGTGAGTTTTCATACGATCCGGGCAGCTTTGGCGAACCCGGTGAAGTCGTTGAGGAGCGAGTAAAGTGACACAAAGTTTTTTTTATAAAAAATACCAAAGCGGCATATTTTCACAAAGAAACCACAAAGGGACACAAAGGGCACAAAGTTAGACGTTGACGACGCTTCGCTTTGTGTCCTTTGTGCTCCTTTGTGGTTTCTTTGTGAAAAAAAAATGCTGCTTTGGGTCACTTTTGGATGTTCGATCCCACTCCCTTGACTTATTCCTTTTCCATCGTCGTTGCCCCAATTTTCCATCCTAACACCTTGGTGAACTTCCCAATCTTCTGCTGCTTTTGCCCAGCTTGCTCCACGATGACGGCATAGTCACCGGGAGCTACAGGATTCTCTGCTGCACGGCGTCTGCCACCCGCTCCTGCTGCCCGAAAATTCCAGACGATTTCATTCAGCCCCATTTTGGGCAACACCTTCCAAGTCCGCACCACATTGCCGTTGATGTCTTTGATGCTCACTTGTGTTGAATCAGTGGCATTGCGGGTGTAATAGCGGATGCAGAGCCCATTCGGTTCATTTGGCGTGCGAATGTGGCGATTCCCATACAAGTGGTAATTCGCTAACTGGGCACCTTCCAAACGTAGGGCTTTGGGTTCAAGGTCAAACAAATGGAAATTGGTTTTGTCCAGTTCCGGCTTCCATTCTTGCAGCGGACTGATGTCGGCCACAAAGACCCCGCGGCCATACGTGCCTACCACCAGGTCGTTTTCACGTGGGTGGATCAACAGGTCGTGTACGGGGACGCTCGGTGGCATGTTACTTTGAAAATGTTGCCAGTTTTCACCGCCATTCATGGAAACATAAACACCTTTATCATTGCCTACATAAAGCAAAGCCGGATTTTTAGGGTCTTCGTAAATGACGTTGACTGGTTTATCGGGCAAACCTTGGGTAATTCGGGTCCAGGTCACACCAAAATCGTTCGTTTTGAACACGTAAGGTTTAAAATCATCGACCCGAAAACCAGTTTTGGTCACATAGGCTGTACCGGGGCGATGGGCCGAAGCAAATACCCGGCTCACCCACAATTCTTTGGGGCCACCGAGGTCAATCAGAGCTGCCGTACTTTCTACCCAGGTTTTGCCGTGGTCTTTGGTCACCCAAACCCGCCCATCGTCGGTGCCTACCCAAATGACGCCTGCTTGCAGTGGCGATTCAGCAATGGTGGTGATGGTACAAAACTGGATATTGCCCTTGCCATTGATGCGGTGTGGATGGTTGGTGGTCAAGTCGGGACTGATTTCCTCCCAGCTGTCGCCCCGATCCAGGGAACGCAGCAATACTTCAGCTCCGGTATAAATGATTGATGGATTATGAGGGGAAAGTCGAATGGGCGGTGACCAGTTCCAGCGGTAAGGTTTTTGGCTGACCGGGCGGCGAGGAGCGATGTTTTTGCGGGCGCCCGTCCATTGATCGACCCGGATGTGGTTGCCAAACTGCTCTTCGTTGTACACCCAGCGATTGTTACTGGGGTCGATCTGGTTGTACATGCCATCGCCGCCACCAACGGGCACCCAGTTTTCGAGGGTAATTTCGCCCGACCAGGCATTGCTGGGGCCTTTCCAGGAGTCGTGGTCTTGCAGCCCGGCATAAATATTGTAAGGTTCTTCCATGTCCACGCCGATGGCATAAATTTCTCCGCCGGGGATGTTGTCGTAATAATCGCAGGTTTTGCCCCCATCGTAGCTGAGTTGCAGACCGCCGTCGCTGCCCAAGAGCATGCGTTGAGGATTAAAGGGATCGATGTACAGGGTACGGACATCGCCAAAAGCTTCGCGGAAAATTTTAGTGGTATCGGTCCATTCGATGCCTTTCCAGCTTTTGCCTCCATCGTAGCTGTGCTGGAGGTTCAAACCGGTCACGTAGACTTTTTGCGGATCTTGGGGGTCGACGCGAAGCGTATTGAAAGAATAGGCAGCTTTTCCACCTACATTGTCTTCGGCGCGATTGGTTTTGCGCCAGGTCGCCCCTGCATCATCGCTGCGGTACACTTCGCCACCGATTTCCCGTTTTTGAGGTTCACG
This sequence comes from Haliscomenobacter sp., assembly GCF_041740695.1. Lineage (GTDB taxonomy): Bacteria > Bacteroidota > Bacteroidia > Chitinophagales > Saprospiraceae > Haliscomenobacter. The sequence goes on along the minus strand of NZ_JBGSLK010000113.1, from coordinate 139,778 downwards.
TCCAGCGTCCTTGTCCGCTTTGATTTCAGCCGAGAAAGGATCGCGCAGGTTCACATTTTCAATCACCGCGTACACCACATTGGGTTTGTTGCGGCATACGTCCAGGCCAATGCGGCCCAAGTCCCCGGTGGGTAAACCCTGGCTGAGTTTTTTCCAACTTTTCCCGGCATCAACACTTTTGTAAATCCCACTTTCCTTGCCTCCGGTGATCAGGGTCCAGGGATAGCGGTACTTTTCGTAAGCGGCGGCATAAATGACGTTGGGATTGGTGACGTCCATAGCCATATCCACTACCCCGGTATTGTCGCTGATGAAGAGGGCCTTTTGCCAGGTTTTGCCTCCATCGCTGCTTTTAAAAACGCCACGCTCGGGGTTGGGACCAAACAAGTGCCCCATGGCGGCGACATAAACCGTATTGGGGTCTTTGGGATGTACCAAAATTTTGCCGATGTGCTGGCTTTCGGGCAAACCACAATGGATCCAGGTTTTGCCGCCGTCGATACTTTTATGCAGCCCATTGCCGCTGTAGGAACTGCGGGCGTAGTACGAATCGCCAGTGCCCAAGTAAATGACATTGGCATTGGAAGGTGCAACAGCTACTGCCCCGAGGGAATGTACGTCGGGATGGTTGAATACCGAGGTCCAGGTCGTGCCGTTGTTGGTAGATTTGTACAAGCCAGCATTGCGCGTGGCCAGATAAATGGTGTAAAGGTGTTCGTTTTGAGGCTGTTCAGGCACCGCAATATCCACGATCCAGCAGCCGGGCCGGAAGGGGCCGATGTTGCGGTATTGCAGTTTGGACAATAGCTCGGTGGATAATTGGTTTTGGCCAAAAAGGGAAATCAGGACCCCAAAGAAAAGAAAGGTGCAGGTAAATAGACGTTGCATAGGTACGGTTTTGCTCTTTGCCCCAAAATAAGGAATCTTGTAATAACCGCATCTGTGTATCGCCCAACTACCTAAAAATGCTAAAAGTTGCACGAAATGTCCTCCTTTGTGCAACTTTTAGCATTGTCAAGACGGATTTACTCCAAATTAGTTAGGCTTCCGGCGAACAGGTTTGTGTACTCTTCTTCCTGTTGCCTGACCACTTCCAGCCTCACGGGTATTGTTTTCAGGTGCTTTTACATCCTGAATTTCAAAATTACCCAGTTTGTCTTGCTTGGGCTGACCTCCAGTTTGGCCACTAGCCGCATCACGAGGGCTCTTGATGGTAGCATTGCCAACTGGTTTTTTGACCCACAACAAGGAGTCATCCCTCCAACCAGAAGGTTTTGCGGTTTTGGCTTTGGCTCTAGTACGCTCTTGAGCAAAAGTTACCGTTGCACACAAGGTGAACAATCCGAGCAAAAACAATACTTTTTTCATTGTAATAGGATTTTGAGATTCAATTAATTTGATTCAATCTTGAGCAACTGTTTGAGCATTTGATTGAATACCCCACAAAGTTGCAGGAGAAAAAAGGGACACGCCTCACCTGAATAGGTGATTTTTTCCTTCTACATTTACTCAGCCAAAAATTAAGGCAAAAATCACACTACTGGACATTTTTGTTTATTGGAAGCGGAGGACATGAATAGCCCCAGGCTGAAGCCTGGGGCTATTCATGTCCTCCGAGCAAAATGTCCAGTAGTGTGGGAAAAAATTCAGATTGTGTCGTTATGGATGTACAAACTACAGGCACGAACTCAAAGCACAACTCCTTCGATGTCATTGTGCTCGGAGTAGGTTCGATGGGATCAGCCACTTGTTTTCATTTGGCCAGGCGCGGCTTAAAAGTTTTGGGGTTGGAACAATTCAGCATTCCTCATGACCAAGGCTCGCACGCCGGGCAAAGTCGGATCATCCGCAAAGCCTATTTTGAGCACCCAGATTATGTGCCCCTATTGGAACGCGCTTATCAAAATTGGCAGGAGTTGGAGGTTTTGACAGATACAACTCTTTACCATGAAACGGGACTGCTGTATTATGGCCCTCCTGAAGACGACATGATGCAGGGAGTGAAATTGTCTGCAAAAACCTATAATGTGCCAATTGAGGTACTAAATCAAGAACATAACCAAAATAGATTTCCTCAGATTACAGTACCCAACCATTACGAAGGGCTACTGGAACCCGGTGCAGGCTTCCTACCGCCCGAACGGGCCATCTTATTGTACACCGATCAGGCCATCAAACATGGTGCCATCATCAACACCCAGGAAAAGGTCTTGAGCTGGAAAAAAAATCCGGGAGGCGGAGTCACGGTAATTAGTGATAAAGGAACTTATCATGCGGCCAAATTGGTCATTACGGCCGGGCCTTGGGCAGGCTATTTTATCCCTCAACTCAAGCCCAAATTGCAAGTCACCCGCCAGGTGTTGGCCTGGGTGATTCCTAAAAATCCACAACCATTTGAACTAGGCCAATTGCCTTGCTGGATGATCGTGGATGAAGTCAATCCGGGGATTTTATATGGTTTCCCAATCATGCCAGTTGGGCAATTCAATGGGCCAATTGGATTCAAAGCGGGTTACCACGTGCCTGGTCAGGTGAGCGATCCAGATCAGGTAGAACGTACGGTAAGCAAGGCGGAGGAACAGCTGATCATTGATGCGTTGATGCGTTTTTTTCCAGAAAGTTATCAATCTACCCATGTGCTCAAAACCTGCTTGTACACCTACACGCCGGATGAAAATTTTGTGATCGACTTTTTACCGGGCTTTGATCAGGATGTGGTGATCGCAACTGGCTTTAGCGGGCACGGCTTTAAATTTGCTTCGGTGGTGGGCGAAATTCTGGCGGATTTGAGTAGCAAAGGCACAACTGCACTGCCGATTGGCTTTTTAAATGCCAGTCGCTTTTTTTAATTTTTCAACTTACCAATCTACATACATGAAAAAGATCCTTCTCCTGCTGACTGCTGTCTTGTTTTTTTGCCAAAAAAACAATGCACAGAACTTGCTACGCTACGTCAATCCACTCGTCGGGACTGACTCTGACTTTAGTTTATCCACGGGCAATACCTATCCTGCGATTGCGCTGCCCTGGGGCATGAACTTCTGGACGCCCCAAACTGCGCCCAATGGCGACGGCTGGCAATACGCCTACGACGCCAATAAAATCAGGGGTTTCAAACAAACCCACCAGCCTTCGCCCTGGATCAACGATTACGGTGCATTTTCACTGCTGCCCATGACGGGTAAATCCCCGGAAGTCCGCGATAAAAAGCGCGGCTCCTGGTATTCCCACAAAACTGAAACCGCCATGGCCCACTACTATCAGGTCTATCTGGCGGATTACGATTGCTGGGCTGAAATCACACCCACCGAACGGGCGGCCCAAATGCGTTTCCGCTGGGGGCAGGATGGGCCAAAATGTGTGTTGCTCGATGCTTTTGACAAAGGCAGCATGGTCAAAATCATTCCGGCGGAGCGCAAAATCATCGGTTACGCCCAAAACCACCACGGAAAAGTGCCGGATAATTTCCGCAACTATCTCGTAGCCGTTTTTGACCAGGATTTTGAAGGTTTTAGCACTTTTAGTGATACCATTGTGCTGAAAGATGCAAGTGTGGAAGGCAAACACGTTGGGGCAGTGGTTCACTTCAAGCCCGGCGTTCGTCAGGTTGGGGTTAAACTTGCCTCCTCTTTCATCAGCCACGAACAAGCCGAATTGAACCTCCAACGGGAAATCGGCAGCGACGCCTTTGACGCTACCCGCGAAAAAGCCCGGCAAACCTGGGAAAGAATCTTCGCCCGGATCCAGGTACAAGGCGGCTTGGAAACGGATAAAATGAATTTTTACACCGCCCTATACCGGGTCATGTTGTTCCCCCGCAAGTTTTTTGAATACGATGCCAAAGGGCAAATGGTGCATTACAGCCCCTACAATGGGCAGGTTTTACCCGGGTACATGTTTACCGACAATGGTTTTTGGGATACCTTCCGGGCGGTTTTCCCACTGTTTTCAGTGCTTTTTCCCGAACTGGACCGCCAGATCATGGAGGGTTTGGTCAATACCTACAAAGAAAGTGGTTGGTTGCCGGAATGGGCCAGCCCGGGGCACCGCGATTGTATGATTGGTTCCAATTCCGCCTCCCTGATCACCGAAGCCTGGCTCAAAGGCATTCGCGGCTACGACATCAATCTCTTGTACGAGGCCATGGTCAAAAACAGCCAGGGAGTGGGGCCCTATTCTTCCGTAGGGCGAATGGGTGCCGAGTACTACAACCGCCTGGGTTACGTGCCCTACAATGTGGGTATCAACGAAAATGCAGCCCGCACCCTGGAATATGCCTACGCTGATTATTGCATTTGGCAGTTGGGGCAAAAACTGGGCAAACCGGAAGCAGCCACTTTCGCCAAACGGGCACAAAACTGGCGCAATGTTTTTGACAAATCCAGCAACTTCATGCGGGGCCGCAATGAGGATGGCTCCTGGCAAACACCCTTCCGGCCCGATAAATGGGGCGACGCCTTTACCGAAGGTTCTTCCTGGCACTACACTTGGTCGGTTTTTCACGACCCTTCAGGTTTGGCTGGAGCCATGGGCGGCAAGGCTCAAATGGCGGCAAAACTGGACTCGATTTTTAGTTCCGCACCCACTTTTGATTTTTCCTACTATGGTTTCCCTATCCACGAAATCACCGAAATGTTGATCATGGGCATGGGGCAATACGCGCATGGCAACCAACCGATCCAGCACGCAGTTTACCTCTACGATTGGGTAGGCCAACCCTGGAAAGCCCAAATGCGGGCCCGCGACATCATGAAAAAAATGTACCAACCCACCCCGGATGGCTTGTGTGGCGATGAAGACAATGGCCAAACTTCAGCCTGGTACGTGTTTTCTGCGCTCGGTTTTTATCCGGTTTGTCCGGCAGCAGGGCAATACGCGATGGGGAGCCCACTTTTCCAAAAAATCACCTTGAAACTGGAGAATGGCAAAACCTTCAACATCGACGCGGTGGGGAATTCGGAGCAAAACGTCTACATCCAAAGCGCGAAGCTGAACCAGCTGCCTTGGACGAAAAACTTTTTGACGCATCAACAAATCATGCAAGGTGGGACTTTGCAGTTGATGATGGGGGCGAAGCCGAATACGTTACGGGGCGTAGGTAAGGGGGATGTGCCTTATTCGATGAGTGAGTGAGTTTCAACCATGAACCATCTCGAATTTTCATAAAAACATAGAGCGACACAATTTTTAAACACAGAGGAAAAAATAGAGTACGCAAAGGACACAGAGACTAGATGTTGACGAGGCTTGGGTCAAAAACAAGCAAAGCTTTTCAACGTCGTGCCTTTGTGTCCTTTATTTTTTCTTTGTGCTTATTTTTTTCGTTCCTATTACAAAAAGGAACCAACAAATGGAGACTTGCATCAACCCAGACTGAACGGACCAGCGGCAGCGCCGCGCAACGTCAATAGGACCAAAGCACAAATGTTCAATAAAGGTGCAGCGCACCGCAACTTTTTTATTCGAGCATTATACCCCTCGCGTGTTTTTTTGTTTCGGTGCTACGCACCTTAAACATCCTACTCCATTCCTTTGCTAATGACGTTTCGCGGCTACGCCGCTGGTCCGCGCAGCCTGGTCAATTGCTGTAAGTAATTTTGTTACTTCAAATGAATGGCGATTTAGTTGGTTAGCGAACCCTGGAACCTAGGAACTTTGGAACCCTGGAACAATTTTTTTTTTCCACCCTCTTGACTTTTATCTCGATAGCATTTACCTTTGCCTAAAATTACCCATTTGGGTAAATTCAACCCATGAAAGAACTGAGTACCGAGGAAAAGATTGTACAAGCCGCCAAGGAAGTATTTACCCAAAGGGGTTATGCTGCCGCCCGCACCCAGGAAATTGCTGATCGGGCGGGGGTCAATAAAGGGCTTTTGCAATACTACTTCAAAGGCAACAGCAAGGAAAAATTGTTCAAAGCCATTTTTGAAGAAGCTTTCCTCAAAATGTCGGCCCGCATGAATGTCATCTTCGAAAGTGAAGATGCTTTTGAACACAAAATAGAATTGGCTTTGGATGCCTATTTCGACTTATTGCTGGAGAATCCGAATTTGCCCGGTTTTATCGTCAATGAGTTGCATACCAATACCCATGCCTTTGTGGAGGAAATCATGCAAAAACCCAACCGCCCCAATCCCATGCCCTTGCTTATGCAAATCATGGAGGAGGCGGACCAAGGGAAAATCCGGCCAGTTAATCCGGTGCATTTGATCTTGAATGTATTGTCGATGACGGTTTTCCCTTTTATTGCCCGGCCTTTGTTCCAACGCCTGGTCAATGTAGACGATGCCACCTTCATGGACATGATGCGCCAGCGGAAAGCTGAAATTTTGGATTTCGTGAAACACGCTATAAAACCCTGAACTATGTACAGGATACTCTTAATGGGCTTGAGTGCCCTTATTTTTTACCCTGCATTTACCCAAACAGGTAAATTATCCGTGGACAGTTGTTATGCCATGGCCAAGCGGAACTACCCGCTGCTGAAGCAATACGCCCTGATTGAAAAATCCAGGGAGTATTCGCTCGAAAATGCCGCCAAAGGAACCCTGCCACAGCTCAATCTGGCCGGACAAGGCACCTACCAGTCGGAGGTGACCAAGATTCCGATTTCCTTGCCCAATCTGGAGATTCCGACCTTGAGCAGAGACCAGTACAAATTGTACGCCGAGGTTGCGCAGCCCATCACCGACCTTTTTACGGTCAAATACCAAAAAGAGCTGATCAAATCGAATGCTGAAATTGAAGGTCAGAAAATTGAGGTAGAACTGTTCAAGATCAAGGAAAGGATCAATCAGCTTTTTTTTGGCATCATCCTGGTCGATGCGCAAATCCAGCAAACCGAGCTCCTCAAAAAAGACATCCAACTGGGGATCGACAAAACCAATGCCGCCATCGCCAACGGCACTGCCCTCAAAAGCAGCGCCAACGCCCTCAAAGCAGAACTTCTAAAGGCCAATCAGCGGATTATTGAGCTCAAAGCGGCCCGAAAAGGCTACCTGGACATGCTTTCCTTGTTCATCCATCAGCAATTGGCCGACAACGTAGAACTTGAAAAACCAGCGGTACTGACGGTTTCTTCTACCATCAATCGACCAGAGTTGCGATTGTACAGCGCGCAACAGCGCACGTTTGAGGTGCAGAATAAGCTCATCACCGCCAAAAACCTGCCTCGCGCCAGCTTGTTCCTGCAAGGTGGCTACGGCAAACCCGCCCTGAATGTACTCAACAATGCCTTCGATTTGTATTACATCGGAGGTCTGCGGCTGAATTGGAACCTTTCGGGCTATTACACCGCCAAAAATGAACGAAAAATCCTGTCGATCAACCAGGACATCATCGGTCTGCAGCGGGAAACCTTCTTGTTCAACACCAACCTCAACCTCAAACAACAAAATGCAGAGCTGAGCAAACTGCAGGAGCTGATTGCTTCCGACAGCGAGATCATCCAATTGCGTGAAAGCATCAAAAATACCGCCAAAAACCAACTGGATTTTGGTACCGTGACGAGCAACGATTACATCACGTATTTGAATGCCGAAGATCAGGCCAAACAGGGTTTGCTGCTGCATCAAATCCAGTTGCTGATGGCTCAGTACAACTACCAAACCACCTCAGGAAACTAATCTGCTAACTTTTAACCAAAAGACAATGAATAATTTATCAAAGATCGGCATGGTTGGCTGCCTTTTCATTTCCCTTTTTGCTTGCAACAAAGACCAAAACACCTTTGACGCATCCGGTGCTTTTGAAGCTGAAGAGGTGATTGTATCTGCTGAGCAAACCGGAAAAATTTTGAGCCTAAACATCGAAGAAGGCCAACAGTTGGAAAGCAATGTGGTCATCGGGCAAATCGATGTAGCCGCACTCAACGTGCAAAAAGAACAAACCCAGGCCTCCGTTAATGCCATTGGCCAAAAAGTAAACAATTCTGCGCCTCAGGTCAATATTCTGCAAAGCCAGATCAAAACCCAAAAAGCCCAGATCCAGGTACTGAATCAGCAATTGGAAGTGCTGAACAAGGAAGTGGCCAGAACCCAAAGCCTCGTCAAGGCCGATGCCGCCACGCCCAAGCAATTGGACGACCTGATGGGACAAAAATCGATTCTGGAAAAACAAATCGCTGCTGCGCAAGACCAAGTTGGCGTGCTCAATGAGCAAATTGCTGCCGCCAAGGAAAACGTCAGCATCCAAAACCGGGGCGTTCTCAGCGAAGTGACGCCGATGCAAAAACGGATCAGCATCCTGGACGAGCAAATTGGTCGCGGGCAGATCAAAAACATCGTTGCTGGAACGGTGCTGACCAAGTACGCCTCCGCCGGAGAATTTGCCAGCATGGGCAAGGCTTTGTACAAAATCGCCGACCTCTCCGTGCTCACCCTGCGCGCTTACATCACCGGCAATCAGCTGCCCTTGATCAAATTGAACCAAAAGGTGAAAGTCCTCACCGACGATGGCAAAGGCGGCTTCACAGAAACCACCGGCCAAATCACCTGGATCAACGACAAAGCAGAATTTACCCCCAAAACCATCCAGACCAAAGACGAACGCGCCAATATGGTGTACGCCATCAAAGTGAAAGTGACCAACGACGGCACCTACAAAATCGGAATGTATGGCGAAATCAAATTTCAATAACCATGGCCGACGTCGTATTGAACCACATCAGCAAAACCTACAACAAAGGCGAGGTCAAAGCAGTAACTGATGTCTCGTTTGAGGTTGAAAAAGGGGAGCTTTTTGGACTGATCGGACCCGATGGAGCGGGCAAAACCAGCATCTTCCGGGTGCTCACCACGCTGTTGTTGCCCGATGCAGGTTCGGCATCGGTCAATGGCCTGGATGTAGTGAAAGATTGGAAAGCGATCCGCCAGCGGGTGGGGTACATGCCGGGCAAGTTTTCCTTGTACCAGGACTTGACAGTGGAAGAAAACCTCAATTTTTTTGCCACCGTTTTTAATACCAGCGTAGCCGAAAACTACGACCTGATCAAGGACATTTACGTGCAGATCGAGCCTTTCAAAACCCGCCGCGCGGGCAAGCTTTCGGGGGGTATGAAGCAGAAACTGGCGCTTTGTTGTGCCCTGATTCACCGCCCAACCGTCTTGTTTTTGGACGAACCCACCACGGGGGTGGATACCGTTTCGCGCAAGGAATTTTGGGAAATGCTCAAGCGCCTCAAGGAACAAGGCATCACCATTTTGGTCTCTACACCCTACATGGACGAGGCCACTTTGTGCGAGCGCATTGCCCTGATTCAGGATGGTAAAATTTTGTCGATTGATACCCCCGCTCAGGTTGTGGCGCAATTCCCCAAAAATCTCTACGCCATCAAATCGGAGCGCATGAGTCAATTGTTGCGCGACATTCGCCACTTGGACTACATCGACAGTTGCAATTCCTTCGGCGAATACCACCACATCACTTTTCGGGACGATGATGATTACGAGATACAGAAAAAACTGATCGCGGATTTGAACAGCAAAAACCACGAGTACATCGAATTCAAGGCAACGCCTGCGACCATCGAAGATTGTTTCATCAAATTACTCGATCAGCATGGATAGGAAAATCGTCATTTCTACCGATAAACTCACCAAACGTTTTGGCGATTTTGTGGCTACTAACGAAATAACTTTTGACGTGTACGAAGGTGAGATTTTTGGGTTCCTGGGCGCCAATGGAGCGGGCAAAACAACCGCCATGCGGATGCTGTGCGGTTTGTCCACCCCATCATCTGGGAAAGCGACCATCGCGGGGTTTGATGTGTACAAGGAAACCGAAAAGATCAAGGCCAACATTGGCTACATGAGTCAAAAATTCTCCCTTTACGAAGACTTGACGGTGCAGGAAAACATCCGCTTTTTTGGCGGCATTTATGGCCTCTCCGATCAAAAAATCAAGTCCAAAAGCAATGAATTGATTCAACAGCTGGGCATGGAAAAAGAGCGGGGCAAACTGGTCGGTTCGCTACCCTTGGGCTGGAAGCAAAAACTGGCTTTTTCGGTCGCTATTTTTCACGAACCCAAAATTGTGTTCCTGGATGAACCCACTGGTGGCGTTGACCCCGTGACGCGGCGGCAGTTTTGGGACCTCATTTACGACGCATCCGACCGGGGCATTACCATTTTTGTCACCACCCACTACATGGACGAAGCCGAATACTGCAACCGCATCTCGATGATGGTCGATGGCTACATCAAAGCACTGGATACCCCAACGAAGCTCAAACAACAATTTTCTGCCGAAACAATGGATGCCGTATTTTTTGAACTGGCACGGGGTGCAAAAAGAAAAGCAGATTAACCATGAGACAATTCTTCGCCTTCGTTATCAAGGAATTATACCACGTTTTCCGCGACCCCAAGTCCATGCTCATGCTGTTTGGGATGCCCATCATGTTGATTTTGCTCTTTGGTTTTGCGTTGAGCAATGAGATCAAAAACTCAAAAATTGTCATTTGTGATTTTGCCCACGACCCGGCGTCCCAGCGCATCATCGACAAGATTGAAGCCAGCAAGAATTTTGAAATCAAAAAGTTCCTGCTCGACCCTCGTCAAATTGAGCAAGCGTTCAAGGAGGGCAATGTCAAACTGGTGGTCGTGATTCCCAACCACTTCAACGATGACTTGTTGCACCTCCACAAGGCACAAATTCAAGTCATCGCCGATGCTTCCGACCCCAATACCGCCAATACCCTGACGAATTACGTCACCAATATCGTCATGGATTACCAACAAGAAATCACGCCCTTCAATGAGCTGCCGCAAAAGATCAATACCGAAATTCGGATGATTTACAACCCAGAACTCAAAGGCACCACCAATTTTGTGCCAGGAGTAATGGCCCTGGTTTTGCTGTTGGTTTGTGTGCTGATGACTTCGGTCTCGATTGTAAAGGAAAAGGAAAAAGGGACGATGGAGGTGCTGCTGGTCTCTCCCATGCACCCGCTGATGGTGGTCATTTCCAAGGCAGTTCCCTACCTGTTTTTGTCGATTGTCAACCTTTCGGTGATTTTGCTACTGAGTGTTTTTTTGCTAAAAATGCCCATCAATGGCAGCATCGGGCTGCTGTTTTTTGAAAGCTCACTGCTCATTCTCACTGCACTTTCATTGGGCTTGCTCATTTCCAACGGTGCGCAATCACAGCAACAGGCCATGCTCATTTCTTTGATGGGCATGTTGATTCCGGTGCTGTTGTTTACCGGGTTTATGTTTCCCTTGGAGAATATGCCCCTACCCCTGCAAATCATTGCCAACGTAGTACCTTCAAAGTGGTACTACATCATTGTAAAATCGATCATGATCAAAGGTTTGGGCCTTAGTGCCATTTGGAAAGAGACCCTGATTTTGCTTGGTATGACGGTGTTTTTGCTCAGCGTCAGCATTAAAAAATTCAAAATTCGCCTCGGATGAGAACTTTAAGATTTTTGTTGCAAAAAGAGTTTCGTCAGATCTTCAGAAACCGGGCACTGTTGCCAGTGATCTTCATCACGCCGATGATTCAGTTGCTAATCATGCCGCTGGCCGCCGATTACGAGATCAAAAACATCAATATATCCATCGTAGACCACGATCATTCTGCGTATTCCCGGCAATTGGTGTCCAAAATCAGCGCTTCGGGCTATTTTGTAATCAGCGATTACGGCGCCTCATTCAATGCTGCTTTTCAGCAATTTGAGAAGGACAAGTCTGATTTGATTCTGGAGATTCCGCTCGGTTTTGAACGCAATCTGGTCAAAGAAAACGAGCAAAAACTCTTCATCGCCGTAAATGCCATCAACGGCACCAAGGCCATGGTGGGCAGTTCCTATCTCAGCAGGATCATTGCGAGTTACAATGCGGATATTCGACTGGAAATGACAGCCACGCCGCGCATGAATCCCGTCCCAAACATCGAAGTGACTTCCATCAATCGCTTTAACCCCTATCTGAATTATCCGTTCTTTATGGTGCCGGGCATTTTGTGTACCCTCGTGACCATGATCGGCGTATACATGTGTTCCTTGAACATTGTGAAGGAAAAAGAGGTCGGTACCATTGAGCAAATCAACGTAACGCCCATCAAAAAAATCCACTTCATTCTCGGCAAGTTGATTCCCTTTTGGGCAATTGGAGTGTTCCTTTTTTCGATGGGTTTGTTCGTCATCGCTGGTTTGGTGTATGGCATCAGGCCGGTTGGCAGTATCCCGTTGCTGTACTCCTTTTTGTTTCTTTTTCTGATCGCAGTACTTGGCATCGGACTCCTGATCTCTACCTACTCCGAAACCCAGCAACAAGCGATGTCCATTGCCTTTTTCTTCATGATGATTTTTATGCTGATGAGCGGCCTGTTCACCCCCGTCGACAGCATGCCCAACTGGGCCATCGTAATTGCCAAACTGAATCCGGTGACGCACTTCATCGAGGTGGTGCGCATGGTGGTGTTGAAGGGGAGCGGATTCAACGACATAAAGTACCATTTTCTGGCGATGACGGGGTTTGCGCTGTTTTTTAATAGCTGGGCGGTGTGGAATTATCGGAAGACGGCGTGAGGGGTCGGGATTGCTTGATTGGGAAAAAATGTGGATATTTGTTTTTGCATTTTTGCAAGTTATAGAACTAAGCAGATATGGTTGCACTAGAATTTTCAGGCACAATTGAGCAAGGGGTAATTCATTTGCCAAGGGAGTACTCGGAATATGACAATGCTCAAGTAAGGATCATTGTTTTGGTTGAGAAAACTGTAGAAAAGTTATCTCAAAAGGAAAAGCTATTGGCGTTGTTTGATCAAATGAAGCAGTTGCCGATGTTCAGTAAAATTGATGATCCAACGGCTTGGCAAAAACAAATGCGGGATGAGTGGGAGTAGAGCCGTTTTGGATAGTAATGTGATCATCTTTGCTTCTAAGCATTTCAAATCGATCAGATCACTCTGCCAATAACCCCTACCCCTCCTTACAAGCCCGATACAAATCCTGCCAACCCTCTCTACCCTTTACCACCGTTTCCAAATACTCCTGCCATACCTCCGTATCCAGGGCCGTATCCTTGACGATGGCACCAGTCAAACTGGAAGCCAGGTCCCGCGCCCGCAATTGGCCATCCCCAAAATGCAGGCAAAGCGCCTGCCCACTGTTGACCACCGAAATCACCTCGGCAGTGCTGAGCGTGGCAGTAGGCGACTTGAGTTTCAATTTGCCATCTTCCGTACGCCCGGAGCGCAATTCGCGGAAGATGGTCACCAAGCGGCGGATTTCTTCACTGGGCACTTTAGCTTCGGCCAAATCCAGCGCCTTACCCAACTGGCTCACCCGCGTTTGTACAATTTCCACTTCTTCTTCCATGCTGCTGGGCAAAGGCAGCACTACCGTATTGAAACGACGTTGCAAGGCGCTCGACAATTCATTCACGCCCCTATCCCGGTCATTGGCAGTAGCGATGATGTTGAAACCCCGCATGGCCTGTACCTCGGTATTCAGCTCGGGGATGGGTAAGGTTTTTTCGGATAAAATCGTGATCAGGGCATCCTGCACATCCGAAGGTACCCGGGTCAACTCTTCAATGCGTACAATGGCCCCGTGTTGCATGCCGTGCATCACCGGGCTGGGGACTATGGCTTTTTCAGAAGGCCCTTCCGAGAGCAGCCGGGCATAATTCCAGCCGTAGCGCAGTGCATCTTCGCTCATGCCCGCGGTGCCTTGTACCAGCAAGGTAGAGTCGCCACTGATGGCCGCAGCCAGGTGCTCGGATACCCAGGTTTTGGCGGTGCCGGGTACACCCATAAGCAGGAGTGCGCGGTCGGTGGCGAGGGTAGCTACAGCGACTTCAATCAGACGGCGCTGGCCGAAGTACTTGGGCGTGATTTCTTCGCCACTTTCCAGTTTGCCGCCCATTAGGTAGGTCACTACGGCCCAAGGGGATAGTTTCCAGTTGCGGGGACGGGTGTGTTGGTCGGCTGCGGCGAGGGCAGTTAGTTCGGCAGCGTAGATGTTTTCGGCATGTGGGCGAAGAATGTCCATGTTCAGTTTCCAATTTAAAAAGCTAAAAGTACACCTTAGAAGTTGCACAAAAAATGTATTCCATCAAGGCTTGGGCCGCTTGTACCGGATCGGCGCAGCAGGCTCCGGCTTCAATACCACTCCTTTCGTTTTCATCAAGTTCATGGCCTCCTGCACGGCGCGTTCCAATTGAGGATCACCACCTTTGAGCACCGCGGAAGGGGTCTGCTCCACCTCGATATCCGGCGCAATACCTTCCCCCTCAATGGCCCATTTGCCATCCACGTCATAAAATCCACCACGCGGAGCCACCATACGGCCACCATCAATGAATCCAGGCGTATCCGCAGTATGCACCAAGCCACCCCAGGTACGCGTACCGACGAGTGGCCCAATGTTCATGCGTTTGAACAAGTACGGCAACAAGTCACCGCCAGAGCCCGCCCGTTCGTTGATGATCATCACCTTGGGGCCCCAGATTCCGGTTTGAGGCTGGGTAAAGGGGCGATTGCCCTCCACCCGGCTATTGAAATACCCGTGCAATTGCCGAGCCATGATGTCGACCATGTAATCCGCTGCCGAGCCGCCACCGTTGTTGCGCTCATCAATGACCGCACCTTTTTTGTCTTGCTGCGCAAAATAGTAGCGGTTGAAATAAGTGTAGCCGGGGCCCCCAGTATTCGGTACGTACACATAAGCCAGTTGGCCTTTGGAGAGGGAGTCAACCTTACGGCGGTTGCCTTCCACCCAATCGCGTGAGCGCAATTGGCCTTCATTGGCCAGTGGGACTACGGTCACCAAACGGCTGCCTTCCAGATTCGGATTTTGGTTGAGCCGCAATTTAATTTGTTTGTCGGCGCTGCCTTCAAAAAAGCTGTAGAAATTTTGTGGCGCTTTTACGGTTTTGCCATTTACCTCCAGGATGTAGTCACCCACTTTGGCATCGATGCCTGGGGTAGCCAGGGGTGCCCGCAAATCGGGATTCCAACTTTCGCCGGTATAGATTTTTTTGATGCGGTAAAATCCGTTGACCTCCTCAATGTCCGCGCCCAGCAAGCCTATTGGAACATTTTTGATGTCCGGGAAATCGCCTCCACTGGTGTAAGAGTGCCCTACGGCAATCTCACCACCCAGGATGTCCACCACGTAGTTCAAGTCCGTACGGTGTTTGACATGATCTACCCAGGGGCGGTACCATTTGTAGACATCGTCCCAAGGTGCGCCGTGGGTATTGTCGACATACAAAAAGTCGCGCTGAAAACGCCAACCCTCGCGGAAGATCTGCGCCCATTCCTGGGTTGGGTCTACTTTGAATTGCAAATTCAGGTTCAATTTGCCATCGCCGGGTTTGGGCAGGGCGTCGGTTTTGACAATGCCCCAGGCACCTGCACCATTGTACAACAGTTGTTTGCGGTCAGCAGAAGTGATGGCGGAATTGACAGCGCTCAAATAAACCTCGGTTTTGCGGTCTTTAAAATTGTAGCGGTGCAAGGTTTGTGCTGGCTGGTTTTGTGCCGTTTCGAGGTAAAAAACGTAGTCCTTGGGGCCTGCGACCAGACTGGTGTAATTGCGAAGGGGAACATTGACGGGCAGGATGCGTTGTTGGATGCCATCCAGGTCGACGGTCACGGTCACTCCGGCATCTTTATTGGCGGGAGTGTCTGGCTTGGTCTCGGGTTTTGCTTCCTCTTCATCACTTTTGGGCAAAAATGGCGAGGCGTCTTTTTTGGACAAAACCACCACGTACAAGCCCCGATTGACCTGATTGCTGTAGGAACTCATATCGAGCCAGGAACTACTCAATCCGTAATCGGTACTGGCCAAAAAGTAGAGGTATTTGCCGCCGGCATCCCACACTGGCGTGATGGCATCCGCCAGTCCGTCGGTGATTTGCTGGCTTTGCCCGGTTTCCACATTGTACAGGAAAATGGCCTTGTACAAGTTGTTCAACAAACGGGAATAGGCGATCCATTTGCTGTCTGGCGACCAAACCGGGTTCATCGTGCGCACGACGTGGGTGTATGGCTCGGTGTCCACTTTTTTGCTGCGCCCGCTAGCTACTTCAATGTACCACAAGCGCAGGTGGGTATCGGTATAAGCGATGTATTTGCCATCCGGCGACCAGGCGGGACGGAAAAAGAAGGTTGGTTTTTCGATGGCAATAGCGCGTGGTTTTTCCAAACCTGCCTGATCTCCAATCATCAATTGATACTCGCCACTGGCGTCTGAAAACCAAGCAATTTTTTGCCCATCGGGTGACCAGGCTGGATACCGATCGGCTGCGCCGCTGGACTGGGTGATGTTGCGCCAATCGCCATTTTCTTTGGGGACGGTGAAAATTTCGCCCCGGTGTTCAAACAAGGCGCGTTGCCCAGTGGGCGACAAAGAGGCATTGAGCAAACCACCCGCAGGTACATCTTCCCAACGTGGCCGCGCGTAATTGAGGTCGGCATTGACCTGGATGTTCAGCTGTTTGGCTTTGCCGGATTGGGGATCGAGCAGGTGCAGGTAGCCTCCTTGTTCGTACACCAGGCGGTCGTCGCAGGCGTCGATACTTTTTACATCAAAATCTTTGTGGAAAGTGATTTGTTTCAACTCCTTGCTGCGCGGGTCGAAGCGCCAAACGTTGTTGGCGTAGTCGCGTTCGGAGAGGAAATAGATCTGACCTTTGTACCAGACGGGATCGGTGTGGCGTTCACGGTCGGTTTGTGGTGTTTGGACGAGGGAGTTGTCTTTTAAGTTTAGAATCCAGATGGGTTGGGCTTGACCGCCTCGGTAATTGCGCCATTCGGGATCCCAAAAAGTGATGGGTTGGTAGGCGACAAACAGGCCATTTTCAGAGACTTCGCCAAAGGATGCCTGCGGGATGGGCAGCATTTTTTCCACCCCGCCTTCAACGGGAACGCTGTAAAACTGGTTGATGCGGGTAGGAACCCCAGCACGACCAGAGCGGAAGAGGACGGATTTGCCATCGGGCATCCAACCTTGTACCACATCGTCGCCGGGGTGCCAGGTCAAGCGCTGGGGAGCACCTCCTTCGGCGGGCATCACGAACACATCGGTATTGCCATCGTATTGCCCGGTGAAGGCAATCATTTTGCCATCGGGGGAAAAATGGGGGAAACTTTCGGTGCCTTCGTGGGTGGTCAGGCGCTGGGCATCACCTCCCTCGCGGTCGACCAGCCAGAGGTCGTCAGCGTGTACAAAAACGATGTGTTTATTGCTGACACTGGGCTGGCGGAGTAGGCGGGTGCCTTGGGCAAATGAGCTGATAGTCGTAGCCAAAGTCAGGCAGAGCAAAAAGAAATGAATGTGGTATTTCATTGGTTAGGTGATTTGAATGGGGAAGATAGGGAAAAGTTGAAAAAGGAGTTCCAATCCTAATCATCCTCTTCGTCCTCATCATCTTCCCCTTCGTATTGAGCCGGAGCTTTCCCTTTTGTTTCGATCAAACGATAGCCATTGTTGGTTTTGGAGGTAGTAGCTTCCATTGCTTCCACGGTAATGTGAAATTGCCAATTGTCGCCAAAATCGAAGACGTACAAAAATGCTTTTTGAAGATATAGTCCCAGTTCTCCTAACTTGAACAAGTAGGCAGGTTTTTGATCATCCATTTCTCCTCTAGCGTCATAATACGCATCACCCGATTGAGACCAGGCGACATTGTCCATAAAAAAAGCGTACAAATGGTCGTTATCAAATTTATAAATGGATTGGATGGCATCATGTAAGTCTTCCAAAGTCGACTGAGCGTCCATAGCAATGATGCGGTACAGGTTTTTGTCTAAAGCCACCTTGAAGGTGTAAGTACCCTCTTGGAACGGGCGTTCAATCGGGAATAAACGTTCCTTAATTTCAGCCAAAGGGAAATAGTGTTGAAAACGCTGCAGCATTTTTTTGCCCGTTAAATAATCGACCTCTTCTTTAACTTCTTCAGGGGCAGCATCTTCAAAGTCCCATGTACGATGCACTATGTTTTCAGACATATAGGGATCCTTTTTGCCATAAAAATACCTGATTTCATTTGGGTCTCTATACCAAAGCATAGTGAGCATTGTTTTGCCCAAATCGGTCATGGTTATTGCTTGATAAGGGCAAAGCCATTCCTTGGCTCTGGTTTCCAAGTTTTGATCCCATTCCAATTGAAAACAACCGAATGTTTCCATGACCTCCAATAATGCAACATCATAAGCAGGTTTGAGCTGCCCGGATCTTTTTAGTAGTTGATCGGCAATGGTTAGTCTTTTTCCCGAAGGGTGCTTCAATAAGGAGGTGTAAAAATCATCTGACAAAAAAAATGTAGAACCATAGACTTCTCGGTGGTCTAAATATTGCCAAAAAACTTCCAGCAAGAAAAAATATTGCTCGTCTGGGTTGAGTGAATTGTAATGCGTAATCCTAGACTCGTTGAGTTGCAGTGTGGTGTTATTCGAGGACTTGCGAGAATCGATCACTATTTTGAGCAATGCTGCACTATTGGCAATGTGGAAGAAAGTATTCAGCAAACTAAAAGCAGTTTGTTGACTCTTGGCATTCACAAGCCGGGCGGGTACACTCATTTTACTGTTGAGTTCCAATAAATCAGCAGTACGCAGACAGCGTTTTGTATTGGTCAAAATCAAAGGCTGTTTGTGCTGTACATAGTGTAGGAATAGCTCAAAGTCTCTCAAAATGGGCTGCTCAGAAAAATGCATGGCAAGATCGTATTTTGATGAATAGACGACTGAATACCAGTTCATACTAATGACATTTTGCTCGGAGGACTTGAATAGCCCCTGGCTTTAGCCTGGGGTAATGGAAACGCTCGCTTGATGGGCTTTAGCCCAAGCCCTAATTTCAAACAAGGGCTAAAGCCCAATCAAGAAGATATTACGCCGCCCCCAGGCTAAAGCCAGGGGCTATTCATGTCCTCCGTGTCTGAAAAACAAAAATGTCCAGTAGTATGATACCAGTTACACAAAGCTAAGCGTCAGTTGAAATAATTTCTGGAATATTTTCCGACAGCTTTAAATTTTAGAAATCAGACTGACCAGCAAATGTTTATTTTTGCCGCTTAATTTCACCTTCAACAATAGCTCTTTTTCTATGCGTTTACCTGACCTTTGTGCCCAAACTCTTGCCCTCGTGCAAGAAGTAGCTGTATTCATTTCCAACGAACTAGGCAAAGTAGAAACAATCGAAGTCAAAGCCGAGCAGTTCAACAACCTGGTTAGCTACGTAGATAAAACCTCGGAGCAAAAACTGATTGCTGGCTTGAGCGAAATTTTGCCTGGCTCGGTCTTTTTGGCCGAAGAACAAACTACCGAACAAGCCCAAGGAGAATGGCGCTGGATCGTCGATCCGCTGGATGGCACCACCAATTTTTTGCACCAATTGCCTTGTTTTGCCATCAGTGTGGGTTTAGAACACAATGGCGAAATGGTGTTGGGGGTCGTACACGAGATCAGCCGCAATGAATCTTTTTATGGCTGGAAAAATGGGGGTGCTTATCTCAACGGCAAACGCATCCAGGTGAGCCAACGCAAGGGCTTGAAGGAAGCCTTGATTTCCACAGGATTTCCTTACCACGATTTTAGCCGGATTGAGGCTTATCAAAAGGTCAGCGAATACCTCATGCGCAATACCCGGGGCATTCGGCGCTGGGGTGCGGCAGCGGTAGATTTGGCTTATGTGGCCTGTGGTCGTTACGACCTGTTTTTTGAATACCACCTTCAACCTTGGGATGTTGCAGCAGGTGGCTTGTTGATCTTGGAAGCGGGTGGCCAGGTCAGTGATTTTCAAGGTGGAAAAGAGAAATGTTGGACAGGAGAGGAAATGCTGGCGGGGGCGCCGCAGGTGATGGCGGAAATTAAAGGGGTGTTTGAAGAGCATTTTGGGTAACGTAGGGGCAACCCTATGTGGTTGCCCAATCTTTGGAGAGGGCAACCACATAGGGTTGCCCCTACAACATTTTGGCCCTCTGAAATGTATTACCATCTACCAAAATAACCTGCAAATGACCATTGACATCTGGTCGGACGTTGCTTGTCCGTACTGCTATATTGGCAAACGCCACCTGGAAGCTGCCTTGGCTCTTTTCCCACACATGGAAGAAGTGGAGCTCAACTGGCGCAGTTTTGAACTCGATCCGCAAGCTCCGGCAAAATCGCCAGGCGACTTGTACGATGTGCTCTCCCGCAAATACGGCATGCCACGCCAGCAAGCCCAGGAAATGACCCGTGGGGTCGAAAACATGGGCCGTGGAGTGGGCATCCATTTTGATTTTGCGCAAGCAGTGCCCGTCAATACCCTCAATGCCCACCGTTTGATCCATCTGGCAGCCGAGCATGGCTTGCAAGATCAAGCCAAAGAGGCGTTACTCAAAGCGTATTTTACCGAAGGAAAGGACTTATCAGATTTGGCGGTTTTGACTCAAATTGGCTCCCAACTGGGTTTAGATGCTCAAGTGGTAACTGAAACGCTCAACACTAACGCTTTTACCGAAGCGGTGCGGGCAGATGAGGAGTTTGCTTATGAAATTGGGGTGCAGGGTGTACCATTCTTTGTGTTTGATCAAAAATATGCCTTGCGGGGTGCGCAGCCGGTAGAGGCTTTTGTGCAGACACTGGAGGCGGTTTGGGAGAAAACGCAGGTGGCTGTGGCTGAAAGTGGAGAGGCTTGTGATGTAGATGGGTGTGATTGATCTAGAAAAATCGTTTACCATGCAAAATCTACAAGATGCCCAACGCGATATGCAAGAGGGCTATGCCTACGGCTCGCCCGGAATTGTGGCATCCGGGCTAATCTGGTTGCTGTCGAGTTTGGTTGTCCAATACTATGCCCCTCAACAAGCTGTATGGACCTTGATCATTGGGGGAATGTTCATTTATCCGCTTGGAACGCTGTTCGAAAAGCTATTGGGCTATCGTGGAGGCCATTCTAAGGGCAATCCCCTCGGAAATCTGGCCATGGAAGGAACCATTTGGATGATCATGTGTATCCCTCTGGCCTATGGTCTAGCCCAAATGAAAGTTGAATGGTTTTTTCAAGGAATGCTAATGATTATTGGCGGAAGGTACTTGACTTTTGCCACTATTTACGGAACGCGGCTTTACTGGGTATTGGGGGCTTTATTGGGCTTGGCGGCTTATGGGTTGTTTAGCTTTAAGTTGGGCGCTTTCGCTTCTGCATTGAGTGGTGCAGTGATTGAAATTGGTTTTGGATCGGTGATGTATGTGCTGGTTAGGAAAAAGATTGGGAAGTGAAGGATGTTGTTGTTTAAGGTGGATCCAAAGATTTTATCGGGGAATGTACCAGCGATTCTTTTTCAAATCCACGCCCCCACCCATCTCTTCCTGCACGGCCCGATCAACGATGTAGACTCCAATTTTGGCCATGTTTTCAAAGGTGTCAATCCCGTTGTTCGGGAACCCGACCCGGGTGCGATGGATGTTGAACTGATTGGCGAACTTGCGGCCAAAAGCTTTTTCCACCCCTTCTTTGCCCAACATAAAGCCCAATAATCCACCCCAGGTGGCCGTGGGGTTATCCGAATCCCAGCCGGCCAAAGCACCAATTTTGATGGTCTCCTTGATGTCACCTTCACCGTACAACAAACTCACGATGCTGGAGGCAAAATTGATGCCTGCCGCAAAACAGGCATTGCAATCACGGTTTTGGGATGTCATGGTGTAACCATCGGCTTGTTCTACCTGATAGCGTTGATAGACCTCGTCGCGGGCTTGCTCCCAGGGTACACCCGCACGATAACGGCTTTTAACAAAGTCGTACATTTTGGCAGAGTAAGAGTTTTGCGGCAGTTGTTTACGCGCCTCATCGGCCATCCATTGCAGGTTTTCTTTGCTGGACTTTTTGGGGTCAGCTGCGGAAGCCAGGGAATACATGATGACATAAAATTCGGATATCCATTGAGCGTTTTCCCGAGCGGTGGTTTGAATGGGCAATTGCGCCATTTTGAGCGCAATGTCCGGGCGGGCGGGCGCAAAAAAACCAAATATTTCGGTGGTGAGTTGGGCGTCGATCATGTCATACTCTGGGTTGTTGGCGGGGTCGCTGGTGGCGGGCGGTACCAGGCCTGTTTTCATCAAGTCAAAAGCTTTTTGATTGGATACCCAAAGGAAGTTTTCTTCTTCGACTTTGATGTGTTTGAGCCAACCTTCGCGGATTTGGGGGCCGCTCAATACGGAGGTTTTGTTGCCGTAAAGTAGTGCCTGGTAGATGTATTCAATGTCGGTATCGTCGTCGGGGCCCCCAAGGCCGCCGTCGTTTTCCAACACAAAATCCAGGGTGGGCGACCACTTGCTGACGGTGGTTTTGTCCCAAATGTTTGGTTGATCGGCTTTGCCCCAATCGGCACGGGTGTAAAATGGCCCGGTTTTGATTTCTCCGATATTGCCAATTTTGTCCATTTCGGTGACCAGCCCGGTCCAGTTGGCGATGCATTGGCCAAGCCAGAAGCCGTAAAGCTTTTGGTGGTAGGTGGTGCGGGAGAGGATGCGGTCGGTTGGTTTTGGGCGATAGGTTTGGTAGGTTAGTTGGGGGTCGCGGAGGGGCTCGTTTGTTTTGGCTTTTTGGGCATTTAGGCCATTGCTACAAAGCATAAGCAGGAAGCAAAAGCTAAAAGAAAATGCGCTTTTCATGAAGAAGAGTTGAAGTTAAAAAAGGTACTTTAAAATAGTGCCTTCAAGATAGGCGAAGGAGTTGAAAAGCGGGAAAAGATTGGGGCATTTTTTAAAATGCCACTAAATAAAAAAAGTGGCCACCCAGCTTCCATGCCGAGCAGCCACTTTCCTTTATTTTATACCAATTAAGCCTTTTCTTCCACTGGCTTTTCTACTTCTTTTTCATCATCATCCCCATCATCATCCACCGGCTCCGGCGGCAAACTAATTGCCCCTTCATACGGCGTTTTGCCAAAGGTCAGCCCCTTCTTATCCGTGTGGATGTAGATGGTATCCCCAAGACTAGCCTCGCCACTCAGCACCAGTTTCGACAATTCGTTGATCACGTCTTTTTGCAGCACGCGCTTCATCGGTCGGGCACCAAACTGCGGATCGTAGCCCATATCGGCCAGCAAGGTTTTCG
Organism: Haliscomenobacter sp.; assembly: GCF_041740695.1. Classification (GTDB taxonomy): domain Bacteria; phylum Bacteroidota; class Bacteroidia; order Chitinophagales; family Saprospiraceae; genus Haliscomenobacter. Next base: position 116,713 of record NZ_JBGSLK010000113.1, on the reverse strand, counting down.
CCTCATCGCTCACTTTGAGGATGATGCCCTGTTTGGCCAGCATTTTTTGGGTCTTTTTCAGCAAGAGTTCCAAAATCTGCTTGATCTCGTCCTTGTTCAGTGGCAGGAAGAGGATTTGTTCGTCGATGCGGTTGAGGAATTCCGGGCGCAGGTTTTCCTTCAGCAGGTTGAACACTTCTTCCTTGGTGGTCGCGATGATTTCGGTGCGGTGTTTTTCACCCATTTCCTCCAGGTCTTCAAAGTTTTCCATGATCAGGTTGGCCCCCATGTTGGAAGTCATGATGATGATGGTGTTTTTGAAGTTGGCGACGCGGCCTTTGTTGTCGGTTAGGCGGCCATCATCCAGCACTTGTAGCAGGATGTTGAAGGTATCCGGGTGAGCCTTTTCGATCTCGTCGAGCAGGATGATGCTGTACGGGCGGCGGCGTACCGCTTCGGTCAACTGCCCACCTTCGTCGTAGCCCACGTATCCCGGAGGTGCACCGACCAAGCGGGACACGGTGTGTTTCTCCTGGTATTCACTCATGTCGATGCGGGTCATGGCCTTTTCATCGTCAAAAAGCACTTCGGCGATGGTTTTGGCCAATTCGGTTTTACCCACCCCGGTTGGTCCCAGGAAGATGAAAGAACCAATGGGCCGCTCAGCATCCTGCAAACCTGCGCGGCTGCGGCGGATGGCATCAGAAACCGCTTTCACCGCTTCGTCTTGCCCGATCAGGCGTTGGCCAATTTCGGCTTCCAGACTGAGCAGTTTATCCTTTTCACTCTGGGTCATTTTATCCACCGGGATGCCTGTCCAACGGCTGACGATGTAGGCGATGTCGTTGGCGGTTACCTTGTCGTTGGTAAAACGATCGTCTTCGGGCAGGGCGGCCAATTTTTCCTCGGCGACTTTCAGCATTTGCTTCTGGTCTTCCAATTCACCGTAGCGGATTTTGGCTACTTTTTCGTAGTCGCTGGCGCGTTCGGCGCGTTCGGCCTGCATTTCCAGTTCTTCCATCTGTTTCTTGATGGCCTGAATGGTGTCGACTATCTCCTTTTCATTTTTCCAACGGGCCATCAAGGAATCGCGCTTTTGCTTGGCATTGGCGATGCTTTCTTCGATGATGTCCTGTTGTTTTTTGTTCTTTTCTCGTTTGATGGCCTCGCGTTCGATTTCGAGCTGACGCACCTTGCGGTCCCACTCGTCGATTTCTTCGGGCAGGGAGTCCAGTTCCAGACGCAGGCGTGCAGCAGCCTCGTCGATGAGGTCGATTGCCTTGTCGGGCAGCTGGCGGTCGGAGATGTAACGTTGACTCAACTCGGCGGCAGCCACCAGCGCCTCGTCCATGATCTCGATCTTGTGGTACACCTCGTAGCGCTCTTGCAACCCGCGCAGGATGGAAATGGTGTCCTCCACGCTAGGCTCTTCGATGAGTACTTCCTGGAAGCGGCGCACCAGGGCCTTGTCTTTTTCGAAGTACTTTTGGTATTCATCCAGGGTAGTGGCACCGATGGTGCGCAGTTCCCCACGCGCCAGGGCCGGTTTGAGGATGTTGGCGGCGTCCATGGCACCATTGCCACCACCTGCACCAATGAGGGTATGGATCTCATCCACAAACAGGATGATGGTGTCGTTGGAGTCGGTGACCTCCTGAATAACTCCCTTAAGGCGTTCTTCAAATTCCCCTTTGTACTTCGCTCCAGCAATCAGTGCGGCAATATCCAGGACGAAGATTTTTTTGCTCTGCAAACTTTCGGGTACATCCCCTTTCACGATGCGCCAGGCCAGACCTTCCACAATGGCGGTTTTACCTACCCCCGCTTCCCCGATGAGGATGGGGTTGTTCTTTTTGCGGCGCGAAAGGATGTGCAGTACGCGGCGAATTTCTTCATCGCGACCCACGATAGGGTCGAGTTTCCCGGTTTCCGCGCGTTCGTTGAGGTTGATGGCGTATTTGGCCAGGGCGTTGTAGCTGTCATCCGAACTTTGGTCGGTCACTTTGCGGCCTTTGCGTAGCTCAGTGATGGCACCGCGCATCAATTGTTCGTTGGCACCGAGTTCTTTGAGCAATTTGGCACCGGAGTCCTCTCCTTGCAAGACGCCCATCAACACCAGTTCCACGGAGATGTATTGATCTCCAAATTCTTTGAGCAGGACTTTGGCTCTGCTGAGGGATTTGTTGGCGTCGTTGGTCAAAAACTGTTTGTCCGAACCTTCTACCTTGGGATACTTGAGCACTGCCTCGTCCAACTTGCGGCGCAGCATGTCGAGGTTTACGTCGGATTTCCCGAGTAAAAATCCGGCTACACTCTCGTCGGTTTCAAGGATACCCTTGATGAGGTGCACGGTATCCACCTGCTGCTGGTCCAATCCTGCTGCGATTTGCTGGGCTTTCAGGATGGATTCCTGCGCTTTTATGGTGAAATTGTCGTAGGTCATTTCGTTTTGTGCTTTTTATTTGGCTAATATCTGATGTTTTTGTCAGTATCGGGTAGAATAGCAAAAGATTTGCCAAGGTGATTTTAGGAAAATTTGGCAGAGCGCATTTAAAAAAACCGACAAAATGACTTAGGAATAAGACTTATTCCATTTTTGGCAAAAAATCCCTAGCTTAGCTCCTCATTCAATACCGCAAAACAATGCAGACCACCCATACCTCCACCAAAGCCGAACTCCTCGCCAAGCAACAACAATACCTCTGGCCAAATCACCTCCTTTATTACACCGAGCCGCTCCCACTTGAGCGTGGCGAAGGCCTGCGCGTATGGGATGTAGAGGGCAAAGAATACCTCGATTTTTTTGGCGGCATCCTCACCACTAGTGTAGGGCACAATCGCCCAGAAATTGTGGAAGCCGTAAAAAACCAAACGGAGAAGATGATTCATTCTTCTACGCTTTACCCCAATGAAGCCCATGTCAACTTGGCGGAAAAAATGGCGCAAATCACTCCTGGCAAATTGCAGGTCTCTTTTTTCACTCCCTCGGGTACTGATGCGGATGAAACGGCGGTTTTTTTAGCCAAAATTTATACAGGTCGACAAGAAATAGTGGCACTTCGACATGGTTACAGTGGGCGCTCGGCCATCGGCATGACGCTTACCGGGCATAGCTCCTGGCGCTTGACAGGCGCGCAAGTACCGGGCATCACTCATGCGGTGAACCCATACTGCTACCGCTGCCCTTACAAAATGACCTATCCTTCCTGTGGGGTAGCCTGTGCGCAGGACATTGAGGACGTGATCAGAACGACCACGAGTGGGAAAATCGCCGCCTTTATTGCCGAGCCCATCCAAGGTGTGGGTGGATTCATCACGGCCCCGAAGGAATACTTCAAAATTGCGCAAGAGATTGTCAAACACTACGGTGGTTTGATGATCATTGATGAGGTGCAAACTGCTTTTGGCCGGACGGGAGACAAGTGGTTTGGCATCGAACATTATGACATCGAGCCAGATGTGATCACCATGGCCAAAGGCATCGCCAATGGGTTCCCCTTGGGCAATACGATCACCACCATGGAAATTGCCCAAAGCACCGTGGAGGCAGGCCTGAGCCTAAGTACTTTTGGTGGCAACCCCGTAGCCTGTGCTGCGTCGCTGGCCACCCTGGAAGTTTTGGAAAACTACGCCGACCCGCAGCATGTAGGCAGAGTAGGTAAATTGTTGCGCGAAGGACTGGAACGTTTGCAGGAAAAATACCCAGTCATCGGCGATGTACGCGGGATGGGTTTGATGCAAGGTTTGGAGCTAGTGAAAGACCGCCAAAGCAAAGAACCTTCAACCGAGGCGACCCGCCAGTTGTTTGAAGCTACAAAGGAACTGGGCTTGCTGATTGGCAAAGGGGGCTTGTACGGCAACGTGATCCGCATTGCTCCACCGCTTACGGCTCAAGAAGAGGATATTGCGGAAGCGCTGGATATTTTGGATCGGGCGTTTGCAAAAGTGAAGATTTAGGGTATATATTTGTAAAAACCGGATCAACATGCAGGCCGAACCACATACAATGAGTAATCTTCAATTGGAGTTGCTCAAACTTTATGCACACAATGTCGATGAACAAGATCTTCTCGCAATACGCCAACTCATTGGCCTGTATTTTGCTGAAAAAGCCAGTGCTGCAATGGATGCATTTATCGAAGAAAAAGAATTTACGCCTATAGACATCGCAAATTGGGCATATGAGCACTGGCGGAGTGAAACTCGTTCTTGATACCAATGTGATCGTTTCGATGATTGGTCGACGTTCTCCCAATCGTTGGATATTTGACAAAGTTCTTACTGGAGAATTTCGTCTATGTATATCCAATGAAATCTTGTTTGAGTACGAAGAAATTCTTGCCGCCAAAACCACACCTGAAGTAGCCTCTAATTTTACTGATTTTCTAATCTCCTTTCCCGGAGTTGAACACATTGAGATCTATTTTAAATGGGACCTAATTGCAGAGGATGTTGATGACAATAAATTTGTCGATTGTGCGGTAGCGGCGCAGGCAATTATTGTTTCTGAAGATCGTCATTTTCGCCCATATCGAACGAATGAACATCCTCCCTTGTTGGTTCTAACGATTGAAGAATTGAAAGCCAAGTATCAAAAAGGTTAACCATGTCAAACCATCAAAAACACGCCGCCATTACCCGTCCCACCTACGGTCACTTTGCCCGTCAGGAATGGGCCTTCATCGGCGCACCTTGTGGAGTGATCAAAAAACTGGCTTTTGCGCTGATTGGTCGCCTGAAATCCGATTACCAGCTTGGTTACGTGGATGCCGACCACGCGGGTGCAGATGCTGAAACGGAAGCTGGACGCGATGCCCAAAGTGCCATGGCGCATGGTGCCCGTCAGGAATATACCGATAAGATCAGTTTCCACCGTTTTGACCAGGAAGGGACGCTCAATCCCTTCTTTTTCCGCCAGCACTTCAATGCTCAGGATGCTGTGTTGGTCAATGGCAATCATTTTGAGGCCAAAAAGCAGATTGTCTTGATTGATCCTCGCAAGGAAGCTTCCCTACAAAAAAAGCTAGATCGACTTAAAGATGTCGCCTGTATTGTGCTGATGGATGATACAACGGCCATTTACTCCTTCTTGTTGGAGCATTTGGGAGGCGTTTTGCCACCAGTATTCCAACTGGAAGATGAAGCGGGAATTGCAGATTTTTTACTGGAAGAGCTGCAAAAAAAACAAGCTCCCCTTTACGGACTTGTACTTGCGGGCGGGCGCAGCACCCGAATGGGGCAAGACAAAAGTTTGATCAACTACCATGGCAAAGCGCAGCGCGAGTACATGGCCGACCTGTTGGGTCAGTGGTGCAGCCGTACCTTTATTTCTTGTCGGGGCGATCAGGTTGAAGAAATTGGAGGGGTTTATGCGCCGATACCAGATACTTTTTTAGGGTTGGGGCCTTATGGCGCAATCTTATCGGCTTTTCGGGAGCACCCGGATGCGGCATGGCTGGTGGTGGCTTGTGATTTGCCCCATTTGGATGAGCATACCTTGGAGCAATTGGTAGCGCAGCGGAATCCTTCCAAAGTGGCGACTACTTTCCGCAGCCCTTTTGACCAGTTTCCAGAGCCGCTGGTGACCATTTGGGAGCCGCGGAGCTATCCGGTTTTGTTGCAGTTTATGGCACAGGGTTATACTTGTCCACGCAAGGTGTTGCTCAATGCACCCATTGAATTATTGCTGGCAGAAAAAGAAGAGGCCTTGGAGAATGTGAATAAACCGGAGGAGTTGGAGAAGGCCTTGGGGAAACTCAAAAGCTGAGGCTAATGAATTAAATCATAAGTTAATGCACTAGCCTCAGCTTTTGCAGTAAGACTCCGTTCCTAAGATCAATTTGAATTTTTGGCCAGTTTGTTCCATTCCTTTGGCGAAAAATCAATGGAATACAAATCCTCGATCCTTTTGCCATCCTTTTCTTCTGTTCGACTGAAATACAGTTTTTTGCCCTTGGGCTGCATAAAAGGGCAAAAATCGCCTTGTTTGGAATTGATGTTGGGGCCAAGATTAAGAGGCTTGGTCCAGTTGCCTTTTTGTTTAAAACTGATGTACAAATCTGAATCACCATACCCGCTGGACTCTCGTCCCCAAAAAATGATGTAATCTTCCTTGGGCGAAATGAAAGGGTTGCTGTCGTGGTTTTCGGTATTGAGCAGGGCTCCCAGGTTTTTGGGGCTTTGATAAACGCCATTCTGGTATTCGCTCACATACAAGTCGAGTTTACCTTGGCCACCTGCCCGATTGGAGGAAAAATAGATGTTCCCGGATTTGGCAATGGTCGCATAAATATCGGAGCTATCGGTGTTGATGGCGGCCCCGAGGTGGAAGGGCTCACCCCAGCTGTTGCCATCGCGTTTTACGCCCCAAATGTCAAAATCTTCCTTAGCAGGACCCATACTTAGAGGCCGGGTCGAGTTAAAAAGCAACAGTTTTCCATCCGGTGAAAAGGCCGGATCGATGTCTTTCCAACTGGTACCTCGGGTAGAAAAGGGCGCAACTATGGGTTTGGTCCAGTTTCCATTCATCAGAGATGAAGTAAGAAGATGCAAACTATCCCGGCCACCGTAAGCTTTTACAAAAACCGCAGTTTGCCCGTCGGGAGAAAGGGTTAAACCAAAAACTTGCCCATCGGAGAGGATGCCTGGTGCGAAAATTGCAGCAGTTTGAGCGTGCAGATGAAGCTGAAAAGCCAAAAAGAGGATACATACAGTTAAAAAACGTGTAGTAAAAAGCGTGTACTTTTGCATGGTGATTGATCGTTTTGGAGCTTGTTTGAGCTTTTTAGGTGCAAAAATGCAGCTCGTTTTTGACCCTGTCTACCTGATTTATAAATCCATCAGTACAACTATGTATCAATTCGACAGTTTATTTGCGGCATTGAGCGGTTTGGGCATCGCCAATGGGATTTTGTTTGGCTTGTATCTCTTGCGCAAGGGGCAAGGGGAGGCTCAAACCACGAATCAGTACCTCGGCTACTTCATGCTTTTGTTGAGTTTGCGCTTTGCCATTACTACCATATCCTATTTTTACCGCAGCGCTGAGTGGTATGTAGTTGATGTGGGTTTGGTGCTCAATTTGGCGTTGGGACCTTGTTTTTTGGCTTATGTGTACAGTGTTTTTAGGGCTCCACTTCCCACTTTCTTTTGGCAGAAGCATTTTTTGCCCGCAATTTGCCTAGGTGCCCTGGCTTTGTTGGCCCGAACAGTCCTCCCATTGGGCACCTTTTTTGAGCCTTTTAAAAACGGCTGGTTTATGACCAATCAGCTGACTTTGTTGCACTGGATTCTGTATCTGGTGTATGCCTACCGATGGTCGAAGCTAAGGTTGGTCGAAAAAAAGGCACAAGGATGGAGTGTACAAAAAATACAGGAATGGTTGTCCGGCTTGTTGTTGTTCATGGGCATCTTGATTTTGGGCTACAGCTTCAACAATGCCAAGGTCCTTTGTGTGATTTTTTGCCCCTTGTTTTACACCATTATTGTTTACCTGATTCTGGCTTATTTTATCAAAAATTATACGTTGCTCCAAAAAACTCAGGTATGGGAAAAAGGCAAACCCTCAGCCATTAAACCCGAGCAAATTTCTCAACTCAAAGTGCAATTGCAAAGATTGATGGAGGAAGAGCAGGGTTTTCGCGACTCGGAACTGAGTCTGGATAAACTGGCTCAACAAATAGGCAGCAGTTCACACGCCCTTTCACACTACATCAATACCTATGAAGGTTGCAACTTCCCTGACTGGCTCAACCGTTTTCGGGTGGAGTATGCTTGTCAGTTGTTGCTCGATCCCCAATATGCCCAGTTAAAGATCGCAGCATTGGCATTTGAAAGTGGGTTCAATACCTTGTCGGTGTTTAATGGAGCGTTTAAGAAGGTGGTGGGGTGCACGCCGTCGGAGTTTAGGAAGCAGATGCTCAACTGTTAATCCTCCGCCAACAAATTAAACTCATACGCCACTCTCACCAGCCCCGCCGTATTCTTTACATTCAACTTGCGCAACAAACTCTTCCGGTGTGAAATCACCGTGGTGTCGCTGATGAACAACTTCGCGGCAATCTCATCGGTATTGCACTCGTCGATGATCAAGCGCAGGATCTCCTTTTCTCGGCGGGTAATTTTGGGGATGTACTGTGAGCGAGAAGTTTTTTTGGCCTGCATCCCTTCCAGAAGGCTATTGGTGACGGCTTTGCTGAAGTATTTTTCCCCTTGTTGAATGCTTTGAATGGCAGTGACGAGCTCGTCCTTACCCGCATTTTTCAGCACATAGCCATCTGCACCCGCTTTGACCATCTTGGTGATGAAGCCCGCTTCGCTGTGCATGGTCAGGCTGAGCACTTTTTTATCCGGAAAACGTTTTTTGATTTCCAGACAAACTTCAAAACCATTCATATCCGGCATGTTGATGTCCAGCAAAATGAGGTCGATCTCCGTGTGGTGCTTTTCCAGGGCCTCCAGAGCACCTTTGCCATTTAGGGCCTGGTGAACGATGCGGATGCCTTCAGCTTTCTCCAGCAGCGCCATGATGCCATCAATCAGCACCTGATGATCATCTACTACGAGGAGTTTAATGGTGTTTGGTGTGTCCATACTAGTTTTTAGGTGTTAATGGGATATCGATGGTAAAAGTTGCACCAGCCTGAGCAGAGGATTCCACCTCCATTTTACCATCCAATAAAGCTAAGCGGGACTGGATGCTTTGTAACCCAATCCCGGGGTTTTGCAATTTTTCAGCAGGATCAAAGCCCTGACCATTGTCTTCAACTACGATGTTTAAGGCATCATCTTCAACGCTGAGTTGTACAATCAATTCACTGGCTTCGGCATGTCTTAAGGTGTTTTTAACCAACTCCTGCACGATCCGGTAAACCGATATCGCCGTTTGATCATCAAAAGTATAATCCAGCCCGAAAGGAATAAAACTAACTTCGAGTCGTCCAGATCGATTGATGCCTTCGCATAAATCTTGTAAAGCGTATTCCAGCCCGTATTGCTGTAAAATAGCTGGCATCAAGTTGTACGAAATTTTGCGTACCTCCGTGCAGGCTTCATCCAGTAGGCTGTCTGCTTTTTGGTAGGATTTGACGGTGTCGATGTCTGGTCTTTCATTTTGCACCGCATTGAATTGCAACTTCACAGTAGCCAATAAAGTCCCCAATCCATCGTGCAACTCCTGGGCTATTCGCTTGCGTTCTTGCTCTTCCCCATTGATCATGGAGCGCAATTGCTCGGCCTCTCTTTGTTTCTCTAGGGCAGCCATGCGCTCCGCTTGAACCCGTTGTTCCACCCCTGAACGGTAGTTTCGAAACAACAAAAAAGCAATAAACGCGCCTGCCAACAGTGCGCCACCCAAAAGGTAATTGAGCAGGTTTTTCTGGCGCAACTCCGCCCGATTGCGGGCTATTTCGGTTTGTTGTAAACTGTCCCGCAAGGCCACATTGTCGAAACGAGCATTCATTTCGCTGATGATGCGGGATTGCTCCAGGTTGAAAATGGAATCTTTTAAGTGTTGGTGGCGCTCGGCAAAGGAATAGGCGGCATTAAAATTGCCTTGCAGGGCATGGGCCCGGGCCAGATTGTCCCATATGGCCAACAAGTGTTCGCGGCTGCCCGCAGTTTGGGCGAGTGTTACACTGGGCTGTAAACTGCGTAGTGCTCCGGCGGCATCCTTCAGGTCAATTTGGATCCTGGCCATGTCCAAACGAGTCTCTACTTCACCCAGGATTTCCCCGTTGCTAATTTTGGATTGTAGTGCTTTGCCAAAATAGCTCAGTGCTTTACGGGAGGAATCCACCTGTTGAAATAAAACCAAGGTGCGGCCAATTTCCAGGTCGTTGCCGATACTGGAGAAGCCATGCCGCGCTTTTTGATACCATTTTTGTGCTTGAGCTGGATTACCAACTTGAGCTTGATTGTCCCCCAAACTACGTTGAATTTCCGCCGCTTTGAAGGTGTTGTTTTTCATCAAGGCCAGCTTCAAACTTCGGTTGAGATAGGCATTGGAACTTTGGATTTGATTTTGCTGGCGGTAAGCCAGGCCAAGGCTATACAACAATTCCATTTGCTGCAAGGAATCTTGAATTGACTCCGCCAATTTTAAAGCCTTGAGTCGATGAGCTTGAGCTGTGGGGTAATCACCGGTTTGTTGCAACAATTCCGCCAACTCCTGGTGGTCGCCGATCAAATTGCGTTGATCCTGGGTTTTAGCGCGCAGGGCAATCAGTTCTTCCAGGTAAAGCTGTGCCTGAACGAGGGCTCCATCCTGGTTTTTATAATTGGTTGCCAATTGAGTGAGCAATTCAATCACCAGGGTTTTGTCGGGCAATTGCTGGGCGAGGTTTTTTCCTTTTTTTAGATAAAAATTGGCTTGATTCAATTGGCCTTGCTGACTGTATACTTTTGCCCACAAGTTGTAGGCGCGGGCAAGAACGGCCTGATCCTGGGCGGGGTTCGCCTTTTTTTCCAATTTAGCCAATAGTGCTTCGGCCTCTGGCCAACTGCCTTCAATAAAATGGACCTCTGCATGTTTCAACCAGGCCAGGAGCAAATGAGGGCGGTCGGCACGGGATTGAGCCAAGTTTGCACAGATTTCCAGTTGATCTTTGGTTCGGGCGTAATCCCCGATGTAAAAGCAGGACTCAGCCAAACCAAGTCCTGCATCGAGCTGCAACTGGTGCTGTCGCTTTAGTTTTGCTTGCTGAATGGCTTTATTAAAAAACCATTGCGCGGAATCGGGCTGATCCTGATCCAGGTGGGCTTGGGCTTTTTTAATGAGTTCAGGTGTAGACAGGGCAAGCGCAGGACATAGGTTGGGCAAAACCGCCAGAAGCAGTGCAAAAAGCGGCATTTTTATCCGGGCTTCTGGTCGCATCATTTGATTAAAAATATAAAGTCAAAGTGGTTCGCCAGGCATTAAAGCCCGTTTGGTTGCTATTTTGAACGGATTGAAAGCAATAGGCGCTGCGTAAGAGGATAAAATCTTTGATTTTAGCCCCTATTACCAAGGAATTGCGTAACACGCCCTGATCCCAATCATTCGAAAATTGTAGCGTTTCTATTCGCCAAGCTGCATAGGTGCCTACCAAAAAGGGAAATTCATATTTGGTGTCCAGCCAGGCGGAAAAAGCATTAAAGTTTTGATTTTGAATATATCGTTCGCTCAATGGGTTATACTTGGGTACTCGATAAAAACCAGCCGTCAATTCACCCGACCACTCAAAATGCCCGGTTCCGAGCACAAAATCGGTGCCTATTAGAGCTTGTCGATAGCCGCTTCGATCATTTAGTCGGTCATTCAAAGGGTGATTTTGTAAAAATTTACCGAAGCTAGCCGAAAAACCTTGTTTCCAAAAATATTTCGGTTGCAACTTAAGGCGAGCCATTGCGCCGTAGTTCAGGGGATTAAAATTGAAATTCCGTGGCAGGTTGGGGGATGCGGTAGTCAATGCGAATTCAAGCGAGGTTTTCCCAGGTTTGAGGTTCCAGCGCGCTTTAAGGCCGTTGGAATAGCCGTTGTAGTATTGGAGGGGCATGCCCCATTCATTGCGGCCATTGATGGGGATTTGGGTGCCGTTGCCAAGTCGGTCTACCTGCCCCAATTGTTCTGAAATATTGATAAAATACCCATAAGCCAAGGGAACATCTACAAAAGTGCGCGCGGTGGAAAGCTGCTGATTGGCAAACAAACCAAAGGGTGAAACAAAGCGCCCGACGGTGAACAACCAAGGGCTTTCTTTGGGTGCCCATTGTACATTGGCTTGTGCCAAGCGGACTTGATTGAATTTGAGCCCTTCGTCGCGTTCCATTTGCAGGCGAAAGTTGGCACTCCATTGGGGATTAAAACGGATTTTGGACAAGAGGTTCAATTCCAAAGGTCGTACCGCCCCGCTTTGGAGGTCTTTGTGCACTCCATTGAGGTAATAATGGGAACTCTGGCCACCTTGCAGGTACTCCAGGTCAGCAGTCCCATTGATCTCAATTTGGGGTTTCTCCTGTGCGGATAGTTTTACGAGGGTAAATAGGAGCAAAAAAACAAAGGTAATCGTGCGTTTCATACTTACCGTTTAAGGTTTGACCAGTGCAAGGTTTTTTGTAATCACACCACCACCTTTAATACTAATGTTGTCTTCTACCACACCCAAACTAAAATGGTAAACCTGTACGCGGTAATTGCCGTCGGGCAGACCATCTACTTCGTAGTTGCCACTGGTATTGGCTTTGGTGAAATAGGGGGTGTCCAGGCTTAAAATGGAGGCATTCATGCCGCAATGGATGTCGCATTTGAGATCAACTACCCCTGCTTTTTCGATCAATTGAGGCACCGATTTCCCGGGTTGCCTCCGACCGATGTTGAACGTCGCCCGAGGGGTCATGCTGAAGATGTTGTGTACTTCGGTATCACTGTTCAAAAACGCTACTGAACTGCCTTTGGTAATGGGCAATACTTTGGGCACAAAGGTTTTTTCCATCTGATTCATAATGGCATTGGCAGAAGGTTTTAATTCAGGGGTAAAATCAGTAGGGTGAAAACTGACTACGATGTGCCGATTGGGATGATTTTCTTGATCAATTTGTTTTTTGCGGGCACTGAGAGGTTCTTCTTCGCAGTACTTTTGGTTGCTGCCCCGTTTGAGCAGTGGTACATTTTCAGGAATGGTGATTTTGCCGACAACTTTGCCTTTGTTGAATGCAACATCTGCTTTAGTAGACAGTAGCAGGGTCGCAAAAAATAAAACAGACAGGATTCTCATTTTTCAGGGTTTTTAGGATAATTCTACAAATATACTCAACTTTCAAACAAGCACCAAGTGGCTAATAATTCACCCTGAGAATTCGTTATCTTACGGCAAAACCAAAGTCTATGTTGCGCCATATCTTGCTCTTTTACCTTGTATTGGCTTCTTTTGGAGGGATTAATGCCCAGACAAAAGACTACGCGGCCATAGACACCTACGCCCTAAATGCCCCAGTGGAAGCTTGCCAAAGCCCCAACGCTTTGGCCTATTACCTCAAAGGTGCCGGAAAATTCAGCGAGCGGGAGAAGGCCCGAGCCATCTACACTTGGATTACCCACAATATTCGCTACAACCACAGCATCATCGAACAAAACCTGTTGGGTACCAGGGAAAACACCTTGATGCAACAGGCCGAAAATGTGCTGGCCCAACGCAGCGGAGTATGTGAAGGGTATGCCAATTTGTACAAAACACTTGCCAATTCAATGGGCCTCAACGCCGAAATTGTCACGGGCAAAGTACGCCGGGAAGATGGTCAAATCCCCGAAATTGGCCATGCCTGGGTCTCCATCAAAATTGGTGGAGAATGGTCGCTCAGTGATCCAACCTGGGGCGCCGGGTATTTCGATCCAGATGCAGGTGTTCACTTTCCCCCCAGTGATGATTTGTACTTTCTGGTGCCTCCTGCCGAGATGATCCGCGACCACTATCCCTTTGACCCCATTTGGCAACTCAACCGTTACCCGATGACGCAGGCGCAATGGGAAGATTGGGATTTAAATTCCCCAGCACCTAAAAATGCCAGTACAATCGCTTTTTTTTATGCAGATTCCATTGCCCAAATGAGCATGTTGGACACTTTGCAGCGCACCCTGCGCACCTGTTCGCGCATCTTGCGCTTCAATCCCAACGACGATTACGCGCTGACTCAGTTGGGGTTAAAAATGTACGAACAGGGTTTAGTCGCCCTGGTGGATATTTACGAAAGTTTGTTTGTGCTGGAAGGTTCACCCAAACAAGCCATTGATACCTTGCGCTACAACCGTCAACTGCAATCCATTGAGCAGTATTTCAGCCAGGCCTGGGCTTACTTAAGCGCAGTAAAAACGGATCGTTTGCAGGTGGTTCAGCAGCAGGTTCAGCCCCTGGAGTACATGCAAGCCGAGCTTGTTTTTGTTCGTGGCCACATTCATTATACTTTGTTGAGCCGTTACAGCCGCGAAAACTTCAATCAATTCAACAATTCCAATCTTCAACTGTTCCTGCGCCGCATCAACCAGGAATGTGAACAAGCTGGCACTTACTACCAGCAAGCGCTGGATTTGTACGCCCAGGATACTACAGAAGCTATTGTGCAAAAACGCGGCGAGATCATTTTCTTTTGGGCCCGTAGCATGTACCTCAGCGCGATCAGTCACCTCAATGCCAGTGCCAACCGCAACAATGCCAATGAAGAGGCCTTAAATGCCAATCTTAACTTGATTTTGCGGGGCAAAAGTAACTTGCTGAACATGAAAAAGGCCTTGGATATGGGCAAGGCTACAAGTGCTGGGCTTAGTGGGTTTAGCGAAATGGGCAAGGACTATCCACTACTGATGGCGAAATTGTTGGCGAATGAAAGTCTAACCCGTTACGATTTGGTCAATCAGCGCTATCGCCTGGTTTTTGACAATCCCCTCCCTTTTTTGAACGGTAATTTTAGTACTGCTTTGGATGGCTATCGTGAAAGTGAACGTCGAGCCGTTGAAGGTTTAAAAGTGATCGGTGGCAGTAGCAACAACACGGAACGCCAAACCATCGTACAATTCCTAAATGCCGGGGGAGGATTGGCCAATGTACAAATAGGGGCGTATCAGGCACAAGTGGCCTATAAATTGCACGAAAAGCTGGTCAAAAACCCCAACCTGGGACCAAAAGACAAGTCCGAAGCCCTCTTGCGCATTCAACAAGCCAAGGCAGCTTACGTACGTGCCAAACCTTTCTTGGAACAATCGGGATCCAGCAGTCGCAACATGTTAAGTGACTTACAATCGCGGGAGAATAGGTTGGAAGAACTAAAAAAATGGTGGGACTTGCGGTAAATCAGTCGCGAGCTTGATTATTGTTCGTGCGGAGATTAGGTGAAAAGGTTTTATCTTGCTTTGAATTGAGCAAAATTTGTATCCATGTCGCCATTGTTATTTGACCTGAGTAAAAGTCCAAGCGTTGCGAGCCAATTTGTGGCAGAAATGCGCAACATCAATACCCAAAACGATCGAATGCGTTTTCGGCGCAATATGGAGCGTGTCGGCGAAATTTTGGCGTACGAACTAAGCAAACATTTGCCTTACGATACGGTAGAAGTGGAAACACCAATGGGGATAGCGAGCAGCAAAGCAGTGGCCAAACCCATTGTATTGGCTACTATCCTGCGCGCAGGTTTGCCTCTGCATCAGGGGCTGTTGAATTATTTTGACAATGCTGAAAATGCTTTTGTCTCCGCTTACCGCAAACACCACAAGGATGGTACTTTTGAAATCAAGTTGGAGTATTTATCCTGCCCCAATTTGGAGGGTAAAATCCTGGTGATTGCCGATCCGATGATGGCTACCGGAGCATCCATGGTGATTGCTGCCAAGCAGTTGATGGAACATGGCACTCCTGCCGAATTGCATTTTGTGACAGCTATTGCCGCTGTACCCGGATTGGAGTATGTACGGAGGATGTATCCCAAGGCGGGGATTTGGATGGGGGCTCTGGATGAGGAGTTGACTGCGAAATCTTATATCGTGCCGGGTTTGGGGGATGCGGGGGATTTGGCTTATGGGGAGAAGACGCAGTACTGAGGGGCATGGACATCATCCCACGGATTTATCCGTGGGTTGGCGGGGTACTTGAGGGAATGGAAGGCCAACACACCCACACGATCACACTTCACACCCACACCCATTCTTGCGGGCCAACACACCCACACGATCACACTTCACACCCACACCCATTCTTGCGGGCCCACACGATCACACTTCACACCCACACCCATTCTTGCGGATAAATCCGTGGGTTGGCGAGGTTTTTAGGCGATGGAAGCCTAGCATACCCACACGATCACACACCACTCTTCATACTTTAAAGAATATCCTTTCTTGCTGATCGATTTTCACAACCATCATTTGTCTTCTTCACCGGATGTTTTGAGCATACGCTCATTTCATCAGCGGGAGCAGGAGTTGTTTGCGCAGTGGGCAGGCCCTTGTTCGGTGGGCCTGCATCCCTGGTTTGTATCTGAGGTGGATGGGGTGCAGGATGAGCAGTGGGATTGGCTGGTGAGGGTGGCTCGGGAAGAAAAAGTGTTGTTGCTAGGCGAATGTGGGCTGGATAAATTGCAGGGGCCGGATTTGGTTTACCAGCAGTTTGTTTTTGAGCATTGTTTGTCTTTGGCAGAGCAATTGCAAAAGCCAATGGTCATTCACTGTGTACGTGCTTATGAGGAATTGTTTACTTCCGTTCAAAAAATAAAACCTACGGTTCCGCTCGTCATTCACGGATTTGCCCGCAAAGTTACTGTGTTGAAACCGCTGCTGGAACGGGGTTTTTATGTTTCTTACGGTGCGGCCATTTTACATCCCAACAGCGCCGCCGCCCAAAGTTTGGCCCAAACCCCGTTGGAAAAGCTTTTTTTGGAAAGCGATGATAAAATGCTGCCAATTGCCGACCTTTACGCCCGCGCCGCCCAAATCAAAGGCATGTCAATCCAGGAACTGGAAATCGCGCTGCAAAACAACTTAAATAGACTTTTAAGGCAATCAAAACAATGAGCACAGACAATTGGCTGATCAGAACTGAATTGTTGATCGGGACGGAAAAAATTGAAAGTTTGCGCCAGGCCAACGTTTTGGTGGTCGGATTAGGCGGGGTTGGGAGTTTTGCTGCCGAGTTTTTGTGTCGGGCTGGAATAGGAAGGATGACCATTGTTGATGGCGATGTGGTAGATGTGAGCAACAAAAATCGCCAGTTGCCAGCGCTCAATTCTACCCTTGGTCAGCCCAAAGCAGAGGTGATGGCACAACGCATGTTGGACATCAATCCTGAACTAGAACTACGGGTAGTCCAGGCTTTTCAGCAACCCGATTTTATGGAAGAGCTGGTTCGAGGTGGCTTCGATTATGTCCTGGATTGTATTGACAGTTTTCAACCCAAAATCAATCTGCTGGTGCAATGCCTGGATGCCAAGGTAAACCTGATCAGTTCGATGGGGGCAGGTGGAAGGGTGGATCCTTCTAAAGTGAAAATTGACGACGTTTTCCGCTCTTACAATTGCCCTTTTGCCCAACAAACCCGCAAATTTTTGCGCCAAAGAGGCATCAAAAAAGGATTCCCGGTGGTGTTTTCAAGCGAACTCGTCATGCCCAATTCCCTGCAACTCACCGCAGGAAGTGCCTATAAAAAATCCTATTACGGCACTATTTCGTATCTGCCAGCACTGTTTGGCATCCACATGGCGAGTTATGTCATTCGGAAATTGAGCGGCCTGCTTTAATCTTCGTCGGAATATCCTCCAAACAAGCGGCTGATGTTGAACCAACTTTGGAAGTAAGGTCCAAAATAGGGAATAATGGTACGGTAGCTTTGTACCGCCCCCATAAATCCAACCACCCACAAAAAGAAACAGAGGATCAGGCCCATTAGCCAAAGCAACCAACCCATGTAGGGAATGGTGCTCAAAAACAACAATAGTGCCAAGGTAAGGTAAATGCCTCCTGCCTGGCGAAGATGAAATGCAGCATACTCTTCTTTGCGCACAATGTGAATCACAAAAGCCAATACCCACCCAATCGGCGTGAGGTAAGCGAGTACACCCGTTAGAGCAGCTAGTGTAGTAATCGAATGACTTCGATGGTCCATGAACGATTGTATTTGGTGATTTTGGAGTTTCAGGGCGTAAATATACCGGATATTTTGTAGTCCGATGCGCTAATGCGTTCAAGAATCTACAAAATAAAATTTCGCTACTCGCCTTCATTCAGAATTTACTCCCTAGATTGGCTTATACACCTAACCTAATGCCTAATTAAATAAGGAAGGCAGAATAAAACCTTTTTTCGATCAAAAAAAGACCTTGGTCGGATAAATAATCATGTTAGTCGATAAAAATAAGCGTTTGGTCGATGTCAAATCGATCGTCGGTCGACCATTTGATCTAGCCCATTGCTTTTGTGGATCAGAAGGGGGCACTTTTGCGTTGTATTTGAGGATCTAAAAACAAATCAGTCCTAGACCCAAATTAAATTTTAATCGCAATCCCTGATATCATGAAACACAAAATCAAATTTGGATTTTCAACTCTACTCGTTTTGGCCATTTCAATGAATTTTGCCTTGGCACAACAATCCAACCAACCAGAAAAACCAAATGCTTCCAGTGCTTCGGAAGAATACCAGGCTTTGAAAAAGGATTGGGACAGCTTCCAGGCTAAGGCTGAAGTTAAAGCGGTTGACCCTGCTCAAAAACCAGCGCTGGAAAAAGCGTACAATGGCTTGGTAGAAAGATTGGAGTACATCTGTGAAGGCATCAAACCCGCTCCAAACAAGGCTCCAGTAAAAGTCGCTACTTCAGCCACGCCAAGTGACAAACCTAAAAAAGAACAGGTTTCAGCGATGAAATAATGGTTCTTTGCGGGTTTCCCACTGGGATCAATTCGAAAGGGTGCAAAGATCAAATAAAGTACATTCAGTAATTTCCTGGTTTTTAATGATCTTTGCGCCCCAACCCACGGATAAACTCCTGGGATCACCAACTCATGCGCGAACGTTACCTCATCATCGCTGCCTTTGCCACGGTATACCTCGTGTGGGGCTCCACTTATTTGGTCAACTACCTGGCCATCCTCGAGATTCCACCTTTTTTGATGTCGGGCACTCGCTTTTTGACGGCGGGACTGCTTTTGTTGGGCGTAGCCGCCTTGCGCAAAATCCCTTTGCCTACTCTGGCACAATGGAAAAATGCGGCCTGGATCGGTTTGATGTTTATGGCGCTCGGCACTGGCTTAGTGGTATGGGCGGAACAATGGGTGGACAGTGGCATGGCCGCGCTATTGGTATCCTTTGAACCGCTCATTGTGGTGCTGCTGTTGTGGATCATGCGAGGACAAAATCCTCAGTTGCACAGCCTGCTGGGAGTTGCTTTGGGCGTAGTGGGTATGTTTTTGTTGGTCGGGCAGCCTCAAATCTCGGCAGATCGTGAAACCCTCATTGGCGTAGGGGTGATTGCCATTGCGCTGTTTGCCTGGGGTTATGCGTCTATTTACATCGGTCGTGCCAATTTGCCCAATTCCAAAATGCAATCGGCAGGTATGCAAATGACCTGTGGCGGGATTTGGTTGCTGATCATGAGTTTAATTTTTGGCGATTACAAGCAATTCGTGTGGGAAAAACTAACTGCACAAGGCATTTTTTCCTTCTTCTACCTGATCGTGATGGGCTCTCTGCTCGCTTTTTCGGCGTTTAATTATTTGTTGACCAAAGTTTCACCCGAAAAAGTCGCGACCACCAATTATGTCAACCCAGTGGTGGCAATGTTCCTCGGCTGGAGTTTGAACAATGAACAAGTGACCACCCGCTCCCTCATCGCTGCCGCGATTATGCTAACCGGGGTGTTTTTTATCAATGGGAACTTTGGGAAAAAGAACGTTTAGCTCCTCTTTTTTCCTTACACTTGTTGTCTAAAATACACCTACATGCACATCAGATACCAAATACTGAGTGGCATTCTGCTGCTCTTTTCCCTCAGCCTGCAAGCCCAAATCCAGTGCTGGACGACCCACCCGGCTAGCCGACAATTTTTACAACAATCTACCATCACGAGCAGCCCGGCTCAAGGCAGCGAAACCCTGCCCGCCATCTTTATCGATAGCCTCAAAATCTACCAATCCATGGATGGTTTTGGTTGCACCCTCACGGGTGGCAGCACCCAATTATTGGCCAAAATGAGTGCCGAAAAACGGGGGGCTTTGCTCAAGGAATTATTCGACCCCAGAGCACCTGGCAGCATTGGCATCAGCTATTTGCGCATCAGTGTTGGTGCTTCGGATTTGAGCGATCGGGTGTTCTCTTACAACGATCTTCCGAAGGGTCAAATCGACACACTCCTGGAAAAATTCAGTCTCGACCCCGAGCGCAAAGATTTTTTGCCGATGCTCAAAGAAATCCTGCGCATCAACCCGACCATCAAAATCATGGCTTCACCCTGGTCGCCACCTACCTGGATGAAAACGAACGGCAACTCCAAAGGCGGCGGCCTCAAACCAGAATACTACGCAGCCTATGCCCTCTACCTGGTCAAATACATCCAAGCGATGCAGAGTGAGGGCATCGTCATCGACGCCCTCACCATACAAAACGAACCCTTACACCCCGGCAATAACCCCTCCTTATTGATGTACCCGCACGAACAGGCGAATTTTGTCAAAAACCACCTGGGCCCGACTTTTGGCGAAAACTGCCTTAAAACCAAAATCATCATTTACGACCACAATGCGGATCGCCCTGATTATCCCATTGCCATCCTGAATGATACAGCGGCCAAAAAATTCATCGATGGTTCGGCTTTTCACTTGTACGGCGGCACTATTGATGCCCTGTCGGAAGTACACGCGGCCCACCCCGATAAAAACCTCTACTTCACCGAACAGTGGATTGGCGCCCCCGGCAACATGGAGGGCGACCTCAAATGGCACATCAAAAACCTGATGATTGGCGCCTCCCGCAACTGGGCCAAAACGGTGCTGGAATGGAACCTGGCCGCCGATCCCCAACAGAACCCACATACGGATGGAGGTTGCACCGAATGTTTAGGGGTAATTACCCTGAATCAGGATGAAGTGAAGCGCAACCCGGCCTATTACATTATTGCTCATGCTTCCAAATTTGTGAAGCCGGGGGCAAAACGGATTTATTCGAATACTACCCTGTCCCTGGCGAATGTGGCTTTTAAAAACCCGGATGGCAAAACGGTGCTGCTGGTGGTGAATGAAGGTGGGAATGAAGTGCGCTTTAGAGTGAATGTGGGAACAAAGGGGTTTACACATACTTTGGCGGCGGGGGCAGTGGCGACGCTGGTGTGGTGATGTGATTTCGATCACACTATTGTACATTTTGCTCGGAGGACATCAATTGCCCCTGGCTTCAGCCTGGGGGTATAGGAATACCCTCGGATTTGGGCTTTAGCCCTGTCTTGGAAATTAAGGCTTGGGCTAAAGCCCGAACAAAATGAAAATCCTAACCACGCGCTAAAGCACGTGGCAATTGATGTCCTCCGAATCTCTAAACAAAAATGTCCATTAGCATAGATTTCGATCTATGCCAAAAAAATTCACTTCAATTCTGCGCCACCCGTGCCATGTTGAAATAATTATAATCCGTCATCGGTGCATCCGTCAACCCTAGTACCCGCCCAATGGTAACGACCTGCCCCCGATGGTAAGTGCTGTGATTGAGCACATGCTGAAGGAACTCAAAGCGGGGCATTTCACCCGACACCCAAGGCGTCTCCAAATGTACTTTTTGCAATAGATCTGCTTCAGAAAGGTTACTCACATAGTGGTGCAAAACCTGAGACTCGATGATGATCCCAGCACAAACGGCATCAATTTCCAGATTTTCATTGCCATAGCGGCTGCCATTGGGTGCTTCTTCGGCAACCACCGAGTGCCAAAACTCTTCGACCGCCCAAATGTGGTTCAAAGTTTTTAAAATGCTGGGGAAACTGGAAGGAACTTCTGCCTGAAAAATGTCTTGAGGTTTGGTTTTTAGCCAGTCTACCAGGGTTTGATTGGCCCATACATTGTACGCTGCGTAATTGGTCACTAAGTGTTGTAAGCTCATCGGTGTTGATGTTTTTAATGTACATCAAAGTTAAGGGTGGGCTGTGTCAACAGTATGTCAGGGGTAGAAAGCGCTTGTGATTTTTTATCAAAATAAACTAAGCATAAGCAAAAAACCATACTCCAGGATATTTTTGTATTCTGGAAGCGAAGGACATGAATTGCCTCCAGCTTCAGCTGGTGGATACGAGGATACCCTTTGTTTTGGGCTTTAGCCCCAGCCTTAATCTTTAAGCTAGGGCTAAAGCCCAAAACTAGAGTCCACTACTTATCCACCAGCTGAAGCTGGAGGCAATTCATGTCCTCCGAGCAAAAGACCGGTAAAATAAACTTAGTCCTTTGTGCCCTCTATTTTTTTCTTTGTGCTAAAAAAATGTCGCTGTGGTCTTAATAAACCGCGATGTTTACTTCATCCCCGGAATCCCCATCGGCTGTGCCGCATTCCACTCCGGTGCCGGAGCAGCCTGCACCTTTGGATAGACCTCATTCAAAGTATCCCCTTCGTACAAGCGACCATTTTTCATGACGTACTTAATGGTATTGGTGTTGCGGATATTCTCCAGCGGGTTTTTGTCCAAAATGAGCAAGTCGGCCAGTTTCCCGGTTTCCAGTGAGCCTAGGTCTTTGCTCAAGCCAATCGCCTGCGCGCCAAGAATGGTAGCTACCCGCAGCGCATCGTGGGTTTTCATCCCCCCGGACTGTACCGCCCACAACTCCCAGTGGTAACCCAAACCCTGCAGCTGACCATGTGAGCCAATCCCGGCAATGCCTCCAGCTTCCACCAGCGCTTTGGCAAACTCAGCATGGCGGCTGAAAATGTGCTCCTCTGGCAAAAACCAACCTGGCCGACGCCGCGCTTTTTCGTCCAATTCTGCCTTTGGGGTAAAGTGATTGAGCTTTTTGTCACCCACTACATTTTCGGTAGCGTAGTAGTAGTTTTCAGCCCAAGGGCCACCGTAAGCCACCAACAAAGTAGGTGTATACGCCATTTTGGATTCTGCTACCAGCTTCACCACATCCTTGTAAATGGGGTAAATCGGGAAAGCGTGCTCATGTCCGGAGTAGCCATCCAACAATTGGCTCATATTGAGTTTAAAATCCAAACCACCTTCCGTAGTCGGCATCAATCCCTGCTCTTTGGCCGCCTGGATGATCCACTGGCGGTGCTGGCGGTTGCCGGTCAGGTACATCTTGATGGTCTTGGTGTTGTAGTACTCAGAGTATTGTTTGAGTACGTTGCGGGTTTGCTCCATACTTTCGAGGCGGTAAGCCCAAAAGCCGACTCCGGGGCCAGTTGAATAAATCCGTGGGCCCAGAATTTGTCCACTTTCCACCATGTCGCCGTAGGTGAGTACGTCGGTAGTGGCGGTTTGTGGGTCACGCGTGGTGGTTACGCCGTAAGCGAGGTTGGCATTGTACATCCAGGCCTGGCTTTTGTGCAAGCCCCAGTAAGGCCACATGTGCGCGTGGGTATCAACGAAGCCGGGAACGATGGTTTTGCCAGCCATGTCCATCACCTTGGCACCTGCCGGAGCTTTGATGGAACCCGCTTTACCCACCGATTTGATGCGGTTGTTTTCGATCAGGATGTCCCCTTTTTCAAATACCTCAGTGCCTTTCATGGTGATGATGCGGGCATTGCGCAACAAGACAACGCCAGTGGGTACATCGCGGGGTACGGTCACTTTCACCCGAATTTCACCGGCTTTGTAGGACTTGTCTTCTTCTTTCTTTTCGTCCTTTTTCTCTTCTGGCTTTTTACCTTCCGCTTCAGCCTTGGCTTTTTCCTTCTCCTGAGCCTTCTTTTCTGCCTTTAGTTGGTCTTCAACCACTTTGGCCTGGGCCAAATCATAGGAGAAATAGGCGTTGCCAATCGACCAGTTCACCCGTTTGGCGTCGGCAGTCCACTGCGGGAATTGGCCGCCGATTGTGGTCAATTTGCGCGCGGGAAATTGAGCACTTTCAGCTTTGGCCACCGAAATACTGGGCACTTCACCCCCGGTTTTAGGGACGGTTACTACATAAATTTCATTGTTGATTTGCACCAGGGCTTGGTCTCCTTCGGGTGCCATGGTAATCATTTCTGCTTCGGATGGTTTGGGCGTTGGTTCTGTTTCGCTGTTTACCATCAGGCAGTGGGTATGCCCCATTTCAGCCGGAAAAGTTGTGATGCCACTCACTTTAAGGTGTACTTTTTCATCGGTACCGTCCCAGCGAATGGACACCAGACCTTTGGTTCCACTGAACAGGTAAATGCGTTCATCAGCTTTTACGAAGTGAGGATTGCCCCGGCCGTTGGCGTTTTCAATGCGGGTGATCTCGCCACCATCGGCAGCGATCCAGCCCAAATTAGCGGCTGCACCGGCAAAGAAGGGGCTATAAGCGTCTTCAAATACTTGTGCAGGCCCGTAGTTGAACACAATGCGGTTGGTTTTGGCGTCCCAGGCCAAATCGGAATAAATTGCTCCAGATCGGGTCAGCTTGGTAGGGGTGCCGCTGGCTACATTCACCTTATAAATATGCCCTTCCTTGTTTTCCCAGGTGACGTAGGCAATGCTGTTGCCATCGGGCGACCATACGGGCATAGCTTCGGTGACATTGGCCGTGGTCAAGCGACGGGCAGTTCCTGCTGGGTAATCCATCACATACAAGCGATTGAGCACGGTAAAGGCCAGTTTTTTGCCGTCGGGCGAGATTTTTGGATCGCGGATTTGATTGGCGATCATCGTTTTTTCGTCCGAAATCGGGAAATCAAATTTTACTGCCGGGCCCATGCCGATTTCTGCATCCACTTCAAAAGGAATGTTCGTGGCATCCCCACCCTCGATGGGCAATTTCCAAATTTTGCCACCATAAGAAGCGATGACAAACTTCGAGTCGGGTGTAAAAGACATGGCCGGATAAACCCCCAATGGTGCTATCGATTCCTGCTCATCGCGCTGAACCGGATAGGCGAGCCAGGCTTCTTCACCAGTGAGCAGGTTGCGCTTCACCAGACCAGTTTGTTCGTTGAAACGGGTGCCGTACACCAGCCATTTGCCATCGGCGGAAAGGGTAGGGGTGAAGGCGGAGCCCACGCGCTCGGTGCGGGTTTCCAACTGTCCGGTTTCCCGATCATAAGTAGCCAATTGGTATTGGGGCAAAATGGCGTTGTAATTCCAGGCTCCGGTACGGCGCGAAAACCAGATGTAACGACTGTCTTTGCCAAAGGCTTGTTCGATGCATTTTAAGGTTTCGGGCGTTTTGATGAGTTGGGTGCCGCCACCGCCGTCTTTGTGGAACATGAAGAGTTTGAGGTTGCGACCACCTTTGGACACAATCAGGTAATTGCCGTCGGGCGTCCATTCCACCGATTGGTAGTTTTGGTCACTGTCTTTGGTCACTTGTACGGTGTCCTGTTTTTCAAAATCGATGTACCAGGCATTTTCGGAACCACTGCGGTCGGAGGTGAAGGCGATTTTTTTGCCATCGGGACTCCAACGTGGGTGGGTGTCGTAAGCCATCCCATTGGTCAGCTGTTTGGCTTTGCCACCCGCCATGGGGATGCTGTAAATGTCGCCCATGAGGTCAAAAGCGATGCTTTGCCCATCCGGGCTAACGTCGAGTGACATCCAGGTGCCTTCGTTGACCTGGAGTTTGATTTTGCGCTCAGGCTCCAGTGGTAGTGGTTTTTTGGAGTCCTTTTTAACGGCCACTTTGCTCGTGTCCTTTTTGGCTCCGGTTTCTTGTGCCTGCACGGCACTGTACCCCAGGCTGAGTAATCCCAGTAGAAGAGTAAATCGGGTGATGTAATTTGGTTTCATGTGTTGAATCAGTGTGTGTTAAAAAAGATAAAATTAGGGAAAGAAAATTTTTTTCAAAGTTTTTATGCATTCCGATATAGGACTGCATCCTAGAGAAAAATCACAAAGCCATGTTCAAAAAAAACATTCTCCTTGCCCTCTCTGTCCTACTCCTTGGATTTGTAAGTTTCCGGGGTACCGACAAAACCTATGAACTAAAAGGTAAAGTCACCGATGAAACCGGGCAAGGATTGCCCGGAGTAAGGGTATTGCTCAAAGGCCATGCGGCTGGTGCAACGACCGAACTTGACGGTTCTTTCAAATTAAATAGCCCCGATTCTTGCGCTACACTGGAAATCAGCTACATCGGCTATGAGGTTAAAGAAGCCAAAGCCTGCGCTGGCAAATCAGTAAATGTCAAGTTGAAAGCAAGTGAAACAAGGCTAGAAGAAATGGTGGTAGTCGCAGAAGATCGGAAATCGCGGGAACAAGAAAAGCCCATATTATCCAGAGCCAAAAAAGAAATGAGTATGGCCTCCCCAGGCATCGTGGGCTATACCCATAAAATGAGTGCCCCCCAACCCAACTTCAACACCGAAGATTACGACCGCATTCAAGAAAACCGCTTCCACCGCGCTACCCAGGAGCCTCAATCGACTTTTTCTATTGATGTGGACGCAGCTAGCTACAGCAATTTGCGCCGTTTCATTAACAATGGTCAGCGCCCACCAGAAGATGTGGTGCGCATCGAGGAAATGATCAATTATTTTGATTACGAATATCCAGAGCCTACAGGCAAACACCCATTCTCAATCACCACCGAAGTGAGCGATTGCCCTTGGCAGCCTAAGCATCGCCTGGTACACATCGGTTTGCAAGGCAAACATACCCCGGCTGAAAATTTACCTGCGGCCAACCTGGTTTTCCTGATCGACGTATCTGGCAGTATGAATGCCGCCAATAAACTCCCCCTGGTACAGACTTCCTTCAAACTCCTGGCTGAACAATTGCGTCCACAAGACCGCGTAGCAATCGTAGTCTACGCTGGCGCAGCTGGTCTGGTATTGGAATCCACTACGGGCAACAACAAAACCAAAATCAAAGAAGCCATCGACAAACTTGAAGCTGGCGGTTCTACTGCAGGTGGCGAAGGCATCCGTTTGGCTTACCAAACTGCCAAAGAACATTTCATCAAAGGTGGCAACAACCGCGTGATCCTAGCCTCCGACGGGGACTTCAACGTAGGAGTAAGTAGCGATGGCGAGCTGGTGCGCATCGTGGAAGAAGAACGCAAAAGTGGCGTGTACCTGACCGTGTTGGGTTACGGCATGGGCAACTACAAGGACAATAAATTGCAAAAACTGGCCGATAGTGGCAACGGCAACCACGCTTACATCGACAACCTGGATGAGGCCCGCCGTGTACTCGTGAGCGAATTCGGAGGCACCATGTACACCATCGCTAAAGACGTCAAGTTGCAACTGGAATTCAACCCGGCCGTGGTACAAGGTTACCGCCTGATCGGCTACGAAAACCGGGTGCTGAACAACGCAGATTTTGACGATGATCAAAAAGACGCGGGTGAATTGGGTGCAGGCCATAGCGTTACAGCCCTTTACGAAATCATCCCCGTAGGCATCGAAAGCAAATTCCTGGCTGCCGACAAAGACCTCAAGTACCAACAACGCGACCTGACGCCAACGGCCAACCGCTCGAATGAACTATTAACCGTAAAATTCCGCTACAAAGCTCCCGAGGCCGACAACAGCCAATTGATGGAAGAAGTGGTGATGGACAAAAAAACCAACCTGGACAAATCGAGTGATAACTTCCGTTGGTCGGCTGCAGTGGCCACCTTTGGCATGCTGCTGCGCAAATCCGAATTCAAAGGAGACGCAAACTATGAGCAGTGTAAAAAACTGGCCGCTGGTGCCCGTGGCAAAGACACCGAAGGGTATCGCGCTGAAATGATCCGCATGATCGAGTCCGTGGGCCTGATGGGCAAAACGGAAACGGCAGAGAAATAAATTGTAGAACTTATATCTTTTCTTTTAGCACGCTTAATATTGTGAAGGGTCAACATGGTTTCATGTTGGCCTTTTTTTATGCTTCAATCTCTCCACATGGGAACGTTCCCGATAACGATTGCGTAAAAAAATGAATGGAGGCATCATCAATCTGATCTTAGTATTCCCAACTTTGCACAAGTAAATTGTAGTTTTGATAAAATAAAATTTCCACTACTTGTGAGAAGGTAGTTTTTTTATTGGAAATTCCATCTCATCAGCTATCGCCTAAAACCTACACATGGATCCAATCATTATTGTACTCCTCGGCATTGGACTGGTTTTGTTTTGCATCATTGCACTGCGCCTCAATGCAGTAGTTGCTCTTTTGTTGGCTGCGATAGTGACCAGTTTGTTGACGGCTAAGGAACACATCTACAACTTTGCCATCAACAAAGGGTTATCGCCCGAAAAAGCTGAAGCACTGGCCAGCCAAGCTCTGGGTGAGCGCCTGGCCGATGCCTTTGGCAGTACCGCCGGAAAAATTAGCATTTTAATTGCTTTGGGATCCATCATTGGGGTAGCGCTGATACGCAGTGGGGGAGCGGAGCGCATCATCCGCAGCTTGTTGAATGTAGTTGGCAAAAAAAACACCTCGTTGGCCTTTTTAACGGGAAGTTTCACCCTGGCCATTCCGGTATTTTTTGATACTGTTTTTTACCTCATGATTCCACTGGTCAAATCCCTGAGCATCCGCAACCCGCGCAAGTACAGCCTTTACCTGATGGTGGTGATTGCGGGGGGCGTAATGGCGCATTCCCTGGTGCCACCCACTCCGGGGCCTCTGTTTGTAGCCAAAGAAATGGGCATTGACCTGGGTTTGATGATGGTGGTGGGGATCATTTTTGGGATCATCACCAGCTTCGCAGGGTATTTATATGCCCTTTGGGCCAATCACAAATGGGATTTGCCGATGCGCGATACCCCCGACATCAGCATCGAAGAGCTGAAGGAAATTGCCGATAAAAAACAGGAAGATTTACCTTCCCTCTGGTTGTCTTTGCTCCCGATTGTATTGCCAATTTTGCTGATTACCGGAAATTCATTTTTGGAGATGTTCCTGGACTCCAATCTAGACGGCTTAACTGCGTTTCAATTGCAATTGGTTAAACTTTTGAATATTGTAGGAGACAGCAATATTGCCTTATTCATCGCTGCCCTGATTGCCATGTATTTGTTGTGGAGCAGGCTGAAAAATGTGGAGTTGTTCAACCAACAAATTCAGGAGTCGCTGATGAGTGCCGGGATGATCATTTTGATCACTTGTGCTGGTGGTGCCTTTGGCCAAATGTTGCAACAAACCAATATTGGCATGCGCATTACCGATTTTACGGGGAGCGCTCAATCTGCCATTTTACCCCTGGCTTTTTTCCTCACGGCAGCAATTCGCACGGCGCAAGGCTCGGCCACCGTGGCGATGGTGACCACCATTGGGATTGTCAACGGGTTTGGAGGTGAAAATGCCTACCCCTTTCACCCAGTTTATTTGGCGATCGTCATCGGTTGTGGTTCCAAAATTTTCCCCTGGATGAACGACAGTGGCTTTTGGATCATCTCCAAAATGAGTGGCATGACCAACAAAGAAAGCATCCAGCATTTTTCTTACCTACTCACAGTGATGGGTTTTGCTGGTTTGATTTCGGTGATGATTCTGGCGCGCCTGTTTCCCATGGTTTAACCTACGAGTATGAGCGCAACCATTCAGACCATCATTCAAACTACGCCCCTGGACAATGTGGGGATCGTGCCCAATTTGGAAGGCATCCCAGAAGGAACGACGCTTGAAAAAGGGCTTGTAGCGCGCCAGCACATCCCGATGGGCCACAAAATTGCCTTGAATGATATTCCGACGGGCGCAGCCATCATCCGCTATGGTGAAACCATTGGACTAGCCAGCGCCTTAATCCAGGCCGGCGAATGGGTAGACCATACCCGGATGTTGCTCCCAGAAGCCCCCCGGCTTGAAGATATTTCTCTCGATATCAGCCCCAAATCCATTCCAGAACCTTTGGAGGGCTACACCTTTCAAGGGTTTAAAAATCCCGATGGCAGTGTGGGCACCAAAAACGTACTCGCCATTGCCACCAGTGTACAATGTGTGGGTGGCCTGGCTCAGTACGTTGAGAAAAAAATTCGCCAGGAATTGCTGCCCAAATACCCCAATGTAGATGATGTGGTTGCGCTCAATCACAGTTACGGTTGCGGCATTGCCATTGATGCTCCGGCCGCGATGGTGCCCATTCGAACCTTGCAAAACATCATCCACAATCCCAATTTTGGCGGCGAAGTGATGATGATTGGGCTGGGCTGCGAGAAGTTGCGCCCGGAACGATTAATGGCTGAAACCAGCGATTCTGGTCAAGGGCACATCCTGTACCTGCAAGACGAAGCTTTTCAGGGGTTTGCGGGCATGGTAGCTGGCATCATGGAAATGGCCGAAGCCCATTTGCAAAAACTGAACCGTCGCCAACGGGAAACCTGTCCTGCCTCCGATCTGGTGGTGGGCATGCAATGCGGCGGCAGCGACGCCTTTTCGGGTCTGACGGGCAATCCCGCCTCCGGATTTGCCGCTGATCTGATTGTACGTGCTGGTGGGACGGTTATGTTCTCGGAAGTGACCGAAGTGCGCGACGCCTGCCATCTCCTGGCTGCCCGTGCCATCGATGCCGATGTGGCAAAAGCCCTGCTAGAAGAAATGCGCTGGTACGATGAATACCTAACCCTGGGGCAGGCCGATCGCAGCGCCAATCCCACGCCAGGAAACAAACTGGGTGGACTGAGCAATGTGGTGGAAAAAGCGCTCGGGTCGATTGCCAAATCGGGCCGTAGCCCCATTGTCGATGTATTAAAACCGGGCGAAAAAATCCGCCGCAAGGGCCTTAATTTTGTCGCTACTCCGGCCAGTGACTTTGTTTGTGGTACCTTGCAACTGGCCGCCGGGATGAACGTGCACGTGTTCATCACCGGGCGGGGTACGCCATACGGATTGTCGATGGTGCCGGTCATCAAGGTAAGTTCCAATTCCAAGCTGGGCAATCGTTGGTTTGATTTGATTGATTTTGATGCAGGGCCGATTGCTTTTGGTGAAAAAAGCATTGAAGAAATGGGCTGGGAACTATTCCACCTGATTTTGGAAGTGGCGAGTGGCCGCACCCAGGTGGCGTGCGATAAATTGGGGATACACAATGAGTTGGTCTTGTTCAACCCGGGGCCATTGACGTAAAGTGATTTTTCGAACTGCAACCATAAATTTAGGCTGTACGGCCACCCTTAGGTGATAACTAAGGTGCCTAAGGTTTCTTAGGTGGCGAAGAAAGAAAAAACACTCGTTCTATTTATTCAACAAGTTCAAAAACACATGGCACTTTCTCTGGATAAAATTAAATCGGCCCTGGAAGACGGCCTCTTGTCCTTCCCCATCACCGATATGGATGAACAAGGAGCCTTCAAAGCCGATAGCTACGCCGAAAGGCTGAGCTGGTTCGTCTCGCACGGCGTTTCCAGCGTATTTGTAGCGGGCGGCACGGGAGAATTTTTTTCCCTATCCAATGCCGAATATCAAGAGTTGGTCGAAGTAGCCGCAGATACAATACAAGGTGCAACCCCAGTCATTGCTGGGGCCGGACGCAGCATCACCGACGCGGTGGCTTGTGCAAAAATGGCCGAAAAAGCAGGCATCGATGCCCTGTTGCTCTTTCCCCCTTACCTTACGGAATGCCCAGCCGATGGAGTGGTGCAGTACGCCACAGCAATCATGGAGCAAACGAGTTTGCCCGTCATCTATTACAATCGGGGCAATGGCGTCCTGCAAGCCGAGCACGTTGCTCGACTAGCCGAAGCCTGCCCCAACCTGATCGGCCTCAAAGATGGCACCAGCAACATGCAGGATTTGAACATGATCATCCGCACGGTGGGCGATCGCTTGTCCTACATCGGTGGCGCACCAACGGCGGAGATCATTTCAGAGGCGTATTTATCGGTTGGGGTGAATACTTATTCCTCAGCAGTGTTCAATTTTGTACCCGAACTGGCCAATCATTTTTACAAAAGTCTGCGCGCGGGAGACAATGCGATGGTGGAAAAAATCCTGCAAGTTTTTTTCATTCCCTTTGTACAATTGCGGAATAAGAAGAACGGTTATGCAGTGAGTTTGATCAAGGCGGGAGCGCAAATTGTAGGGCGTAGTGCGGGCAAGGTCAGAGCGCCACTAGTCATGCCGACTGCGCAGGAAATGGCAGAATTAGAAAAATTGATTGAAAGGGGCCTGGCTTTGGTGGCCTAAAAAATGGGATGAGTCAAGTGCTGGTGCAACACATCCTTTCAAATCACCTTCCCCAAATGATAACAAGTCCGGCACCTTGGCTCATAAACATTTTTTTCTCCCAGCACCACCGTCGCTTCCTCTTCTGACAAGCGATACGAGTGCGTAGCCAGGTTGCCACAATGGGGGCAAATGGCGTGTACTTTGGTGATGTATTCTGCAATGGCCAACAAATCCGGCACTGGACCAAAGGGCATTCCCCGGAAGTCCATGTCCAGGCCTGCCGCGATCACCCGGATGCCACGCATAGCCAGCTTTTCACAATTGCGGGGCAAGTCCATGTCGAAAAATTGCGCTTCATCAATCCCTACTACACTTACCCTTTCCGACAAGGCCAACAACTGATCCGAATGTTCAATGGGCGTGGAATGAATCGAATTGGCATCGTGTGAAACCACTTTTGATTCATCGTAGCGGGTATCTACTTTGGGTTTAAAAATTTCTACTTGTTGGTTGGCAATTTTTGCCCTGCGCAAACGGCGGATCAATTCTTCGGTTTTTCCGGAAAACATGGAGCCGCAAATGACTTCAATCCAACCGCTGCGGTGCCCTTTGAAATGTGGTTCGAGAAACATAGTGCTTGTACTTTCTGTAGTGTTGGTTTGTTTTGCAGGAAAAATAAACAAATATCATCAGAACAATCAAAAGATTAGTCAAATCAGAAAAAACAAACCAGGCAGTAAAAGCTACAAGGCGGAATAGCATCTACAAAATCCACTTTTTCCCCACCAAGACCACCAACTGTTGCCCATAAAACACATAAGGCGCAAATGCGGTATTTTCATTGTTGTCGTCACTCAAACTAAACATACTGATCAAGGGCGTATTTTCATTGAACAAGTGATCCGCCAGGTAAGGGACCAAACGATTCAGCACACGAGTCCGGCGAGTAAGGAATTGTTGTTCTGGATCACGTTCGGTATAGGTTTCATCGCGCATGAACAATCCGCGGAAAAAAGCTGGAAACTTCCGACGGCTGAGTTCTTTGCTTTGGCGATAAATGGTGAGTGCATCCCAATAATAGTCGTCCAATTCGAGGTATTGAGTATCCTCGGGCCAAAGGTTTTTTACGGCGGTAAACAATGCTTTGATGTCTCCCACCCGCACATTTTCGTAAGGCATTAAGCCCAAGGACTCGGGACGATCGTAAATATGTAGGTAATTTACAAACCCGGGACCATAAGCTTCCGCTCCAAATTCTCGCTCTGTGGCAAGGATGGCAGCAACGTCTTCTTGCAAATTCTGGTTGGACATTTGGTGTAGCAGTAGTTCAATGTCATTGAGCAAAAAAGGCAGTGGCGTCATGGTGGGTATTTTTGTAAAAAAACGACTTTATCCCGGACATTTTATTAAAATTCAGGTTAAAGAATGGTGAAATTTGGGACAAATGGAAACAAAATTACCGCTGACACTAATTTAGCCTACCTCCGAATCTATTTTACCCCCTTTAGTCTACAAATTGGATTTTACTTCCAGACTTATTTTATTTTACAGCATTAAATCTAATTTTTACAATGCCCCCAATGGCGTGAGTGATCGGGGGCATCACCATTTAAAACCGGAGTATGATTATGAAAAAGCTCTCCTTACTGTTGTTATTGGTCATTGCAACCAGTTTCAGCCTCCTGGCACAGGATGCGCCCAATCCAACCCTCAACACCGCCATTCGCAAGCATGGTATGGAAAAAAGCCAGGTGATGGACATTGCCTCCTGGGTTTGTGATGTATATGGACCACGTTTGACGGGTTCTCCGATGCTGGACAAAGCCACGGATTGGGCACAAAAAACGCTCAAAGATTGGGGCATGAGCAATGTACACCTCGAAGCCTGGGGCCCATTTGGCCGGGGTTGGGAGTTCTCCCATTTCGAAATGCACGCCACTGCGCCTAGCTATTTCCCGATCATTGCTTATCCCAAAGCCTGGTCGCCCAGCACCAAGGGACTCGTAAGTGGCGAGGTAATTTATTTGCAAGCCGACGACGAAGCCGACCTCGAAAAGTACAAGGGCAAACTGAAGGGAAAATTCGTATTCCTGGACACCATCCGCACCATCAATGAATGGTTTGATGCACCAGCCAAACGTTTGGTAGCTGAAGACCTGCTGAACATGGCTAATGCCCCAGCTCCAGGTCGCCGCCCCGACCGCGATTTTAACCGCTTGGGTGGTTTTTCTTTCAACCAAAAGTTGTTCAAATTCATCGTTGCAGAAGATCCGTTGGCAGTGATCGATCGTGGCTTCAAAGGTGATTTGGGTACTGTGTTTGTTTCCGGTGCACGCGCAGATGAAGGCCGGGTACAAGACCCCAAAGCCAAGGTAATTCCTCAGGCCACCATGTCGGTTGAGCATTACAACCGCATTTTCCGCCTGATGCAAAAGGGCATTCCAGTGACTTTGTCGATGGAATTGAAGGCCACCTATACCAACCCCGACGGGATGGAGCACAACATCATTGCCGAGATTCCTGGTTCTGACCTCAAAGATGAAGTGGTGATGCTGGGTGCCCACTTTGATTCCTGGCACACGGGTACGGGTGCTACCGACAACGGTGCAGGCTCTGCGGTGATGATGGAGGCTTCCCGGATCATTCTGGAAACCATCAAAGAAACCGGGATCAAACCTCGCCGGACCATTCGCCTGGCACTGTGGACAGGCGAAGAGCAAGGTCTGCTTGGTTCAAGAGGTTATGTAAAAGACCACTATGCCAATACCAGCCCCGAAGGTACCATTCAAAGCCTCAAAGAGGCCGAACAAAGCAAAATATCGGGTTATTTCAACCTGGACAACGGCACCGGAAAAGTGCGTGGGGTTTACCTACAAGGCAATCCAGGGGTAATGCCAATCTTTCGGGCCTGGTTAGATCCATTCAAAGATCTGGGCGCTACTACCTTGACCATGCAAAACACAGGCGGCACCGACCACCAGTCTTTTGATGCGGCGGGTATCCCTGGCTTCCAGTTCATTCAGGAGCCAGTGGCTTATTCCACCCGCACTCACCACTCCAATATGGACAACTGGGATCACCTCGTTGCAGATGACCTGAAGCAGGCTGCTACCGTGATTGCTTCTTTTGTATTGCATACTGCGATGCGGGATGAAAAATTGCCTCGTAAGGCTACTGAATTGAAGGCTGGAAGTAATTAATGTGTGATGGATGGAACTTTTTGAGGTGTATCACAATTGATAGAACTCAATTGGATCACAAAAGTGACATTTTATTAGCACAAAGAAAACACAAAGGGGCACAAAGAACACAAAGTTAGACGTAGACGACGCTTCGCTTTGTGTTCTTTGTGCCCCTTTGTGTTTTCTTTGTGAAAAAGAATGTCGCTTTGGGTAATTCGCTTTCATCACTAATTAAGTTGCAAACAAATGGACACTTCTACCACTATTGCGGTATCTCCAACCGAGATTGAAGAACTTGTTGCCGGATTCCAAAACCACAGCCTACCTGCCGAACGCTGGACCCACCAGGCGCACCTGATTGTCGGTACCTATTTCGCCTATCATTTTCCACTCGAACAAGCCATTTATTACCTGCGCTCCGGCATCATCACCTACAATATAGCCACCGGGGGCAAAAACACCCACGAGCGGGGTTACCATGAAACGGTCACCCAACTGTGGGCCAAACTGTTGAAAGCTTTTGTGCAAAAAAAATGTGCGGGCCTTTCTTTGGCTGAATCTTGCACGGTATTTTTGAATAGCCCTTATGCGGCACAGGAAATCATGTTCAGGTTTTACTCTAAAGACCTGTTGTTCTCTACCCAGGCCAGAGCCTTGTGGGTAGAGCCCGATTTGGCCCCCATCGATTGCGATTAGCAAAGATTACTTATTACAGGTTGTCGAATTCTACCAGCACCGGACAATGGTCGGAGTGCTCGGCTTCATTCATTTGGTGGGCGGAGTGCAAGTGGTCAAGCAGGTTGTTGCTCACCGATTGGTAGTCGATCCGCCAGCCCTTGTTGTTTTTGCGGGCACCAGCGCGGTAGCTCCACCAGCTGTATTCCACTTTGTCGGGATTCAAAAAACGGAAGGCATCCGTAAACCCGCTGTCGAACCACTTGCTGAGCCATGCACGTTCAGCTGGCAAAAAGCCCGAGGAGTTTTTGTTGCCTTTGGGGTCGTGGATGTCGCGTTCGGTGTGGGCAATGTTGTAGTCGCCCACGATGATGAGTTTTTTGCGCTCTTGTTGCAATTCATGCGCCCAACGGAAAAAATCATCCAGGAAAATCATCTTGAAATCCTGGCGTATATCGCCAGTGGTGCCGGAGGGAAAATAACAGTTGAGGACAGTTAGATCTCCGAAGTCGCTGCGGAGGATTCGGCCTTCGTCATCGTATTTGGACATGCCACAGCCAACCTCCACCAGATCGGGTTCGCGTTTGCTGAAGGTGGCGACTCCACTGTAGCCTTTTTTCTGGGCAGAATGCCAATAGGTGTAGTACCCTAAATCGACAATAGGGGAGAGGTCGACTTGATCTGGATTGGCTTTGGTTTCTTGCACACAGATGATGTCGAATTGGTGTTCGCGCACCCAGTCGGCCCAACCCTTGGTGAGGGCGGAGCGGATGCCATTGAGGTTGTAGGAGACGAGTTTCATAGATGCTGGTATGTTCCACGACATATGCCATGGGATTCCCACGGCTAGAGCCATGCTGTTCCCACGGCTAAAGCCATGGGGTGGTTTTGTATGGTTGCCTCCCACGGATAAAT
The DNA here is from genome assembly GCF_041740695.1 of Haliscomenobacter sp. Taxonomy (GTDB): domain Bacteria; phylum Bacteroidota; class Bacteroidia; order Chitinophagales; family Saprospiraceae; genus Haliscomenobacter. The sequence goes on along the minus strand of NZ_JBGSLK010000113.1, from coordinate 80,259 downwards.
CCATGGGTTGGCGGAATTTATGCAAGAATTTTGGAGGCAACGGACAAACACACCCACTTTTTCACACTCACACCTCACATTTTTACTTATCACCTTTAGCCATAGAGTTCGGTGATGATTTGGCGCTTGTCGTAGCCGATTTTGTCGAACAGGTTGAGGACGGCTTCGTCCACCATATTCTGCCAACCACAAAGGTAAAATTTTACATCGGAACGTAGTGTGGCGTATTCATTTAGGTAAAAAGAATGGACGTAGCCAGATTGTACTTCAAAGGGAAATTGCGTAGGATCAAGTCCCGGTTCGCGCGAAAGGGCAACGGAGAAGCGGAAATTGGGCAAGAGTTTTTGCAACTCAATGAATTCCTGCTGATAGAGAATCCCTTCCACATGGCGGGTGCCAAAAATCAGGTGCAACTTGCGGTGGGGAATGTTTTCTTGCTGAATGTGTTGCAACATGCTGCGGAAAGGGGCAACACCTGTACCCGTGCAGACCATCACCATGTCGTGATCGATGGTTTCGGGCAATACAAAACCACCATCCGGGCCCTTAAACCGTAGGGTAGAACCAACCTGCACATCATCAAACAAGTACTCGGTGGCTTTGCCTCCGTCCAGGCGCACAATACAAAATTCCAATTGATTGCTTTCCGCCGGGGCGCTGGCAATGGAATAACTCCGCCAACGTTGCAGGCGTTTATCCCCAATGGGCAAATCCATGGTCACGAATTGACCAGGTTTGAAACTAAAGGCTTCTACATTGGGAATTTCTACCCAAAAACGGCGGGTATTTGGGCTGGCAGTTTGGATGTTGATGACGTTGGCGTCGTACCAGGTGGTTGGCATTGTTTGGCGTATTTCTTTACAAAACGGTGTAAAGATATAGTTTGTTTAGATTGTTTCTAAATAAAATCAAAGGATCATCTTCCCATAACTAAGGATTACCTCAAATCCCTTTTGCTGAAAATAGTTTTTTGTACTTGTTGCGTCCCGATCACTGGTCACCAGCACAAAATCTCCCCCCCAGGCTCCCAAAGACTTTACCTGCCCCCAATAATCCGAAAAATAAAGGTCTTGTGCACGGGGTAAGTCCAGTATTGAGCTTACAATCATTTCATGTCGAAGCATCAGCTCTTCAAATTCAGAGAGCGAAGTGCAGGCTATCACGTCCAAGGTCAATTGATTGATTTGGCCTGAACTGGCTTTTACTTGTTCACCCAACGCCCGGTACCGCAGAATACCATCTCTGCTGTTCTGTTTTTTTCCTAAATACACAAAGTAAAGTTGGTCGACAAAAGATGGGTGAAAAGCTACTAGTTGAGCAACCTGATTTTGATAAATAATGGGCCCTTTGGCCAGGGCACACGCCAAATCATAACCAGAACCCCCAAAGGTAGCGGCGAGTAAAACATATGGATTCACTTGTGCCAAATGTGCCACAAAACTGATGAGGGTAGAACTACTTCCTAAGCCCCAATGCCGAGAAAAATCCAGCTGGGTCGTAATCGCACAACCCGCCAAGCTGTTCAGGGGGATTTCCGACAATAAAAATGCCTGCTCCAATACTTGGATAAGCCGTTGGGTAGCTTCGGAAGGTTCGCCCGATAAAATCTTTAAGTTGGGAATTTCCAAAGTGGTATTAAACCAACAAGTACCATCGGCATCATAACTCTGCCAACTCAGTACGCCCGATTTTCCATGCTCAAGCTTAAAATGCTGCCCCAAACGAGTCGGCAATGCCAGTGCCATGGCCCCGTCTAATACAAAGTACTCTCCGGTCAGCAACAATTTGCCTTGCGTATGGTATGTTTCTTCTTGGAATGGCGACATGGGCATTTACATTGCGTTCACAGCGGGTTTGGTTTTTCCCTCTTCCCGTCGATCCAAAAACTCTCGCACTGCCGAGAAAGAAACCACCCGATCCTGAAAGTACTCCGCTGCGGCCTTACAAGCATCGGCATCGCCACCCAAATGGTTGAGGATGTTCATCAAGTGCATTTTCATGTGCCCTTTTTGAATGCCTGTAGTTACGAGGGATCGTACGGCTGCAAAGTTTTGTGCCAGGCCAGTGGCCGCTATGATCGACATCAATTCAGGTGCGGAGGGCTGCCCCAGAATTTCAAGGGATAAATTAGCCAGAGGGTGTAATTTGGTCAAACCACCTACAGTGCCAAGCGCAATGGGCAAATCCAGCCAAAATTTAAAAATTCCGTTTTCAACCCGACAATGGCTCAAACTCCGGTATTGCCCATCGCGGGCAGCGTAGGTATGGCCGCAGGCTTCGGTTGCCCTGAAATCATTGCCAGTAGCAATGACGACGGCATCCACACCATTGTAGATGCCTTTGTTGTGGGTGGTGGCGCGGTAAGGGTCAATCTCGGCAATGCGTACTGCTTTCGCAAATTTTTCGGCAAAGCCCAGCCCATCCAAATTGATACAAGCATCGTCCAGTTGCTCTACTGGGCAACTCACTTCGGCGCGTACGATACAATTCGGTGTATAGTTGGACAAAATGGCCATGATGACCTCTACCTCGCGTTCGCTTGCACTGAAACTTGGTTGAGCGCTGATGAAATGCTGTAAGCTGCGGCCAAACTCTTCCAATACCGAGTTGATAAAATTGGCACCCATCGAATCGCAGGTTTCAAAACCTACCTTCAACTGGTAATAATCCGCTTCCAGATGGCACATGTTCTGCAACTCAATCGATGAAATGCCACCACCTCGTTTTTCCATATTGCTGGTGATGTGCTGCACATCGCTGAGCAGGGTACGGCAGAGTTCAGGCATTAATGCCTCCAGTTTTGCGCTGTGGCCTTTCCAACTGAAGTGCAATTGACCCAATTTAGTGGTGCCTAACACGGTTGTTTTGAAGCCACCTTTGGGCAACCAAAATTTGGCAGCACTGGCGGCGGCGGCCACCACCGAACTTTCTTCGATGACCATCGGCACAGCGTACATTTGGCCATCCACTAAAAAATTGGGAGCAATACCGTAGGGAAAGACAAAATTGCTCAAGGTATTTTCACTGAATCCGTCCAGGATGCGCTGTATCTCGGCGTCTTCATGCCAAAAACTGTGGAGCGACTCCGTGGTAGTCCCCTCATCGGCTGAAAAGTTTTTGGCCAGCCAATTTATTTTTTCTGCTTTGCTCAGCTTATGGAGTCCCGATATTGATTTTTCGTGCATTCTTGTGTTATCTGACCTTTAAAAATGCTTGTGCCAGTTCCAAACCTTCAATTTGTGTGGCGATGTAGGCACGAAGGGGCTCGTATTCGCCCTGTGCGTGTTTCAAAAAACCAGAGGCTTGCCCATAAATGGCGGGGAAGTGCAATTTTTTAATGAGGTGATAGCCGTCCAAAAAGTTTTGCACCCCACCTGAAACAATTACTGCCGGGCATTGTACTTTATCGCCCAATTCTTGGAGCAATTGATTGACAAATCCTACCATTTCTGTCGCGCTATGGCCTACTTTGGCCAATTGTCCATAAATTAGTTGTTTGGCTTCCGAGTCACGCAGCAATTCCAATTTGGCAAAATTGGTGCCGCCTGCTGCTGCAAAATCGATTGCAGCTAAAGGCAGCTGCAATAAAGCTTTTAAACTATCCGGCCCCATACCTTGCCCTACTTCTTTGACGATAAGGGGTACCTCAAGATACTCCAAGACTTTTTCTATGGTGATTAGCGGCGCCTGCTGAAAACGGTCTCCCTCCGGCTGAAGCCATTCTTGGAAGGGATTGACGTGGATGATCAGACCATCTGCATCAAGTTTATCAAGCATTACATTGATGCGGTACAATTCGTTGCGTTCAATGAGTTGTTCCAATTGTGCGATCCCCAAATTGGCAAAAAGTGGTTGGTCTTTCATCAAGGGCTTTACGGCGAAATCAGCCAAGACATCGTCACTGTACAAGAGCGAGCGACAAGAGCCCAAACCCATACCCATGCCAAATTCGCCACAGGCTCGAGCCAGATTTTGATTGATGGTTCGCGCCATGGCTGTCCCTCCCGTCATACTGGACACCCAAAGTGGTGCTTTGAAGGTATGGCCTAAAAAAGAAAAAGGAGTCCAAGAACCTGGCTGAGGATGCGGACTTTGCAGCGGCTCATAGTAAAAACGCTGATCCAGTTCTTCTGACTTTACTTGTGAGTTGAAAGCCAGTTGAATGTGATCACGTTTGCGTTCTTCCGCGGTGGGATCATCCTCGGTTGGGGTCAACATGGCAGTTTGGTTTGGCTTCTTCATCAAAAGCGAGTATTCATCCAGCAAAATTAAAGAATTAGGGCGATAAAAAAATAAGTACTCGTTTTGACAAAGGATTAGATGAGTAAACGCTTAATTTAAAGTGTCTTAGCTAATCCTTTGGCTCAAGAAAAATGAGCACTTATTTTTGCCCCACTACTTATGCGGATGCAATGACGTAAAATCAATTTCGGGACTGAAACAAGATATGTGATGGAAAGTTTTGTGGGTAGAAAAGAAAGAAAAAAGGAGAGAAAAATAAATTTTACCTAATTTTGACAAATATGAAAAAGTGGAAGACAAGTCCGAACGAATTTTTGCTTGAGTAGCGTACGTTCGGACTTGGAGCTTCCTGCTCAAAATTAGAAACGCTTATTTACATAGAGGTAATCGCAATGTTGGTGGTGGAGCGCTTAAAAATGCCCCACAAGTGAATTCGTCAAAAACACACCATTGTGTGATTGTGACACAATGATAAGAATAATTATCTTTGTGTCCAAATCACACTAAGTTTTTTTTCTAACTTTTTTCAAATGGAAGAATTAATTACGGTACTAGGAGAAATCAAAGCGTTGTTTAATCGATCACTGGGCGAATTATCCATAGATTGTGTGGTTTTTGGCTTTCACGATGACCAACTTAAAGTGCTCTTGCTGAGGGCGAAAGGTACTGACGCCTGGAGTTTGCCGGGAGGTTGGATTTTTAAAACCGAACACCTCGAAGATGCTGCCTATCGCATCCTGAAAGAAAGAACTGGGTTAGACTCGATTTTCCTTCAGCAGTTCCACACCTTTGGTGCAAACAACCGTTACAACGGCAAAGAAATTATGGCTCGATTGGGTTTGCCAACTGAACATAATTTTTTCCCAGAAAGAGCAGTTTCCATCGGCTACTATGCATTGGTGGAATATTCGCTAGTAGAGCCCAAAATGGATTACATGACGGAAGAGTGTCGCTGGTGGGATGTCAATGAAATCCCTGAACTACTTTTTGATCACAATGAGATTGCTGCCAGAGCTTTAAAAGCCTTGCGCAAGCAATTTGATAACGAAGCATTGGGTTTCAACTTATTGCCAGAAAAATTCACCTTAATAGAATTACAAAGATTGTATGAAACCATTCTTGGATTGGAAAAAAACAAACTAGATCGCCGAAATTTTCAGAAAAAAATATTGAGTTACGGCTTTTTGGAGCGTTTGGAAGAACGCAAAACTGGAGGGGCCCACAAAGCGCCTTATTTGTATCGTTTTGATCCAGAAAAATACGCCACTTACCAGCATGAAAATGAAGTATAGTTATCCATTTTTTTTGCGCTGGCGAATAAAATAAATGCCTAAAAAGAAGCCAATCAAAGTGAGTAGCTCACTTTGGTTGGTTTCTTCATACAATTCTATTTCCCCACTTTCCTGCACGAAACGATATATGTATTGGTAGTTGACCGAAATGGGATCGTCGTCGGTACCTGGTAAATCATGGATGAGCTGCCAACGGGTATTAAAAATATTCTTGCGTTTCCACAGATAAACTTCTCCACTATTCAGGTTAATGATGGATTTGCCAAACATCTTTAATTGAATGGTACCGATTGGTTCCTGGTCTTCATTCGTAATGAGCACAGAGCGGATAAAGAGACCTTGCAAGAAAAAATTGACCACCACACCATTTAATTCAGACTGGATTTTTTGCCCAAAGGTGGAGAATTCCATTTTCCCCATGTATTGGCCCCCTTCATCTACAAATTGATACCCTTTTTTAAAGGCATTGGCCATCCATTTTAAACGGGAAGGGAAAGGGTAATGGTACAACATCTGAATTGGTATTTGACCTTCAAATAAAGCACTGGTTCTTTTGCTAAAAAAAGATCCCACCGGTTGGGTTAGATTCATCCGGTGGGTTGGTCTCAAGTGTTTTTGAGGCGTATGTCAGAAAGAAAAATTCACGTTTGAAGTTTTAAAGATAACATTTTTCACAAACAAGGGGAAAAAAGCGAGCGAAAATCCGCTACTTCCATTGATTGGGTACGTCTAAAGGTGGTATTTGGTTAATTTTTTCAAAAACCATCAAAAAAAAGCCATTGGAAATTGCATTCCATGTTGCGAACTCCTACTTTTGCTTTCACAATGAACGAACTGACTTTACATATTACCTTTACGCCTTACCGTCGTCGTTTCGTACGTCGCCCTTAGGGGGCGCAACTGTTTTTCTATACCCACCGGGGTAGGATGTACTTCCCTACCAAATACTACCAGAAATTGTATCTGCCAAGTTGAAAGTGATTGATGGTCAATTGCAGGGGTGTTACCAACACTTTTACCAAAAGATCATCACCTCCTCAATACACAGATTTGTGCGTGTTCTTTTGTTTTGTTCACCCAAATCCAGGCCTTAAAGACCTGTAAAACCATTAATGACTGAAATGGAATTTATCGTTGAGGTAGCCCAACCCGAGCATGAAAAGTACGCAGAAGCCATCTGCAATGAAATGCGTGAATCTGCCAAAGCCCGCGGTACTGGTATTGCTGAACGCAAGCCGGAGTACATCGTGAAAAAAATTCAGGAGGGTAAAGCAGTGATCGCCTTGCAGGGGGATACTTTTGCGGGCTTTTGCTACATCGAAACCTGGGGTCACGGCAAATACGTGGCCAATTCTGGTTTGATCGTTGCCCCCGATTTCCGCCGCTATGGGCTGGCTACCCGCATCAAAGAGCGCATCTTCGGATTGTCACGCGACAAATACCCGGATGCCCGCATTTTTGGGATTACAACCAGCCTGGCTGTGATGAAAATCAACTCTTCCTTGGGCTATGAGCCAGTCACTTTTTCGGAACTGACTCAAGAAGAGGCCTTTTGGGCGGGCTGCAAAAGCTGCCCCAATTACGATATTTTGGAGCGCAACCAACGCCGCATGTGCCTTTGTACCGCCATGCTTGCGCCTTCCAAAAACGAATTGGAGCAAATGAAACACGATTTATCTGACCTAATTGTTGTTGCAAATGTCTAATCATAAAGTTGTGCTAGCCTACAGTGGCGGGCTGGACACCTCGTTTTGTATCCTGCACCTTACCAGAGACAAAGGATTGGAAGTGCATGCCCTGACCGTAGATACCGGGGGCTTTAGTGCCGAGCAGTTGAAAACCATGGAAGAACGCGCCCTGGCTTTGGGCGCTAAAAGTTTCCGGGTGGCCAATGCACTGCAAGATTATTACGACCAGTGTATCCGCTACATGGTGTTTGGCAACGTGTTACGCAATAACACTTACCCCTTATCGGTAAGTGCCGAACGGATGTTCCAGGCTATCGAAACTGCCAAATACGCCCAGGAAATTGGTGCGGGTGCAGTGGCCCACGGCAGTACAGGAGCTGGAAACGACCAGGTGCGTTTTGATTTGGCTTTCAATGTATTGGGGCAAAACCTGGAAATCATCACCCCCATTCGCGACCTTCAACTTTCGCGCCAGGCCGAGATCGATTACCTGATCGAAGGTGGCTTCAACTGGAACTGGGAAAAAGCCAAATATTCCATCAACCAAGGCATTTGGGGAACCAGTGTGGGTGGTGCCGAAACCTTGACTTCACAAAAAGCACTGCCAGAGGAAGCTTACCCCACTCAATTGAGTGAAAAAGAGCCCAGCGTAGTGGAATTGCAGTTTGAAAAAGGGGAATTGCAGGCCGTCAATGGTCAAACTTTTGCGCACCCTACCGAGGCCATTCAAGCGCTGAGCAAATTGGCTGGACCATATGCGATTGGTCGGGACATCCACGTAGGCGATACCATCATTGGCATCAAAGGCCGGGTAGGTTTTGAAGCGGCTGCGCCACTGATCATCATCAAGGCACACCATTTGTTGGAAAAACATACCCTCACCAAGTGGCAACAATACTGGAAAGACCAAATGGGCAACTGGTACGGCATGATGCTGCACGAAGCCCAATTCCTCGATCCAGTGATGCGCAACATCGAAACCTTCTTGCTGGATACCCAGGAGTACGTGTCAGGCAAGGTTTGGGTAAAACTAATGCCTTACCGCTTCGAACTCCAGGGTATTGAATCGCCCAACGATCTGATGAACTCCGCCTTCGGTCATTACGGCGAGATGAACAAGGGTTGGACAGGGGAAGAAGTGAAGGGTTTCACTAAGATTTTGGGCAACCAGACGAAGATATTTCATTCAATCCATGGGAAAGGTTGAGAAAGTTGAGGAGGTTGAGGCTGCCGCAGCGACTTAGACATAGCCATTGTCTAAATCGCTGCGGCAGCCTCAACCTTTCTCAACCTTCCTCAACCTCTCTCAACCTTCCTCAACCATGCTAAAAGTAGGCATCATCGGCGGCGGCGGCTATACCGCAGGCGAACTCATTCGCATTCTGCAATACCATCCTGAAGTAGAAATCAGCTTTGTACAAAGCGTCAGCCAGGCGGGCAAATATGTACACGAAACCCACGATGACCTCGTAGGCGAATGCGACCTAAAATTCAGCGCAGAGCTGTCTACAGATGTCGATGCGCTGTTTTTGTGCATGGGGCACGGGCAGTCGCCAGCCTTTATGGCACAAAACAACATTCCCGATGAGGTCGCCGTGATCGATTTGGGCAATGATTATCGGCTCGATGACACCTGGGTATATGGTTTGCCCGAGTTGAACCGTGCAGCCATCCAGCAAAGCAAACGTATCGCCAATCCGGGCTGTTTTGCTACCGCTATTCAATTGGGTTTGTTGCCCCTTGCCCTGAAAGGATTGTTGAGCGCTGAAGTACACATCAATGCCATTACAGGGTCGACTGGAGCTGGTCAAGCGCCTAGTCCGAACACCCATTTTAGCTGGCGTGCCAACAACCTTTCAGTCTACAAAGCCTTTAATCACCAACATCTTGCAGAAATCCGACGAAGTCTCGTTCAGGCACAAACCAACTTTGTTGGCGACTTGAACTTCATCCCTTTGCGGGGAGATTTCACCCGAGGTATTTTTGCTACGCTTTACCTCGATTGTGACCTGAACGAAACGGAATTGCAAGTGCTCTACAGCCAAACCTATGCCGCAGAGCCTTTTACGTTTGTAACTACAGCCAATCCACACCTCAAACAGGTTGTCAATACCAACAAGTGTTTGGTGCACGTGGAAAAACACGGCAACAAAGTCTTCATCATCAGTGCCATCGACAACCTCACCAAAGGTGCCTCTGGCCAGGCTGTGCAAAACCTGAATTTGATTTTTGGCTTGCCGGAAAAAACCGGACTGAACCTGAAATCGCTGGCGTTTTAATCCATGCACCCACAAGTCCCACGAATAAATTCGTGGGCGGGATCATGGTTACATATACCCACGGCTAAAGCCATGGGTTATCCACAAACTACCCTGCCACCCCACGGGAATCCCACGATTTAAATCGTGGGTTACATCCGTGGGAGGCCATATATAGCCTCAACCCACGAATTTATTCGTGGGATATAAGCGAGCAGGGGATATCATCAAGCAATATGAAACTCTTCGACGTATATCCACTCTACAACCTCAAGCCCGTCAAAGGACAGGGCAACTACGTTTACGATGAAAAAGGCCAGGCTTACCTGGATCTTTACGGCGGCCACGCGGTGATCTCCATCGGCCACGCCCATCCGCACTACGTAGCAAAATTGACGGAGCAACTCAACGCACTGGGCTTTTACTCCAATTCCATCCAGAACGACCTGCAAATTGAGCTGGCGCAAAAACTGGGTGCCCTCTCTGGTTGTGACCAATACAACCTGTTTTTGTGCAACTCGGGCGCCGAAGCCAATGAGAATGCCCTCAAAATGGCCTCCTTTCACAATGGCCGTACCAAGGTGCTCGCCTTCAAAAAAGGCTTCCACGGGCGGACTTCTGCCGCGGTAAACGTAACTGACAGCCCCTACATCCAGGCCCCCATCAACAAAACTTTTCCTGTTGAACTCGTGGCCTGGAATGATTTAGAGGCGGTGCAAAAAAGCCTGTCCAAGGGCGACGTAGCGGCTGTAATCATTGAAGGCATCCAGGGAATTGGCGGCATTTACGTGCCCGATCCCCATTTGTTGCAGGAGATGCAAGCGCTTTGCCACCAGTACGATACGGTGCTGATTTTGGATGAAATCCAGTCAGGATATGGCCGCAGTGGTGAGTTTTTTGCCTTTCAACACGTGCCTGGAATTGAGCCTGATCTGATCACCATCGCCAAAGGGATGGGCAATGGTTTCCCGGTTGGTGGCGTACTGATTCACCCAAAATTCCAGGCCAAGCACGGTCTCTTGGGCACTACTTTTGGGGGGAGTCACCTGGCTTGTGCCGCTTCCATCGCCGTACTGGAGGTGATGTACCAGGAAAGACTGGTACAAAACGCCGCTGAAGTAGGTAGTTATTTGTTGGATGAGTTGGCAAAAGTGGAATTAATTAAAGAAATTCGTGGGGAAGGTCTGATGGTCGGGATGGAATTTGATTTCAATACCACGGAGCTCCGCAAGAGTCTTTTATTTGACGAAAAGGTTTTTGTGGGTTCTTCCTCTAATCCCAATGTCATTCGTTTGTTGCCAGCGCTTTGCCTGGGCATCAAGGAAGTAGACCTATTTATGGAAAAACTGGATCAGGCATTGAATAAACTGGAGCTTGAGTAGGAACGGAAACGAAATAGCGTCCCGTTCTAAAACCTGAATAACCCAAGCATTAGTAGTGGGGCAAAAATAAGTGTTCATTTTTTTTAGGCCAAAGGATTAGCTAAGGCACTTGAAATGAACCGTTTCCTTACGCTAATCCCTTGGCAAAATGAACATTTATTTTTTTATCGCCCCTTAAGCATACAGCATGAAAGACTTCACATCCGCTAAAGACGCAACTGACCTGGCTGAGCTGGTTCAATTGGCCCGCGACATCAAAGCTGACCCTTTCAAATACCGCGATGCAGGCAAGGACAAAACCATGGTTTTGTTGTTCTTCAACCCGAGCTTGCGCACCCGCTTGAGCACCGAAAAAGCGGCGCTCAACCTGGGCATGCAAGTAATCAGCATGAATGCCGACCAGGGCTGGACCCTGGAGTTTGAAGAGGGTGCCATTATGAACGCAGGTAGCGCCGAGCACGTCAAAGAAGCCGCAGCCGTAGTGAGCCAATACGCCGACATCATCGGTATCCGTACTTTCCCCGGCTTGAAAGACCGCGAGAAGGACTATTCGGAGCAGGTGATCGAAGCCTTCAAACGTTACGCCAGTGTGCCGATCATCAGTTTGGAATCGGCTACGCGCCACCCTTTGCAGTCTTTAGCGGATGTGATTACAATAGAGGAGTTTAAAAAGAAAGATCGCCCCAAGGTGGTATTAAGTTGGGCACCCCACGTACGGGCGCTCCCGCAGGCGGTTCCCAATTCATTTGTGGAATGGATGAAAATCGCCAATGTTGATCTAGTGGTGACCAACCCCGAAGGTTACGAACTGGCCGATGAATTTATGGAGGGCGTCCAGCTGGAATACGACCAAAAGAAGGCTTTTGAAGGCGCTGATTTTGTTTACGCCAAAAACTGGTCCTCTTACCGAGAATACGGCCAAATCCTGAATCAAGACCCTGCCTGGACCATCACGCAGGACAAACTAGTGAACTGGGCCAATGACGCCCGCTTTATGCATTGCCTCCCCGTACGCCGAAATGTGGTGGTGGAAGATGCCGTGCTGGATGGGCCAAATTCGATTGTGATTGCTCAAGCGAACAACCGGACTTGGGCGGCGCAGGCGGTGGTGAAGAAGGTGCTGGAGGGGTTGTAAATTTGCACAAAAAAAGCCAACCGGATTCCTCCGATTGGCTCCTCTTAACTTGTTTCCACAAGCAAGAATGTGTCTTAGTAGTTATTTACCAGCTACCAGATTCACTTCCAGTTCAAACTCATCATAGATCAGCTTGTCGCCCAAATCAGGGAAGAATTTGCCGGAACGGAACTTGATGTCGTAATCGGTACGGTCCAATTTAATGGTTGCTTTGCCGGTTGCTTTGCCACCAACCATAACTATATTGGCGTCAAAAGTGATCGATTTTGTCATGTTTTTGATGGTCATGTCACCAACCAGAGTATAGTTGCCAAGCTTATCCTTTGCAGTAACCTTCGTTGATTTGAAGGAAGCAGTTGGGTGCTTGTCCACTGCAAAAAAGTCGTCATTGGTCAAGTGTCCACGCAGACGCTCGTTGCCACCGCCATCTTCTACTGTAAGTGCTGCCATGTTGACTTCGAAACTAGTACCTACGAGTTTGTTCTTGTTCAATTCCAGGGTACCTACTTTGATCGGAACTTTACCGAAGTGTTTGCCCGTTACTTTTGCTGCAGTCCACTTTACGGAACTTGCGCTAGTATCTACTTTGTAAACAACTACTGCATTGCTGGCTGGGTTGGTAAAGGCCATGCCCATAAACGCTGCGCAGAGTAGGAGAAAAGTCAGATGCTTCATTGAAATCTATTTTAATGAATGAGACAATAGTGTTTTAGTGTTCGAGTGTGCTTTGGGAATGTAGCACTCCCCTATACAACTTCATCAAATATAAGGTTGCCTGTAAAGGAAAAAAAATAATCACAGGCGTTTTGCAGATCATTAACAGCTTACATCGAAATACTGGAGATTTTCCATATCTGTAGATTTAGGTGAGGGAGAGCGCAGCACTCTCCCCTCCTAAATTAACAATCATATTTAACCAAAACTATCATTTCTGCCGATTGTTGCGGCCACCGCCACCTTGCTGCATTCCGCCGCCATTGTTGCCACCGTTGTTGTCGTCGCCTGCTTTTAGGTCGTCGTTTTCAACTGATTTGGCTTTTTTACGTGGTGCATCGAAACTCATTTTGCCAATGCGATAGTTGAAGTTCACCTTGAATCCCCGGTTCAATCTTTGGGTATCCATCAATTGAGTAAAGGTTGGAGAACTCAATTCTGTTTGCATGCGAATCCCTTTGGTCAGGAAGTTTTCTGCACCAAAGCCGATGCTTCCTTTTTTGTTCTTGAAGTCCTTGCGAATGCCAAGTGAATACATCCCAAAGCCAGCCTGACGTCCTTGCAATTGCACCTGAGAACCCCGCATGAAGCTGAACCCTTGGATACCCCAACCTTTAGGCAGGGTAACCTGAGTCATCAAACGGCCGTTGATGTTGACACCTTCGTTGGTAACCACTTCAGACAAGCCATTCAAGCCTGTAGTGCGGCCTTCCATAAAGGCATATACAATATCGATGCCCCCGTTGATGGTCCACTTTGGGGTGATTTGGAAGTTGCCAAACAAGTTGGTTCCCCAAGCTCTTTGTACCCCTACGTTTTCAAAAGTAGTAATTACAGCACCCGAAGTATCAAATGGTTTGCGGATTTGTGAGATGGCATTGTCGGTAATGCGGCGAAAAACTGACATGTTCAAGTAGGTCTTTTTGATGTTTCCACTCACGCCTACTTCAAAATTATCGGTCAATTCTGGGCTCAAGCCAGGGTTACCTACGGAGATGTTCTGTGGGTTGGCGTTATTGAAGTTGGGGTTCAATTGTTGCAAACCTGGTCTTTGAATCCGGCGGTTGTAACCCGCTTTGACGATGAAGCCACCCTTGATGTTTTTAGACACGTTCAAGCTAGGTACGAAGTTGCCGTAAGCTGGCAAATCGATGTTGCCATTTTCAACCGTTTGAGCGTTGATGTCAGTATACTCATAACGGCCACCCAATTTGAAGGTATACTTGTTTTTGGTTTGTAAGGTATAAGCCAGGTAACCAGCTGCTACATTTTGCTGATAATCCAGTGCACCAGCTGGACGGTTTGGGTCTATAGTATATACGCCAGAACTGCCTTGTGCCAGGAAGTAGCTGTAATCACTATCTACATCCCGCAAGATGGTTTTGCCACCAAATTCCACCAATTGGCGTTCGCCAATGGGTGTTTGGTAATCGGTTTGGAAGGTCATTTCCTGATTCAGGTTGCCGTTCAGGTTGCGGGTACTGCTAAGCAGGTTGATTTCATCAGCAGCGAAAATGTCTGAATCGAAATTGTTGGTCAGGTCGTTGCGGCTGTACTGAGCAGACATACTCCATTCGCGTCGAGGCTTGAAGGTATGCAGGTAATCGATGTTAAAATCAATGGAACCCGAGTTGTTTTTGCTGTCCACTTTGCGGAACGAGCTGGATTGCAACAGTTGATCTCTGAACGAAGAAATAGCAATGTCCTGCTCATTGTTGAAGTTGCGGGCACCCAAGCGAGCGCTCGCAGAAAGGGATTGTGTTTTAGAAATGTCGTAATCCCAGGACAAGCTATAGTTTCCAAAACCACCCCGGTCAAAAGACTCGGTATTTTGCAGCGTGCGACTGCTGAAGCTGGGGTTAATGGTGGTTTGTTCCAAAGTGGTGAGGGCCGGATTGTAAAACAAACGACCGTGCCCTCCCAGATTAAAGCCCATTTTACCTTTTCTATAGCTGCCGTTCAAACCTAAATTGGAACCACGGTTGCCGGTACCAATGTCTACATTCAGGGTCAAACCTTGCAGCGTATTTTTCTTTGTGACGATGTTGATGATCCCGCCTGAACCTTCTGCATCATAACGTGCAGATGGAGAAGTGATGACTTCTACCGTTTTGATCATGTCGGCAGGAATTTGTTTGAGGGCGTCTGCAACACTAGCTGCCATAATGGTAGATGGCTTGTTGTTGATCAGTACCCGTACATTGGAGCTTCCACGGAGAGAAACATTCCCATCCAGGTCTACGGAAAGCATTGGTACTTTGCGCAATACCTCGGATGCATCACCACCTTTGGAGGTGAGATCTTTTTCAGCGTTGTAAACGGTACGGTCTACCTTTTCTTCAATCAAGGCGGTAGTTCCGATAATTTCTACTTCTTTCAAAGTGCTGATACTTTGAGCAAAACTGATATTACCCAAGTTTTTGGTATCATTTTTAGTCAAGCGCAAATCGGTAAGTGATTTGTCGCGGTAACCAATAAAGGAAATTACCAAACGATAATCACCTGTGGCGATACCATTGATTTCAAATTTTCCTTTGTCATCGGAGGTTGTACCATCAACAGGTGTAGCTGAATTCTTAAGGTACAAAGCAACCGTAGCAAATTCTACGGGTTGTTTGCTTAAAGAATCAATTACTACACCGAGGATTTTGTTGTTGCCTTTGGGCGCAGTGTTGAGCGCAGGTGCATCGTTGTCAGGCATTGGAGGGCGGTTGCCGCTAGGAGGTGTTTGTTGGCCGGTGGCCGTCACTGCCCAAATTAGAGCTACGAACAGTGGTAAAAATGTGCTTATATTTTTCATTTTGTGCCGGTTTGCAATCCGTTTTTTTGATTGCTTGATTTCATGACACAAAGTAACGGCGAAAAAAACTGTCGTGTATAAGCATTCGATGATTCGGCTACTTCTTTCGGCAGGTCGGAGAGATGATCGACAAAAAGGCTTATATTAAATGTGAAATAGTATTTTCATCCCACAACTCGGCACAATTCGACTACCGTTTGCTCATTCGATTGCCTGAAATGATGCGCTGTTGTTTGGATTTGAAGCGCAAAACGTCTTCTTCCCGCTTGGCAGCGTGCTTGGTGGACCGTCCTTGTACCCGCGCCCGCCATTTTTTCCAATTGTTTGGGTGCATTTCAAACTTCATCAGCTCGATGACTTCCTTTTCACTCAAACCAAATTGAATGGTGATGGCATCGAAAGGAGTACGGTCTTCCCAGGCCATTTCGATGATCCGGTCAATATCGGCACTTTGCAATTGGTATTTGTCAATGATTTTCATACCTTGAATTCAGTCTAGTGATAGAGCAGTGTTAAAACTTTCTGGCTTCAAGAAGGTTTACCTCAATCCCAAATTGAGCTTAATTTCTTTACTCCCTTGAGTCAAAAGCACGGTGTAATCCCCGTAATCTGACGAGAATCGCAATTGTTGCGGGCCAGGCGTGAATGCCTTTTTATCCGCTAACACCTGCGTCTGCCCAGTTTTGTTGTGGGTCAGGCTCACACTCACTGCTTCAGTGCCTGCCGTGTAAAAATCCAAGATGTATTTCCCTTCATCGGCGTGTTTCATGATGTGCACCATGCCAGATCGCACTTCTGGAGTGTAGATGTAGAAGCCTGTGGGGTAATCCGGCCGTTTGATGCCCATTTTGGGCAGTGCGGTTTGGATTTCCTGAATTTTTGCCCCCATTTTCCAAATCAAGCCTGAGCGGTAATTTTCAATCATGATCACAATCGGGCCCTGATCAATGGCCAGGTATTGGTTGGAATACCAGTTTTCCTTGGCGTTGTAGGCATCATAAAAGCCCAGGTCGCCAAAAAGTCGGTTGCCCTGTTGGCGATACAAATAAATCATGGCCTGATAAGAATAATAAGGTGTGTAGGGAAAAGAAGAGAGCGCTGCCGAGGGCGTGATGGTGCCATTGTCTTCGGTAGGTTGGTGCGCACCATAAAATTCGTGGTTGTCGCTGGCCGTCAAACCCCAGTTGCGCTCGGAATAACCATACGCTTTCGGGGCCCTTTCGATACAATGTGCGCGGTTGATCATGGTTTGGTTCAGGTTGAGCGTCCAATAATTGGTATGTTCATCCTCCATCCAACGCGGATCCAGACTCAGGTAGGAATAATGTGCAAAAAATAGCGGGCCGCCCCAGTCAAATCCCAGTGGCAATGTATAGCCCAAATATTCTTTACCATTGATAAAATGGCTGGCTTCCTTTTTTTTCCAAGTATCGTCGTACACCTGACGAGTAATCGGGTGGGTAGGGGAGGCCATGGCCAGAATGTAGGTGATGAAACACTCGTTGTAGCCACCAATCGGGTGGTTCATTTTCCAGCCATGATTGGCGCTCCAATGCCAGTGTAAGAGGCCGTTATGGGCGTACCAATCCCATTCCACACTTTTCCACAGGCTATTGATGCGGTTGCGCAACTCGATTTCGGCCTTGGAGTTTTGATCAAAATAGGAGCGTGCCACCAGCAAGCCATTGACCAAATAGGCCGTTTCGACCAAATCGCCCCCATCGTCGTAGCGGCTAAAAGGAACCGCTTTGCCCGTGTTTCCATCGAGCCAGTGCGACCAGGCCCCATGAAACCGCTCTGCTTTTTCCAAAAAGCGGGTGATTTTTAACATGCGCTCTACCGCCTGGTTGCGGCTGATCCAGCCCCGGTAAGTACCCACTACAATGGCCATGATGCCAAAGCCGCTGCCCCCGCTGGTCACCACATTCGGAGTGGCGTTGCGCTCGGCAGCCAGGCCGGAAACCGGGTGGGCAAAATCCCAGAAGTACTTAAAAGTTTGGCGTTGAACGGTGCCGATGTACTCACTGGCTTCGGTGGGTGGAAGTTGGGGTGCCTGGGCCTGGCCCAGGGCAAAATGTACCACGCAGCAAAACAGCAGCGTGCTGATGCAGGTTCTCATGTCGTGCGAAATTTATGGGCGATAAAAAACAAGTGTTCATTTTGCCAAATGATTAGATAAGTAAACGATCCATTTCAAGTGCCTTATTTAATCCTTTGGTTCAAGAAAAATGAATACTTGTTTTTGCCCCACTACTTATGGAGGCTAAAGTAGGTTTTTTGGGATAAAAAATGGATTAAAGTTTTTTACCTGTTTATTCTGCCTTGATGAACTTCAAAACAGCCCAGGCACTTTCGTCGATTTTTTGTAAACGCAACAAATACAAGCCATTGCTGAGCCTTTCTGTGTTGAATTCATTTTCGGCATTCAACCATTTTTTTTCAACCTGAATCACTTTCCCGGTACTGTTGATCCAAGTCAAGTGGTAATGACCCGTCAAATCACTGGGGAGTTTTAAATGCAGCTCGCTGCTGCTGGGATTAGGATAATACTGGATTTGTTGAGAAAAATCGAGCTGCCGAATGGCCGTGCTGACTTGTACGGTATGACAGCCGGAAGTATACACACAAGTATCGGTATACAAACGAACGGCATAACGGCCATTGCTTTCAGGCAGAAAGAAAGGGCTCGACAGTGGCGAAACCACTTTTTGCGTCGCACAATCCAGCCATTCATAACGCCGAATGTTGCTGGCAATGGCGGCGCTCAATAGTAGGCCGCCTTGTTTTACCGTCGTATCGATGGGTTCCAGGTTCAACTGTAGGGTGACTACGGAATCACAGCCTGCCTGGGTACGGAATGTTTCGGTATAACTCCCAGTACGAGTCAATATTTGTTTGCCAAAACGTATAACTCTGCCTTCACAAGCTTGCTGGCTCACCTGAAGTTGAAAGCGGGGATGGCTGGTGACCTGGATGTACAGGGTAGAATCACAGGAATTGCGGTCGCGTAAGGCGATGGGGTACATACCCGTTTGGTGAAACTTCAAACGCCCCAGCCGAAAGGTATCACCCGCACATAGGGAAACTGGAAAGGTATCGCGTTGGATGGGATAATGTACAATTTTGACCACTAAAATCGAATCACAACCATTGCGGGTATTGAAACGAATGGGGTAAGCGCCCTCTTTGTATAGTTTGAGTTGCCCAAAGCGGAAGGTATCGCCCACACAGATCGCGGTGCGCATGGTATCCCGATAGCTTGGCAATACGTTGAGTTGCAACTGGATGGTTGAATCACAACCCAGAGCACTTTTGAGGCGATTGGTGTACGATCCGGCTTTGGTATAGAGTGTAGAGCCAATTTGATAACTACTGCCCTGGCAAATGTTTGCTTGAACGTTTTGCTGAAAAACGGGATTTACTTTAAGGTGCAGTTCAAATACGACGGGACAATCCCCCGGACTACGCAAGGTATCTACATAAACACCCGGATTGCGCAAACTTCTATTGTCAAAGGCATAACTCTGCCCCTGGCAAATTGCGGCATTGATGACCTTACTTTCAAAAGATGCCATTTCGAGATCCAAAAGTACGATCGAATCACAACCCGTAATGCGAGAACTCAAGGTATCAAAATAGATGCCTGGTTGACCCAATCTACGTGCTCCAAAAAGATAAGTATCCCCATTGCAAATTACCTCAGACAGAATGGTGCGAACTCGAAAAAGTACCTTCAAGTTTAAATTGATGATGGAATCACAACCCTCATTGGTTTTTAAGCCAATCAAATAGGTGCCAGCGCGGGAAATTTTTTCCAGACCAATTTTTAAGGTGTCCCCTTCACATATTTCTCGCTGGAGATTAATCTCCTGACGAGGCAGGATGCTTAAATCCAGGAGTACCGTAGAATCGCAACGCCGTTGATTGGGCGGAAAAGTATAACGAAAAAGCCCTGTAGTATTTATTCGTAAAGGCCCCAATTGACGGGTTTGGCCCGGGCAAATTCGTTCTTTCACCTGGGTCAAAAAAGTATCACGTACTTGCAATTTTAATTCAATCAGCGAATCACAACGCAAGTCGGTAGGGCCGTAATTGTAAAAATACGCACCACTAGTGCCAGCGATAAAACTGTTGTTCCCGACTTTTACTTTTTCCCCTTTACAAACTATAGTATCTAGCTGAGTCCGAAAGGTATCCAACATTTGGATGTCGTATTGCACCACCGAGTCGCAGCCATTTCTGGAGCTATAACGGAGCGTAGCCAGGGTAGGGTAGTAGTATTGCTCGGTGCCCAACCGCATGGTATCACCCATACACAGGGGCACACTCAGCCGCTGGGTGTAGATGGGTAAAATGTACAAATGGAGTTTTACCAGTGAATCACAGCGCCGTTTATTGGCTGGGAAAACAATAGTGTAAGTGCCTGCTCCCGAAAATTGCTGGGCGCCAATTACAACTTGTTCGCCTTGACAAAGCGTATCAAAACGTTCGGTCAGGTAGCGGGCGCGCATCAATAAATTGATGATGACCACGGTATCTTGAGTGGGTTTGATGGGGGGCTTTCTGTAACGGTACTTTCCAGTTTGGGTATATATTCGGCCAAAAAGTTTTAAAGTATCGCCCTGGCATAAGGTATCGTAGCGCTGCACAAAAACGGTATCCGCAAGAGCATTGGCCGTTTTGGCAAACCCCACAGTAACAAACCCTAAAAAAAATGTTAGTAGTAATAATCGGTTCATGGGTTCTTAGTTTGCAAGAGCGAAGTTAAATAAAAACGAAAGTTTTAGCTACTTACTTAGTATTTTCGCGGCAAATAAACGCTGAGCGAATGATGGTACGACTAATCCGCATTTTGGGCATTCTTTGGGTCGTTTTGTACAGTTGTGCAACCCCTCAGCCCCCGCTTGGTGGGCCCAGAGATGAAACCCCACCCCGAATCGATACGACCCGCAGCACGCCCAACTATCAGGTGAATTTTAAAAAACAGCCCATCGAAATAGTTTTTAACGAGTGGATTCAACAGCCGCAGGATGTGGCCAAACAGGTAGTGGTTTCCCCACCCATTCGCTACATGGGAACCTTGTTGAAATTGAAAGGAAAAGTTCTGGTCATCGAATTTGACGATCGGGAAGAACTGCAGGAAAATGTAACCTATACCATCAACCTGGGTGAAGCCATCAAAGACCTTACGGAAGGCAATGCGGCCAAAGATTTGCGCTTCGTGTTTTCGACCGGCCCGATTCTGGATTCCCTCGGGATGCAGGGGGAGGTACGCGATTTCATCACCCAAAAGCCGCTGGAGAACATCCTGGTGATGGTGTACAGCAAACTCAACGATTCGATTGTCAAAAAAGAGCGCCCGCTGTATTTTGGCAAAACCAATAAAGAAGGCAGGTTCAGCATCAAAAACATGCGCGAGGGCGAGTTCAAAGTATTTGCCCTCGAAGACGCCAACCAACCTTTCTTGTATGATGCAGCTACTGAAAAAATCGCTTTTGCGGACTCCCTGGTTCGTACTGGTATAGATACCAACTCCCAGCTTAGCTTGCGGATTTTTACAGAGACACCTACTTTACGTCTGCTCAATACGGATGCCAAACGGTATGGCCTGGTCAATTTGCAATTCAATCAACCTCCCAAAGATGTGCAAATTGCGGCAGTAACGCCTGGTTTTCAATTGCGTACCGAGATTGTACGCGATACCCTCAAGGTCTGGTACGCCGGGACAAGTACTGCAGCCAACTGGTCGCTGGATGTGCGCAGAGACAGCACCTTCAAAGACACCCTACGCATCAAAACCTTTGCCCCCGAGACTTACCTCCGCACCGCAAAACTAACCTTGCAAAATGCCGACCTGAAAGAATTTCAGCGATTGAATCCCGAAAAGCCGCTGATCCTTACTTTTAATCACCCATTGAGTAGTTTCGACATCAGTAAATTGGTGGTGGTGGAGGACAGTTTGCGGCAGATCAGCCCCTCGATGATCGAGATTGACAGCCTCAATTCCCGCAAGCTCATCTTGCAATACCGATGGGTCGAATCCAGCAAATACCAATTGCGCTTTGCGCCCGGAGCCGTAAGGGACATTTACGCTCTGGGCTTTCGAGATACGGTGCGTTACAATTTTCAGGCCATGCCGCGCAAAAACTACGGCAACATCGACCTCAAAGTTGAAAACCTGGACTCCACCCGCCACTACGTGATGGAGCTGGTGCTGGGTGAAAATACCGAACCCGCACAGCGCGAGTTGATTGATCTGAAAACCAATGCTCGATTTATTTACAAAGTCATGGAGCCCTCTACCTACAAAATTCGCCTATTCGAAGACCAAAACCGCAATGGGGAGTGGGATACGGGCAACTATTTTAAACACAGCCAACCAGAGCCGATCTACATCCGCGATCTGGAAGCCTTGCGCCCCAACTGGGACTTGGAAGCGACGGTGGATTGGGAAGAGCGGAAGAAATTGCCGAAGAATTGAGCGCCGATTCCTATCGCTAACTTGTCCAAGATTCCTTAAACAAACCAAATCATTTGTGTGAAAAAGGCAAATGATTTGGCTTGTTTTCGGTTAAAACAGTATATTTGCCTCCATTAATCAGCCACTGGAACAAGATCATCTTTGCATGCCATCTCAGGCCAAATGTATCGCCTGAAATCGGTATAATCTCATAAACCTGTAAAGATGAAAATGTTCTCCCTCTTCATAGCCAAACCATTCTGGTGGACCACCTTTTTCCTTTTTTTTCAACTTGTCCTGCGCGCACAGCAAGAAACGTATCCCTGTGCAGCTTCTGAAATGCAGCGCCTCCTTTTTGAAAAAGACCCCACGCTATTGCAACGCCAACTGGCGCTCGACCAAGTCATTCACCAACACATCCAACGGCAAAATACCCAAACCGACTTGCGTCATTCCGCCGTCTTTACCATCCCGGTAGTAGTGCACATCATCCATCAAAATGGCAACGAAAACATCAGCGACGCTCAGGTGCAAAGCGCCATTCAGCACCTTAATGATGCTTTTGCCCACCAGGGGTATTATGGGACTGCTGGCCAGGGTACCAATATTCCCATTCAGTTTTGCCTCGCTCAGCGTACGCCCAATAACCAGGCGACCAATGGCATTACCAGAGACGTTTCGAGCTTAACTACGATGGGCATGGAAACCGACGACGCTGCACTCAAAAACCTCAGCCGTTGGGATTCTCGCCAATACGTCAACATTTGGATAGTACGGGATATCAACAGCAAAGCGCACGGCTCAGGAGTGGCGGGTTACGCCTATTATGCTTCAGCACACGGCTCCTCATTCGATGGCATTGTGTGTGAGGCGCGTTATTTTGGCAATAGCCCCGCCAATGATGTGGTGCTGATTCATGAAGTAGGGCATTACCTCAATTTGTACCACACCTTTGAAGGGGGCTGTTCCAACAACAATTGTGAATTGGAAGGCGATCGGGTATGTGACACCCCTCCTGATCAAGCCAAACACACTGGATGCGTCTACAACTCCTGTAGCACCGATACCGATGATGCCCGGCCAGTCAACCCACTGAAAACAGACGCCAATGACTTGACCAACAACTACCTGGATTATTCCCCCTTTTCCTGCCAGCATGCCTTTACACCCGGGCAGTCGGCGCGTATGTTGGCGGCATTACAAACCGTGCGATCCAGCTTGTTGGATTCTCCAGGCTGTTTACCTCCCTGTACTCAGCCAATTGCTGCGGATTTCGTAGTGCCTCCAAACTTGATAGTTGGAACTCCGGTCACATTTACCTTTAGCGGTTCAGGGGCGACTCGTTTTGAATGGAAATTGAACGGTACGATTTTTTCTACCCAACAAAACCCTACCTATACCTTTACTCAAGCGGGGATTTATACCCTGGAATTGATTGCAGGGAACAATGACGCCAATTGTATAGGCCGGAAACAAACAAAAATCAATGTTCTCTGTAATGCTTCTGCCGATTTTAGCCCTAAACTCAGTCAAGTCCAATTTGGCGATCAGGTCACTTTTACCAGCACTGGTGCGGGCATCAACATGTACGAATGGACAATTAATGGTGCCATCGTTGGTAGCGGAAAAACCTATACCCACAGTTTTAATAGTTTTGGCGACTACCAACTTGAGTTGAACGTTATTAATCCCAATTGTAGTTCGACGGCGACACAAAGCATCGCTGTCCAGAGCCCTTGTGGGGATTTGGTGCAGGAGTATTCCTATGAGTACAGTTTGCCTCACTTGACTAGCCGGTTTAAGGCGGCCAAAAATGGTGATTTAATGGTTGGAGGCTGGGGACTATCTGAAGATTACAAGGCTGTGATGATGAAATGGAATGCCAAGGAAGAGCTAGAATGGATAAAAAAAGAGCGCAGTTCGGAGTGGAACCTCTGGGATGTTGCTCCACTTTCTGATGGGAATTGGGTGTACTTGAAAAAGCATAGAGACTCTACGAATTGGGTAGAATTGGTCAAAATCACCCCTCAAGGTGAACCGCTCTGGAATCGCCGATTTCGTTTGCAATCCGCTTTTACTTTTGAAAATCAACTCATCTCGCTTGAACAAACCAATGGCTTTTTATTGAACTCGTTCCATAGCCTAACCCAGTTCGACAATGCAGGTAACCTTGTTTGGAGCAAAACCTTGCCAGATGGCGTATTTCTTGGGGGGGCACAGCGAACTGATGGGATGGTTCTCATGCTTACGCAGGAGGTATCCGCCGAAGCGTCTTTGCTGCTCATGGATGACAAGGGCAATGTCGTCAAACAAAATACACTGAATGGTCTGACCTTGAATGCGGCTTTAGGGTCTGTTTATGCTTTGACGAATAATCTGTGTATGCTTCGAATCAATGATCAGAATATTGCCAGATTGATCCAAATCAATGCCAATTTGATTCCTGGCTGGGGTAAGGAAATCCCCAATTATCAACTCAATCAAGATTTAATTATTTCCAAAAACGAGGCTATTCTTTTGCCATTTTATGAAGCGAATAAAATTGATGCCTTGGTTTTTGACAAATATGGCGATTATTTGTGGAGCCTAAAGTTTCAAGGATTCCGACCAGGTTCCGGTGTCACTCATGGCGCTCCTTATTTGGATGGTTGGAAATTTTTTGTTCCCGATTTAAACTTTGAACTACCCGCTAAAAGTTTTTTGTTAAAAATGCCCAACACTCAATTGCCAGAGGAAACCTGTTTTTTTACCCCAGGGCCTCCACCAAGCTTTAAAGACATTAAACTTGGAATTTTGCCTGGAAAAGTTGTACTCAGCAACTTTTTGCTTAAGGAGATACCCTCTGCTCCGATCATTTATGAAAGCATTCAATCGGTACGCCGAACGGCATGCCGTGTTGCCAATCCCTGCCCCGAAATCTGTGACAACGACATCGATGACAACGATGATGGCCTGATCGATTGCGCCGATCCTACTTGTGAATGTGCGGAATGCCGCCAACTCCCCGATGGCATCATCAGTGCAGTGGACAGCATCGAATGCCTGGGCGACAGCCTCCGGGTTTACCTTAAAATTTGCAACCAGGGGCAAGGTGTGTTACGCGCCACTACCCCTATTGCTTTTTACAAAACGGATCCCACGACCAGCAATGCTATGCCCCTGACTGGGACTAAAACCATCGGAATCAATATTCCGGCAGATACCTGCATCTGGCAGCGTTTTGTGATCAAAGCACCGGGTAGCAACCCCATTTTTGTAGTCTTGAACGATGACTACCGCCGCCCACGTCCTTATACCCTGGAACGTTACCTGACCGAACGACATCCCGAATGCACTTACCTCAACAATAAATTTCAATTTACCTACGACTCCCCTCAAACGCCTCAACTCGATCTTGGCTCCGACCAATTGGTATGTGCCAACAGTGTAACCATCCTTCGGGCTACTCCAGGTTTTGCTCGCTACCGCTGGTTTGATGGCAGTACGGATAGTACTTTCACGGCTTTTTCGCCAGGGCTATATTGGATAGATGCCTGGGATGCCTGCGGAAATTTGTATAGGGATTCCATTCGGTTGACTTTGCAGCCACTGGGGGATGTAGAGCTAGGGGCTGATCGCAATATTTGTGCCGGAGATACCTTGCATCTTTCGGTTACCGGATTTACAAAGTTAAAGTGGTGGCCAGCGCAAGGTTTGAATTGTGATACTTGTAAGAGCATCATTGCCAAACCCGATACCACTACCCGCTATTATGTGACGGCGCGGCGCGGCAATTGTTTTGCCGGGGATTCAGTGTTGATTACTATAAATGCTGGGCCAAAAATTGAGATTGAACTTCCTGATACGCTTACCTGTGCTCAAAGTCAGATTCAACTAAGCGTTAATCCAGCAGTCCCTCAAACAAAAATTCAGTGGTACGACTCTTCTGGCCGGGCGCTCAATGGAATACATCCTTCCATTGGTACAGCAGGGTGGTATAGCTTAGTGGCTACGGATAGCAGCGGTTTGTGTACTACGCGGGATTCAGTACAGGTGATACAAAATACAAGCTCGCCCAGCATAGATTTGGGCCCAGATCTAACGCTTTGCAGCGATTCCAGCTTGCAACTTTTGGGGCCATTGTTGCCTGGGTTGAAGTATCAGTGGAGTACTGGAGCAATTTCTCCTTCGATTTCTGTTGCTCAAAGTGGAGTTTATGTACTGGAAATCAGCAACATAGCCGGATGTATTGCCCGAGATACCCTAAGCGTAACTTTTGGCCCCGAGTTTACTTTCGATTTAGGTACAGATACGACCATATGTTCAGGCGAAATGCTCCGCTTGCCCTTACGAGGCATTGATGCCGATGTTTACCGCTGGTCCACCGGCGAGCAAGGCGCTTCAATCGAAGTGACTGGAGCGGGTTTTTACGTCCTGGAAGGTACCAGTGGCAATTGCAGTTGGCGGGATTCAATCAAAATTATGCTGGAAGATTGTAGTCAATTTGCAGTTTACGTCCCCAACGTTATGTCGACCAGCAGCACAGTGAATGCGCAGTTTCATCCTTTCTTTTCAACTCAAACCGAACTGGTCACCTATCAATTCGACATTTACAATCGTTGGGGTGAAATGGTGTTTCGAAGCCTGGATGCCCAACAAAGTTGGGATGGAAGCAAAAATGGCCAATGGTGCAATCAAGGCGTCTACGTGTGGACTCTGCGGGTGCGTTATCGAGAGGATGGGCAGGAAAAAGAGGCATTTAAGGTGGGCGAGGTGCTGTTGCTTCGTTAATAGACAAAACTGGCGTTGAGGGCAATTTGCCGACTCAACGCAAGTTTTGATGACGAGAACTATTATAACAAAGTAGTTGTCAAAGTGATTTCAGCATTCAACAACTTGGATACCGGGCAATTCGCCTTGGCATCAGCAGTGAATTCTTCCAATTGAGCCAGACTTACTCCCGCAACTTTCACTGAAGTTTCCAGCTGCACCGTGGTGATGGCACCAGCTTCAAGGATGACGGTAGCTTTGGTGTCGATGCTATCGGCAGTAAAGCCAGCAGCTTGGAGTACAAACGCCAATTTCATAGAAAAACAACCGGCATGTGCTGCGCCGATGAGCTCTTCAGGGTTGGTACCAATACCGTCTTCAAAACGGGTATTGTAGCTGTACTGGGTATCGTGCAGTACGGTACTTTGGGTGGCCATGGTGCCAATGCCGGTTTTGCCGGAGCCTTCCCAATGGGCAGTAGCTGATCTTTTGATTTGCATGATGGTACGGGAATTTTATGGTTGTATCGAAGAATCAGAATGATTCATTCAAGGGTAAAGATAAATGTTTCTCAAAAAAGTTGATTTAAAGTGTATTTGACTGGCCATTTTCTGTTTGTTTAGCAAATTGATCACTTTTAAGCAAGCCAAAGGCAAAATCAATCAATAATCTCTGCACCTGTTCTTCGCTGTTTCCTGATTTAAAAGAGATGTCGGTCAAAGAGGGCAGGTGTTCTGAAAAATAGACGTGGCTTTTGGCCATTTCCAATAGGGTACTTGACAAGGCCCTGGGATAGGGAAATTGAGGGTTGATCTCCTCTATGATGGCTTGTATGGTTCTGCACAAGGCTTTGTAAGTAAGGAACAAACCTTGTCGGTTCTCTTCATCGACCTGCTTAGTGTAATACCCTTTGGCCGATTCGGCGATGACGATGCGGTGAAGCACAGCTTCATTGACGTGGTCGGTGTTGGGGTCATCGCGGTGGGCGGCTTCTACCAAGGTTTCCAGGGCAATTTTCAATCTACGGGCTGGGTCCTCAATGTTGAGAATTTTGAGGTCAATGCAATACTTTACCCATTCCCAATACCAGCTCAGCAAAAAAAGCAAGAGGCGGTGTTTGTTTTCAAAATAGCGATAAATCGAGGCTTCGGTAGACTCAATTCGTTCGGCTAGTTTTTTGAAGGTAAAGTCTTCGAAGCCCATTGCGTCGATCATCATGATACTGTGTTGGATGATGTTTCTCCCCAACTTGGTTTCTTGAGGATCCCGCAAATAGAGCTTCTCGTTTAATTTCATTTTAATTGCAACAGCCATATACCACTTTTTCCAAAAAGACTTTAGTTATTGTTCACATTGCTTCGAGAAGGGGGCGATAAAAAAATAAGTGCTCATTTTGCCAAAGGATTAGATAAGTAAACGATTCATTTTAAGTGTCTTATCTAATCCTTTGGCTCAGGAAAAATGAGCACTTATTTTTGCCCCACTACTAGGAAACAAAAATACATCTCTTTTCTTAACGCCCGAGCAACTTTTTCGTTCTTGGAGAAATAAAAAAAGGGTTGTTCAACTTGATAAAAGTCGAACAACCCCCTGAAAAAGAAGGATTCCTTCTTATTTCTTCTTCTTAGGATCTTTTGCTTCAGCGGCAGCAGCAGAACGCAATGCACGTGGAATTTCGATGGTAACCACCGGAATGCTTGGTGAGTTCAACAGCTCGATTCCTTCAGGAACCTGGATGTCGCGAACCCGCAAAGATTGGCCCAGATCCAAAGGAGAAATGTCGATAAAAAGCTCAGTAACCATTTCCTCTGGCAAGGTTTTTACCTTTACCCGACGTAGTTTTTGCTGCAATTTACCCCCCAGCTTTACCCCAGGAGAAACGCCTTTGGTCCGCACTGGCACTTCCAGTTTTACTTTTTGACCATCAATCAGACTCAGGAAGTCGATGTGGGTCAAATTGCTGGTCAGTGGGTGCAATTGGTAATCTTTTACGATACAACGGTAAGTTGCACCGTCAACAGTCAGATTTGCAACGCGGAAATCTGGTGTATAGATGAGGTTTTTGACGTCGTTCAGTGTAACTGAAAAATGAACTACGTCCTGCCCTCCGTACAATACACACGGGATTCG
The DNA here is from genome assembly GCF_041740695.1 of Haliscomenobacter sp. Lineage (GTDB taxonomy): Bacteria > Bacteroidota > Bacteroidia > Chitinophagales > Saprospiraceae > Haliscomenobacter. Next base: position 51,409 of record NZ_JBGSLK010000113.1, on the reverse strand, counting down.
GCCATCGTTCCGCAAATCTTTGGATGGCTTTTTGCCCAGGCCAGATCTAGACTGACCAGTGATAGCAATTGTTTCCATGATTTGAGACAAATGTATGGTTAATAATACGTTAGATACCCAAGCCTTCGCTTAGGGCACGCAAAGATAAAAACTTTCTGATTTTTTTATCCCACACCCCGAATAAATAACGCCAATCCACAAGAATGAGTGTGGGTGTGAAAGTGTGATCGTGTGGGTGTGTTGTCCGTTGCCCCTAGGAATCTTGCATAAGCTCAGCCAACCCACGGATTTATCCGTGGGAGGCCACCCAACCGCCTCAACCCATGACTTTAGTCGTGGGAGTTAGTCTACGAAGAGGGCAGATATCGACCGATGCTCATGCGTATTCCGAATCGCCCGCGCAAACAACTTCGCAGTCGACAAGACTTTAATCTTAGGTGAACTTTGCTTTAACGGAATCGTATCACACACAATCAACTCAGTCAGCGCAGAATTTTCTACATTTTCGTACGCCTTGCCAGAAAGTATCGGGTGGGTACAAATGGCGCGCACACTAGTCGCTCCTTTTTCCATGATGATATCCGCAGCCCGGCAGAGTGTACCAGCTGTATCCACCATATCATCCACCAAAATGACATCGCGGCCTTCCACATTTCCAATCACGGTCATCCCGGCAATTTGGTTGGCTTTTTCGCGGTATTTGTCACAAATCACTAGTTCGGTGCGAAAATGTTTGGAGTAAGAACGGGCTCTTTTGACCCCACCCACATCCGGCGAAGCAAAAATGATATTGTCCATCGCCTGTTCTTGCAGGTAAGGAATATAGATGGCTTCACTTTTGAGGTGATCCACAGGGATGTCGAAAAAGCCCTGGATTTGATCAGCGTGGAAATCCATGGTCATGATCCGATTGGCACCCGCTGCTTCCAATAAGTTGGCAATCAATTTGGCTGAAATGGGCACCCGTGGCTGATCCTTGCGGTCTTGTCGGGCGTAACCAAAATAGGGAATCACCGCGGTGACGTAACCCGCTGAAGCCCGCTTGGCTGCATCTATCAGCAGCAACAATTCCATGAGGTTTTCAGCAGGGGGGAAAGTAGATTGGATAAAAAAGACGTAAGCGCCCCGTACCGATTCATTGATGACCGGCTGCATTTCGCCATCGCTGAAGCGGTTCATTTTTACATCGCAGAGCGGGTTCCCGTAATAATCGGCAATTTTTTCAGCCAAATAACTGGAATTGGTTCCTGAAAGAATTTTGACTTCAACCATTGTATGTTTATTGCCCCTGACCCGTGAAGATTCTTTTCTTCCGGGAACAGTTTTTTTGATCAGCTTTAAAAATTTACTGCAAAGGTAAGTGCATTTTGGAAGAGTTGAAAAGTTTAGTGTTGAAGAGTTGAAAAGTTTACGCCGCAAAATAAAAAGCCTATCTTGTATTGGCTCTGAACTTTTCAACTTGTTTCACATGATTTTGCGCCTCGAACACATCGGCATTGCCGTAAAAAACCTGGAAGACAGCAATGCTCATTTTGAAAAACTCCTGGGTATTGCACCTTATAAAGAGGAAGAAGTAGCTTCGGAGTATGTCAAAACCTCTTTTTTGCAAACTGGTGAGGCAAAAATCGAATTGCTGGAGGCTACCCACCCGGATAGTGCCATCGCCAAATACCTGGAAAAAAAGCCCGAGGGCTTGCACCACATCGCTTTTGAGGTCGACGACATTTACGCCGAAATGGAACGCCTGCGCAAAGAGGGTTTTCAACTCCTCAATGCGGAACCCAAGCGCGGTGCCGACAATAAGCTGGTGTGCTTTGTCCATCCCAAGTCAGCCAACGGCGTGCTCCTGGAACTTTGCCAAACTATCGTTTGAACCCTTTGGGGAAAAGACCACTACTCTTAGAGCGTTTGGCTTTGGGCATTTCTTTACCTCCAGCCAGGCGGGAACTGACGGTGTCTACGGCCGGGCAACCCGATTTTCGGCTGCAACTAAAGCTGCTGGCACTGCCCACCACACAGAAAATACAGAGCAAGAGCAAGGCCAAATTGGACGGCAAGGCAAAAGTTTTTCTAAATTTAGGTAACATAACAACTGTTTTTTTGCGTTTATGAGGGTATAACGCTCGAAAGCCCTTGTGAAATCTAGGTTTTTCGGGTTTTTTACCAAAAATAACTTGGTTTTAAAAATGAGAGCCCCTAAATTTGACACCAATTAATTTTTAATCAAAACCCTTTGAGATGAATAAAGGAGATCTGATTAACAAAATTGCTGAAGGCGCGAAGATTACCAAAGCCCAAGCAACTGACGCGCTGAATGCCGTTTTGGACAGTATTGCTGCCGAATTGAAAGGCGACGGAAAAGTAACCCTAATCGGTTTCGGTACTTTTTCTGTTTCCAAACGTGACGCTCGCTCTGGCCGCAACCCACAAACTGGTGAAACCATCACAATTGATGCCAAAAAAGTGGTAAAATTCAAGCCTGGCAAAGAACTTTCTGACTCAGTTAATTAACCGAGCGGACTATTCTACGTTAACATTATTGCTTGAATCAAAAGGGCAATCCGGGTTTCGATCAGGGTTGCCCTTCTGTTTTTAAAAAAACCTCATGAACAACCACCTGCGCTGGACACCCTCCCCGGAGTGGATCGCTCAAACCAACCTGACCCATTACCTGAATTGGCTGGAAAAAGAATCTGGACTCGCCATTCCTGCGGATTATACCTCCGCCTGGCAATGGTCGGTGGATCAGCCTGCGGCATTTTGGACTTCCCTGCTGCGCTATTTTGACTTGGACTGGACTTATTCCGCAGCCATGCAGGGGGAAATGCCCCATACTCGTTGGTTTGAAGGCGCGCTGCTCAACTATGCCGAGGAGATTTTTCGCCGTGCAGACGATCGGTTTCCAGCGATTATTTTCCAGGCTGAACACATTGAGCGGCAAGAAACAAGTTGGGATGAGTTGCGTACTCAGGTTGCCGCACTGCGGGCACACCTATTATATGTGGGCGTGAAGCCCGGTGATCGGGTCGTTGGGTACCTGCCCAACATCCCGCAGGCAACAGTGGCGCTCTTGGCGAGCCTGTCCATTGGTGCGGTTTGGTCCTGCTGTTCCCCTGATTTTGGGGTCAGTAGTGTGCTCGAACGTTTTGTACAAATCGAGCCGGTGGTCTTGATTGCCGTGAATGGGTATTATTATGGTGGGAAAAAATTTGATCGGCGGGCTGAAATCCAGCAGTTGAAGCAACAGCTCCCCACTTTGCTGGATACAGTAGTGATTCCTTATGTGGAAGAGTTTGAGCTGAATTTATTCCAAAGCAACGCTTGGTCGACCATCCTCCTTCAAAACCAAGATGCTGAATTGACCTTCACCAAAGTCCCTTTTGACCACCCCATTTGGATTTTGTATTCTTCAGGCACCACGGGTTTGCCCAAGGCGATTACCCACAGTCAGGGCGGGATGCTGCTCGAACACCTCAAGTACCTGCATTTTCACAACGATGTCCGACCCGGTGAACGCTTTTTCTGGTACTCCACCACGGGCTGGATGATGTGGAATTTTGTGCAGGCGGCCCTCTTGGCCAAGGCGACCATTGTCTTGTACGACGGCAGCCCCGGTTATTCCGATCTCAATGTATTGTGGAAAATGGCCGCAGATTTGCGCATCAACCATTTTGGTACCAGCGCTGCCTATATTTTGTCCTGTATCAAAGGGGGGATTCAGCCTGCTAGTTTTGGACTGGAGCATCTGCGTTCGATTGGGGTGACTGGTTCACCGCTGCCCCCCGAGGGTTTCGCCTGGGTATACGAGCAAGTGAAATCGGATCTCTGGTTGTGTTCCATCAGTGGCGGAACGGACGTGTGTACCGCTTTTGTGGGTGGCAATCCACTTTGGCCGGTATACGAAGGCGAAATCCAGTGCCGCACCCTCGGCTGCGCCATGGAATCCTGGGATGAAGCCGGATACCCGCTCATCGACGAGGTCGGCGAAATGGTCATCACCCAGCCGATGCCCTGTATGCCCGTGAAATTTTGGAATGACCCCGATTTTAGTCGCTACACGGCCAGCTACTTCGACACCTATCCCGGTGTGTGGCGCCAAGGCGACTGGTTGCAAATCACCCCCCGCCAAAGCCTGATCATCCTGGGCCGCTCGGATGCTACGCTCAATCGCCAGGGCATCCGCATTGGCACCAGCGAAATTTACCGCTCGGTGGAAAAACTACCCGAAATCCGCGATAGCCTGATCGTCAACCTGGAGCAGGAAAATGGGGATTCGATGATGCCTTTGTTCGTGGTACTGGCGGAAGGCGTGGTATTGGATGAGGCTTTGTTGAAAAAAATTGCCAACACCTTGCGGACGGATTTTTCCCCGCGCCATGTGCCGGATCGGGTGATTGTGGTGCCGGAAATACCGTATACATTAAGTGGTAAAAAGATGGAACTTCCAGTGAAGAAAATTTTGTTGGGGAAGTCGATAGAGTCGTCGGTGAATCGGGATGCGATGCGGAATCCGGGGGCGCTGGAGGTGTTTAAGGGGATAAAAATGGGGTGAGGATAAAAATTTAACAGTAAAAACACAGAGAGATTTGCTTTGATTTGTATGGATGTATTATTTTTGTTGGAAAATTACTAAACCAAAAAATGGATGCTGTAATGAGGAAATGGAGATTGACCCTGGTTGTAGTAGTGATGGTTTTGGGAATTTTGGGGCGTGTTTGGGGGCAGTTTGGGAAGGAGCGGGTGATTGAGGAATGCGAAGTATGTGAATTGAATGATATCCAAGTTGCCGATTTGGATAACGACGGGGATGAAGATATTCTTACTGCTTCCTGGGATAAAATATCTTTATACCGAAATGAGGGCAGGGGAGTTTTTTCAAAGCAAATAGTAATACTTAAAGGTTCATTCAGAATAGATGCATTGGCAATTGCCGACATGGATAGAGATGGAAAAAAGGATATTGTCTTTGCTGTAACAACTGCGAGATGGAATACTTTTGGCCCTGTTCAAGGCATCAAATGGATCAAAAATAAAGGAAACAATCAATTTGATGAAGCGATTACAATCAAAGAAAGACTAGAACAATATGGATCAACAATTAAATTTCAGGTCGTGGATTTGGACAATGATAAAGATCTGGATATTGTCACTTCTTTTGGCACTTTGTTTAAAAATGACGGGAATAATAAATTTTATCAGGAAGCAATACCGCCTTTTGTTTATAATATGGTTGTAACCGACTTGAATAAAGATGGGTTTGTTGACCTTATTGCAGTAGCTGAAAACCATTTATTGCAGTGGTGGAAAAATGACGGGAAAGGAGGTTTTAAACCTGTTGAAATTTATACCAACAATACATTTATGAACTCACCTATTGAAATTGGTGATTTGGATAATGATGGAGATAATGATCTTGTTTATGGGCTGGACTTTGGACAGAAAAGAGATTCAACTATTATCTTGATAAATATAAATCAGGGAGGTGAAAAATTTTCTACTCCAATTCGGCTTTCAGTGATTTCTGGAGGCATATCTAGTTTGAAATTTGCAGATATTGATAAAGACGGAGATCGAGATATCCTTTTTACTACTTTTGATTATCCCTCTTCCCTTTTCAGTTATAAAAATGATGGAAACGGTAATTTCAAAGAAAAAGCCATCTTGCATAAAACTTTCACTGGCGGGAATGGACACTTGGCTTTATCAGACATGGATAAAGATCAAGACGTTGATATTATTTATGGAATTGAAAATGACGAATTAGGGCTATTTATCAACAATGTAAAGACGGGTTTTGGGGCTTTTCAGAATTTAATACACCCCAATATTAAGGATGTACGTGCTCTTATACCTGGTGACCTGGATGGAGATGGAGATTTAGACATCATTGCAACATCCTATACTGATCATACGATTGGATGGTTCAAAAATCTACAAAAAGGTAATTTTTCAGAACAAATTATTATCAGTGATAGAGAAAATGCCCTCGATGCCAAAGTAATGGATGTGGATGGAGACAAGGATCTTGACATAGCGGCCATGATGTCTGGATCTGCTGTTAAATGGTTTAAGAATGAAGGCAACAAAGGGTTCTTATCATTTAATCCTGTGACTAAATATGGGCTTTCATACAGTACTGTTGGCCAAGGCGATATAAATGGAGATGGTTATTTAGACCTTGTGCTAAATGATGACTCAAGAGAGGAACTACTTTATTTTAAAAATGAGGGCAATGGTACTTTTGTAGATTTCTACACTATCGCGCATGGATTTAAAGACATTAAAGATTTAGCTGTAAAAGATATTGATAATGATTTAGATATGGATATTGTATTGATAACTAAACGTGATTTTTTGATTCATTTTTTTGTCAACGATGGGAAAGCGAATTTTACCAAACAAGTTTTGCGAGATACTTATTTACCTCACCAACTTTTAGTTGATGATTTAGATAATGATGGTGATCATGATTTGTTGACGATAGGAGATAGCTATGTTAGTGCATACACAGTATGGTATCAAAATAACGGGCAAGGTGTATTTAAAGCTATAAAACTGAGTGTTGACTCACTTGATTTCCCATCACTATTAAATTTTGATGTCGATAAAGATGGAGACACTGATATTATTCAAGGAGAAAACAATGGAAAAATAAGATGGCTTGAAAATCAAGGCAATGAGGCTTTCGTTAAGAGATTTATTTCTTTTGCTGAAAAAAAAAATATAATATATCGTATTTCCTCAGCTGATTTGGATTTAGATGAAGATGAAGATTTACTTTTGGCGATTGTAGGGAAGGTTGAAAAAATATCCTGGTTGGAAAACCTTGCCAACCACCCATCCATTTCCGGCTTCGCCTTCTGGGATGAAAACAACAACCACAAATACGACTCTTCGGAGCAAAAAATCTTCAATCTGCCCGTCAATCTAGAACCTGCTGCCCTGGCCTCCTACACGGATGCTCAAGGCCAATACCGCTTTTATGCCCCCGAAGGAAAATACCGCATCAGTGTCGCGCCAGACTCTTGCTGGGAGCTGAGTACGGATTCTCTGAGTTATCAAGTGGTGTTGGAAAAAAACAAACCACTGGTTCGCCACTTTGGCTTCAAACCTACTTCAAGCGCCCCCAAACTTAAAGTAAGGCTAAACTCCGCACCAACACGTTGTGGTTTTGAAGTTCCCTTTTGGTTGAGTTTGCACAATGAAGCTTGTTTGTTTACTCAGGGTAGGTACGGCTTGGTATTGAGCAAATTGGCCAATTTTGTACAGGCTGAGCCTGCGCCAAGTCAAATTCAGGGAGATACCTTATTTTGGGATGTGGATCAATTGTATGGCTCCGAAACCAAATCCGTGAAGCTACTTTTCCGCATTGCCGGGACAGATTTCCTTGGGGACACCATTTTGATGCGTGGCTTAGCCTATGTCGAAAACAATACGGGACAGCTCCTCCTCGCGAATACTTACGATTATCGCTCAGAAATTCGCTGTGCTTACGATCCCAATGACAAATTGGTTCAACCTACTCGGATTGCCAATTACAACCAAAATTTCACCTTGTTTAAAGAGCGTATGGAGTACACCATTCGCTTTCAAAACACGGGTACGGATACTGCATTTACGGTGGTAGTTAGAGACACCTTGGATGGCAATTTGGATTGGAAAACCTTTAAGCCGATCATGGCTAGCCACCCTGTAGAAACCCACCTAGTTAAAGATGGGGCCGTTGAATTTTTATTCCGCAATATTTTGCTGCCTCCAACCAAAACAAATGAACCGCTTAGTCACGGCTTCGTGCGGTATCAGATTTCGGCTAAAGCGGGACTAGCGGAGCAGACTGAAATTGCCAATACGGCGCACATTTATTTCGATTACAATCCTCCGATTACGACCAATACGACAGGGAATATTATGGTATCAGCGTTGCCTAAAAAGGGTGGAGGCCAGGGGCCGACTGGGATCGAAGCAAAGGTTTACCCCAATCCATTTTTTGATTATTTGCAAGTTGAATTAGTAAAAAGCAGCACCAATGCAGCGCTATATACTTTCTATCTGCAAAATAGTCAGGCCCAAGTATTGCTAAATCAGCACATCAATGGTGCGATTGAACGGATTGATACCGGACGGTTACCCAGCGGCCTTTACTTCTACCTAATCAAAGACGCCCAAGGCAGTGTGGTCGCTTCAGGTAAAGTGGTGTGCCGTTGATATCACTTACCGCCACCACCCATTGTCCCGTGTCTCCTTTTCCCGTTCCGACTTCGTCTTCAAAAACGCATCCCGGTTCAAAAAGAATTGTTCCTGGTTGTAAGTCGGGTCATTTTCCCAGGAGGGAACTTGCCGATGTTCATCGCGTTCAATCGAATTTTTGAACACAAAAGAAGCGAATATTCCCACCATAGCCCCCAACAAATGGCTTTCCCAACTCACACCCTCCTGGCCCGGGAAAATGCCATAAACCATTGAGCCGTAATAAAAGCCTACGATCAAGGCTAAAGCGATCGACTTGAGGTTGCGCCGAAAAATACCGCTGAACACTACAAACGCTGCCAAACCATAAATTACACCGCTGGCCCCGATGTGGAACACTGGCCGTCCAAATACCCATACCGCCGCGCCTGTCAGCAAATAAATCAGCGAAATACTGGAGATGGCTACACTGCGGTAAAAAAACAGCACCATCGCACTCAGTATAAACAATGGTGGGGTATTGGACAACAAGTGGGGAAAATCGGCATGAATCAGCGGCGCGGTGATGATACCCGGCAACCCGAAGGTCTCCCGTGGGTAAATGCCCCAACTACCCAAATTCAAATGCAAAATACTTTGTGCAAAGTGGATCAGCCAAATGCCTACCACAAACTTGAAAGGCAATGAAAGGCTTTCATATACACGCTGCTGGACAACTTTTTTCGACATGGTTTTTATTTTCGATAATGCATTATGCAGAATTTAACGGATAGATGCAAGGAAAAGTTTTTGGGGATAGCCTGTTCGGGATTTTGGATCAAAAAGGCATTAAACTAGACGACTTTATTCTGAAACCGTTCTTTAGCATTTCACTGACAAAACTTTAAGCTTTCCTTTCCATCCTCGAAATGAGATTTGTCGTTTTAAATTCGAAGCAATCAAATCCAGCCATCCAACTGAGTACATGCAGCAGCCCTTTACCTTTACACTAAGAGATGTTTAAGTTTTTGAATCACCCGGTAAAAAGGAAAATGATGTCAAGGGTAAAATATTTAACAGGAATCCTATTGCTGAGCTTATGGGCATGCACTCCCGAGGCAGACGACAGTTTGAGCATTAGACCAAGCGAGCCCGATGATTGTTTAGTCAAGGCTTCAGCCAGCAGTGGTGCCATCATTGTAGGAACTTACATTGTAGCGATGAAGGAAGGCAGCCTGCGCAGTAGTGCAAGTGCTACATCGATACAAGCCCGTGCCGAAGACCTCATGCAACAGTACAGCAGCACGACCGAAGAAGAGATAGAAAGTAGTTTTCACGGCGGTGCCATCGATGGCTTTGTAGCTCAGCTCAGTGAAGCTACTGCTCAGCGTTTGCAAAAAGATCCTGCGGTAGATTTTGTTGAACCCGATCGCATCCTGGGCTTGTGTGCCTGTGTAGAATTGGTCAGTTCGCGCCAAGTGGTGTGGAATGTGCGCAAAACCGGCTACGGCAATGGCCTCAAGTTTAGTGATAAAACCGTCTGGATCGTCGACTCCGGCGTCGACCTTGATCATCCCGACCTCAACATTGATGCCGAACGCAGTCGCTCCTTTGTATCTGGCGAAACAACCGTCGATGACGTGAACGGACACGGCACCCACGTGGCGGGCATCATCGGTGCGCTGAACAACAACCTGGGCGTTTTGGGCGTCGCCTCAGGTGCCAAGATGGTCGCGCTCAAAGTGTTAGACAAAGAGGGTGAAGGCCGGGTTTCGGATATTTTACGCGCGGTGGCTTATGCGAGCCTGAATGGCCAAGCGGGCGATGTGGTCAACATGAGCCTGGGCGGCGAAGGCACCTCCCTGGCCTTGGAACGTGAAATCCGCGCTGCTGCCGACAAAGGTATTCTTTTCGCCATTGCCGCAGGCAACGAAGGTGAAGCTGCTTCAGCTTATTCCCCCGCCCGGATCAACCACAGCAATGTCTTCACCGTATCCGCCGTAGACAGCACCGATACTTTCGCTAGCTTTTCCAATTTTGGCAACGATGTAGTGGATGTAGCGGCTTACGGCGTTCGGATTACTTCCACCTGGATGAATGGAAGGTATGCGATTGCTTCGGGGACTTCGGCGGCGGCACCACACGTAGCGGCACTATTGCTGATTCGGGGCGTGGGTATTCCGACCAGAGGAACGGCTAAAAATGACCCGGATGGGGTGGCTGATCCCATTGCGAGGGAATGACTCGCTACTGAGGTGCCCCTTCAGTGTCTTTCGTTCCTTAGGTGGTGAAAATAAAACCAGCACAACATTTTTCACCACCTAAGAAACCTAAGGCACTTAAGACTCACCTCAGCCGCTATTTCCTCCTCGCCCTTACCCTGATTTTAAACGCCTCCTGCGGATTTTTTACCAACATCCATTCAATCTCTTTTTCTGAAAAACCCCGCTCCCGCAAGACTGGCAATAAATGTGTAAAAATCAACGTATACGGCTGAAAACGCCCGCCCCCTGGTACCCCATGCGTATACCAGCCCGCATCGTGCGACAACAACACCCGGCCCAAGCAGCCCGCCGCCTTTAATGCTTCAATGGCCTTGACGTAATGCATCAAGGCCGTTGAATCTCCACCTCGCTCAGCCGGGTTCACCCAACCCAGGCCATCCAGCGAAATCCAGGCCCCTTTTTTAGCCAAGGCTATCCGAGTTGCGTCAGTACCACCTTGGGCGTGCGTCCATACCCAGGCATTGAGGGCTACACCTGCTTGCTCCAGGATTTCTACTTGGCGCAAAGCCAATGGATCAGGGCCAGTATGGGCCACAATCGTCAAGCCGCTGCGCAAGTGGGTACGCGCTGCCGCGCTAACGATTTTGGCATCAATTTCGGAAAGCGTGGAATCTCCATCCACCCCAATTTTGATGAACCCAGGTCGGACGGAAGTGCCATCGATGCCGTTTTTGAATTCATCCAACCAGCGCTCGGCAATTTGTTCGACAGTTTCGGTGTAGGCACTCGCAGGGATGTGTTGGTCACCTCTAGCCCCGTAATACCCCGTATTGCTCAAAAACTGTAGCCCGGTACTGTCCGCCAAACGTACCAGCAATTTGGGGTTGCGGCCAATGTAGTTGGGGGTACATTCCAGGATGGTTTTGACCCCATATTTTTGGACTGCCCGCAGATAAGGGAGGATGACTGCTACCGCTGAGTCGTTGTTCCACAATTCGGGTCGAGTCGTTTCAGCTCCTGACCAATCGAGAAACACGTGCTCGTGGATGAGTGTGAGGCCCATTTTAGCGGGGGAAATACGACCACGGATGGTTTGGATTTTTTGTGCACTGAGCACAGTTAGGCTGCAGCAGAGCAATAGGGAAAGTGTAATAAAACGGCTGAACATGGTGATCTTTTTGGTTTGGACGATAGACTTTAGGTCAAATTGCATAATTTTTTTAGAATCGTTCACCCGTACTGGAAACTTTTTGCCCCTATTTTTGGCTTTTGATTAAGAGCATGTTTAATTTTTTTTGTTTGAGGCGAAAATGACCCAATTTAGGCTGAACGAGACTCGAAAAGCGGAGTTTATCCCGACAAGCCGGGACAGGACAGCGCTAAATGAGCATTTTCGGGGCGAAATGCAGCCTAAATTGGGTCATTTGCAGCCAAACAAAAAAATTTAAACATGCTCTAAAACTACTTTTAGCAATGGACACAATCCTGGAACAACTCCACGCCACCCGCCAGGCGGCCCGTAAACTGAATCAACTCAGCAACGCTGACATCAATACCATTCTAAATCGTTTGGCTGATGCCTGTATCGCCCAAACTCCCGCCCTTTTAGCTGCCAATCAACAGGATTTAGACCGCATGGATCCCACCGATCCCAAGTACGATCGACTCTTGTTGAATCCTCAGCGCCTTCAGGACATTGCCAGCGACATACGCAAAGTAGCTCAATTGCCTTCGCCTTTAGGGCAAGTACTTGAAGAAAAAACTTTGCCCAACGGACTGGAGCTTAAAAAAATCAGCGTGCCGATGGGCCTGATTGGCATCGTGTACGAGTCTCGACCCAATGTAACTTTTGACGTGTTTGCCCTTTGCCTCAAATCGGGGAACGCCGCTGTGCTGAAAGGTAGCCGCGATGCCCATTTTTCCAACTTAGCCATCGTGGGACTGATCGAAACTATCCTGGCTGATTATCAACTCGAGCAAACGGTTTACCTCGCCCCCAGCGAACGGGACGCCCTTTTGCCCATTTTGACTGCCAACCAATACATCGATCTGGTGATTCCCCGGGGTAGCCAGGGGCTGATCGATTTTGTGCGCAAAAACGCCACCGTGCCCGTCATCGAAACCGGGGCGGGCATTGTCCATACCTATTTTGATGCCAGTGGCGACCTGACTAAGGGCAGTGCCATCGTGCACAATGCCAAAACCCGGCGGGTTAGTGTCTGTAATGCGCTCGATACCTTGATCGTGCACGAAGCCCGTTTGGGCGATTTGGCCGCATTGTTGCAGCCATTAGCCGCCAGCCAGGTGGAATTGTTTGCGGACGAAGCTGCCTTAGCGCAATTAAGTGGACATTACCCTGCGGAACTATTGTCCTTAGCCACCGAGGAGCATTTTGGGACGGAGTTTTTGTCCTACAAAATGTCGGTAAAAACCGTGGCGAACCTGCAAGCTGCCCTCGATCACATCGATCAGTATTCCTCCCGCCATAGTGAAACCATCGTGGCGGAAGATCCCGATGTGCAAGCGCAGTTTTTGCGCGATGTGGACGCAGCGGTGGTGTATACCAATGCTTCTACGGCCTTTACCGATGGTGCGCAATTCGGAATGGGTGCCGAAATTGGCATCAGTACCCAAAAGTTACACGCCCGTGGGCCGATGGCGCTACCAGAACTGACCAGTTACAAGTGGGTGGTGAAAGGAGATGGGCATATTCGGGCATAGTTTTTGGCGACAAAGAGAATAAGGAACAAAGGGCGTCCCTTAGGTGTTTCCTTTAGTGCCTTAGGTTTCTTAGGTGGTGAAGAAAGAAAATTTTTAACCACCTAAGAAACCCAAGGCACTAAAGCTACACCTAAGTTAAAATAGCACCTTATTTTTTTCCGTTTCCTGAGCAGGCTTTCAAATTTTTACCATGCAAAATCCCTTCCTTACCGCCGAATGGCGTCGACTCCTGATGTTCAATTACGCTGTTGATCCAGCGGTATTGGTGCCTTATATGCCAGCCGGGGTAGAACTGGATTTGTGGAATGATACCTGCTACATCAGCTTGGTCGGTTTCCGTTTCATGAACACCAAAGTGCTGGGTATAGGTTTCCCCGGGCACCGTCATTTCCCGGAAATCAACCTGCGATTTTATGTGCGGTATCAAGACCCGGAGCTGGGCTGGAAAAGAGGCGTCGTATTCGTCCGCGAGCTGGTGCCGGTGCCCACCATCACCTGGGTAGCCAATACCTTGTACCGCGAACGTTACAAAACGGTACCCATGCAGTACCAATGGAACGAAATGCCCGAGCAACTACAAGTACAATATTCCTGGACGCAAAAAGGCCAGCATTACCAATTTTCGGCTACTGCCCAGGCTCAAGGCGTCGATCTGGTGCCCGGCAGCGAAGCAGAATTTATCACTGAGCATTACTGGGGTTACGCCCTTTGGGATGCGCAACGGACGATGGAGTACGCCGTGGAGCACCCCCGTTGGCAAACCTATGCGGTACACACTTTTGATTGTAGCATCGATTTTGGCGCAGCCTATGGTGCTGAATTTGCCTTTTTAAATACCCTTGGACCCAAATCGGTGTTTTTGGCCGAAGGCTCGGAAATAGCGGTAGGTAAAGGGAGTTTGTTGAAAAAATAGTGGGCTTGAATTTTTTTTGAAAAAAAACTGTGCAAACGAGCGTAAGAAATAAACGGCTTTGGAGATGAGTAGATGAAACCTACTTAATTCGTCCAAATTTTAATTCCATGAACATGAAAAAGTTCCAAAGCCGTTTGATGTTAGTGTTCTTTTACCTCCTGATGTTGAGTGTTCCGAGCACCTTGTTGGCCCAAATCCAACCCACCGTAACCAATACCGCTACCGCGAATGGTTTTGTGGTAAAAAAACAGGTCAGCAACTCCACTGTGCCTTCAGGCGTCGTTTTTACCTACACCATTTTTTACACCATTCCCGCTGGTGCCACCAGCATCGCCATTACTGATCAGGTGCCAGGTAGTTTGGTCATTGATGGGGTGATTCCCGGTTCCGGTTGTGGCACTCCGGTGGTAACCGTAAGTGGCAACCTGGTTACCTACAGCCTCGCCTCGGTGAGCTCAGGTTGTAGTGGTACCTTCCAAATCAACGTTCACTTCCCAGCGGGCACTACTTGCCCTGGCACTACAGCCCGCAACCAGGTTTGCCTGGAAGCCAAAAACCAATCCAAAATTTGCACTGATTTTATCTCTACAACCGCTACTGCAAATAATCCCTTTGCCGTGAGTAAAGGCGTCACGGGCTTGTCCTGGAATCCTCAAAACAATGGTTGCCAATACATCATGGCGCTGGGCGGCAATGTCACCTACAACCTGATCGTGTACAAAGCCAGCCCCTACCAAGGCAACGATGATGGCCAAATCAACTTGAATAGCGCTATTGTTACCGACGTATTGCCTGCAGGCGCTACTCTCGTGTCCAGCACCTGTGGCATCACCCAAAGTGGCAATACCCTGACCTGGAATGTGGGCAACCTCAATGCCGCCAGTCCTTGGGTGTATCAAGTTTGTCAGGTGACGGTGAATTACCCGGCAGCTTCTTTCCCCGTGGGTACCCAAATTCCCAATACTGCTACACTTTCTGGCACCAATGTTTGTAACCAACAGTTCAGCGCCAACAGCAATACCACTTGTGTGCAGGTAGCTGCGCCCATCAGTTCTGGTACTTTTGGCAAAGGTTTGTACCTGAACAACAAAATGCCCGGCTGTCAAGGCATTTACTACCTCACTACTTGCAACAATGGCAATACCCCGCTGACTTTTTCGGTACAGGATGTGTTGCCCGCAGGTGTTACCGTTAACTCAATTGTGTTCAATGCTTCTGCTCCGGTTACCGCCTCTGCTACTTTGGCCAATAGCTCGGTTTCAACCATTGCCAGTAGCCAAACAGGCAACATCAACTGGACGGCACCGATCAGCAGCCCAGTCGCAACCTTAAATTTTAGCCAAACTGGCCTGGCCGCTTCGGCTTGTTTACAAATCCAGATTTACTTCACCATCAATGCCAATGTAGCACCCAATACCACGATTACCAACTGCGCCAATCTGACATCCAGTCAAATCCCGGCTCAACAAAGCTGTGCCAGTTTTGTAACTTCCACTCCCGCGCCGGATTTGTGCCTGTACAAAGAAATTTGCAGCCCTCAAGTGGCTTATCAGCCCGGCAATACTTTCCGCTACCGTTTGCGGGTGCAAAACATCGGCTCCCAAAATGCCACCAATTTCAACCTCAGCGACATCCTCGACCCCAGCCTGACGTATGTGGGCAACCAAATTGCCTATTCCAGCAACAATTACAGCCCTGCCTGCGGTGGGGTAGGAGCGACCCCCTGGGCAATTGCTAGCCCCAGTGTAAGTGGCCAAACCCTGAACTGGACCAACCTGAATATTGCCGCAGAATGTAAGGATTTTTATTACGCCAATTGTGGGGTGTACGGTACGCAAGGGGTGACTTTCTACTTCATCGAATTTGATGTACAAGTATCGGCTGATGCAGCGAGCGGGATTGTTCCCAATACCTTCAAGGGTTCTGGTGGCAACCTGCCAGTTGGTGAGACCTCCAATATAGTTTATACCATCATCAACGTAACCCACGGTACCGAACTGACCAAAGAGATCAGCAAAGACAACGTGACCTGGGCAAACAGCACGACTACGACTGCTGGCGGCAGCCTTTGGTACCGCTTGAATCTCAAAAATACCGGAACTGGCCCATTATACGATGTGCGCAAGGTTGACCTGCTGCCGATGAACGACGGCGCCAACGACTGGAGAGTAATGAACCGCGCACTGACCCGTGGCTCGCAGTTTGGCGTGAGCAACCCAACTGGCTACGCTTACGCAGTAGTGGCTACACCCCCCGCAACGGGAACCGCAGGTACCATGGCCGGAAACAACCTGAGCATCCTGAACTCGATGGGCATCAACATAGGCAGCACTGCCGACGCCTGGCCTTTCACGGGATCTGGCAACAACGTCGGCATCGGTTACGGCGCGGTTTATGGCTTGATCAGCGGTGGAACCCTTCGCTCCAGCTTCAAAGTGACTACTGCCGCAAATGCGCAGACCAACCAGCAAGCTTGCAACGATTTTGTATCCCGTGGTTCGGGCAAATACATCATCAATGGCAACCTTGCTTACACCCCGCTGACCCCTGCTGCATCCAATACGGTATGTGCTTCGGTGGTATCCAGTGGCTGCTGCGAAAAAACGACCCTGCAAGCGATCCAGGGCAAGTGTTGCCTGAAACTGGTGACGCCTTGTGAAGTCAAACTGATTCAGGTTACCGTACAAGGTGGAGTCATCAGCAGCGCCAATTGGAACTGTGCGGCTAGCCTGGGTGCTTACCAGGGCCAAAGCAACTTCAATTTCATCCCGAATGGTTGTGCACCAACGATGGACCTATGTTTTGACGCCAGCCCCAACAATACCACTGGAAGTATGGTGGTCATGTTCAGCATCACTTTTGCCAACGGCGAGCAGTGCTTCAAAGAAATCAAACTTGACGGTTGCAAACCACAAAAACCTAGTGATTGCTGCGGTGAATGGGGCCTGAAGTTCAAGAGCTCTCATTTCAAAAAGACGGGCATTTTCACTTACACCAACCCTTCTACCAAGCCAATTTGCTCGGTAAATATTTTGGCAGCGGCTGGTTTGAGCGCCGGAAGTTACAGTGTGGATGGTGGTTTGTCTCAGCCCATGACTAGCACGAGCCTGATTACCCTGAGCCCTCCCGCTTACAATAGCCTGGTATTCTGGGTAAGTGCCAGTGTGACCTACGGCAGCAACATCGTTTTGCAAGTAAACTACTGCGATGGCACGTTCTGCCGTGATACCCTGAAGTGGAAAGGCAACATCATCAACCACGATGTGCCTACGCTGAGCCACGCCATTCAGTCGAAATTGTACGCAGTGCGCCTGCAAGCTGACCCAAGCTCAAAGTACCACAGCGAAATTGCGGCCATGGCCGTGAGTCTGGATCAAACCGATCCTGGTACTGGACGTTTGTCTTCTGCTCCATACATCTTTGCCGCGAATGCCGGGAAAATTGAAGGAGAAAGCCTGCGCGATGACCAAAACTGTGCGGTCAATACCTCGATGGGTACAGATTATGTGTACAGCAGCTTCCCATCCGCTGAAGACCTGGAATACTGCGGAACGGCCATCGAAAGAGGCATCTCCCTGGTGATTGCCGACAACAGTGGTGCCAAAACCGCCCCTACCTTGCTGATCACTTACTTCGACGCTGAAGGCAACATCCTCAGCACCCGCAAGTTCAGCAACTACATCAGCGGCGACATCAGCACCTCGGCTGTTGACCTCAAGAACAACGAAACCGACTTCGTCCAACTGAGTGTGTATCCCAACCCGGCTAAAGAACAAGCTACCTTGACTTATGCCTTGGGCCGCTCACGCACCTTGAAAATCGACCTTTACGATTTAAATGGCAAATTGGTTCAAACTTTGGATCAAGGGCAACAAACCGAAGGGTTCCACAAATTAAATGTGAATACGAGCACTTTGCCTGCCGGGATGTATTTCATCCGCTTGTTGAGCGATGGATTGGTGCAGACGCAAAGGTTGAGTGTGGTGAAGTAGTTCTTGGATTTATTCTTGGAACGATATAGGTAGGTATTCCCGCAGTGCTGGTTGGCGCTGCGGGATTTTTTTGTACTGATTAAACTGCTACATGAGCCATTGCTTAAATTCCGTAATCTTTTCTATGCTCACAAAAATGGTGTTTTTAGACAATGGTGCTAATTCGACTTTCAGTTTGGACGTTGACACATAAGTAATGTTGGAGATGGATTTGCGCGCGATTAAAAACTGCCTATTTATTCTAAAAAACACCTCGGGGTTTAAGTCCATCTCTAATTGAACCAGAGAATACTCAATGGGGAAACTTCTATTTTCTGTTGTGATTAAAGATGTTGTTTTTTCGATGGATTGAAAATAAGCGATTTCATCCATTTCAATAGAGTGTAATTTGTTGCCTATTTGGACTAGGAATCTGTTTTTATAGGCTTTGTTGTTTGTTTGAATCAACTTGACAAGTTCTTGATATGGAATAGCTGGTTCCAATTTATTTTGAAAAAATTGTTGATATTTGTCAATTGCCAATTGCAAATCTTCTTGGATAATAGGTTTTAACAGGTAGTCAATGCTTAAATGTTTGAAAGCCTTTAATGTATATTGATCAAAAGCGGTGGTAAAAATAATGGGTTTGGTAGACTCTAATTTTTCAAAAATGCCAAATGCATTGCCATCGGAAAGGTGGATATCCATTAGGATTAAATCAATATCTAGTTGTGGGATTTTTAGAATGGCCTCTTTTTTAGACTCAATAACGTCCACCACTTCAATATCTTGGCTGAGTTCATCCAGCATCCGTTTGAGGTTTCTTGCGGCTATGGCCTCATCTTCTACGATTAGTATTTTTATAACAGCCATTATAAATCTTTAATTACGGGAATTTTAGCAATAAAATGGTCGGCACTTTTCTCAAAACTAGCTGCTGGAAAGTTCAACAACTCAAGTCTTTGCTTTAAGTTGCTTAGTCCCACTTTTTGAGAGTGAGTTACATCTTCTCTTGGTTGTATATTGTTTCTGACGATTAGGTTATTCCCATCTGTATATATTTCAATGACCAGTGGATTCTTGCTGGAAACCAAATTATGCTTGACCGCATTTTCTACCAATACCTCCAACGTTAGAGAAGGAATAAAACAATCAAGCTTTTCTGTAGGGATTCGAATGTCGGCGATGAGCTTGTCATCAAACCTGATTTTCAATAAAAACAAATATGATTCAATAAAATTCTTTTCTTGTTTCAAGGTGCTGACTGTTTCTTCGCTCTGTTCGATTACATATCTGTAAATTTCGGAAAATTCTTTAATAAACTTGTCCGATTTATCAATATCCTCGTGTATCAAGCCGCTCAATACATTTAGCGTGTTGAACATAAAGTGGGGGTCAAGTTGCTTTTTTAGCACATTGGCTTTCATGATGGCCTGCTCCTTCAACAATTCCTGAATGGCCGATTTTTGGGTGGCTTTTCGTTGGAAATAACTGAATGTTTCTTCAATGGTGAATAAGGTGGTAAAAAGTGAGGTTGTCAGGAATAGGATTCGCTCTGTGATGGGTAAAAATGTAGGGAATTTTTGATGATGTCCTCTGCCTGTCAACAATTCTTTTTGTAATAAAATTTGGTGATAAAAATCAGGTAATCCAAAATGTTGCATGTAGAAATAGACCGGAATAAATAGAATGACATAAAGGATGAAGCTGTACAATAACATTTCAGCTATTGTTCGTAAAAGCCTTTTTTTAAATTGCGCTTCCCAATGATAGATTACATCTAATGCGATAACGCTTCGTTGTACGCGATTTCTAAAAAGAAAGACACCAAGCAGTATGAAAAAAACGACAAAGACTTCTTCAATAACAAAAATAAGTCCCCGATTGGGATCCAACACTTTGGGCACCACAAAGGTCAATACTACAGTCAATAAAAAAGTAAGGTAAGCTCCACTTCTATTCATAACCCCAAATTAATCGCTTTGTCTGTATTTTTTTATCGCCCCTAAAAAGAAGTTCCTATCAAATACCTTGTGCTTCATTTAAAATTGAAATTTATAAACAAAATTCGGGAAAAAACCCAATTGATAAGTTGTGCTGATGGACTCCCTTTGACTGCTGTACTGTTGGGAGAATACATTATTATGATTGGTCACATTCTGTAAATCCAAGGCAAATGAATGCGCCAGTTTTCTAGATTTGCTATTCAAGGTATAGCCAATTTTGACATCCAACCGGTAATAATTGGCATAATTGACAGAATAGACGTCCTCGCTCAGCACTTCCCGACCCGATGCTACTGAGGCGGTCAAGTCAACTGGGGTGTAATACCTGCCACCTGCATTGGTGTATTTTATATCTGTTGTGAAAGTATTTCTTTTCTCCTTTCCTATTTTCCATTCTTTTCCCGCCAAAATATTGAATACATACTTCCCATTGAAGGCAGTATTCCTTTCTATACCATCACTTCCGGTATATTTAGAGCTGTAAATGGAGGAAGTAAACAAGCCATAAAAACCTTTGCTGAAAAATTTCTCAATCGTCAGCTCCACACCATAGTTTTCACCTGTACCCTCGTTGACCAGGTTTGCTTCTGTGTCCGCTTTGAAAGTAGCCCCAGTATTCAACAAGGAAAAATTACTTGAATAGGCATGAACAGGAACATCATAAATAGACTGATAATACACTTCTGCTTTTAAACGCCAATCCGAAAAAGGCACCAAATCATAACCCAATACCAAATGGTGGCTTTTGGTAAAATCCAGAGCTTTATTGGTGTAACTCGTGGTATTCTCGCTGTTAGTTGTTTGTAAGAAGTAAACATTAATTGGCTGCATTTGAGCATGTAATCCGTAACCAAAATTCAAATTGCTTTTATTATTCAACGCGTATTTTAATCCTGCTCGGGGTTCGATAGAGGTTGAATTATTCAACAAAAACACCTGAGTATGTAACCCAATATTGACGGTCAGTTTTTGTGTTGCTTTGTACTGCAAATGGGCAAAGGCTTGACCCAGATTGGTATAGCTGTCCTCGTTCCAAATTTGTGTCCATTCTGTTGTATTGTTCCTTCTCTGTCTATAAAAAAGAGAGACCCCCAAAACTTCATCTAGAATACCTGCTTTTAAAAACAGTTTTGAACTTATTTTTGAATTGTAATTGACAATAAAATTGTATCCCGTTTTTCGCACATTTTGCTCTTCGCTGCTTTGGGACAGACCGGTTTCCCTGTTCGTATCGTACATGGTCAGGTCATTTTTGGTATAATTGAGGCCGATAAGAGAGCTCAAGTAAGATTTGGCATTCAGTTGTTTGACATGTTTAAGTCCAAAAATACCAATTTTGCTATCGAAGTCTGTATCATTTCCATTGCCATAAAGGCTACCCGTTGTTCCATCATCAAGGCTAATTGTGCTGGACGCCAAAATACCAAAAAGGGAAAAAGTTCCTGCTTTAGTAGTTCCGCTATTTAGTTTAAAAGATAAATCTTGATAAACAGGGGTTGACGGTGTTCCAATATCGATGCCTACATTTTGAGCCAAACCAGCTAGGGAATATCGATAACCGACCAAATAGGATGCATCATTTTTTTTACTAAACGGCCCTTCAGTAGTAGCTTCCAAGCCGGTTATAACCCCCATCTGCAAGGTTGTTTCTCTTTTTTGATTGTTGCCATTCCGCAGCCCTAAATCAAAAACTCCTGATAGTGCATTGCCATATTCGGAAGGAAAAGCAGACGTAAAAAAATCGGATGTTTTTAACAAGTTGGTATTAAGGGCACTCACTGCACCTCCAGTAGTTCCCACCGACGAGAAGTGATTCGGATTGGTCACATTCATTCCATCGATACGCCATAAAACACCAATAGGGGAGTTGCCGCGTATGACGATGTCATTTCGGCTGTCGTCGGGAGCACTTACCCCGGCGAAATTGGCCGCCAACCGGGCTGGGTCGCTTCTTCCACCGGCATAACGGTTAACTTCTTCCATCGAAAATGTTCTTGCGCTTATGGTAGCCAGTTCATTGACCGTATTCCCGTTTTTAGTCGCACTTACTACCACCTCTTTCAAGGATGCAATATCTTCCTCCATGTTGATATCCAGAATTACTTCTTTTCCAGACGTAACCACCGTGTTTGGTATAGAAATTGATTTATAGCCAAGGTAAGAAACGCTCAAGGTGTATCTGCCAGGCTTTACTTCAGACAATATATACATACCGTTCACATCTGTAACCGCGCCTTTTTTGTCATCCGTATTCACGAACTGAATTGTAGCACCTATTAATGGGTATTTTGACAATTCATCCACTACTTTACCTCGGATATTTTGGGTATTATTTTGAGAAAACAAGGGCACTGTAAAAAGAAAAATAAGCAATGGAAAGAGGTTTTTCATTGAAAATGAGTTTAAAAAATTATAAATTACTTGACCGTAAATCGAACGATGACCTCATTGTCCAAAATGACATTGGTACTCCAAATAAAAGAAGCATCATTGGAGCTATCGTCAAAAATATTGGTGAAATTGGTATAGGCTGATTTGCCATTCACTCCAATGGTGCTATTGGTATAAGTGCTTGCATTGGGCCATGCACTGTCATCATAATTTTTTGTGTACCAGTCGCTTGGAACTTTCCAATGCAAGGCATAATAAGCGGTTCCGTTGTTCGAGCCATCGGTATTGCAATTGGTTGTCAACCTGGTTGTTCCATTTTCGGTTGGGCAAGTCAAGTCCTTAATGGGGGCGGTGTAAAAGGTTTGTGCCTTCCATCCTGAGCCAGTAGTCGCAATGATCTTTCCGCTGGCATCTTTGAAAACGGCCACCATACCCCCATCTCCCGGATAATAATTGTTGCCTTGGTTGCTTTCCGAGCCCAAGCCGCTATTTTCTTCCCAATCCACCAATTTCATGGCGATGGTAAAAGGCTTATTCGCTTTAAAGCGGACAATATTGGAATTGAATTGAGTAAAGGGAACCTTGTCTTTGCCGACGGCTTTACCATTGATGTACATTTCAAAATAATTATCGGCAAAAATAAATGCTGTTACGACCTCGCCACCTGCGTCTACTTCAACAATATCAGCACCGCTTAATGCTGCTATCGCTGCTGTTGCGGAACTGTAAGTTACTCCTGAACAAGGGTTGTACAAATCTGAAGCAAAAGGGAAACTAGTGTTTGCAAAATTGACTTCGGATGGAACTGTCCAGGTTGTGCCATCACTTGAACTGATGGTTCCAATTGGCGCGTTCCTACCGCCTGAACACGAAAAAATATTGCTGGTAATTACCGTAGCCGCGCCTTGGGTTACAGATGCAGTACCAGAATAATCATCTTCGGAAGTGCTCACCGTATCATCTTCACTGCATGAAAATGGTGTGAAGGCGATGAATGGCAACAAGAGTAAGAAAGATAGCTTTGGAACTTTTAAACTTTTCACGCTTTGGATTTATTAATTTTCAAGCATAAAAGTAGTTGCGACGGAGATGCCTGCCAAAAGCAAAAGGGTGAGGTGCCAATTTCTACGGACGAATGCCTAAAGATGGGGGAAGAAACAAAATCAATGGTTTTCTATCAAAACAACCGCTCCAAACTCACCTCCGAATGAATTTTAAGTAAAACTAGCCTGCTCTTGTGCTCTACCGATGACCATATTGGTTAATTTTGGAAAAATCCACAATTCTGAGGCACTTATTTCCAGAATTGAGTTCAATTTTGGAAAAATCTATCTTTTTGAAGGACTTATTTCCAAAATTAACCCCATCAAACCACAAGCCAGAGTCAATTACCTCCGTATTCTTCCCACCTTTTCTCCAACTTCCCCATTTCAAGAAAAAAAGTAAGATTAACTT
Source organism: Haliscomenobacter sp. (assembly GCF_041740695.1). Lineage (GTDB taxonomy): Bacteria > Bacteroidota > Bacteroidia > Chitinophagales > Saprospiraceae > Haliscomenobacter. The sequence continues at coordinate 27,561 of NZ_JBGSLK010000113.1, read as the reverse complement.
TTATTTTTGCTCCCAGCTTTTACCCAACCATAAAACCGGAAGTATGAAAAACCTTGTACCTTTTTTCACGCTGCTACTCTGCCTTTTGGGCCAAACTTTTACCCTTTCCGCCCAATCCTACGTGCCCATCGCACAAGAACCCAAAATAAAGGTCAAACCCGCCATCGCCCTGCAAGCCTATGGCTTCCCGCTGGAAGATGTACGCCTGCTACCTGGTAGCCCATTTTACACAGCAATGGAAAAAGACGCCGCCTATCTGCTCAAAATCGAGCCCGATCGCCTTTTACACCGCTTTTATGCCAACGCGGGTTTGCCCACCAACGCACCAGTGTACGGAGGTTGGGAAAGTGAAGGTTTGTCGGGGCATACCCTGGGTCATTACCTGTCCGCTTGCGCCTTGATGTATGCGGGTAGCAAGGAAGAAAAATACAAGGAGAGGGTAACTTATCTGGTACAGGAACTGGCGCGTTGTCAGAAAGCCCGCAAAACGGGCTATGTGGGTGCCATTCCGAAGGAAGATAGCATTTTTGCTCAGGTCGCTCGGGGTGATATTCGATCTTCCGGCTTCGACCTCAATGGCGGTTGGTCGCCTTGGTACACCATCCACAAGGTGATGGCGGGCCTGGCCGACGCCTACCTCTATACCAACAATGACCAGGCGCTGCAGGTGCTCAAAGGTATGTCGGATTGGACCGGGGCGGTAGTGAACAAACTCGATGACGCCCAACGCCAAAAAATGCTCAAGTGTGAATACGGCGGTATGAATGAGATCCTGGCCAATGTCTACGCCTTCACGGGTGAAAAAAAATACCTCGACCTTTCTTACAAGTTCTTTGACGACTTTGTGATGGAGCCCCTCTCCAAAAAAATCGACCCACTGCCTGGCAAACATTCCAATACCAACGTACCCAAAGCCATCGGCAGTGCCCGCCAATACCAGCTAACTGGCAACACCCGGGATCAAACCATTGCCTCCTTTTTTTGGGAAACCATGGTGCACAAGCACAGCTACGTCATTGGTGGCAACAGCAACTACGAATATTGTGGCGAAGCCGGCAAACTCAGCGATCGACTCAGCGACAATACCTGCGAAACCTGCAATACCTACAATATGCTCAAGCTGACCCGGCAGCTTTTTTGCCAGGAGCCCAAAGCCGAGTTGGCGAATTATTACGAACGGGCCTTGTACAACCACATTTTGGCTTCACAAAACCCGGAAACGGGCATGATGACTTACTTTGTCCCTTTGCGGATGGGCAGCAAGAAAGAGTTCAGCGACGAATTTCGCACCTTCACCTGTTGTGTGGGCAGCGGCATGGAAAACCACGTCAAATACAACGAAAGCATCTATTACCACAGCGCTGATGGCCAGGGGCTTTTCCTTAACCTGTTCATTCCATCAGAATTGAATTGGCAGGCCAAGGGAATGACCGTACGGCAGGAAACCAACTACCCACAAAGTGGCAAAGTAAGCGTCAAATTTAGTGGCAAAAAAGCCCAGAAATTCAGCCTGAACTTGCGCCGCCCCTGGTGGATGAATACCAACTGGCAACTGAAAATCAATGGCAAACCCGTCGAAGCCGTGGCCCAGGCCAATGGTTATTACAGCATCAATCGCCGTTGGAAAAATGGGGATGTACTCGAATTGGACATGCCCATGCAGCTCTATACCGAAAGTATGCCCGATAACCCCAACCGCATTGCCTTCCTTTATGGCCCACTGGTACTGGCTGGCCAATTGGGCGATAAAATGCCCGATCCCTTGTACGGCACGCCTGTGATTTTGAGTGCCGAGCGCAAGCCGGATCAATTGGTACAGCCGCAAGACCTCGCTACCTTGAAGTTTCAATTGAGCTCGGCCGTAGCTAAACCCGTGGCACCCGTGTTGATTCCTTTTTTCCAAAGCAATAAGGAATATTACAGCGTATACTGGGATTATTTTACGCCTGAACAATGGACAGCCCGTCAGGCCGAATACGAAGCGGAAAAACAACGCCTCCAAAAAATCGAAGCCCAAACCCTGGATAATTTCCGCATCGGCGAAATGCAACCCGAGCGCGACCACAAACTCGAAGCCAGCGAGCGCTCCTACGTGAGCGATGCCATAGGCGTAAATGGCCGTGAAGCGCGTACCGGACACTATTTTGCCTTTGAAATGAAAGTACAGCCGGGGGGCAAAAACCGCCTGCTTTTCACCTACATTGGCGACGACAAAGACCGTAAATTCGACATCAAAGTAAACGGCCAATTGTTGCTCACTGAAACCTTGACCGGTGGACAAACTGGCCGTTTTTACGATCGGGAGTACCCTGTACCAGCCGAATTGTTGACAACGGGGGATAAAATTGTGGTGCGGGTAGAGGCGAATTATGGGAAAACGGCGGGCAGGGTATTTGGTGCTAGGATATTGCGGGATTAATTTTAGGGGCGATAAAAAAATAAATTGTTCATTTTGCCAAAGGATTAGATGAGTAAACGTTTCATTTCAAGTGTCTTATCTAATCCTTTGGCTCGAGAAAATGAACATTTATTTTTGCCCCACTACTTAGGTGGAGTTCCAGAGATTTTGTACTCTTGCCTTTCCAAATTCAAAACAGCCATGCGCAATACTATCTATTTTATCCTGGCCTTAGCCTATGCTCTTTTTTCCTGTACGACTGATCAAAGCAGCTCGGAAGTACAAAATGCTCTGGATGAATGGTTCCCCAAGCAATACAAAGTTGTAGAAGGTACTGAAATAAATGCAGCGGACTCGCTAGTATTGATACCCATTCAGTCTGTAACGGACCCTGAAATCCAGTTTACCGTCGATTACCTGCCAAAAAAGGAAAAAGGAGGCCTGGTTAAAGACTCCATCCAAAGCGCTTTTGAGGCAGCCAAAGTAAATGCCGGAGCAGCGGGCAATTTATTGGACGCATTGCAAAAAAATGGCTTCAAAAATGTGGTGGTAGGGACCAATCTGGCTCAAAATGCAGTCCAAATCCAATTTTACGAGGAGCCATTCAATTCAATCTTTAGCTCCCGCATGAAACACATCCAAAAAATCAGCGCAGCATGGGCTGCCCAGCGCAACATGGTGCCTTGCCGTTTAACTTTACTGGTGATGGAACCGAAAGCTTGGGGACAAAGATTTCAGGAAGTACTTGATGCACGTTTCGTTAACCGAGCGAATGACTGGGTTTATCAAAATACCATTGCCAATGCCAATGCTGACTTGGCTGATCCTGGCTCTTCGGAGTTTTTGCCGGGCAGCTTGACCTTGAGCGGTGGGCGGGAAATGGAAATCCGCAAAAAAGTACACGCCGAAGTGGTAGATTTTTTGCGGACTTCCAAAAAACTGAACTTTCATGTAGAGTTAATCGCGATGGTCAACACCGAATGGGATTTGCGCAACATGGAGACCATTCGCTACTATTTCCCTTATTGTCAACAAAGCGAAACGACCAAAGTCAACGGGAGTTGTATGGGGAATTTTGATGGCCGTGTTTCTTGTGTATACGAATTTAAGACCGGGGAAACACAGGTGGATTTTTAATTCAATAAGTTCGGAAACTGTTCCTTCAACTGATCATCCAGCGTATCGGCCCAGTGTTCAAAATCACTGATGAAAGTGGACAGTTCATTAAAATCAATGCCTTTGATGTCGCGCTCAAAGGTAGCCCAGACTTTATTGACATTGGGCAGAATGCTGAATTTGATGCCGAATTTTTCATCGTTCAACTCCAACAAGCGGCGGTAAAAAGTTAGCAATTGATTGGTAGCAGGAACATCCATTATTGGGCAGAAGACGCGGATGAAGTCCCGCCGTGATCCATTGTCGTAATTGAGCTTGTGGATCATGACCTGGATGGTGGCGGTGCCTTTGGTCCAGCTCCAAAACAACTTTTCCGAATTGTAAACGGTGTGCCGATCCAGGCCAACGGACTCTGCATAGCAGTGCACCATTTCTACCACTTTGTTGTACTGCACATCGGCAGGGTGGGATGGGTTTTGAGTGTTTTCCATGGGTATCGTAATTGGATTATGAAATACCCACAATATCGGAGTTTTTTAAAAATTATCCCAATTTCACCGAAGTCATTGTCAAAGACCCACCAACCGCTTTGTCATTGAAAAAATGCACCGGATCGTTCTTGTCCTGCAAGCCTAAAATGTAAAGCAGCGGATAATAGTGATCGGGCGTAGGAATGGCCAATTTGGCCGATTTGTTCAAATTTTCATAATTGATCAGTGGCTGGTGGTTGCCATCGCTGATGTGTTGTTTGAAGACCTCGTTCATCTCGATGGCCCAATCGAAGCCATAAGATTCTTTTTGGAGCTGCTCCCATGCGACCATGCGCAGGTTGTGCACCATATTGCCACTGCCCACGATGAGGACTCCTTTTTTGCGCAGCTCGGCCAATTCTTGAATCAATTCGTAGTGATACTGGGGCGATTTATAATAATCAATGCTCAGCTGTAATACCGGAATATTCGCTTCAGGATACATGTGTCGAATCACCGTCCAGGTACCGTGGTCAAGCCCCCATTCGTGATCCAAGCCTACCTCCGTTTTGGTAATGAGTTTGCGCGTATTTTCTGCAAGCACCGGGTCGCCAGGAGCAGGGTATTGTACATCAAACAAGGCTTGCGGAAATCCTCCAAAATCGTGAATGGTTTTAGGCATTGGCATCGCGGTAACATGGGTGCCCTTAGTAAGCCAGTGTGCCGATACCACCAAAACCGCCTTCGGGGTAGGAATGTTTTTGGCCAATTGTTTCCAACTTTGGCTAAATGCGTTGTCTTCAATGCCGTTCATTGGCGAACCATGACCCAGGAACAAGAGGGGCATTTTTACGTCTTGTTCTTCCAACTCTTCACGGAAGTTTTGAAAAGATCCCATCGTCATCATAAGCGCAGCTCCTGATATGTTTTTGATGAATGTTTTGCGTTTCATGCGCAACTTTTTTGTAAAAACGCTACAAGGTGAAAAATAGTTGTATATACATTGAATGTTGAAAAATCGTCAAATGTATCAGTTTTCATCCGGTCTTTTGAGGTTCATCCTTGGGCTAAGTGGCCAGTACCACGCTTGAAGCGGGTCAGGCTGGGCAGGGTTAAAGCGGCGAAATTGCGGCAGCAGCGCTTTGGCGAGAGGTAATTTTTGAGCAGCAATTCCTCCCGCAATGCAGCGGGCAATTTGCCAGGCCCCATAGGGATTAAAGTGGGTATTGTCGTTGAGCGCTTCGGTTTGGCCAGGAAAAGTATTGGCAGGATAGATCACAAAAGCGCTTTGACTAGCCTCCCGGCCCCAGGCCTCATACAGGATTTGACTCAGGGCATTGAGGTCGATCAAAGCCGTTTTTTCTTCCTGGGCCACCTGGCGCACTGCTTCAGGATAATCGCCCAGGGTATTCACAATTTTTCCATTGGCATCAAAATTACGGCGGTGCATACTCGTCACCAGTACAGGAATTCCCCCTTTGGCGCGTACCGCCTTGATGTACTCTTGCAGATCACGTTTGTAGCTGCTAAATGCGCCGATGCCTGGCCCTTGTTGCTTTTGATCGTTGTGCCCAAATTCGATAAAGAGGTAATCGCCGGATTTCATTAGCGAGAGTACTTTTTCCAGACGACGTTCACTACGGAAAGAACTCAGTGCTTCGCCCGATTCGGCATAATTGGCAATCACCACTCGATCGGATTTGAAAAAGGAGGGGATAATTTGTCCCCAGGCGGCATAGGGTTCTTCGGCTTGGTCAACCACAGTGGAGTTGCCCGCCAAAAATACGGTGGTCGCTTCCCTGAGTGGCTCGATGTGAATGGAAGAAACCGCTGGTGCTGGGCCATTGAATTCCAGCGTCAGTTTTTCGTCCCAATGGAAATAGGCGCGCTCCCGTGGTTTGAGTCGGATTTTGTTGCCAGTCGCATGGATCAGGGAATCGCGAAGGTGTACGTTGAATTGGATGGTTTTGAATTGCCCTGCTTTGCAGCGGATCAGCGCACTCATCAGGCGCCGATTTTCAACCCGGACCAAGGTGGATGAACTATCCCTGGCAGAACCTAGTACAAGGGTGACCTTATAATTGCCCTCGGCTAGTTTACTGGAAAAAAAGAAAGGTGAAGTAGACCGAACACTATTTTTTGCTTTTTGATTTACTACAGGATTAAAGGATAGAACGTCATGCCCAGGTTCAAAACCATAAGTATGGCTGATGGAATAGGGGAGGGGATCCTGAATCTGGATGGCTCCGTTGGTAGGAGCAGAAGCGCCAAAATCAAAATGTAAAACTTGTACATACAGCACTTGGCTAGACAACAAACCAAACCAAATCAGGCCATTCAGGATCCGATGCATCTTTTTATGCCCAATATAAAGACACATTTCGATACAACTGACCTGTACTTTCCTGATTTCCTAAAGCGAATTGACTTCTGTTTTGATCCAGTCCGCATGTGCCAGAATCTTGCCCCGTTCCTCTGCGTCCATTTTGTCCCAAATCTGATAAGCCATACCAATGCGGGGATTGCCGCGTAGCTTGAGGGTGTGGCGATCATAAAAATCCCAATAAAGGGCATTAAAGGGACAGGCTTTGTGGCCATAACGCAAAGACTTATCGTAATGGCATTTTCCACAATGGTCACTCATCTTGTGGATGTAATTGGCACTGGAAACGTAGGGCTTGGTACCAACAATGCCGCCATCGGCAAACTGACTCATGCCCCGCGTATTGGTGATCTCGACCCATTCTAGCGCATCAATGTAAATGCCGAGGTACCAGGCGTCTACCTCATCGGGGTGTACCCCCAAGAGTAGAGCAAAATTGCCTGTGAGCATCAGGCGCTGGATGTGGTGGGCGTAGGCTCGCTCTAAGGATTGACCAATGGCCTGTGCCAGACACCTCATCTTGGTTTGGCCAGTCCAGTACCAGGTGGGTAATGCGGCCTGATGATTAAAATAATTGAGCTGCGCGAAATTTGGCATTTCTGCCCAATAAATCCCGCGCATGTATTCCCGCCATCCGATGATTTGCCTCACAAAACCTTCCAGGGCAGCATAGGGTACATTTTTTTGATCTTTTTGCCAGTAGCTGATACATGCATCCACCACTTCGCGCGGATGGATCAACTTGACATTCATGGAAAAGGACAATCGAGAGTGGAACAACAACCAATCCCGATCGGTCATGGCGTCCTGGTAATCGCCAAAAGCACGCAGCCGAATCTGTACGAAGTGCTCCAGCAATGCCAGACTTTCGGCGCGAGTAACTGGCCAATTAAAATGCTTTGCTTGAATGGAGCCCATGGTTTTTACCCCCATTTTTTCCAGCATAAGCAGTATATTTTCGACATCGCGGTATTGAGCCAGCGTTGGTGGAACGCTAAGGTTCGTAGGCATTTTTTTGCGGTTTTCCGCGTCGTAATTCCAGCGCCCGGTGAGTGGCGTTTTGCCATCAGGCTCCATCAGGATTTGATGTTTCTCCCGCATTTTACGGTAAAAACTTTCCATCAGGTAGGTCTTTTTGCCTTTGAACAAATCGGCCAATTCATTGCGGGCACTCAGAAAATGCTCGCTGTCATAAACTTGGTGGGGAATAGACAAGCTTTGGCAAAAAGACTTTAACAATTGATCCAATCGCCATTCGTCCGGCAATTGGTATTCAAATTTTTGAATGGAATGTACTTCAATCAGTGCTTGACAATTCGCCTCAAAACTTTGCTGATTGTCTCGATCGTCCAGTTGAAGATACTTTACTGAATGCCCTGCTGCTTGAAGACTTTCGGCAAAAGCCCGCATGGCGAGGAAAAAGGCACAAATTTTTTGGACATGATGTTGGACATATTGGGTTTCGGGCAAAATTTCCATCAAAACGTACAGAATGGATGGGTCTTTGTCCTTTAACCAGGAATGTTGTGCATTGAGCTGGTCACCCAGGACGAGCCTTAAAGTATGGTAAGTCATTTTGTACGATTGGATGAGTTGTTGGCTCTAAACAAAGCGCCATGAAGTTTGTTCTTAGCACCACATCAAAAGGATTGAGCCATGTCAAAACATTACCTGGTGGTCGGCGGGAGCCACGGAATAGGATTGGAAATTTGTCGAAAATTGCTGCAACAAGGCAATGAGGTCACGGTCATTTCGCGTACCCTGGGCGAATTAAGTGAGTTGCCAGAAGTAACCCATCATGTACTTGATGTGAGTGTGGAGGAAATCCCCGCCGCCATCATTCCAGATAATTTACATGGATTGGTGTATTGTCCAGGCAGCATCAATCTGCGGGCTTTTGCCAGTTTGCCACTTGCGGCTTTTAGGGAAGATTTTGAGATCAATGTATTGGGTGCTATCAAAAGCATTCAGGCTGGGCTAAAGGCTCTGAAAAAAAATCCAGGGAGCAGCATACTCTTGTTCAGCACGGTAGCCGTTGGTCAAGGTATGCCGTTTCACAGCAGCATTGCCGCAGCCAAGGGGGCGGTAGAGGGACTGACTCGATCGCTGGCTGCCGAACTAGCTCCGAGCATTCGGGTGAATTGTATTGCTCCCTCCTTGACTGACACTCCATTGGCTGCACGGCTCTTGAGCAGTGATGAAAAACGGGAAGCCGCCGCCAATCGCCACCCCCTCAAAAGAGTAGGAGCTGCCAGCGAACTAGCAGCTCTGGCTACCTTCTTGTTGAATGCTGATGCTGCGTGGATCACGGGGCAGGTCATTCACGCAGATGGGGGCATGAGCGCAGTGCGGGTATGATGATTAGTTGAGAATTGGCAAGCTGAGGCTGGCCGTATTGTTGCTTTCAGACATTTCGGCGACTACACCCGTTGCATCTACCTTGAAACTGAGGGTTACATTGGCTGAGCCATAGGGGGCATTGCGGTGGATCAAATTGTCGGGCACCACAAATTCCACCTGCACTTGTTGGCCTGCGGCCAAAGCGCTGATATTTTGCGTCCTTTTGAGACTTTGGGCGCTGAAAGACTCATGGTCTACCCGCCAATTGTAGATGACTTCAACACTAAAGTTACCCGTAGCGATGGGGCCGGTATTGCGCACTGTGAGCAGAACCACTCGTGATTGGGGTGCGCGGTAAATCTGTTGTGGCTCACCATTGAAATTTAGCTCGGGTTTGAGGCTTAGATCCACTGCCCGCACTTTGGGTTGAACCGCCAATCGGGGCGATTGAATGGGCTGGCTTTGGGCTTGTAAGCTTTGAATGGCGCAATAGAATAGTGTGATGAGCAGGAAAATGGGTCGCATGGCTTGGATGTTTTTGTTGCTACAAAGCTCCGGCTTTGTAGCAACAAAAACATCCTCATAAAAGGGGAGGTGATTAAAATACTAAGAAATAAGGGCTATGGCTTTACACCCAAATGATCAGCTAGTTCATGGGTGCGGGCAAAGGAAAGGAAATCTGCAGTATCACGATTGTTAATGCGTTCGACCTCTGCCAAAAGCAAGTCAAGGGGATCGGCATCTACGATGGCCTCTAACTTATCTAGGATGGCCTCATTCTCAATGTCCAACAAACGTTTAATCAAATGTAATTTCCTCGCATCAATAGTCATTGATCCATTGTTTCAGCTGACAACAAAAATACAAAAAGGTTTGTTCCTGCGCCAGTCTTTGTTTACCGTTTGGTGATTCCCTTAATCCCCCAAACAATCAAGCCAATCACACTCCCCCCGATGGTCGCAAACACTAAAACCCACTTGCATAGGGTAAAAATGCCCCCCAATTTGGCTACACCGATCAATTTTTCAGGATATGCATTCAGCATGGTAATGATGGTAGCATTTTCTGCGTAGTCGAACACTACCGCAAGCAGTGGCAAAAAAGCCAGATAAGGCAACCACTTATTGCTAGGCGCAATTTTGCGTACCAAAAAAGTGAGTAACAAAGCAAATGCAATGCCGTAAATAATGGGATAAACTACATCTGCTGTCAGATCAATGATGAGGTAGAGTGACCGGCCAGCTTCGCCATAAGAATCGAGTAACGCATAACCTTGCTCAGGCGTCCAGGTGGGAATACTCAAGTCGATGGGGGCTACCGACTTTCCGGCAGCCTTGGTCATTAAAGCATGCATATAAGGCATAACCCCCATCATAAAAATTACATCCAATAGGACGAAGATGATGACATTGCGGCCAGTGGCCCATTTTTGCAATTTGTTCAGCATGGTTTCAGGTTTTGGTGTTGATTACTTTATTGCATTTGTGTCCAAAATACAGATATTGTGCCTTCAAATAAAAAAAAATGGCGGCATTTATCTTTGACATGGACGGTACGATGGTAGACAACATGATGGTACACCACCGCATCTGGCAAATAAAACTGGCTGAATTGGGTCTGGAAATGGATCTGGAAGCGGTTCGACAAACCATTCATGGCAAAAATGAAGAGATTTTGGCCAAACTTTTCGGCGACCGCTTTACCGCCGAAGATTTTAAACGCATCGCCTGGGAAAAAGAAAATGCTTACCGGCGCCAGTTTATCACTGAATTAAAATTGATCGATGGGCTGCCCGATTTTTTACAAAAAATCCACTCCAAAGGTATCCTGATGGGAGTAGGTACTGCGGCACCTGCCGAAAATGTCAATTTTGTGCTAGACAACATCTATGGTTTGCGCAATTATTTCCAAAGCGTAGTCCATGCAGGAATGGTTACCAAGGGTAAGCCAGACCCACAGGTGTTTCAAATGGTGGCTCAAGGTATGGGTGTGCCCATTGAAGACTGCCTGATTTTTGAAGATTCACCTACTGGCGTAGAAACAGCCCATCGAGCCGGATGCCAGGTGGTCGTAGTGACCACGACCCATAGCCGAAAAGAGTTTGCACGTTTCCCCAATGTGTTGCGCTTTATTGACGACTATCAACATTTAGATGATCTACTGTAGCAAAAAGGCTGCTTTTGGCATTCAAATGCCTTAAAAGTATGAAAATCAACGATGAACAACCAAAACACCCCGTTTTGCTGCGTATTTCTGTTGTTTGAGTGCGGTTTATCGAAATATTTTTCCTTAATTTCCATTAAACGAAAATAATTTCGTCCTTCGCGTGACTTTTTGGTGCAGGAGCGTCAGAAAAGCATACACATTGAATGAATGTGTGTTTTTGACACAATGAGCAGCGCTAAAAGTCAACTTTAGAAATTTTTTTAGCAAGAAAGAAAAAAAAATTACTCTGGAGTGTGACTTTGAAAAGTGAGTGCGTCAAAAAGACAAACAAAGCGAAAAAGCAAAGGCTTGATTAGCTTAGCGATAGACATAAGATTTTCATGATAGGTTATGGGTTTAGGTGTTATGGTAGGGGAGGATGTAAAGTTCTCCCCTTCTTTTCAAACTTGCCCAGGAGATGAGTGATCGATGAAGTCTGGTGAACTATCCAACTTGACAATGCATAAGAAAATGAGTTTTTTCATGAGATAGGGTTTTTAGTGCTTAGTGGGGGAGAAATTCCCCCTTTTTTCCTACTCTGATCACAACTCTACGAATTTGTAATATGGGTTTTAGGTGTTTTTCGAGGGGGAGTTTTACTCCCCTTTCTTTAAATCCCGCACAAAACCAAAGATATAAAGGGCGATAAAAAAATAAGTGTTCATTTTGCCAAAGGATTAGATAAGTAAACGGTTCATTTCAAGTGTCTTATTTAATCTTTTGGCTCAAGAAAAATGAACACTTATTTTTGCCCCACTGCTAATGCACGTTCACAGGATCTGAATATCCTTTTCCTGTGAGTTGTTTTGCAAAGTTTTCATGATATGAATATGGGTTTTAGGTGTTTTTAAGGGAAGTCAATCGGCTTCCCTTTTTTATTTCCACTCTTTTGCTTAATTTCTCAGCCGATTTTAAACATACTCTTCAGCTTTCAACTCTTGCCAGATGATGATTGAATTGTTTTTTGCCGTATTGGGTGCCCTGTTTTCAGTGGTAAACCCTCTGGGGGCGGTGCCAGTATTTTTGGCCATGACTCCGAATTACACTTCTGTCGAGCGCAATCAAACCGCGCGCAGCACCGGGATTTATTTCACCCTCATTTTATTGGGTTTCTTTTTTGCCGGGACACTCATTCTTGAGTTTTTTGGCATTCGCATCAGTGCCATGCGCATTGCGGGGGGAGTGATGATCTTGAGCTCGGGTTATGGCTTGATCAGTGGTAAGTTTGCCGAAAACCGGTCGGTGAACAAAGAGGTGAAGGAAGAAGCACTCCAAAGACAGGATATTTCTTTTGCCCCCCTGGCCATGCCCTTGCTTTCTGGGCCAGGGTCGATTTCGTACCTCATCACCCAATACAACGAAAACACCAGCTGGGAAGCGCATTTGGTGGTCGCGGCAGTGATCGTATTTTTGGGCATACTGGTGTATTTGATTTTGCGTTCGGCACCCTACCTGTACCGCTTGCTAGGCGAAGCAGGATTGAACGCCCTTTCCCGCGTTATGGGTTTTATTGTAATGTCCCTGGGGGTACAATACATCATCTTCGGCATCATTCAGTTGATCGAAGGGATGAAGTAAATTTGTTGTTAAAAAGCATAGGAACTTAACGCTGCAAAGCATACACTTCTTCGCCGCGGAGCAACACTTTTTTGAGTTTGCCCTCTTGTTCCATTTCGGTTAAAATCGGCTTCATGGCTTCTTGACTTACGCCAAGGGCTTTACAAATGGATTCGATTTTTTGCATCGGGTACTTTGCAAAAGTAGCAGTGACCTTTTCCTGTGGGGTACGATTGTCAATGCCAGGAGTACCAATAATATTCCTCGATCTTAAATCTTCGGGTGCCAATTCCGGGATATCCTCTGGGACTGGAGTGATTTGCTCTGGATCTGGAATTTGGGTATCTATAATCATGTCGGTTTTGTCCGCCGTTTCATTGATTTTGGCCCCCTGCTCTTGCACGGTTTCGCTGGTACGATCTACTTTTTCCTGCAAACTTTGGATCACCCGGCTGGATAAACCCTCCAAAAAACGAGCTGAATAAAAGGCAGCTAAAACACAACAACCTGCATAGATAAAATAATTGAGGATATCTCCTTTGGTGTCGTTCAGGATATTGCTATCCACTACTTTCAAAAACAAAGGAATGGCAATAGTGGCTACCAGGCCCATCAACAAACTGCGCATCAAACTGCGCTCTTCTTTAGGCGAGTTAAGGTAATTGGCGGTTCCACCCAGCAAACCAGTTAGCAGCATAATCCCAAGCAGGGTAAAGACATAGTTCCAATCCAGGGAGGATGTCATCGGTGAGTTTTCAATAGGAGGCTGAACGCGCGCTAAAGAATCGTTGATGCTTTGGGAAATAGAATCAGCTATGCTGTGACGTAAGGAGTCTATCAACAAAGACAAAGAATCGGGCATGGCTTGAAGGTTTTAGTGTTTTTTTACGAATATAGCAGGAAAAAATGATAAATAAACGCCTTGAACAACTTATTCTTGCGGTGGCAATTGTACCCCTGCTGACTTTAGCACCTTTCACCCTAAATTTTCCTACCGAATCCTAAAAAAAAATGCTTAGAGGTTTGCATAATAAACAAAAAAGTCACATTTTTGTAAAAGTTCCATACGGGCCACTCCCCTTAGGTCTGCTCAAATACGTGTCAAACGAATCAAGTCTCGGAACGACTGTTGTTTATAAAACAGTTGAAAGATCAAGTAACCGACTAAGTATGTAAACACATTTTACTTTTGGTGACTTTCTGCGTCAAAAGAAAAGATTACAAGAAGCAGAATTTGTAGTCGAAGGTGCAACTGAAAACAACCATGAACAAAACCTACTGGCACCGTAACCATTACGGTCGCTGTGTAGAGAGTTAAACACGTAAACATGAGAAAACTAATTCTTGCGATTATCTTTTTAGGTTCCTTTGTCATCGCAGGATCTGCACAAGAGTTCCAAATCGCCTGCACCAACGGGTACACGAACAACAACACTTTTTGCTGTGGCTATACCAAAGCCAATCAAGCCAACGTAGGAGTGATCAAGTTTCCGAATTTTGTCCCCCCCTCCAATGTAGGAATCGTGTACACCTGGTATGCAAGCCATCCCGATGGTCCCAAAAACTGGGATACACCTGTTTCTGCGCGGAGGGTACCCCTGCCTTGGTCTGGTGAGTATCAGGTTTTTGTAATGATCCATTTTGTGGATAAAGTGACACTGCGCAGAGTTACCAGTTATCGGTCCAATACCATAACGGTTAAAGCGCTGGCATGTGAAGAAAGCAAAGAGGGCACACCACATTGAAATACAAGTGGGAACGAACAAACAAAACAGTATCGTAGGAGAACAATGCACTTACGATACTGTTTTTTATTTGCCCAATCAGCATTTTTTTTTACAAATATTTGGCAAAAATAACTTTTAGGTAGGTGCTTATTCTGGAGTTTTTTCTACTTTTATTCGCAAGACTCGGTTGACCCAATTGGCATTGTCAAAGGGGAAAAAACGAAGAAAGTAGATATGAACAAACAACGAACATTGGCACTGCTGATACTGCTTTGGGGTAGTATGCTCAGGACTTCCATTTTTGCTCAGGATCGAGCCTTGTTGACTTTTACGGTAGCCAGTGGCGATTTTGAACGCCAGAATAGCCCCGTCAGTTTAAATCTGGATGGCATTGCGCTCCCAGCTACCTCCTATCAACTCCTGGAATTGACCCCAAAAGGTAAAGTTCCCGTTCCTTTTCAGTTGGAACAAGGGTCAACGAAACAACTTTGTTGGATTTTAACGGGAGCGACCCCGGCTGGAACCAAGCGCGTTTTTGAGCTTCGCACGGGTACGGCGAGTGCTGCTGCTGCCCCCATCCTCGCCATTCGGGAGAAAGGGGCCATCGTTTTCCAACGCAAACAACGCAATTTGTTGCGGTATCAATACGCCGAAGCCAATGTGCCCGAAGGGAAATCGGAACTTTTCCGCCGGGGCGGATTCATTCATCCCTTGTGGTCGCCCAAAGGTGAGGTACTGACCCGCGTTCAGCCCCCCGATCATATTCACCATTATGGCATTTGGAATCCTTGGACCAGCACGGTTTTTGAGGGACGCAAACTGGATTTTTGGAACTTGTACAAAGGTGAAGGCACCGTGAAAGTGCCAACTTTGCCCGCAGTTACCCAAGGACCCGTTTTGGGCACCCTCAGCACGCGTCATGAGCACATCGACCTGACCGCTCCTAGTCCCACTGGTTCCAAAGCTGCGCTGGAAGAAGAGTGGAACATCAAAGTTTGGAATGCCGGCGTGGATGATGGGCCCCAGTTGGTCGATTTTCAATCCATACTGCATTGCGCCAGCGACAGCGTTTTTACCATCAAAGCGTATACCTATCAAGGTTTTGGTTTTCGGGCTACCGAAAAATGGGACGACAAAAGCGCGCGTTTGTTGACCTCGGAAGGCAAGGGCAAAGGCGACGGCAATGCTACCCGCGCCCGCTGGATTGATGCCCGTGGGGTATCGAGCTTCGGCAAATCGGGCATCCTGTTCATGACCCACCCTTTGAACCACAACTACCCTGAACAATTGCGGCTTTGGGCAACGGGTGCAAATCAGGGTAAAGAGAACGTTTTCCTCAACTTCAACCCCGCTCAAGAACAAGATTGGGTACTCCAACCCGGCAAAGCCTACTCGCTGAACTACCGCATGCTGGTTTATGACGGCGAAATCAGTCCGGAACAACTGGAGAAATACTGGCAGGATTATGCGCATCCACCCCAGGTAGATATCATTCTGCGCCAACTGGATACCAATAAAAAAGTGCTGTTGTACACCAAAAATGGCAAGGGCTACGTACACGACAACATCGCCAGCTCGATTGTAGCCATTCGTAAATTGGGTGCCGAAAATGGGTTTAGCGTCGATACCAGCAGTAATCCTGCCGTCATCACAGCAGCCAACCTCAACAACTACCACGCGATCATTCTCTCGAACACCAACAACGAAACCTTTGACACTGAAGCGCAAAAACTGGCTTTCCAGCGCTACATCCAAGCTGGGGGAGGTATGGTGGCCATTCACTCCGCTTCGGGATCAGAGCGCCAGTGGCCCTGGTTTTGGCGTACCCTGGGTGGCAAATTTAAACGACATCCGCCATTGCAAAAATTCGAGATTCAGGTGATCGACCCCAAACATCCGTCTACATTACATCTGCCTAGTACTTGGGCTTGGGAAGATGAATGTTATTACCTCGAACACCTGTATCCTGGCAAACATGTATTGCTTGCTGCGAATATGAATACTGTTAACGATGACAAAAAAAGTGAATACCCGGGCATTACCTTCGGGAAACTCTTTCCGCTCTGCTGGTCAGAGGAACAAGGTTTGGGGCGCACCTGGTACACCGCTTTGGGGCACAAAAAAGAATATTACTCCGATCCCACTTTTGTGACCCACTTGCTGGGCGGCATCCTCTGGGTATTGGACGGAAGTGACAAACTGGATTACAGCAAGGCGACTGATAAATTAATTACGGAATAAAGTTGAGGAGGTTTAGGAGGTTGAGAAGGTTTAGGTTACCACAGCGACTTACACAAGTACATTGTCAAAATCGCTTGCGGTAGCCTCAACCTTCTCAACCTTCTCAACCTTCCTCAACTCCCTTAACCTACAACCATGCAAAAACACAAAAAGCGGGGCATGTCCCGCCGCGAATACCTCAAAACCACGATCACTGGCTCTCTCGGCATGATGGTATTGCCTACCATTGTGCCCGCTTCGGTATTGGGCAAAAATGCGCCCAGCAACAAGATTCAAATTGGCCAGATTGGTTTTGGGCGGATTGCCATGGGGCACGACTTGCCGGATACCATGCGTTTCGACCAAGCCAGAGTCATGGCAGTTTGCGATGTGGACAGCAAGCGCAAAGAATTTGGGAAACAATGGATCGAAAAATGGTATACTGATAAGAAGAAGCTGACCAACTACGTCGATGTAAAAATGTACGATGACTACCGCGAGATGCTCCTGAACCCGGAGATAGATGCGGTGATCGTCAGTACGCCCGACCATTGGCATGCGCAACCCGCGATTGAGGCTGCTTACGCGGGCAAACACATTTACTTACAAAAACCAGCAGCGCTGACCATTGCGGAAGGGCGCAGCATGAGTAATGCCGTCCACAAATCCGGGGTAGTCTTCCAAATTGGCAGCCAACAGCGCTCGCAAAACCCTTGGCCGCAGTTCAAACGGGCCTGTGAACTGGTGCGCAATGGTCGCATTGGTAAATTGCATACGGTGAAAATTGGTTTGCCCGGTGATCCAGGGGGCGAAGTAGAGCCAGAAATGGCAATCCCTAAAACTCTGAACTATGAAATGTGGCTGGGTTCTACGCCTTATGTGTACTACACCGAAAAAAGGGTACACCCTCAAGTAGGTTTTGATCGCCCGGGTTGGTTGCGCTGTGAGCAATTTGGCGCAGGCATGATTACCGGCTGGGGTGCGCACCACATCGATACTGCCCACTGGGGTATGGGAACGGAACACACGGGCCCAATCGAAATCAAAGCGGAGGCCAAGTTCCCAACGAGTGGGCTTTGGAATGTACACGGCGACTTTTTGGCCGAAGCCAAATACGCCAATGGCGTGAACATGCAGGTCAGCGGTGCTTTTCCCAATGGGATACGTTTTGAAGGCAGTGAAGGTTGGATATTTGTATCGAGAGGTAACGTGGGCGTAACGGCTAGTGATCCGGGCAATGCCAAAAATTCGGACGCCTTTAGCGCCAGCGATGCCAAGATTTTGCAATCGATCATCAAACCGGAAGAAATTCACCTGTACGAATCGCCAGACCAACACGGCAACTGGTTGGATTGTATTCAAAGTGGCAAACAAACCATTGCTCCGGTTGAAGTGGCGCACCGTTCCACTTCGGCCTGTTTGATCATTCATGCAGCCATGAAATTAAAACGTACCCTCCATTGGGATCCCCTTCATGAACGCTTCAAAAATGACGATGAGGCAAATGCGTTGTTGGTTCGGCCACAGCGCTTTCCATTCGGGGCGGAGTATGTCAAATAATAAGGCTCCAGGGTTCCAAAGTTCCAGGGTTCACGCGGTCACCGAGCGAAGTCGAGGTGCCGCGTGAACCCTGGAACTTTGGAACCCTGGAATCTTTTAAAAAATTAGATAATTGAAAAAAAATGAATAAGTCATTCCTTTTCCTCCTCCTCGTTGGCCTTGCCGCCTGTTCTAATCCAAAAACGCAAGAAAACAGCATGAAACTCAGCGGTGCAGCCAACGAAATCAAACTAATGACCCTCGATCCGGGGCATTTTCATGCGGCTTTGGTGCAAAAAAACAATTACACCCAGGTTGATTCAACAGTGTATGTGTACGCACCAGATGGACCCGAGTTGAAAGCCCATCTGGCCCGCATCGACAGCTACAACAAACGCCCGGAAGACCCCGCCCATTGGAATTCCAAAGTGTACACTGGCCCAGATTATTTGGCTAAAATGTTGAGTGAAAAGCCTGGAAATGTAGTGGTGATCTCCGGCAATAATGCCCAGAAAACCCATTATATCCAATCCTGCATCGACGCCGGACTAAACGTACTGGCCGATAAACCGATGGCCATCAAACCCGCCGATTTTCAGCGTTTACAAGAGCTTTTTCCCTTGGCAGAAAAAAAAGGCGTGCTGCTGTACGACATCATGACCGAGCGCTACGAAATCAGCACCATCCTGCAACGGGAACTCTCCCAAACGCCAGCTCTGTTTGGCACCCTGGAAAAAGGTACGCCTGAGAACCCCGCGATCACCAAAGAAAGTGTACACCACTTTTTCAAATTTGTATCGGGTGCACCACTGATCCGCCCAGCCTGGTTTTTTGATGTGGAGCAGCAAGGTGAAGGGGTCGTAGATGTATCAACCCATTTGGTGGATTTGGTGCTCTGGGAATGTTTTCCCGATCAAAGCGTCAGTTATACCAAAGACATTCAGTTGCAGGCCGCCAAACGGAGTGCCACGGAACTGACGAGTGAGCAATTCAAACAGGTAACCGCCCTGCCCGGCTTCCCCGGTTTTTTGAAAAAAGACCTGACCAAGGACTCAACGGTAAAAGTGTTTGCCAATGGCGAAACCCATTTTAGTGTAAAAGGTGTCCACGCCAAAGTATCAGTGATTTGGAACTTCCAGGCGCCCGAAGGCGCCGGGGATACCCACTTTTCAATCATGCGGGGCACCAAAGCCAATTTGGTTATTCGTCAGGGTGCAGCGGAGAAGTACAAACCCATGCTGTATGTAGAGCCTCTACCCAATGTAGATCGCGCCACTGCAGAAGCTGCTTTAAAAACCGCTATCAATACCCTGAACAACGGTAAGTACAAAGGTCTGGGCTACGAAGCCAGCGGAAAAGGCTGGAAAATCATCATTCCTGAATCTTACAGTGTAGGCCACGAGGCGCATTTTGCCCAGGTAACCGAAAAATATTTGCAATATTTGACTCAAGGCAAATTGCCCGAGTGGGAAGTGCCCAATATGTTGGCAAAGTACTACGTTACGACCAAAGCATTTGAGTTGAGTAGAAATAAATAGACTAAACATGGATCCTTTGGATTTAAACAATAGTTCCGAAACCCATCCCCTCTTTCCCAGCGGGGAATGGGAAGGTTTTTATACTCATGCTCAGGGCCCTGGAGCGGAGCAGTTCAAGATGCATTTTTCGCTCAATTTTGCCAACAATGAAGTCAGCGGTGGTGGAAGCGACAACATAGGGCCATTTGTCTGGAAAGGCATCTACGACACCAAGAGCCTTTGGTGCAAAATGACCAAATACTACGCGACCCATACCGTTTTTTACGACGGTAATGTGGACGAAAATGGCATTTGGGGCAATTGGGAAATCACGCCAAGTATGAGGGGTGGGTTTCATCTTTGGCCTAAAAAAAATGAGGAAACTGCGCAAGTCGAGGTGGTAGATAGTTTGGTGTTGGATAACATCATTCGTGTGCCGAGTTCAGTACCGAGTTAACAGAGTTTATACTCACCCTTCAACACCTCAAGCAAGACATCAGCTCTGGCTCTTTTTATCTTTAACACCTGAATACCTACACCATGAAGATCTTATTCGCCCTCTTCCTCTGCATTGATGTCATTATTCTCCTGATTCTGGGTTACGAAGCTTTTATGGTAAGTTCCAACAAAAAACACATCTACCGCAGAAGGTTCACAGGCTTACTTGGACTTATGGCGGCGGCTTTAGTCCTGAGCTTTTATCGTTTTAATCTGGCCTTGTGGCTGGTGGGTGTGCCTGCAGTAGGCGTTTTGCTCTTTACATCAATCCTGTTGATCAGTATGCTCACACACAAAGGCCCCTGGCACTAGACTCGATTTAA
This sequence comes from Haliscomenobacter sp., assembly GCF_041740695.1. Taxonomy (GTDB): domain Bacteria; phylum Bacteroidota; class Bacteroidia; order Chitinophagales; family Saprospiraceae; genus Haliscomenobacter. The sequence continues at coordinate 7,268 of NZ_JBGSLK010000113.1, read as the reverse complement.
AAATTTCTAAAGATTGCTTGAAGGATAACGTTGCTTGAGGTCAACACAAAGACCGTCAACGTCTAACTTTGTGTCCTTTGAGTCCTTGTTTTGTTCCTTTGTGATAAAAAAAATGCCGCTTTGGTTTTTAAAACTCAAGACAACGCTCTTTTCTCAAAGCCAAATAACTGACCATGATAAAACGATTCACTCTGCTCTTATTGCTCGGATGGTGTTGCTGCCACCTCAGCGCCCAATCCAACAAAACCACCTACCTCTTCTCCTATTTTAAAGGCAACGGTGAAGACGGCCTCCACCTGGCCTGGAGCGCCAATGGCCTGAAATGGGAATCCCTCAAGAACGACCAATCCTTTTTAAAACCTGTCGTAGGCATCTCCAAATTGATGCGTGACCCTTGTATCATCCAGGGGCCAGATGGCTTGTTTCACATGGTCTGGACGAGTGGCTGGACGGAGCGGGGCATTGGTTACGCTTCATCAAGAGATTTGATCAACTGGTCAGAGCAGCAGTACCTCAAGGTGATGGACCACGAACCTACCACCAAAAATACCTGGGCCCCGGAACTGTTCTACGATAAGGCCAGCAAGCAATACATCATTTATTGGGCAAGCACCATCCCCGGGCGTTTTAGTGCCGGAGCGGAAGCAGGCGATACTGGCTATAACCACCGCATGTATTACACCACGACCAAAGATTTTAAGACTTTTACACCCACCCAATTGTTTTACGACCAGAATTTCAATGTCATTGATGGCACCATCCAAAAGATTGGTAAGGAATACATCCTGTTTTTGAAGGATGAAACCCGCAATCCGCCCCAAAAAAATTTGCGGATTGCCCGCAGTACCCAATTGTTGAGCAGCTACAGCAAAGCTTCCGAACCCATTACGGGGAAATACTGGGCAGAAGGCCCCACCGTGTTGAACATCAACAAAAACTGGATCGTGTATTTTGACAAGTACACCGAGCACAAGTACGGCGCCGTCAGCTCCAGCGATTTAAAAATCTGGACGGATATTTCGGATCAGGTGAGCTTTCCAGCCGGGGTGCGGCATGGAACAATGTTTGCGGTGAAAACCAAGTGGTTTAATCAGCAGGTGAAGGCCAAATTGTGATGAAGTTTACACATTTAAGGGCTGGAATTTGATCAGGGATGTCACCCCTGCATCGGTGTGTATTTCCACCCAACCATTGAGTTGGATGGCCAATAAATGCACCAAACGGCTGCCAAAACCAGTTCCAGTTTTAGCGGAGGCATTGGGCTGAGCCTGAATACCGAGCCCATCGTCGGCGATGCGCAGGCAGTACTGTTGACCATCCTCCGAACTTAAGCTCACCTCAATCTTTCCCCGGCGATCCTCCGGGAAGGCGTATTTCAGGGAATTGGTGATCAATTCATTGGCGATCAAGCCCAGGGGGATGGCTGTATCCACATCCAATTCGATGGCCTGCATGGGGAAATGGAGCTTTACCCGCCCCTCCATGTTTCCATAGGTGTCGAGCAAGGTTTGGGCCAAGGTTTCCAGGTAGTCTTTCATTTCCACCCTAGCCAGGTTTTTGTCCTGGTACAATTTTTGGTGGATGAGCGACATGGAGCGCACCCGGTTCTGGCTTTCCTGTACGGCCTTGAGGGCTGTGGGGTCACTGATGGTGGCCGATTGTAAGTTGAGCAGGCTGGAGATGGTTTGTAAGTTGTTTTTGACTCGGTGGTGGATTTCTTTAAGCAGGAGTTCGATTTCCTGATTTTTTTTGGCGAGTTCTTTGGTGCGCAGGCTCAGGATGCTGTTTTCCTCGATGGCCTGGTAAGAGGTTTTGAAGTGCTCGACAAATTGTAGGGTTTTTGCCAGAGTGTTTTGAAAGTCTTCAAAATCAATGGGTTTGCCAATGAAATCAAAAGCCCCACGGTTCATGGCCTGTCGGATGTTGGCCATGTCGCTGTAGGCCGAAATCATGACGGTGCGTAAAAGGGGATTGACACTATTGATTTCTCGGAGCAGGGTAAGACCGTCCATTTCTGGCATGTTGATGTCGCTGAACACCATGTCGAGGTCGGGGTGTTCCTGGAGTTTGGCTAGGGCTTCAATGCCGTTTTTGGCGTAAACAAACTCGTACAAGTTGTCCCGAATTTCCCGCCGGAATTTGTTGCGGATGAGCAGCTGAATGTCTGCTTCATCATCCACGATCAATATTTTGCGTTTGGTACTCATCGGCTATTTGGGGGCATTGGCTGGACTCAGGTAAGGGGCCAAAAACCGGTAAATTTCTACGCGGGATTCCTTGGCCAACTTGGTGTCAATGCGGTTAAAGATGTGCCCACCCGGAGCATCCTGATAAATTTTGTAGTCAAATTTTTTGCCGTTGGCTTTTAAGGCATTGATCAACGCTTCTACTTCCAGGGAATTGACGTCCTCGTCGTTGGTATTGGTGTGGATCAGGAGGGGAGTTTTGAGCTTTTGCGCATTCCAGACCGGAGAACGGCGGCGGTATTCGGCTACATTGTCGTTGGCATCTTTGCCGATGTGGTAGGGGGCCGCAAATTCATTGCGATAAGCTTGTGATTTGTAGCCCATCCGGGCAATCAGGTCGCTGACGGGCACTCCGGCATAAGCTACTTTGTACTCTTCGGGATGCTCAAAAATGTTCATCAAGGTGATCATGCCGCCATGGCTCCAACCCATGATGCCTACCCGGGAGGGGTCGACTTGGGGCAGGTTTTCTACCGCCCATTGTTTGCCAGCCAATACGTCGTCGTTCTCGTAATCGCCATAGTCGATTTGGCGGTAAAAACCTGCGCCATAACCAGTGCTGCCACGGTATTCTGGCGCAATCACGATGTAACCCTGATCAACTAGTTCAGCTACGATGTGGGCATTGAAGGTGTTGAAGTCGCCATGTACTCCACCATGTACCAGCACCATCAGAGGTAATTTGGTTGAAGCAGGGAATTTTTTTGGGATGAAAGTGTAAGCCTGGATCACCAGGGGATTTTTAGCCCCTTGCCCGGTAGGGTTGCTGATCACATGGGGTGGTTTGCTGGTGTAACGCACTTTGTCGATGGTGGCTATGTCGCCCAGTTTTTGGTGCCACATCAGGTCGTCAACCTGTTTGGATAAACCTTGCTCCAAAAATTGCAGGCGGTCTTCGAGGGCTTTGACCCGGTCGGAAAGGTCGGTAGTTTGGGCAAGGCTGATTGAGCTCATTAGACCAAAGATGAAAATGAAATACAATGCACGCATGTGTGAGTGTTTTTTGTGGTCAAAATAAACATTTTAGGGTAGAGTGGGAAGCGTTAAGATGAATTTGGTTCCTTCCCCTTCAACTGATTCTACGTTCAAGTTTCCCCCATGCCCTTTTTTTACAATGTCATAGGCCAAACTCAGCCCCAAACCCGTGCCTTGACCGGTGGGTTTGGTGGTGAAAAAAGGTTGGAAGATTTTGTCGCGGATGGATTCGGGGATGCCGGGGCCGTTGTCCTGTACTTTGAGGATAATATGATTGTCGGTTTTTTGGGTGGAAATGGTGACGGTTGGTTGATGTTGTAGAGACGTTGCATGCAACGTCTCTACCGTACGCCGCTGCACGGCGTAAAAGGCGTTATTGATAAGGTTCAAAAGCACCCGCCCAATGTCTTGCGGAATGACGGAAACGAGGGGCAAATCGGGATCAAAATGCGTTTCCATCATCGCGTTGAAACTGCTGTCCTTGGCACGTAGGCCATGATACGCCAGGCGCAGGTACTCATCAGCCAGTGCATTCAGGTCTGTGGGCTCCTTTACACCCGTACTGGCTCGCGAGTGCTCCAGCATACCTTTGACGATGGAGGAAGCGCGTTGGCCGTGGTGGTTGATTTTATTGAGGTTTTGCTCCAGATCGTCGGCTATTGCGATGACTTCTGAAGTATTGCCAGCTTTTATTTCCCCTTTCATCTCGCCTAGCATTTCGGCGCTCACTTCAGCAAAGTTGTTGACGAAGTTCAAGGGGTTTTGAATCTCGTGGGCGATGCCTGCGGTCAATTCACCCAGCGAGGCGAGTTTTTCGGATTGGATGAGTTGTGCTTGGGTGGATTGGAGGTTTTCTAATGACTTCTCTAATTCCGTTGATTTCTGCTCTAATTGCACTGTCCGAAGGGCTACGTTTTTTTCCAAAATTGATTTTTCTCTGCGCAAGGCTTTGCTACGGGATTGTACATACCACCCAATGCTGCCGCCAATGAGTAGGGCATACAGGCAATATGCCCACCAGGTTTGCCACCAGGGTGGACGAATTGAAAATGTGTAAGTAGATTCATCACTCCAAACTCCTTCGCTATTCATGGCCTTCACCTTAAAAATGTAGTTGCCCTGTGGCAAGTTACCGTAAGGCGCTTCGTTGCGGTCGGTGAGCGCACTCCAGTTTTGGTCCATGCCTTCCAATTTGTATTGGTATTTAACTTTTTTGGGTTGAGCCATTGTAATACCGATAAAATGAAAGGTTACGTAATTGTTGTTGTAAGCCAGACTTAAATGTTCGGGCAAATTATACCAGGGTGATAAACCATCAAACTTAAAATTGCCCACCTTTACGCCATTGCCTAAGGTAAGGGTGGTGTCTTTTACAAAGAAAATGTTTTGGCTTCCTTTCTCTTTTGCAGAAGCTGATTGAAGTACCGATGATGCTAGACTAGCCCAAGCAATGTTTTCATTGAACAAGGCAATACCGGTTAATTGAATGTTTGGCGCAACGGAGGCAATTTCTTTGCCTGTTGGCGGATGATAAGCGGTTAAGCGATCGTTTGCCCCGATCCAGATGGTTCCGTCTTCGGCTTCACACAGCGCATTTGAATTGCAACCTATGCCCAAAAAGCCATCTTCATACGTGTAGTTTTAAAAAAAAGCATCACCGGCTTTTAGCTGACCGGACTTGATTTTTTGGGTATATTCAGCCAACTTACGCTGACTCAACATATTTAACCCAAAACGGGTACCGATCCAAATATTACCGCTTTTGTCTTCCATGATACTGAAAACAAAATCATTGGAGAGTCCTTCTTTTTCGGTAAAATGCGTAAAGGACGTTCCATCCCGACTGAGTCGGGATACACCTCCGCCCGCTGTAGCGACCCAAATATTACCGCTTTTGTCTTCCAGAATACTCCATACAAAATTATTGGAGAGTCCTTCTTTTTCGGTGAAATGCGTAAAGGACGTTCCGGCCCGACTGAGTCGGGATACGCCTCCACCATACGTACCGAACCAAATATTTCCGCTTTTGTCTTCCAGGATACTCATAACAGCATTATTGGAGAGTCCTTCTTTTTCGGTAAAATGCGTAAAGGACTTTCCATCCCGACTGAGTCGGGATACGCCTCTACCATTAGTACCGAACCAAATATTTCCGTTTTTATCTTCTAAGATACTTCTAACATCATTATAAGAGAGTCCTTCTTTTTCGGTAAAATGCGTAAAGAATTTTCCATCCCGACTGAGTCGGGATACGCCTCCACCCGCTGTACCGAACCAAATATTTCCGCTTTTATCTTTCAGGATACTCATAACATCATTATAAGAGAGCCCTTCTTTTTCGGTAAAATGCGTAAAGGAAACTCCCTCCTGATTAATTCGGGATACGCCTCCATTATCCGTACCGAACCAAAGGTTTCCGCTTTTGTCTTCCAGAATACTCAAAACATTATTATTAGAAAGGCCTTCTTTTTCGGTAAATGCGTAAAAGACTTCCCCTCCCGATTGAGTCGGGATATACCTCCACCAAAAGTACCGAACCAAATATTTCCGCTTTTATCTTCCAGAATACTCACAACATCATTGTCGGAGAGGCCTTCTTTTTCGGTAAAATGCGTAAAGGAAGTGCCATCCCGACTGAGTCGGGATACGCCTCCACCCGCTGTACCGAACCAAATATTTCCATTTTTGTCTTCCAAAATACGTTGAACAATAGTATTCGAGAGTCCTTCTTTTTCGGTAAAATGCGTAAAGGAAGTTCCGACCCGATTAAGTCGTGATACCCCTCCATACTCTGTACCGAACCAAATATTTCCGCTTTTGTCTTCCAGGATACTTAAAACATTATTATTGGAGAGTCCTTCTTTTTCGGTAAAATGCGTAAAGGATTTTCCATCCCGACTGAGTCGGGATACGCCTCCACCATAAGTGCCGAACCAAATATTTCCGCTTTTGTCTTCCAAAATGCTTTGAACAATGTTATTCGAAAGTCCTTCTTTTTCAGTAAAATGCGTAAAGAACATTCCATCCCGACTGAGTCGGGATACGCCTCCACCATAAGTACCGAACCAAATATTTCCACTTTTGTCTTCCAAAATACTTTGAACAATATTATTGGAGAGTCCTTCTTTTTCGGTAAAATGCGTAAAGAATTTTCCATCGTATTTTGATACGCCTCCACCATTTGTACCAAACCAAATATTTCCGTTTTTATCTTGTAACATACAGGCTATATTGCCGTGTTTTAGGCCCTGCAGTTTGCTGAAAGAGCTAAAGCCGGCGGGGTTTTGGTCTTTGATCAAAGCGTCTTTTGCGATGACCACTTCGGGTATTGCCGCTGTAAAAGGACGGTCAATGGCGGATACGGTTTTGGGTACTAAAAAAGTGTCCTGCCCGGGTATGCACACTCTTGGTGTACCTGCTAAAACAATTTTTGGTTTTCCTACCGGGTGTACGTTTGTATGGGTAGGTACTACTTTTGGCGTGCCTGTTTTTATCTTTTTTAATTTGCGCTCATCCACCACAACGACCTTGGGAGGCGTTACGCTGTCATTGGGTACCGTATAGCCGATGGTAGCCATTACTTTTGGGGCAATGATAGTGGGGTGTTCCTGCTCCTTAGGTTGGTTGCATGAAAAAAAGAAGAGTCCGGTAATAAAAAGTGCCGTCTGAAATAGGCTTTTTGTTGTCATTCGTTTTGTCATTGAATGTATTACGATGATGGAATAAACCGGGAATATTTTCATGCGTATTGATTGGGTAGTTGAATAATAAAAGTCGTTCCCTCATTTTCTGCTGTTTCTACTGCCAATGTGCCGCTGTGTCCTTTGGTGACAATATCATAGGCCAAACTCAGCCCCAAACCCGTGCCCTGCCCGGTGGGTTTGGTGGTGAAAAAGGGTTGGAAGATTTTGTCGCGGATGGCGTCGGGGATGCCATTTCCATTGTCTTTTACCGTAATGACAATCTGAGCACCTGTTTTTTTTGTGGAAACGGTAACGGTTGGTTGGTACATAGTATCGGGGTGGATCGTAGTGACGCCGTCACTAG
>NZ_JBGSLK010000112.1:0-32758 GCF_041740695.1 Haliscomenobacter sp. | reverse complement strand
GCAAAAAGAGACCGATATAAAAATTAAGCTCCTCAATATCATGGCAGCCCAAGGTATGCCTGTTTCTAAACCGATAATGACAGTTTAGTTTGTCTAGCAATGGTCTTAGATATTGGCTTTTTATTCATGCAACAACGCCGTTTTGTAAGGGTGTTTTAGTCGCATTTTCTGCATCCATGTTTATGGGATTAGTAGTAAAAGCCATATTCTAAATTGATTACATTTCTAAAAAGTTGTTGGCTCATCTTCCCAGTTTGCTGAATGGGATGAAATTTTGCTCATTTCTAGGCAATTGTAGAGGCATTCAAGAAGGGAAGATGAGCCAAATTGTTTTGTGTGTAGTTCATGCATGTAAGCTTTTACTTAGTCGTCTGTTGCGGGTAAGTTCGCTTAGTCCGCATATCGTTTTCTTTCGCTTCAGTGGTTACACTGTAGTCGTCTCATTTGCAAATATAGTGATCAATTGTTTATTATACAAGCGATAATCCATTAAATTTTAATACTATCAATTGGATTTTAATTTTGCCCAAACTTTGATAACATGATACACCATTAAAAGCTTCCCAAGCGATTTATCTTCGAAGGAATCCTCCCCCGCAACTCCCGCACAAAAATCTCACTCTCCTCAATCACCCCATCCATCTCCTCCCGATGATCAAAATAATAAACCAATCCCGAATAAACCTCACTCAAGCTCAAATCATACTCCGTCGCAATCTCATCCGCCGATTTCCCCATTACCTCATGCCAAACCGAAATCTGTGGCACCGTAATGCGACGCCCTACAATATGCGGTTTTCCACTACAGGTGTCCCCATCAATAGCAATGTAATTCTTGGAAACAATTTCCATTTTTAATTTTTTTTCAAGTTTACAAAAAAAATATCAAACGAAAAATATCAAAATACTTTTGTTTGATTTCCCCAGCTTTTTTACTTTTGTTCCCCCGGCAATCGCAGTTGTTTTGGGAAAACAAAATGCCAAAAATCGATGAGTACGACCAAACACCTCGAATTGATCGCCCAGGCCACGGGCATTTCCTTTGGACGAGTCAAAAACACCATCCAGTTGTTGGACGAGGGTTCCACCATTCCCTTTATTTCCCGTTACCGCAAAGAGGCCACGGGCGAGTTGGATGAAGTACAAATCGCCGACATCCAGCGCGAGCACAAAAAATTCGATGAACTGGAAAAACGCAAGGAGAGTGTACTCGGTTCCATTGCCGAGCAAGGCAAACTCACCGATGAACTGCGCCAGCGCATCGAAAACTGCTACGACCCCACCGTGTTGGAAGACATTTATCTGCCTTACAAACGCAAAAAGAAAACCCGCGCCTCGGTAGCCCGCGAAAAAGGCCTGGAGCCATTGGCCCTGCGCATCCTCGAACAACGCGACGCCGACGATCCCGAAATCCTCGCGGGCAAATACCTCAGCGATGAGGTGCCCAACGTAGCAGAAGCCCTGGCCGGTGCCCGCGACATCATCGCCGAGATGGTCAACGAAAGTGAAGACGCCCGGAATTCGATGCGCCGCATTTTTTCCAAAACCGCCATCGTCCAATCTAAAGTTGCCCGCGGCAAGGAGAAGGAAGGCGACAAATACAAAGACTATTTCGACTTTTCGGAGGCGCTCAACAAATGCCCTTCCCACCGCTTGCTGGCCATGCGCCGGGGCGAAGAGGAAGGTTTTTTGCGGGTGCTGATCGTGCCCGCTGACGAAGAAGACACCAAATACCAATTGGAAAAACGTTTTGTCAAAGGAGCTGGTGCCGCCAGTAGGGAAGTGAAAACCGCCATCCACGACAGTTACGAGCGCTTGTTGGCTCCCTCGATTGAAACCGAATTCCGCAACATCTCCAAAGAAAAGGCGGACAAGGAAGCCATCGACGTGTTCACCCAAAACCTGCGGCAATTGCTGCTGGCCGCGCCTCTGGGGCAAAAACGGGTGATGGGCCTCGACCCTGGCTTTCGCACGGGCTGCAAATTGGTGGTGCTGGACGACAATGGCAACCTGGTCGAAAACCTCGCCATTTACCCCCATCCGCCCCAATCGGACGAAGCAGGCGCGAAAAAAACCATCGCTTTTTTGGTCGACAAACACGGCATCGATGCCATCGCCGTAGGCAACGGAACCGCCGGGCGGGAAACCCTGAGCCTTTGCCGGGGCATCAACTTCAAGCACGAAGTGGAGGTGTTTATGGTCAACGAAGCGGGCGCCTCCATCTATTCGGCTTCCGATGTGGCGCGGGAAGAATTCCCCGATTACGATGTAACCGTACGGGGTGCGGTGTCGATTGGCCGTCGTTTGATGGACCCCTTGGCCGAACTGGTGAAAATTGACCCCAAATCCATCGGGGTAGGGCAGTACCAGCACGATGTCAACCAAAGTATGCTCAAAGATAGCCTGGATTTGGTGGTGGAAAGTTGTGTGAACAGCGTGGGGGTAAACCTCAATACGGCCAGTAAACACCTGCTGACTTACATCTCCGGGCTTGGGCCAGTGATTGCCAAAAACATCGTGGAGTACCGGGCGCAAAATGGGGCTTTTAACTCGCGGAGCGAAATCAAAAAAGTGGCCCGTCTGGGCGACAAAGCTTTTGAACAATGCGCGGGCTTCTTGCGCATTCGGGGGGCTAAAAACCCGCTAGACAATACGGCAGTACACCCGGAAACGTACCACATCGTAGAGCAGATGGCCAAGGACTTGTCCTGCAAGGTCAAAGACCTGATCAGCGACGCCCAATTGCGCCGAAAGGTAGAACTCAAACGTTACGTAAACGATAAAGTGGGGCTACCCACCCTGCAAGACATCATGAAGGAATTGGAAAAACCGGGGCTTGACCCTCGGGGTACCGCAAAATCCTTCGACTTTGGCAATGTACACAGCATCGAAGACTTGCGACCTGGTATGGTTTTGCCCGGCATCGTGGAAAACATTACCAATTTTGGGGCATTCATCGACATTGGCATCAAGGAAAAGGGACTGGTGCACGTATCCCAAATGGCCAATCGCTTTGTGAAAAACCCCATGGAGGTGGTGAGCCTGCGTCAGGAGGTGAATGTGCGGATCGTGGAGGTGGATATTGCGCGGAAGCGGGTGCAGTTGTCGATGAAGGACGTGTAAATTTAGCATCCCACCTAAACATTTTTTAACCACAAAGAATAAGAAGAGGACACAAAGGACACAAAGCGAAGCGTCGTCAACGTCTAACTTTGTGTCCTTTGTGCTGCCTTTGTGTTTTCTTTGTGCTAAAAAATGTCGCTTTGGTGCTTTTGCAAAAATTCGTGTCTAATAAATTGTTGCTCCTCATCGCCGAAGGCGAGTAATCGAATTTCATAATTTTTATAACCCACCAGTGATGAACATCGAAATCACCCAACACCAAAACCAATCTATCGCCGAGGTCACAGGCACTTCCATCCAAAACCCCCAAGAAACCGTGGAACTCCTGATCAATTGCGCCTATCAAGGTGCGGAAAAAATCATCATCCATGCCCATCAATTGATTCCCGATTTTTTTGACTTAAAAACTGGAATTGCGGGTGAAATCCTGCAAAAGGTATCCACCTATCAATTGCGTTTGGCCATTGTGGGCGACTTCAGCCAATATACCAGCAAAAGTTTGCAGGACTTCATTTTTGAAAGCAATAAAATGGGCCGAGTCAGCTTTGTCTCTTCGGCAGAAGAAGCCAAAGCGAAGCTTTGTGCCTAGGATTTAAAGACCGTAAATCAACAATTATCGAGTCCAGCGTACAATCGAAAAACCTGTAGTTTTCTGCACAGAAACAAAACTACATGAACGACTCGAACATTCTGGACAAACCGAAAATTCACGCGGCAATTGAAGCCAAATGCCAGGAAATTGGCTTCAGCATGCCTTCTGATCTGTACATCGGTACCCTCTTAAAAACCTTGATCAGCTCCAAACCCGCTGCCAATGTGCTGGAATTGGGCACTGGAATCGGCCTATCCTTATCCTGGATGATCGATGGCTTGGATGCCAACTCCACACTCACTACCGTTGACAATGACCCCGCCTTGTGCGCCATCGCGCAGGATTTTTTTGGTGCAGACTCCCGCCTCAGCATCGTTTGTGCGGACGGGACAGAGTGGATCAAAAATTATAAAGGAGAACCCTTCGACCTGATTTTTGCCGACGCCTGGCCTGGCAAATACAGCGAGATTGACGAAACCCTGGCTTTACTAAAAATTGGCGGCTTTTACGTGATTGATGACATGTCGGCCCAGCCCAATTGGCCAGCCGGGCATCAGGACAAAGTAGATGCCTTGGTGGCCTATTTGGAGCAACGCCCAGACCTTACTTCAACCAAAATGAATTGGTCGACCGGCGTCATCATCGCAACCAGAAGGTATTGACCTAATAAATTTTCGGCCCCAAACCTTCCAATAAATACCCTTTAACGTAGTCTTCGATACCCGCTTCCAGGCTATAAAACGGCTCAGCATACCCAACACTGTGCAACTTGGCCATATTGGCCTCCGTGAAGTATTGGTAAGTGTCCCGGATATCGGCAGGAGTATCGACGAAGTCGATGTTGGGTTCCAGTCCCATCGCCTTGAAGGTGTTGCTGGCCAAATCCAGGAAGGTGCGCGCCTGACCTGTGCCCAGGTTGTACAAGCCATTTTGGGGCCGCTGTTGGTACAAAAAGTACATCACCTTCAGGACATCCTTTACGTAGATGAAATCCCGGCTCTGTTCCCCGTCTTTAAAATCAGGGCGATGGGAGCGGAACAATTTCATGCCGCCCGTTTCTTTGATTTGGCGGTAGGTATGCCAGATGACCGAAGCCATCCGTCCCTTGTGGTATTCATTGGGGCCATAAACGTTGAAAAACTTCAAACCTGCCCAAAACGGTGGCGTTTTTTCTTGTTGCAAAGCCCAAATGTCGAAGTCGTTTTTGGAACATCCGTAAGGATTGAGTGGCTTCAATTGGCCGATTACCTCATGGCTATCTTCATAACCCAACTCACCCAGGCCATAGGTGGCCGCGCTGGAAGCATAAATCAGCGGGACGTTGAAGCGGGTACATTGCTCCCACAATTGTTGGGTATAGTGCAGGTTCAGGTGGTCAAAAATGGCCGTGTCCTGTTCGGTCGTATCGGTGCGGGCCCCCAAATGGAAAATGAAATCTACACTGGCGTGCATGCGCTCCAGCCAGGAAAACAGTTGTTCCCGATCCAGTTTTTGAATGAAGGCTTTGTTTTGCAGGTTGCGGTTTTTGTCCGCTCGGCTGAATTCATCTACAACGACGAGGTTCAGGTGCCCCGCGTCGTTGAGTTGCTGCACCATGGCGCTGCCAATAAATCCTGCTGCTCCGGTTACGATGATCATGGTTGAAAGTTATTAGGGTAGTTTTACGAAGCAAAAATAGGTAAAAATGGAACTTGGCTGGAACCGAACACCAAATCAATCTTTTTCTTTTTGTGGCAAATAATCAAAGGGCAGTAAATCTCCCAATAGTTGGGTGGCCCAATAGCCTTCCAGCATCAACATGTCGGGTTCCAGTACTCGCCCGGAAGGATCCAAGGCTACTCGCTCTTTACTCAAAAAAACCAGGGAGGTTTTTGTTCCCGACTGGCTAGACGCCCAGGTGTAACCGGGCATTGCATATTTTACCTGCAAATAATTGCGAAATTGTAAATACACCATCGAATCCGCCTCCACTAAAAAATCTTCGTAAGACACGGCGCTGGTATCTACAAATTCTAAAAACCGCTCCTGATCAGCCCGGCTAATCGTTTGTTGGTGCGCATTCTCGGGTTGACTGGCCTCATATAAGGTTTGTCTTTTTAACGCATTCACCGCTTTTTTGATTTTGGGGTCTTCCACAAACGCCGGATTGGGCTTTCGTTCGACCCAATGCAATTCAAAACCTTCCTGTTGTAAAGCACGATTGTGAATGGAATGCACAAAATGAAGCATTGAGCCTTCGTAAGCCAGTTTTTTATTGTTGCGCCAACGCCGTTCCTGAGCAGGGCTGCCCGTCATTTTTTCAAAAAAAGGAAAACCTTTGATGACAAAAACCCGGGTAAGGATATTGTATTCGAATTGGGAGAGCGAATAATTGATCATAAAGCCAAAAGCCGAGTGCTCTATTTTGAGCATTTCATCGGCGCTGGCGCGCATGGTCAGGGTGGCAGTATCGTAGGCAAATTGCAGGGCCTCAGGGTTCAGGATTTTGCAATTGTTGGCGAACATACCCACCCCGATCGCCTTTTTTTTGAACAGTTCAAAGTTGTGGTACCAGGATTTTCCACGTTTGCTACTCACCTGGAAGGCTCCCATTTCATTGACTTTTGGGCTTAATTTGAACAATAGGCTTCTTCCCAAGTAGGAGGTATTGATCGGAAAATTGATGGTTTCATAGCCAATGTAAGAAACGACCAATTCAACATTTAAGCCCATCGATTTGATGCTGAATTTTCCCTCAATGTCACTTTGTACCCCAACGCTGGTATTGTTGTAATAAACGCTGGCGAAGGCGAGTGGCTCGTTGGTGTTGGCATCTACGATGCGGCCCCTTAAGTTTTGGGTAAAACCTTTAAGTGTCCCTCCCAAGAGCAGCAGAAAAACCAGTAGTATGGAAAAACGAGGCGCGGGCATGAAGGGATGTTTGAAGGTTCTACGGTTCCAAGTTCCAAAGTTCCAGGGTTATCGCACGACACCAAATATAGTGAATGACTGCGACAAAAAATTGTGCTGAGTTGTAAAATATGGTGCTTACGACCAGCGGCGCTAGCCGCCTAACGTCGATAGAAAGCAGGCATAGCGGTTTAATTGAAGGTGCAGAGCACCGCAACAGTAAGCGTAATTTGTTGCGGTGCTCTGCACCTTTAACTGACTCACCTTATCTTATTTCTACAGACGTTTCGCGGCTAGTGCCGCTGACCCGCTCAGCCTGGACGATTACCGTTGTACCCTTTTGCCGCCCCAAATCATCAATACCTGAAGTCAGCGGTAGGGTTCCAAAATCCAGCCCCCCAAACCCTGGAACCCCTGGAACTTTGGAACCCTGGAATCCTTTATTCTGCATACGCCTCTAACGGCGGACAAGTACAAATCAAATTCCGATCCCCAAAGGCATTGTCAATCCGGCTGACTGTTGGCCAGAATTTGTAGCCATGGCGCAAATAGGGCAGGGGGTAAGCCGCTTTTTCACGGGAATAGCTAAAAGGCCATTCATCCGCAGTAACCAAGTCCGCCGTGTGTGGCGCATTGCTCAGTACATTGGATTTTGGATCTGCTTCACCTGTTGCGATTTCGTCAATTTCTTTGCGAATCAGCAAGAGTGCGTCACAGAAACGATCCAGCTCATCCAAACTTTCACTCTCCGTAGGCTCGATCATGATCGTACCCGCCACCGGGAAAGAAAGTGTAGGCGCGTGGAAACCGTAATCCATCAAACGTTTGGCCACATCTTCCGCGCTGATTAAGGCTTTGAAAGGACGCAAGTCCACAATCAATTCGTGGGCGCTGCGGCCTTTTTCACCCGTATACAACACCTCGTACTGGCCCTCCAAGCGTGCTTTGATGTAGTTGGCATTCAAGATAGCGTATTCGGTAGAAGCTTTTACCCCCACTTTGCCCAACATCCTTACATAACCGTAGCTGATCAGCAGGATACTGGCACTACCCCAAGGCGCTGCGGATACGGCGTGGATACCCCGATCTCCTCCAGTAGCGACCAAGGCGTGTTTGGGCAAAAATGGCTTCAAACTGTTGTTGACACAAATTGGGCCCATGCCCGGGCCGCCGCCTCCGTGTGGAATGGCGAAGGTTTTGTGTAGGTTCAGGTGACACACATCTGCCCCAATTTCGGCAGGACTGGTCAGGCCTACCTGGGCGTTCATGTTGGCACCGTCCATGTATACTTTACCACCGTGCTGGTGGATGATGGCACAAATTTCCTTGATGCGGGTTTCAAACACCCCGTGGGTGGAGGGGTAAGTCACCATCAGGCAGGAAAGATTGGCGCTGTGTTTTTCAGCTTTGGCGCGCAGGTCGTCCACATCGATATTGCCTTGCTCATCGCAGCCAACCACCACCACTTCCATACCCGCCATAACGGCGCTGGCTGGGTTGGTACCGTGTGCTGAAGACGGAATCAAGGATACATTGCGGTGGGTGTTGCCATTGGCTTCGTGATAGGCCCGGATGGTCAACAAACCGGCGTATTCCCCTTGTGCACCCGAGTTGGGCTGTAAAGAGCAGGCATCAAAACCTGTGCAGGCACAAAGGTAGGCTTCCAGTTCTTCAAAAATCTGTTGGTACCCTTTAGCCTGATCGGCTGGAATGAAGGGATGCAAATTGGCAAAAGCTGGCCAACTTACGGGCATCAACTCACTGGCCGCATTGAGCTTCATGGTGCAGGAGCCGAGTGGAATCATGGAATGGGTCAGTGACAAATCCCGGTTTTCCAGGCGCTTGATATAGCGCATCATTTTACTCTCGGTATGGTAGCTGTTGAATACCGGATGGCTCAGGTATTCGGTATCGCGTTGGAGGGGAGCGGGGATTTGAAGTCCACCGACTCCGCTAAAATCCACGGTAACATCAGCGTTTTTAACTTTAGCAAAAACGGTTATGATGTCACTCAAATCAGCGGGCAGTACGGTCTCATCCACAGTGATTTGCACCGCACCAGCTGGATAATAAAAATTGATCCCTTCGGCCAGTGCCGCCTTTTGAATGGCTTGCTGGGTAGCAGTGTCGGTTTCAATGAACAAGGTATCAAAGTAGTGGGCATTCTTTTGGGTATAGCCAAGCGCTTGCAGGTTTTTGGCCAAAATCTGAGCGCTGCCATGCACCCGCTGAGCAATGGCTTTGATGCCTTTGGGGCCATGGTAGGCAGCGTACATACTAGCCATGATGGACAACAATGCCTGCGCAGTACAGATGTTGGACGTCGCTTTTTCGCGGCGGATGTGTTGCTCGCGGGTTTGCAGCGCCATGCGCAGCGCCCGTTTACCATGGCTATCTACCGATACGCCAATGATGCGACCGGGGATCAAACGTTTGTATTCATCTTTGGTAGCAAAAAAGGCCGCGTGTGGGCCACCATAACCCATGGGCACCCCAAAACGTTGGGAGTTGCCGACCACCGCATCGGCACCCCATTCGCCCGGAGGAGTCAACAGGGCTAGCGCCAGCAGGTCAGAACAAACCGTAACGGTGATGTCTTTGGCGTGCGCTTCTTCGGTCAGGGCGCGGTAATCTTCGACTGATCCATTTCCGGCGGGGTATTGGAGCAGGATGCCAAAGCTATTTTCGTCCAAAACAAAATCGGCAACAGGCTTCACCACCACCTCAATCCCCAATGGCTTGGCCCGAGTGATCAACAAATCGATGGTTTGTGGATAAACCTGATCGGAAACCAGATAAGTATTGGCTGTTTTGCGTTTTTTGCTCACCACACTGTGGAACATGGCCATGGCTTCCGCAGCGGCAGTACCTTCATCCAACAAAGAGGCGTTGGCGATGGGCAAAGCGGTCATGTCGCTGACCATGGTCTGGAAATTGAGCAGTGCCTCCAAGCGGCCCTGGGCAATTTCCGCCTGGTAGGGCGTGTATTGGGTGTACCAACCTGGGTTTTGGAAAATATTGCGGGAAATGACCGAAGGAGTGATGGTTCCGTAATACCCCAGACCGAGGTAAGAGCGGAAAACCTGGTTTTTAGCCGCTATTTTTTCTAACTCGCGCAAGTACTCAAACTCGGAAAGTGCTTCGGGCAAGGCCAATTCACCCTGGAGGCGAATGGCGGGGGGTACTGTTTCGTCAATGAGTTGATCGAGGGAAGAAACGCCGATTACCGTCAACATTTCCTGTAATTCTGCGGCATTGGGGCCAATATGTCGATCAATGAACTGATCAAAAAATGTCATTGTGCTCATGTTGCAAAACCCTGCTGGTTTGGTTAGGAAAAAGAAAGCGCAAAGTTATACACCGCGCGGTATGAACAGGTGATTTTTGTCGGTTTATTTTTTCGCCCTGCCGCGTTGCAAATGCTCGCCGTAGCTTTGGCTACGTCTGCGCTTTGCGCCTTGCAGGTCAAAAAATTAAACTCGCCAAAATTTCACCTTTCCATACCGCGCGGTGTATAGCAATTCAGTACATAAAAATAATGGTTCGATTGTGCTTATTACCATGACAAAGATCATTTGCGCAACACTGGAACTCAAAACGAACACCTATGGTTGAGCACTTTTGAATTTAATTTTATCTTTAGTCGAAATTCACAAATCCAAACCCTATAACTATGAAAAACATTCAATTCCCAGTTCAATTCACTTTCAAAATTGGTACCCTCTCCAATGATTTTTTGGTTGAAGACGCCATGGGCAACGACATTGGCTACGTACGCCAAAAAATGCTCAAACTGGTGGATGAAGTAGTTGTCTACGACAACGACCTCAAATCCAATATTTTATTTACCATCAAAGCGAACAAGTGGATTGATTTTTCAGCCACTTATACCTTTACCAATCACCTGGGCCAGGAAATTGGCCGGATTGGCCGCAAAGGCTGGGCTTCAATCTGGAAAGCCCGGTATGAAATTTTTGATGAAAAGGCGAACCAGGATTTGCTGATTCAGGAAGAAAATGGCTGGGTCAAAGTGGCTGACGCGGTGCTCAGCGAAATTCCCATTCTAGGCTTGTTTACCGGATACCTTTTTAATCCTTCCTACATGGTCACTCGGCCCGATGGGACAGAAGTGATCCGCTTGAAAAAACAGCCTTCACTAGTTGGTCGGCGTTTTTCGCTGGAAAAGTTGAACAACTTCGAGCCAGGTGAGGAAGAACGAGTCATCCTGGGGCTGATGATGATGATCTTGATGGAAAGACGGAGAGGGTAGGAGAGGGAAGAGTGAAGAGTGAAAAGTGATGAGTGATGAGTGAAAAGTGAAAAGTTGGCTGCCGCAGCCACATTGTTAAAGTCGCTGCGGCAGCCAACTCTTCACTCATCACTTTTCACTTATCACTTTTCACTCTTCACTCTTCACACCCGTTCAATCACCATGGCCGAAGCACCACCACCACCATTACAAATGGCCGCCAAACCTATTTTAGCTTCTTTTTGGTTCAACACATTGGTCAGGGTAGTCACGATGCGTGCACCGGAAGCGCCGAGAGGGTGGCCCAAAGCACAAGCGCCGCCAAATACGTTGACTTTGGCCTCATCAATGCCCAAAACCTGATTGAAGGCCATAGGCACCACCGCAAAAGCCTCGTTGACCTCAAAAAAGTCGACCTCGCTGGCGCTGATGCCGGCCCGTTTCATCGCCAAAGGAGCGGCAATGGTGGGTGTAGTGGTGAACCACTGTGGCTCCTGCTCTGCATCCGCAAAAGCGAGGATTTTGGCAATGGGCGTGAGGCCCAGTTTTTCCACCATTTCTTTGCTGGCCAAAATCAGAGCCGCCGCGCCATCATTCAAGGTACTGGCGTTGGCCGCAGTAACCGTTCCGGTTTTGCTGAATGCTGGGCGGAGCGTAGGGATTTTGCTGAAGTCTACTTTTTTGTACTCTTCGTCTTCCAACAGGTCGATGGCATCGCCCTTGCGTTGGGGGATACTCACGGGTACTATTTCGTTTTTGAACCAGCCATTTTGAGTCGCTTCGGCGGCCAGGGTATAGGAGCGAATGGCAAATTCGTCCTGGGCTTCGCGGGAAATGTTGAACTTGGCCGCGGTGGCGTCGCCGCAGGTGCCCATGGCCTGGTGGTCGTAGGCATCGGTGAGGCCGTCTTTGGCGAGTCCGTCTACGAATTCCATGTTGCCGTATTTGCTGCCCCAACGCGCGGAAGGCACGTAGTAGGGGATATTGCTCATACTTTCCATGCCGCCAGCTACGACGAGGTCGGTGTAACCCAGCATGATGGATTGGGCCCCGTACATGATGGATTTCATGCCGGAGGCGCACACTTTATTGATGGTGGTACAAGGTACATTGTCGGGGATGCCAGCACCTCGGGAAGCTTGTCGGGCAGGTGCCTGGCCCAGATTGGCGGAGCAGACGTTGCCCATCAGCACTTCCTGGACTTGATCGGGGGCAACTCCAGCTTTGGCCAGCGCACCTTTGATGGCGATGCTGCCCAATTGCGTGGCGCTAAAACCTGCCAGTACGCCGCCAAAACTTCCTATTGGGGTACGAACGGCCGAAACGATGAATACTTCTTTCATGTTATTGGTTTGGAAAGGACTAATCTGGTTGAGAAGGTTGAGGAAACATGAGTCATCCCGAATTTTTGAAAAGTCAAAATCGGGCATAAACCTAATCGCGGAGCGATTGAATTTATAATAGCCCCGGTCGTCCGGGGTAAATAGTTGGGTCAAATTGGCGGCAACCACGGCAGTGGTTGAACAAAATTGAGCAAAAAGTTCAACCGCATCCGTGGTTGCGAAACCTTTTGCTACCAAAATGACCCCGGACGACCGGGGCTATTCAAAATTCAACCGCATCCGCGGTTTGTCATCCTAAAAATTCGGGATGACTCATGTTGCACACAAAATTAAACCTGTTTTCCAGTCCAATATTCAACAGCAAGGGAATTATTCCGGTTGACTTAAAGCCCAAAAGTTTTTTTCAAAAAGCAAAGCCCTGTCGTTCAGCTTTTTGAAGTAAAAAATAGCAGGTAGACGCAGGAAAAATAGTTTTTATTTGCAAAAAGGGTTGTTTAATCCAAAAGTCTGCTCTATATTTGCAGTCCTAAACAGCGCGGCGTGGAGCAGTTGGTAGCTCGTCGGGCTCATAACCCGAAGGTCGTAGGTTCAAGTCCTGCCGCCGCTACGAAGTAAAGCCGGATGATGTAATGTCGTCCGGCTTTTTTATTTTAACTCACTTCGTTTCTATCTTTTTCCCTTCTCGATTGATGTAGTAGCGCTCGGTGCCTTTTTGGACGAGGGCTTTGTTTTCGAAGTCGAAGGGTTCGGCGGCATCGAATTGATGGGGAATCATCACTTTTCCTTGAACGTCGACCCAGCCCCATTTGCCGCCATTTTTGGCGATGGCCCAGCCGTTTTTGCAGGGCTTGATGTCTTCGTAGTTGCAGGCGAAAAAAAGCTTTTCTTTAACCATGAAGAGCCCTTGTTTAATACCTATAGAACATTTGATCCATCTATCGTGTGTCTTATCCACTTGATCAAGATTGGCTGGGACAATTATTTTTCCTTCATTGTTTAAAATGCCATATTTTCCGTCTTGATGAAAGACCGCAATGCCATGGTTAAATGAGAGAGGGCCATCGAATTGGGGCTCAAAAATGACACGCCCTTTTGAGTCAATTAAACCCCATTTGTCGTCTTTTTTTATGCTGGCGCCATACCCTTTCCTAAGCCCTCTTAAATCTATGTTTTCAAATTGGGGTTTGATTCTAAACTTACCAGTTCGATCTATGAATCCCCATTTCTCATCCTTTTTTGCTGCTGCAACTTCGCCATCTGGACGTGCTGCAAATTCCCAGGCTTCTTCGTATTGAGGCTTAATGAAATATTTGCCCGAAGTACTCAAAAACCCCCAAAGCCCACGTTTTTCGACCACAGCAAGGGAGTCGAAAAATGAATAGGCTCTATTAAATCGAGGTTTAATGAAAAATTCTCCTGAAGGCTTGACATAGCCCCAACGATTACCTTTTTTAACCGAGGCAATTTGTTCACTAAAATCATCAAAATCGTCAAATTGAGGCACAATTAATAACTTCCCTTGCGAGTTGATGAGGCCCCATTTGTTGTTTTGCTTGACCCAAGCCACACCGTAATAAAATGGTTCAATTTTGTCAAACTGTGGAGTAAGGATGAATTGACCTTTTTGATCAATTAAGCCCCAAAAATTACCTTTTTGAACCTTGGCAATTTTTTCATCAAAATCATAAAAATAGTCAAATTGAGGCGCAATCAAGATCTTTCCTTGCGAGTTGATGAGGCCCCATTTGTTGTTTTGTTGGATCCAAGTCACACTGTCTTTAAAGGATTTAACTTCATCAAACTGTGGAGTAAGGATGAATTGACCTTTTTGATCAATTAAGCCCCATTGATTATCTTTTTTTACCAACATACTTCCTTGGAAAAAGAAATCAATATATTGAAATTGGGGGGCAACGACTATTTTCCCGTTTTCATCAATAAATCCTTTCTTGTCTTCCTGGTCGGTTATTGTCGTAACATTATCTTGTCTGGAATGGATGTCCTTAAATTGGAGTTGGATCAAAAATTTCCCTTGGTAGTTGACGACACCCCAAAGGCCATCTTTTTTGACGTGTGCAATGCCGTGATAGAGAAGATCGATTTTCTGGTACTCTGGCGGTAACAAAAATTGACCTTTGGTATTGATTAAGGCGTATTTTTCGCCTCTTTTGACTACTGCTACTCCTTTGCGAAAAGAGGTAGGACGGTCGAATTGCGGCTCAAATAGCATTCTCCCGGAAGCATCTACCAGCCCCCAAAGATTTTTTCCTTGCACAAAGGCGACGCTGTCTCTAAAGATTCTGAAGGCAGCAAATTGTGGTTGAATGAGCACTTGGCCTTGATCATTGACTAATCCCCAGAGGCCATTTTTTTGCACCCAGCCTAGGCCATCCCGAAAATTATGAACTTGATCAAATTGCATGGCCAATACGATGTGATTGGATTGGTCGACATAACCCCATTTACCATCTTTTTTGACTGCGGCGAGACCTTCGCGAAAGGAAAAAACTGTGTCGTACTCAGGCTCAATTTTAAAGACTCCCAAGGTATCTATAAAGCCCCATTTTTGATCTTTTTTTACAGCAGCCAAATCCTCATAAAAGGGTTGTGCATTGGCAAGTTGAGCCTGGATTCGGATTTGGCCATTAATATGTATAAAGCCAAGCCTATCTGCTTCTTGGTAGCGTAATAGATGTTTGGCACTTATTCGGGATAAATAATGGTCTAGTAAGAAAATTGTGTCTGGTGTGAACTCTAATAAGGTCTGGCCCTTTGGAGTAAAAAGGCTCAGTTTTTTCTCTTTTTTTGCAATTATCGAACCATTTGACAAAGGATAAATGTCCTCAAATTGAGGAGATACTTGAAACTGCCCTGTTTTATTGATGATGCCCCATTTATCTTTTATTTTGGCAAGTGCAAAGCCATGGTCAAATGACCTTGCTTCATCGAATTGAAAAGGGATGACGATTTGGTCGTTATTATCAATGAACCCCCATTTATTGTCATACTTGACTGCTGCCAGATCTTCGGCAAAGGGCGATGTACCACGAAAACGGGGTTGGATTACGAAGTTTCCTGTTTTGTCAATAAAGCCTTGTTGCTTGTTCAAACTAACTTGTGTTAAGCCATTTTTAAAAGAAGCACAACCCACCGAATCAAACTGAGGTTGGATTTGAAATTGACCTTTGGTGTCGATATACCCACATTTATGATCCAGTACCACCAAAGCTAATCCTTCAGAAAAAGCATCAGCATGAGTAAATTTGGGTTGAATTAAGTATTGGCCGTGGGTATTGATCAGCCCCCATAGGCGTTTTCCCCGAACCAGAGCAACGCCTTGGTAAAATGAGTATGCAGAATGAAATTGCGGAGCAATCGCGAATTCTCCCCGCGTGTCAATATACCCATGAGCTTCAAGTGTTTCATATTCACCTACATGAACCAACGCCAAGCCTTCCCTGAAGGGGCCTGCCCAATCAAATCTTGGAGGGATGGTGAATTGCCCAGTTCGGTCAGTATACCCCCATTTCCCAAATTTTTCTCTCGGAATTAAAGTATCTGCCTGAGAAAGATTTGCTGAATTGATGCTTAAATAGGGCAAAACTACAGGCCGGGAATTTGAAATAAAGGAACCTGGATTTAGCCAGTTTAGCAAAAAAAAGAAGAGGAGCATAAATGGGCGTTTTATCTTGAAAAATTTAGGCGTCTGTTCTTCTAATGCAAAATCCGCCAGCTTTTGTATTTTGCAGCGTTTTTTAATTAACACAATTTCCCAATGATCATCCAGGAACTCATTCACTCCCTACCCCAAATTGGCAAAGTGGAATGGATTGGCCTGCGGCCTGCCTCGCGTGCGACCCTCGTACCAGTAGAATCCGTTGAAGCCCAAACCGAAAATGGGTTGACTGGCGATCGGTACGCGGGCCAAAATGGCAAACGCCAGGTGACTTTGATTCAAGCGGAGCACCTGGTCGCAGCAGGAGCGATTTTGGGGCGGGAACCCATCGATCCTCAACTAACCCGGCGGAACATTGTGGTGTCAGGAATCAATTTGCTGGCGTTAAAAGACCAGCAATTCCGCATTGGCGAGGCCGTTTTGGAGATGACGGGCAAGTGTTTTCCCTGCCAAAGGATGGAAGAGAATCTGGGGCCAGGAGGGTACAACGCGATGCGCGGGCACGGTGGGATTACTGCCAGGGTGATTAATGGAGGGAACATAAATCTGGGTGATGAAGTCGCCTTGATTTTGCCTGAAAAACAAGTATAACTTTTTGAAGCTTTAAACTGTTTTTGTGTGTGTTTGGAATTCCATACACACTTATAAACCCAAACAGCACGAATTGCTACTATGGACAACATGATCAACATTACCCTGTTCGATCGGGAAGGGGTAAAACACGAACTGGAAGGCCCGACAGACATGAACATGAACCTCATGGAACTGTGTAAAGCCTACGAATTGCCAGTGAAAGGAACTTGTGGCGGGATGGCATTGTGCTCAACTTGTCACGTATACGTATTGAGCGATCACGAGTTGCATGAACAGAGTGAAGATGAAGAAAACATCCTGGATCAGGCCTTTTTTGTGAAAGACAATTCCCGTTTGGGTTGCCAGTTGCATTTGAGTGATGAACTGGAAGGACTTACCGTCCAATTGGCGCCTGAGTCAGAAAATTAAAACATATGGGCGCTACCAAAGCTGATCTTTTTACTGCTGAACAAAACCGCCTGGCCGACTTGTTTCGGGCCGTAGCGCATCCGGCGCGGATTGCCATTTTGGAATATTTGCTGCAGGTGCAGGGCTGCGTATGTGGTGATATTGTACACGCCATTCCACTTTCGCAGTCTACGGTGTCGCAACACCTGAACGAACTAAAAAAAGTTGGCCTGATCAAAGGTGAGGTAGAAGGTGTGCGGGTTTGTTATTGCATTGATCAAAAGGCCTGGACGGAGGTAAAAACCATGCTGGAAGGCTTCATGGCCAAGGCGAAGTGCTTTTGCTGATACTTTCTAAGGTGTATCTTAAGTGTCTGTGGTTTCTTAGGTGGTGAAAAGAAAAAAGCCTGCGAAGCAGGTATCATTTCACCACCTAAGAAACCACAGACACCTAAGGGGCACCTAAGATTTATTCGGTTTTGCTGATCAAGCCACCTTTGCGGCTATCCACCTCCACCGTTACCTTATCCACTTTCCCACTCACAATCCAACGCACTTTTACTGCACCCATTCCAGGGATATTCGGCACATTAATCGTTTGTGGGGTGTATTTCTGTTCCTTGGTCTGGTTGAAATCCTCGTTTTCCACGATCATCCCGGCTACCACCGTAGCATTTTTCAAACTGATGTGATCAGGACGTTCAATTTTGTACTTCAGGTCATGCGCCGAGTGGGTGGGCATGATGCGGCTGTTGTACACTGTCGCGGTGATCTCGGTCAGGTTATTGGCTAGCGGCTTTTTCACGATGCTGAATACCTCCAGTTGGGGCATTTGGTAGGCGTGCAAGAGGGTGAAAGACATGTTGCGGTGGGCATCTTCCTCCAGCAAGAAGCCCGGGTGGTTGCGCAGGTAGTTCTTTTTAGGGCCACCAATTTCAATGTCACCAAACTGCGGGTGTTTGAAGGGTTTCCACTGCACATAACCATCACCCATCAACAGGTATTTGTCAAATTCTTCGTAATCCTGGTTTTGGAAGCGGTTTTGTTGCGCATTGGGCGGTTGGTTGAACAACTTGAAGGAGGTCATCAATTCGTTGCTGAAAGTAAATACTCCCCGGGTCAGCGCAAACCAGTCGATCTCGCCACCGTATACCGTGTACAAGTCTTTGTGGATGATGAAATACTTGTACCCAGGGACAATTTTTTCTCCAATTTTGCCAATCACGTCGTACACCGCAATGTCGCCTTGGCTGTAAAAAGGATCGTCCTCGGCAGCTCCGGGGCCGCGCAGGAACATGCCACCATTGTTGTGGTAGCTCTGGGCACCAGCAATGTTAGGGTGAGCCAGTACGAAACTTTTGATGTTGCGGGTTTCGGGCAGGGTGCCGGGGTAAAACAAGGCACCACCTTGAACATAGTTGGGCTGCCAGTTCCAGGCCCAGTCGCGGTTAGGGTCGTAGACGCCCCAGTTGTCTTCGTTGACTTGACCATCGCCGTCGTTGTCCAGGCCTTCGGAGCCCAATAATTCGTATTCACCTGCTTCGTCGGTACGCGCAGGTACCATGCGGGTAGGGTAGGTGGGATCCACTTTCCAACGGCCCAGCGGGTTTTTGCGGCGCATGCTCACGATGTTGCCGTCGCCATCCAGATCGTCGAGTTTGTCTTCATCGATCACGCCATCATCGTCGTCATCCAGGGGCATCATGCCGGAGCGAGAACTGCTGGCGGTATTGGGTTGGTGGATGAAGTTTTCACGGCCATCCAGGTTGATGGAAGGGATGATGTAAAACACCCGGTTGCGGAGCAATTCACGGATGAAAGGCATGGTATAAAAATTCTCGGCCAGGTACCAGGCAGTATACATGGCGATTTCCCCACCCTGGATTTCGTTGCCGTGGATGTTGCCATCTATGTAAAAACCCGGCTTGCGATCGGGAATGCCCGTTTTGTAATCGGTGATGGTCATCAGCCACATCTCGCGCCCCTGGAAGGACTTGCCGATGGATTGCAATTTGACCAAATCGGGATGTGCCTTGACCATCCGCTGGCAAAAATCGGAGATTTGGGCGTAGTCGTGGTATTTCCGCCATTCCTCTTTGACCTTGGGGTCAGCTGGTGAACCTACGGCGCGCATGCCGTTGAGGTCGGCGGGGCTGATGTTGGGTTGGGTTTGCGCAAAGGCGGTAACACCCAACAAACAGAAGAAAAACAATAATTTATTCATGGTGTGATGAGTCTAAGAGGTTGTTAATTAAGGGTGAATTCTACGGTTTTGGTTCCTGCGGTAGGACAGGTGACCGTGACGGAAATTTTTCCCGTTCCATTCACCAACCAAGTGTATTCCACAAATTCACCCGCACCCATCGAAGCTTGTAGGTTCATTTTTTTGCCGGAAAGCAGGGTTTGGGTGGCGGTGTGGTTCAAAGTGGTGCGCACTTTGGACACGTACTTGACCCGATTGCCCAGGTCGGCAAAAGTGGGTAGAAACCCTTTGTTGATTACTTGCACCGTAATGCGGTTCACGCCCGCCGAAAGGGGCTCCACTTTGGTGTTGACGATATCCAGACTCGGCATGGCTGCGGCCAAATCCAATAAAAATTTATTGTGCTTTTGAGCAATGTCGTCGAGATAGGAAACGGGGGGATTCCAGCGTGCGTAGGGCAACAAACCTCCAACTTCCACCTTTTTGCCAGGGAAATCAGGGTGTTTGATTTCTTTCCAATCGGCAAATACGGCTACTTTTTCGGCATCGGCCCATTTGAAGAAAATTTCATCTGCGCTTAAAGTTGCTGCTGCCGCTGGTGCTTTTTGTTTTTGAGAAGTATCTGGTGGCGGCAATTGTGGCCACCAGCCCGGAGTGCCAAAACCAAAACGACCGGCGTGGAAATAGGCGGTTTGTACCAAACTTCCTTTGCCCAGGGGCATGGCGGGGGCGTTTTTGAAACCCGTGGAAGTATTGTACATTTTGGAAACGTATTCACCTACCGCGGCGTCCTTTTCCAAGGGGCCGGTTACGATGCGGTTGCGGGCCTTGGCAGCATCGAATTTGGTGGCGGTAGAGAGGTTGTTCTCTGGTCCAAATACGATAACGCCAAAGATGTTGAGGTTGCGGTATAAAAATTCCAGAACAGCCTTGGTTTCTGATTCAGAAGCAGCGTACACTCCTGATTCTTTTTCAAAATAAGGATAGTTGAAGGTGAAGTTTTTATTGATGTTGATGCCACCTTCGCCGTCTTCATTCCAGTTACCGTCCTTGTCATTGTCGGTGCCTTCGCTGAGCAGCAGGTATTTGCCCACTTCACTTTTGGTTGGATCGGCCTTGAGCAAAATGCGTGGATCGGTCTTGCTCGGAATCAAGGTGCCACTGGGGTCTTCTACCCGCAATTGGGTGATTAGGCCATCCGCATTGAGGTCTTCGAAGGGGTCTTCGTTGATGCGGCCATCACGGTCTTCGTCGCTGGGGGTGGTATTTCCGGAGCGTTCAAATTTACTTTTGCCCTGATCCCAGGCATCGGGATTGGCGCAGGCCATGATGTAAAGGGTCTTTTTGCTGAGCAAATCTTTGACCTGATCGCTCGGGTTGGTCAGCATCTTTTCAGCCATCAGCAGCAAGGTTTCGCTACCAGCAGGATGACTGCCATCAAGCCCGGCTACGAGCAACAGTGCGGGTTTGCTGCTTGGATTGCCTTGGGAAAGGGTAAGCAGCCAAAGGTCTTTGCCGCCTGCACTTTTGCCTGCTGAAGTGACACTGGCCAGGCTGACATTTTTACCTGCCAAGTCTTTGATGCGTGCAGTCAGTTGTGGGTAAGTAGAGTAGGTTTTTTGGGCGGATAAACTACCCCAAAATCCACATAGAATAAGTAAAACAAGAAGCCTCATGTGAACGAGTTTAACGGATTTTTGGTTTGAACTAATTGTTCAATTGGGTAAATATGGGGAAAGGGAATGGGTTGTGCAAGGAGATTTGCCCGGAGAAAGATAAACAGCTTTATTCTAGTGGGATCAATAGGGTAGAAATAGACCAATTGCGTTGGGGAAAAAAGTTGACTTGGTTCCAAAAAACGTTTCTTGGAATGCCTTAAAATGGTAAGTTCGATCCCAGTCGGTATAGATCGCTAAACCGATTACAAAACATTTTTGTTTTTATATTTTCTCTAAAATCCACCCACTTTTTCGGCCATACCAAAATAAATATGGCCTTTGTTTTGCTTTTTTTTAGATAATTCCGTTCTTGCACCCGAATGGCAAATGCTGTTCTTACTTGTAATCATCAAAACAAGGTGCATTGAACACGTTCAGGCAATCCCTAAGATCTGTTGGCGCTTGGCTACTTATCCTGCTCATCGTGGTGCAGTGGATAGGAGGTCGTGTGTTCATCAATGTGGTCTACACTGCCCGGATCGAGCACCTGATGAACGCCAAGGAAACGGCGATTGCCCAAAAGCTAAAAGCGGAGATAGGGGTAACCGCTCACATTAAAATTCAAGATAAAAAAGACCTCAAAGTCGTTCAGGGGATGGGTTATGGCGCACCCTTCCTTTTCTCCGAAGAAACCGACGGTGAAACCCAATACTACACCGTTGATGCCAAATCTCCACATGGCCTGCGCCATGAATACAAGGTTGATCAGCCGCAAAACCAGGAAGATCGTTCAGCACCTAAAACTTTGACGGAGCGCTTTTTCTCCGATTTTTGTTTTGAAGAACACATTATCCTGGACATTAACCCATTTTTTGACCATTGCGCAAAAACTGCTCAACCGCTTATTTTTAAAGATTTAGTCGATTTGTCTGACCCATCTATCCTTACTCCACCACCGCAGTTGGTTTGATTTTTCATGCTTTTTATTTTTTAAAATGACCATGCGCTTTAGGCAGCGCTATGGATAATACTCATTAGTTTAACTTTTTTCGATGAAAAATCACTTCCAATACATACTTGTGTTGGCTGTAATGCTCAGCCAAATGGGCGCGGTATTTGCCCAAACGCCTTCCGATGACCTGATGATGAAAAAGCGGGAAATCTGTTTGGCAGCTGCTTATGAAACCGGCTCCTGGGATCAATATTGGGAAGGCACACGCCTGCGCGAAAACGCCAATATTGGTACTTTTTCCAGAGACATCATCATGCCGATGTTTGCTTATGGCATCACCGACAAAATTAACCTGCTGGCGGGTGTACCCTACATTTCTACGGATGCAACGGGGGGGCAACTGGTTGGTGCCAAAGGTCTGCAGGACCTGGGTATTGCGGTCAAAGCGGAATTGTTCAACCGCCAGGTAGGCCCGGGCAAGGTGTCCTTTTTGACTACAGCTGGTTTTGCTTTCCCGGCATCCAATTATTTGTCGGATTACATGCCCTTTAGCATTGGCCTCAAAACCAGAGAGGTAACCTTGCGTGGCATCTTGCAGTACCGCTTCGACAATGGCATTTACGCCCGTGGCGCATTTGCCCACCTTTGGCGTGGCCAAAGTAGAATCGAGCGCGATTATTACTACAACGATGGCAGCTACTATTCCGAGTGGATGGATGTGCCCAATGCCCTGAATTACCATGGTGCCGTAGGGGTTTGGCTTTTTAACAACTCCTTAAAACTGGAAGCCAATTACGTAGCGGTGCATTGCCTCAGTGGAGATGACATTCGGGTTTACAATTCGCCACAACCTACCAACAAAATGTCGTTTGATCAGGTGGGTTTCTTTGGCCAGTATTATTTCAAAGGCATCAAGGCGATCCAGGGTTTGGGCGTCCTGGCTTACTATTCCGAAATCATCGATGGCCGCAACATGGGTAAATTCCAAAGTATGGGCGCCGGGGTAACCTATCAGTTTAAACTCTAAAATTGCAAATTCGCCATGAAAAATAAATGGATACGTCTCATTTTATCCTTCGGCCTGGTTTATGCTTTTTCTTGTGAAAAAGATTTGCTGACCCGCGCTGATTATGCTGATTACACTTTCGCTAGCCTGGATGAAAAAGGAGGTTCATGGAAACCAATCCTCCTGACTGCGGGCAACCAAATTTCCATTCCCACTCCTAAGGACGTCACTTCCGACGACTACAAAAATGAACTTGCTGCGCTAAAAACGGCGATGGCCAATTTGAATAGCGACCAAAAGAAAGCGATAGCGTACTGGAGCAACAACCCCGTACTGCGCTGGAACGAGATTGCGCTGGAATTGGCTGCCAAGTACAACATCATTCCACAACCCAATGCAGACGGGACTTATACTTTGCCGGATGCAGCGAATCCGAGCAAGTATCCACAATTTCCGTTTGCGCATCCAGCTTACACCTCAAGGGCTTTGGCTTATTTGAGTGTAGCACAGTTTGATGGCTTGATCAGTGCCTGGCATTACAAGTATACCTACAATCGCAAAGCGCCTTCTGATGTCGACAACAGCATTGTTCCAGCCTATGCCAAAACCTCCCTGCCTACTTACCCTGCAGATGGGGCAGTAGTTGCAGCGGCTTCGCGGGATATCCTGGCGGCGATGTTCCCACTGGAAAAGGAGTACCTGGCCACTAAGGCTACTGAACACATGTCCAGCTTGACCTGGGCGGGTGTGAACGTACAAAGTGACATCGATGCAGGTTCAACCATTGGGGTAGAAGTGGCCAAAGTGGCCATGGCAAGAGCGCGGACTGATGGCATGAGCAAAGCACAAACGCCCAGACCTATTTCTGATTCCATTAAAACAGCTGCGTTTAAACGTTATGGCTGGCAATGGGACAATATGGAATTACCCGTTCGTCCGGTAGGTCTGGCACCACTTTTTGGCAAGGTAAAAATGTGGAATGTGCCCAACGTAGAAATCGTACGCCCTGGGCCACCGCCGGCACCTGGCTCTGCGGAGTTTCAGGTGGCAGCCAAGGAATTACAGGATATTGCCAAAAAAATCACCCCAGAACAGCGCAAAATCGCCAACTGGTGGTCGGATGGTTTGGGAACCTACACCCCTCCAGGGCATTGGAACCGCTATACCAAAGATTTGATGATCGAATACAAATTGAACCCACTGCGCTCCGCCCGTACTTTTGCCTATCTAAACATGGCGGTTATGGACGCGGGAATCAGTTGTTGGGACGCCAAATACTACTACCATCACCCTCGGCCAATCCAAACGATTCCGGGGTTCAAGACAATACTGGGTACTCCAAACTTTCCTGCCTACACTTCCGGGCACAGCACGTTTTCGGCTGCTGCCGCGGAAGTTGTAGCGTACGTTTTTCCCAATGAAGCTCAAAAAGCGAGAGATTGGGCAGATGAAGCTGCGGAGTCCCGGATTTTGGGTGGCATCCATTACCGCTTTGATGCGGAGGTGGGGATCACTCAAGGTAAAGATGTGGCACAATACAGCCTCAATAGAGCAAAACAAGACGGAGCGGAATAAGCGCTCCCTGTAATACTTAAATAATGAGGGCAGAAACTTGAAAGGGTTTCTGCCCTTTTTATTTTTTAGTTATTAAAATTGGGTGTGAGCATTAAAAAATAAAAAAAAGTGGAACGAAGCAAACAGCTCTCCACACATTGGGATGTAACGTCTTTAATCAAAACATCTTTAACCTTGATAAAAACATCCCAATGAAAAAGTTAAGCATCAACGCGCTCTTTACTTTTGTTGCATCCTTGGTCACGATTTTGGCTGCGGCTCAAAATCCAGTGGTGGTCAATCCCTCCTCATTGACTGTGGCGGCACCCAACCTGGTCATCACCAATATCGTACCCGATAAAGGGGTGTATGTGCCCGGCGAAACGGTCAACTGCAAAGTAACCGTTAAAAACATCGGCTCCGCCAAAGCAGTTGGCACCCTGGACGATCCAGCCAAAGGTTACATGGTCGACATGGTTTTGTCTACCGACGCCAGTGCACCAATTGCCTTTGCCGTAGTGCCTAACCCTTACGAATACCAGGAAGACATGTTGGTGATCGGTGGTCGTTACAGTAACACCAAAACCTTGGCCCCTGGTCAGGAAGACACTTACCTGGAGAGTTTCCCCATGCCCAAAGTAATTGCTAAACCTTGTCAATTGGGTTACGTTGCCATCGGTGCCATTGTTGATCCTGGCAAAAAAGTGGCTGAAACCAATGAAAACGACAATACCCGCTTTGTTCGGGTGAAATTGAATTGCAGTGGTTCAACAACTGCCCCTCGCCCGGATCTCGTGATTACCTACATGGCCTTGGCCAATCCCGTAGGTGGCCCTGGTTTGGCTTTCTCTGACTTCAAAATTGAGGTAAAAAACATTGGTACTGGCCCAGCAATTGGTACCGATAGTGACCCAGTGAATGGTTACATGGTGGACATCATTACTTCTTCGAACATGGCTGCGCCGATGGCTTTTGCTCCAGTAGCTGCTGCGGGACAATTCCCTGAGGATAAACTGGTGATTGGTGGTCGAATTTCCGACACCAAAACCTTGGCACCAGGTGCTTCTCAAATCTACTATGTGAATGACATGAAGCTACCGATGGTTGATTTGCACAACTACTGTGGAAGAAGTTTTTACCTGGGCGGTATTGTGGATTCAGGCTTAAAAATTGCCGAAATTTTGGAAACAAACAATCAGCGTTTTATTCCTTTCAAAGTGGATTGTAAGATGTATACGGGAGGGAAGTAGAGATGAGAGATGAGAGATGAGAGATGAGAGATGAGAGATGAGAGATGCTACCGCAGCGTTTTTGACGATGACCTTGTCTAAGTCTCTGCGGTAGCATCTTTCATCTTTCATCTCTCATCTCTCATCTTTATTTAAGGAGTTTCCTGCCGCAAAGAATTAATCCACGCCGCCATCTTCAAAGCATCCGCCTTAGGTACCTGGGGCATGGCTGCCATTTCGGTAGCGTATTCGGGCCAGTTTTTAGGCTCAGGTTTGTGAATCAATTCTACGATGCGCTCGTTGCTGTACTTGCGCTTGGCGATATCGGTAAAAGAAGGCCCAACCTGACGAGTGTTGGTGTTGTGGCAACCCAGACAAGTCCACTTGGCCAACAGCGGTTGTACTTTATCGTAAGAAGGCGCTTTGGCCTCCACGGTTTCTTTTCCTTTTTTGGCCTTGGGCACTTTGACTTTTACGTCTTCCACCACCTTTGCTGGCGTAGCTTCCATTCTTTTGGTGCTTACTTCCGACATGCTCAGTTTTGCTCCGTCTGGAATATTGTTGAGGGTGTAATAAGCTGTTGGGTGCAGAACAGGCAAACCATCGCGCGAGCGAACTCCATCCACTTTGATTTCGTGCAGATAGTATTGTTTGATGTTGTCGATCAACAAACGCACTTTCAGGCCGTCTTCCGATACTTTCGCTCCTTTGATGTTGAGGGGAGCATCGCTGATGGGCGGGCTACCGTACACCGGATGGTACTTGTAGATGAAGTTTTTACCAGCGTAAGAAGCCAGATTTTCGGCACTGGCTTTGTCTACAGGCAAAGTGAATTCAATCTCAAATCCATCGGGCATTGCACGCACTGTTTTCATTTCCATCGGTACTTTTCCTGTCCAAGCAAGGCGCTGCAATCCTGAAGTGCTCGTTCCTGCGGAACCCCAACCACGGTTGGTTTCCCCTACGTACAAAGAGCCATCGTGCCCCCAGGTCATGCGCAGGATTCCTGATTGGAAACCACTGCGGAAATCAAAAGCCACACCTTGGTACTCACCCTTTACTTTTTCCATTACCACCCGCATCACGCGGCTTTGGCCCTGATCTCCTACAAAAACTTGACCGGCAAAAGGCCCAAATCCACCTTTGGTTTCATCGGGTACAATTTCGGAGTTGGAAATCCCCAAAATTCCGTGAGGCAACCATACGGCGGGCAGGGTTACTTCCGGCAATTTGCTTTTTATGGCAAAAAGGGTATTGGCATTGGGTTCGTTGTCGATGTTTTCGGGTTTGTTGTAGCCACCAGTCCCGTTTTTAACTTTACGAGGATCGACCACTGCATTGAACTGATCAGCAGTCATTTTTACTGGAGAGTTGGCAATTTTATCCGTCCACACCAATCCAGCTGGGTGGCCAGTAAAGGCACCTTTTTTAACGTGCCAAATCCCTCCAGAACCCATGTAATCGCCCTGGTTGTCGTCGTAAAACAATTCTCCATCGATCATGCCCAATCCACAAGGGGAACGCATCCCCGTTGCCCAAGGCTCCATTTTGCCGTCGGGGGTGATGCGCATGGTCCAGCCGCGGCCAAAGACCCGGCTTTCACCCCGCCACCATTCCTGATCACCAAAAGCCACATTGCCCGTGACAAACATGCTGCCATCGGGAGCAAATTTTGGGCCATAAGAATATTCGTGGTAGTGGCCAGAAACGGGCCAGGCGTAAACGGTTTCATAAACATCGGCAACATCGTCGCCGTTGGTATCCATCAACTTGGTGAGTTCACCACGTTGAGCGGCGTATAGGGCGTTGTCTTTGTAAGCCAAGCCCAAAGGTTCGTGCAATCCAGAGGCGAAGAGCTTGTAACGAGGTACTGCTCCGTTGGCCATTTCTGGATTTTCTACGAGGTAGACATCCCCACGGCGGGTGCAAAGGGCCAGGCGACCATCTTGCAAGGTCGTTATCCCACCTACTTCCAGCAACATTCCTTCGGGAGTGGGCAGGGTGATGATTTTGTAATAATCATCTTCCGTGGGTGTTTTCGCTGGCGGATTGACGTTCCAGGTAAAACTGGTGAATACTTGTATGATGAGCAGACCGGCCAAAATGAATCCGGTTCGAAGCATGTATTTCATAATGTTTTTTTTAAAAGCTTACCAAACAATCGAGTACTTCGCAATGCCTGCTTTCACGGGCAATACCAATTCCTTTTTGCCATTAAAATCACGGATCGATGCTTTTAGGTCACCACCCATGACGATGTAATACTTGCGGTCGTCAATGGCAAAGGAACCGTCGGGCATGGCCATGATGTCTTTACCTTCCGCTATTTTGAGGTGTGCCCCTTCAGGAATCGTCCCATTCAGCGCGATCTCCCGCACCAGACTGTTTTGATCTACGCTGGGATAGCATCGCTCTTCCACGTCTATTCCCTTGCAGCTGTAGCGGAAAATAGGCCGTCCAGTTGCTTCCTCGATGGCGTAACCTTTGGTTTTGAAGTCGGCTTCCTGGTAGGTAGTTGGGAATGCGTCACTTCTGCCCTGGATGATGCCCAGGCTTTGGCCAATAAAGGTGTACTGGGTGACTCCCATCGGGCGGAAACTGCCATCACCCCGGTCATTCCACATGGGGGTAGCATCCACAAAGTCTCCCCGCCAAACACAGGCTACGTTACCCGCTTTGAGGTCGTAGATGTAATGTAAACCACCAGGGTCACCTACACCAATGGTATGGGTGAGGCGGCGGGCCCGATCGCGTTCAAAATCCAGGAAAGCCCGAAGCAGTTTGGTTTTGCTGCCTACTGCAACCTGGATGGGAGAGGTAGGATTGGCATCCGGTGGATAGGAGCCAAAAGTGGTCAAAGTAGCGCGTTGAATGGCCGAACCTTCGATGACCCAACCGAGCCGAGGAGGCATATAGCCCGCATCTTTGTAGTAATAGAGTGTAAAGGGATGGGCACCCGCTTTGAGCTGAATACTGCTTTGTTTCGAATCCCACCAACTATCGGGTGACTCATTTGAGAGCACATTCTGGTTGTCGATCTGCAGTTTGTAACCGCCAGTAGTACTGAGGGTCATCAAATAGTAGGCATCTTCAGGGACGTTCAATACACCGTCAAAACGAACACCAGATACATCCTCCAGATCCAATACTTCGGCGGTAACAGCTGGGATTTTCCCGCTGGCCTTTGGTGTTTGGGCGTTCAGTTCCTCCGCAGTTTTAAATTTGCCTTCAAAGTACTTGTAGCTGATGTCGCTGGTACTGGCCGTTTTGGCACCCAATGAGCGGTACTTGATGTTGCGGAATGCTACTGCACCGTGGTCGCCCTGGATAAAGATGGGGCCGAGGGGCACTTCTTTTTGGTTGATCGGTCCGCCCGTTGGGAGCGGAATTTCCAGATTTTGGTGAACCGTTACTCCATTGATGATTACGTAGTGCAGGCGGGCATTTTCGGTTTTTTTGCCTTGGGCGTCAAAACGGGGTGCCTGGAAGGAAATTTTCATGTTTTGCCACAGGCCGGGTGCTTTAGCCGCGTTGGCCAGGGGTGCTTTACCCATGTAGATTTTACCGGGAGCACTTTCCCAGTTGCGGTAGATGCCACCGAGGTCGCCGTACTTGGGCGATCTTACCCCCCAACTGTCAAACAACTGTACCTCATAACGCCCTTGCAGGTAGATGCCTGAGTTGGAACCTTTGGGCATCATAAAATCCAGTTCCAGTTCCAGATCGCCGTGCTCCCAGGAAGTGAGCACCTTGTAACCTTCGATGGTAGCCTGGTCATTTTTTTTACCAGCCTGATCCAGGATGTCGTGGTCTTTGTCGGAAACATTGTTGAGCAGAATCCCTTTGCCCGGTGTAACTTTCATGCCGCCAGTGCGATCCATCACCACATCGCCCACAATTTGCCAATTGCTGCCCGTGGTTTTGAATTTGCTCATGTCTTCGAGTGGGAGAGGGGTGAGTGGGAATTTTTGTGCCCAACCCGTCACAACACTCAGCATGGAAATAGCAAGTAGTAGTGTTTTAACAGACTTCATTGAATGTGTTTGTTGAAAAAAGTAAATATGTCAATGGCCTCCGCCAGATACCAGTGTTTCTGTTTCAACCTTTGTTTGATTCTCCTTAATGAACAGCCATAAAACGGCAGATATTGCCAAACTCAGGGCACAAATGATAAAAATCAGGCCCTTATCCTCGGCTGCACTGATGGCTTCACCAACGCCCAGGCTGGCGACCAACTGGGGTAAAACTACGGATAAATTGAACAAGCCCATAAACATTCCCATCCGCGATTGATCGATCGTTTGAGACATGATCGCAAAAGGCAAGCTAACTGTGGCGGCCCAACCTATCCCCACTACACCCATCAATACATAAATGCTGAACACCGAATGCCCAAACAAAAATATACCCGCATACCCCAGCGCCATGATGGCTATACACATTAGGTGGGTTTTTACCCGTCCAATTTTGCTGCTCAAGGGTTGCAGTAAGATG
Source organism: Haliscomenobacter sp. (assembly GCF_041740695.1). Lineage (GTDB taxonomy): Bacteria > Bacteroidota > Bacteroidia > Chitinophagales > Saprospiraceae > Haliscomenobacter. The sequence continues at coordinate 2,810 of NZ_JBGSLK010000112.1, read as the reverse complement.
GCGGGCAGCACCGCTGCGATGGCATTAAAAATCAAAAAGGAGATGGATACTACCTGTCCCATTTGGTCGTCGCTCACACCTACGATTTTTTGCTGCACGTAGGCAAACATGTACACAAACATGGTTTGAATACCTAGCCAAGTAAAAGAATGGGCGGCGAGGATTTTTTGAAAGTCGATCAAATGGGTGTATTTGGAGCCACAGACCGGTTTTTTCAACAAAAAGATCAACAAAATGCTGCCAACAGTAACTCCGATACAAATACCTTGTAAAAAGTAACTGACGGGTTGGTTCAGGAGCCGGGCGATGATGCCAACAATGGCATACAACAGATATCCCCACAAGGGGCTAATGGCCACTAGGATTTGTGAGAAAGAGGCTTTCTGCTGAGGTACTTCGGCAGCATCGGTTTCAGCTTGTAAGGTTCGTGGTTCTTCAATGAAAAAGGGGGGAACCACCGAAATGAGCAAAACCAGGATGGCTCCAAAATAAATCAGGGTGTAATTGCCCCAAATGGCGCCAATGGCATAAGCTGCAACGCCAAAGGTACCCGAAATGGTTTGCATCCAGGTGTAACCCTTGGTACGGGCTTCACCTACCGGGGTAACGTCCGCAATGATGGAGCGGGTAGGATTAAAACTGATGTTGATGGCCAAATCCAGGGTCAGTGCCACGGTAATGGCTACCCCCAACAAGGCATCGGTGCCCATGGCCTCAGAAATGACGCCGATATTGGGCAAAGCCAGCAACATCAAGGCGGCCAATGCGCCACCCACCAGGATAAATGGCCTGCGCCGACCGCCCCAAAACCAGACATTGTCGCTGATCAGGCCCACAATGACTTGTCCAAAAATACCCGCAATCGGCCCAGCCGCCCAAACCAGGCCAATGTCGTGAATGGACAAGCCATATTTGGTGCTCAAGATCCAGCTCAAGGCTGAAATTTGTACCGATAAGGCAAAACCCATGGCAGTGGAGGGCAAACTGAGCAGGGCGTAGAAGGAAGGTGCTAATCTTTTTTGGATGGCTAACATGCGGACTGATGTTTTTGAATTAGCGTAAAGATACTTATTTTTGGAGTGCCTTAAATGTTTACACATCCTTTCTGTTTGTTCACTTTTTTGAGCAACTCCATGTCTAAAAATCACCCTCGTCAACGTCTAACTTTGTGTCCTTCGTGTCCTCTTTTTTTTCCTCTGTGATAATAAAAATGTCGCTTTGGATAAAATTCTCAGTGTTCTTCCTCACCCCTTCGCCGCCAACAAAAACAACACCGCCATCCGCACCGCCACCCCATTCTCCACCTGCTGCAAAATGATCGAATGCTCCGAATCCGCCACATCACTGGTGATCTCCACCCCGCGATTGATTGGCCCGGGGTGCATGATCACAATTTTTTTATCCAGGGAATCCAGCAATTGGCGATTGATCCCAAAATACTGGGAATACTCGCGCAGGGTCGGGAAATACTTGATGTTTTGGCGCTCCAACTGGATGCGCAGCACATTGGCCACATCACACCATTGCAGGGTTTCTCGCACGTTGTAACTGACGCCGACGCCCAACTTGTGGATGAACTTGGGCATGAGGGTAGGAGGGCCACAAACCCGGACTTTAGCCCCTAGTTTCTGTAGGCAAAAGATATTGCTCAACGCTACCCGCGAGTGCAGGATGTCGCCGAAAATGGCCACGTTTTTACCTTCCAAATCACCCAATTGCTCTTGCATGGAGAAGGCGTCGAGCAGCGCTTGGGTGGGGTGCTCGTGGGTGCCATCGCCTGCATTGACGATATTGGCATCGATGTGTTGCGCCAGAAATTGGCAGGCACCGGGAGCGGGGTGGCGCATCACCACCATGTCCACTTTCATGGAGAGGATGTTGTTCACCGTATCAAGCAGGGTTTCGCCCTTTTTGACGGAAGAAGAAGAAGCTGAAAAATTGACGGTATCTGCTGAGAGCCGTTTTTCCGCCAATTCAAACGAAACCCTGGTGCGGGTTGAATCTTCAAAAAAGAGATTGGCGATGGTGATGTCGCGCAGAGAAGGCACTTTTTTGATGGGGCGATTGATGACTTCTTTAAAATTGGTGGCGGTGTGAAAAATCAGCCGAATGTCCTCAGTGCTGAGGTCTTTGATGCCCAGCAGGTGTTTGCTGCTTAGTTGTTGGTTAGCCATCGTCCCGTATTATTGTGCCGCTTTTTTATCTGAAAATAAAAGAACCCGGTCTTCACCATGGGTGTTGGCCCATTCCACTTTGACATAAGCCTGATCCACCGAATCGACTTTGATGCCTGTAAAGGTAGAACGAATGGGCAATTCGCGGTTGAACCGCCGATCTACCAAGGTTAACAACTCTACTTTATCCGGCCGACCATAGTGGTTCAAGGCGGTCAAGGCCGCCTGTACCGTACGCCCGGTGTACAAGACATCGTCTACGAGAATGACCTTTTTTTTCTCCACCAAAAAATCAATTTCGGTTACGCTGGCGTGCATAGAAGCTCCGGGGCGGCGAAAATCGTCGCGGTAAAAGGTGATGTCCAGTTTGCCGTAATCAATGTAGGGGATATTGAGCTGGTCGATGAGGTGGCGGTAAATCCGCTCCGAAAGCGCAACGCCACGTGGCTGGATGCCGATGATGCAGGTATTGGTAAAATCATCAAACTCTTCAACCAATTGGTGGCAGAGCCGATCAATGGTCAGCGAAAACCTTTCGGGTCCGATGATGATGCGTTGCTTTTCCATTTCCATAGGTAGTAGTTCGAGGGGTCGGGGTTCCAAAGTTCCAGGTTCCATCCGGCACTTCGACTTCGC
>NZ_JBGSLK010000111.1:0-62985 GCF_041740695.1 Haliscomenobacter sp. | reverse complement strand
AATCGCTGCGGTAGCCTCAACCTTCTCAACCTTCTCAACCTTCTAAACCCTCTTAACACAACTTTATGGCAACCCAAACAAATCCTTCAGTAGCCTACTTTTGTATGGAGTACGGCTTGGACCAATCCTTCAAAGCTTACGCAGGTGGTCTCGGCATTCTGGCGGGCGACTACATGAAAGGCGCCAAAGACCACAATTTCCCGATCGTTGGCATTGGCATCAAATGGAAACAAGGCTACACCGATCAGCGGATCGACCCCATGGGTAAGCCTTATGATACCTACCACAACTACAACTACGACTTCATGGAAGACACTGGCGTCAGTGTCACTGTGGAAATTCGTGGTCTGGAAGTGGAATGTAAAGTGTGGAAACTCGAAGCCTTTGGCAACGCGCCACTTTACCTGCTGGATACCGACATCCCCGGCAACAACGACACTTGGGTGACTGGGCAATTGTACGGTTGGTTTGGTGAAGAACGCATTGCACAGGAAATTGTACTCGGTATTGGCGGCATCCGTGCCCTGCGCAAACTGGGCATCAACGTAGATGTGTACCACTTCAACGAAGGGCACGCCCTTTTCGCCGGTTTTGAATTGCTGCGCGAAAAAATGGAAGAAGAAGAACTGGATTTTGACGAAGCGGTGGATGCTGTGAAAAGTGAGGTCGTCTTCACCACCCATACCCCCATCTTACAGGGCAACGAATCGCACCCCATCGAGCGCATCATGTACATGGGCGCGAATATGCACCTGACTTGGGAGCAATTGGAAGAACTGGGTGGCAGCCCTTTCAACATGACCGTCGGAGCCCTACGTTTGTCCAAAAAATCAAACGCCGTAGCGCAATTGCACGGAGAGACCTCCAATAAAATGTGGGCGGAAATTGAAGACCGTTCGGAAATCATCGCGATCACCAACGCCATTCACAAGCCTACCTGGGTGGATCCAGCGATGATTGCCGCAGCTGAAAATGACGGCGACCTTTGGGCGACCCACTTGCAAAACAAACGTTCGATGATCGATTTCATCGAAGCCAAAACGGGGCACCGCCTGGATGAGGACAACTTGATCATTGGTTTTTCCCGTCGTGCTGCACCGTACAAGCGCTCCGATTTCATTTTCACCGATCCTGATATCATCGCACCGCTGCTGGAATCGCGCAAGGTGCAGATCGTTTTCTCCGGCAAAGCGCACCCACTGGATGATACGGGCAAAGGCATTGTGGCGAACCTGGTGAAAATGGCCCGCCAATACCCCAAAGCGGTCATCTTCCTCGAAAACTACGACATGGCCATCGGGCGGATGCTCACCCGTGGCTCGGATATTTGGCTGAACAACCCGCGTCGCCCGCTCGAAGCGAGTGGCACTTCTGGCATGAAGGCAGCCATGAACGGGGTACTGAACTTCTCCATCCTGGATGGTTGGTGGCCCGAAGCCTGCGATCACGGTGTGAACGGCTGGCAGTTTGGTGATGCTTACGAGAACGAAAAAGACGAAGAAAAACACGATGCTCATGACCTGAAAGCAATGTACAATGTACTGCTGAAAGAGGTGATTCCAACGTATTACGACAACCGCAAAAAATGGGTCGCAATGATGAAGGCGAGTATCCTGAGTACGAAGGACCAATTTGCGGTGAAACGGATGCTGGAGGAGTATTTTGAGTTGTTGTATAAGGCGTAAAAAGCTTTGATGCAAAATAAATTGGGAGGGTTTGGGGTGTTGCAAAAAGAAGCACCTCAAACCCTTTTTGTATTTCAATATGGAATAAGCGAAAGCGACGAGTGAAGTTGTCTATTTCTTTACATATCCAAACTCAATCAACTGTTTTGACATCATTTCACTCATTGCCAAATTCAGTGTTTTATTGTTTAACTTCGGTTGTACAGTAATCTTCAAAAATTCTTCCACCTTTTTTGTGTATGTTTCAAATCCCTCGGCATAAGTCTCTCTTTTTCGTGAAAATTCCAACAGCTTAAATTTCAATTCTTTTGGGCTCAAATTTCGCCACTTTTCTGGTATTTCGGAGTCATCAAATTGATTGATTTCCCAATTGCTTTCATTGAATTTGTCAATGATGTCTTTTGCTTTCTTCATTCTTCCATATCTGTAGATTATCATGTCTCTAAATGCTGGAGAAACTTCACCTTTCGAGTCAAATTGCTTTATTTTTTCCTCTTTTTTTTCGTCAGAATAGGTGGATTTGTAGTCGAAATAAAATTTGATCAAGGTATGATCATAAGGTGTCTTAAATTCATCGGTGGCTATTCCCTGGTCAATGTTGGCATAAATCCCGTTTCCCAGCTTTGCGGCTTTTTCCCATTTTTCATAAATTCCTTTGCCTTTTTCGCCACAGTAAATGGTGTTGAGGATTATGCCTTTTTGTATTGCCAATAGGATGGATTCCTCAAAATTTACTATGCCTTGGTCAAATGGTTCATTTCCTGCCATGATTATACATTTGAAAATAGCTTTATCCTCCCACGACAGACTATCCAATGCCTTCTTAATCGCCGAACCACTAAATTCATTCCCTCCTCCTATCTCCATTAACCACAGTTTCTCAGCCACTTCATCAACATCATCGTTGAAATCTACAACTAATTTCACATGACCATTTTCGGCATATTGATGGTTGCCATAGGAAATCACTGCTATTTCGATTACCGTCTTTAAGTCCTCTTTTTGAAATCCTTCGACAAAAGAAATGGTCTTCCAAATTTCATTTTGCGCCTGACTCAACAATCCATCCATGGAACCGCTTACATCTAAAATCAGACACAATTGAATTTTGGAAATTGAATCTGCTGGCGTCGGCTCTTTTGCAAATGCGATGGATGCCAATAGCATTGAAATGAGGATTGAGGTTGCTTTTTTCATCTTGCATCTATTGTGTATTAACAGCTTATTTAAATAGATGCAATCCCATTTTTTTTTGACAAGCTAATACGGGATTATTTTCTGTGGTCGAATCAAATACACGCTTATTTCTTTATCAAAAGAGGTTCATCCTTTAGTTTAAGCGTTCATTTAAGTTTTTTGAGCACATTGGTAGATACCCACTGCTAATAATCCCGCTAATGCAAAGACCAGCTGGTTTAAGTCTTCCCTCTCTAAGTTTCAAGTCGAACGCTAGTACAATGTCTCCAGACTTGACTTGAGTTAGTGAGTCATAAGTTAATGTTCTATACATTTTATCTCTTTTTAATTAGATAAAATGTATAGAATGTACCATAATCATCTTTAAAACTAAGTCTTTTCCTAATGTTTATACTTAGGGTATCTGGAGGATAAGATTGCCCCATATAAATAAGATGGAAGCCACCACTGCCGCTTCCACGATGATGACCGTCTCCTTCTTCAACGTCCCATTTTATTAAGTATTCAGTCTCATCAAGATTTAGCTCTCCAAAATCATCAATTTTTATAACTATTTTAGTTTCAGGGAAAATCTTTATTATTTTCTGCCAATTCTTAATTTCATATTTCCAAGCATTTTCCGTCCATGTCTCGCCAATGATAAAACCTTTTATTGCGGGATCATCAAAAAAAGGTTTATATTCAGCTATAAATATTTTATTCTTTTTTGAAGCTTCAATAGAGCCTGACACCTGCATGTTAACAGTCTTAACTTCAATTAGACTAAAAACCTTAAAGCCTAGCATAGCAGTAAAAATTATTATGCTAGCGATAAGTAGCCACTTTAACTTTATCTGCTCCTTGCTCATCTTGATTGTAGTCACTAATCTATTTATATTGTTTACTACCCCGCACGAGTATTGTCCCTCCGCTCTTCGGGTTCAACGCTAGTACAAGTGTCTATTCTCGCATCTCATGATGCACAAACATGCAAAATATTTTACAAAGGCAACAATTTTTTTGGTGGCGAGCGTTTGTTTTCGTACACCTAAGACACTCATTGTCTTTTTATTACGCACGTCTGGAGACTTGCCGATAATGGTACAGGTCTCCAGACCTGTACCATTATCGGCAACACGATATTTTTGATTTTGCTTGTAAGACTTGGAATAGAGGATACCCCCATCAATTCACCATCACCAACCTCGTAACAACCTGCTGCCCATTTTGGCGAATGATCACCGAATAGGTCCCTGCCCCCGGCAAATCCTTTTGAGCATACGCAAAGTTATTCTCGCCCACAAACAAGTTTACCCGATCCTGCCGGACTGTCCGGCCATAGGCATTGATGACATGCAGGGTAGCTTCGCCACCACTCGGGCTGGACCAGGTTATTTGCACTTGGTCGCGGAAAGGGTTGGGATGAACTGACAGTACTTTAAAGTCCAATTGTGGGCGGATCGGCATTGATTCAGCCCCGTTTTTAATGATGCTGGGGCTCAACTGAGTCAAGCCATTCGTTTCTACATTGCCGTTTACATCCCCCAGTTTGATGCCGATGAAGCGTGCGTCTGTCACCGAACGATCCAGGTCGTTGAATTGAATGAACCAGGGAATTGCCTCTGCCCAGGGATTGCTGGGGTCTTTGAAGCGGTGTTTGGCATCTACAAACAGCCAGCTTTTACCGCCCTCAAAGATGGTGTCCAAATTCAAAATGATCTTCCGAATTTTGATCATATCGATGGTGGAGACGGTACCGGATTGGTTCACATCTGCGGCTAGCAATTGATAAGGAGAGGTCAGTAGTTGTTTGCCCAAAATGTGTTTGGTGATGAGCAAAAGGTCAAATGTCGTGACTCCATTGCGGGCGTCATCCTTTTTATCTGCGGTCAGGGTATAGTCATAACCTTCAGCAAGTCCTTGCATCAGGTAATCACCCGTTTGTACACTTACGGCTTTCAATTTTTTAGCCCCACTACTTTCGACTACTACGCCACTCAGGTTGAGGCCCAATTCAGTGCGCGTATTCCCCTCGATGATCAGGGTGTCGCCAGGGTCTTTGCACAGGTTGAATTTGTTGTCCTGCACCTTGATGTAAGTCAAACAATAATCGTGGTTGGGGCCGGGAGGGCTGAGCTTGGTATTGATGGCGCTGTCCCAGGCGTGCAATTCCACTTCGGTCAAACCCAAATCGTCGCAGGTAAGGATGATGTAATCCTGGTTGATGTTGGCTTTTTCACCTTTGCGATTGATGGAGTAACGCACTGGCCCGGAACAAGAATCGAAGCTGGGGCTAGCCAAAAGTTCTTTGGCCCAAACAATTGTTGAGGCTCTATCGACATCCCCGTCGCCATCGACGTCGGTATTCGGTGGCAGTTCGCTCAACTCGGCAGACAAGCCATGGATACAAGTGACTGAGGGTGGTTTGCAATCCACCACTTTAAATTTGACATAACCTCTGCCCGTATTGCCACAAGCATCGGAGACTTTGATCTCCAACTGGTAATCGCCTTTGGGCACAACTCCGGTAAACAAGTACTTGGGGTAACGCCCGAATACCCGCCAATTGGTTTGGCTGCTGCTGGAGCTTTCGTTGATTTCCAATTTGAGGTCGGTATCAATATTGAGGTTATTCGGGTCGCAAGCTTCCTGTATCCCAACCGACAATACAATATCGGCTTTACAATCGCTGCGATTGATGCAAAAAGACACATTGGATTCGGTGAACACCTGTGGGGCTTCCGTGTCCACCACTTTGATGATTTGGGTATAGGTCCATTGTCCGGTAGGTTTCCGGTTCAGTTTTTCCCAATATCCTTCGGGATTGCCGCCACAAGCCCGGGAGTTGGCCAATGGGAATTTGTTCTTTTCATTGTTGTCGGCATCAAAATAAGCACTGCCGTCGCGGCGAACAATCACCCACACATCGTCTTCACCTCCGGTGCCATCACAATCGATGTCCCGAGGCACGGGAATAACTTCGTCCCCATCCACGTACTGGCACCAGTTGATGACATTGTAGGTTCTGAAAATTTTGTAACACTCTACACCATCGCCCTGGTAGCGCTTATCAGTGACATTGACGGCCAAAATATCACAGGCCAGTTCAAAGGTACCAATGGTATCTGGGCTGGGATCTTTGCAATATTCGATGTAATCCTTGGGGAATTTGATCATGTACTCATGCGCAGGGACTATAGTGATCCATTGTACACAGGTATCGGGCGATTGATTGCCAGATTCATCCCGTGCCAAAAATTTACGTTTAACCGTGCCTACTCCGCAATTATTGATCTTCACCACCGGATCAAATTCGATCCATTCGGCTTTGAAACAATTGTCGCCTACCTGAGGTGCTCCAAAGTACCTGGCGATGGTGCTGCGGTTTTTAAAATCAACTCCTTTGGGCAAACGATCACAATACACGGTGGTGTCTTTGGGTGCCCGGCACCAGGGGGGCATTTTGTCTTCGATCCATACCGTCGTCCAGCAATAATCCGCATTGCCTGACGCATCGGTTGCCCGCAACTCCACTTTGACGTAGCCTAAAGCAAGGTCGCAACAAGTAAAAGTCAGGATCGAGTCCCAACGGCTTACCCTCGGCGTATCCAGTGGATTGCAATTCTCATCTAGGGTAATCGGGCGGCGGATGTGGAGTTTGGCCAATTTGCAATTGTCCTTACTGCCTTCGTCAACGTCTTCTGCACGCAGCTGGGCATAACCCGCTTCATTGAGGCTGATGTTGATTTTATCGTCACAAATAGCTACCGGGCTGATTTTGTCCTGTACTTCCAGGTGGATGGTGTCTTTGGCCTCATTGTGGCAAGCATCACGCACCGTATAAATGAGGAGATGGCAGCCAACGGGCAGGTTGCTAATGTAGCGTTTCTGTGCCCCACTATTTGTAAAACCTAAACGCACCGGAGGTTTGGGATCGATGGCCAAGCCAAGAGTGTCCCGACAAGTGTCGGTCCAGATTTCGGCAGTCCAGGTGTAGCCCGAACAGGCGTCCGATACAACCGGTGCCATCACTTCAATACCCGCCGTACAATCAAAGGGGCTGGTAGAAGTGCTCAAAAAATCATGGTGGTAGGGAAGTTTCAGGATCGGTTTGTCCACATCGCCCACTTTGATGACTTGGCGAAGCTCAATGGAGGTTTTTTTGCACCAATCTTTGATGATCCAACGCCGAAGTACTTTATAAGTGGTGGGGCATACCTCGAAACGGGTATCAACATAGGTAGAGCTGAGCCCACAGGAAGAATCAACGGTGATCAAATCTATTTTGCCCTGGTAATTGATCACATATGGATAGCCACTCACGTCGGGATGGATGTTCCCGTTTTTATCTTTTTTAGGGTTGTTGTTTCCGGTGCAGGTATTGATACCCACACTGTCCGGTAACTGAATGGAGGCCAGCGGCGCACGAAGCAGGGTGATGAACTGTGGATCTGTATCTTGGTTGCCCTTGGCATCGCTGGCAAAAAACAGGCGCCGAATGATGATGGTGTCGCAGTGGTTGTCGTAATAAATGGCATCGATAAAGCTGCGAATCTTCAAGGTTCTTTTGTTGCAATTGTCCTTAAGGGTCGCAATCCCAAAACTGTCCGTACTGCTCAGGTTCTGGTAAATATTCGTGATCTCGTCACAAAAAATGAAGAGGGTAGTATCGGCAGGTGCGGTTACGACTGGGGCCATTTTGTCCTCGGCGGCGACAATACCCCAGCAGTTTATAAAGGAGGTACAAGACTTGGGATTCTTGATATTGACGATAAAGCGGAAATTGCCGCAACCATCGACCGTGTCGCGGTTGAGGGGATTTTCATCGTCCACAAAAATTTCGTAATCCTCTGCCGTTAAGCAAGCCCCCGAACCTTCCAAAACCAAGGTAGGTGTAAGTACAAACTGACAGTTCGAGTCCAGTGTAATGTGTACGGTATCAATACATCCTTGATTCACAGTAGTCCGTACGGATGGTGCAGTTTGTACTCCGGGTACAAGGGAAGTCGACAACTTGTGACCAAAGCTGCCGAGTAGCAACATAGCTTTGAAAGCTATCGCTACGGGAATTAGCTGAAAAAAACTGCGCATGCCGATCTTATTCTTTCAATCGATTCCTAGAGCAACAGCCTCAATAGTTATTGCTCTTCATCAAATGAGATTATGACAAAAAAATTCATTCAAAGGATTGTTACCGAGCTTCTTAATCTGAATGGCCAAAACAACGGCTAGGAATGCGACCACGAAACCTTTGACTCTCTCTCAGGTTTCCTATGTCAAAAAATTTTATGCTGTAAAAACCTGTAATCACACTTGCAGGCGGCTTTTTTATGGGTATTTCCGGCAATCACTCGTGATGTGATCCAAAAGGGGGTAGGACCGGATGTCACAATGGCGGTAAATATACCCAAATAATTTTTATTTGTGAAAGAAAAAATATGACCTTAACAATTGTGTTTTTGCTTCTATACCTAAAATACAGGCGATTGTGTTAGTTTTGACCATTAGGGGCGATAAAAAAATAAGTGATCATTTTGCCAGAGGATTAGATAAGTAAACGTTTCATTTCAAGTGCCTTATCTAATCCTCTGGCTCAGGAAAAATGATCACTTATTTTTGCCCCACTACTTAGGTTTAAACAAGTTTTTAATTTGTTTTATGGGTACACCCTCATTTGATCAGACCTTGCCGATCCTCATTACCGGGGGGTCGGGTTATTTGGCATCCTGGATCGTCAAATACCTCGTCGAGGCGGGCTACTATGTACGCACTACGGTACGGGATAGGCAGGATGAACGCAAAATCGCCCACCTCAAGCGGATTGCGGCGGCTGGCCCTGGTCGGCTGGAGTTTTACGACGCAGACCTGATGCGCCACGGCGACTTCAACAATCCGATGCGGGGCTGTGAGATTGTCATCCACACGGCTGCCCCTTTTTTGATTGGGAAAATTAAAGACCCACAGCGACAATTGGTCGATCCGGCCTTGGAGGGCACCAAAAACGTGTTGTATTCAGCAGGAGAAACACCATCCGTCAAACGGGTGGTCATGACTTCCAGCGCGGTAGCAGTGTATGCGGAAGCCCGCGAAATAATGGATCAGTCCAGCGGGGCTTTTGATGAACGCAACTGGAATTTGATTTCCGACCTGCATTACGACCCCTACGGCTATTCCAAAACCCTGGCCGAAAAAGAAGCCTGGATCATCGCCAATCAACAACGGCAATGGGATCTGGTTTGTATCAACCCAACTTTTCTATTTGGACCTACCCTCTCCGGGCGGGGCGACAATGTGAGTGTATCCACCATCCGCCAATTGATGAATGGTGAGTTGCGTTTGGGGGCACCTCAACTCTATTTTGGGGTAGCCGATGTGCGGGATGCTGCACAAGCGCACCTATTGGCTGCCTTTACACCCGAGGCCAATGGTCGTTACCTGATTTGTGCCGAAACCATGAGCATTTTAGGGATAGCTGCTGTGATGCGTGCCTCGACTTCGCTCGGCAACCATGCCTCGACTTCGCTCGGCAACCGTTTTGGCGATGCGTTTAAACTACCCAAACGGCCCTTGTCCAATTGGTTGTTGTACCTGATTGGCCCCTGGGTGGGTTTTAGTCGGCGTTTTTTGCGGGGGAATTTGGGCTATGCGCCGCAGTTTGATGTGTCGCGGAGCATTGAGGAGTTGGGCTTGAGTTATCGGCCGGTGGAGGAGACGATTGTGGATATGGTGGAGAGTTTGCGCTAGCACTAATCAGCTTAAGTGAGTCTTCAGTGCCTTAGGTTTCTTATGTGGTGAAAAAGAAAGAACCTGTGAGAATTAAATTTTCACCACCTAAGGAACCATAGACACTAAAGGCACACCTTAGTAGATACAGCGGAGCTGCTTTGAAGTATGTTAATCTCTTCCCGATACAAAACCGTGAAAAAATATTGTCCAACAAGTCCTCCGCCGAAATCTCCCCAAGTACGCCCGTGCGTAGTACTGATTCTCCTGAATGATTTCATTGTCCGTTCCAGCCGTCACATTCAGCACACCATTGTCGTTTTTGTCGGTAAACATAATACGAGTATTTCCGAGATGGTCACGGATGGCGTACTCGTAACGGAAGACCAGGGTGCTACTGCCTGTACCCACGTTGGTATTGTACACCCGCCCCTCTGCATGGAAAACGGCTTCCAGGCGGGCACTATTGTATTCAATGCCGCCCAGGTAGTTTTGGATGTAGAGGGTGGTGGTGCCTTGTTTTACTGTTTTGCGCAGTTTGTTGCCGCCGCCGTCGTATTCTATCTCGATGGTATTGCTGCCAAAGGTCAGCAAGCGAGGTAAATTGAAGTAGTTGTAGGCAATGACGGCTCCTTTAGAGGGTTCGTTGGTCACGTTACCTGCCGCATCATAGCTGTAAGTACCACTGCTGTAATATTTGAAACCTTTGTCGCGAAAAGTGGTGTTGGCCACCGATTCGGTAATGCCCGAAATTTGGTTGCTGTTCAGGGTGTAGGTATAGTTCAGGTCATCAATCTGGCCTGCCGAGCCCCCCGCTAAGCCATATCTGTCCAAAGAAAGAATGTTTCCATTGAGGTCATAACTTTGATATTCGGTATAGCGATCCAGGTTGGAATAAGTGGAAGTTCCTTTTTCCCCATAATATGCTGCGGTCAGGCGGTTGAGGCCATCATACATGAAGCCGTAGGTGGGGGTTACACTTTGTCCCTGGGTGCGCGATTTGATCATGGTGATGTTGCCATTGTAGTTGGCATTTTGGCCATTGGCGTAATTGGAGTTTAAAGATTGATCTCCGGTGCCGTATACTAGTTCCATGCCCCAGGCATCTGGGTGTTGTAAGTTTAGCTTTCCGTATGGAAAACGGCTTCAAGACTGGTCTAATGTTTGCATTTGGAAGTAGCAATGGTTAGACTAATTAGTGTCGACTGCTGTTTTAATCATTTTTAGCGCATATATATTTTTTTTATGATCGTAACTATATATTTTTTCTTCTTTTAGAAATTTTCGATCAGTATCATAAAAAACATCAATGCTATATTCACTAATTCTACCTCTGATATAAGCGAATTTGATCACACTTTTTTCACCTATAGATACGATTTGTAAATTCTGAACATCATAAGATTCTTCTACTGGTAATTGTTCCACAAGAGCCGGTTCTATAGTTATTTCATGTATAAAAGATAACCATGCAAAATTATCAATATTTATTCCGCATGCTTTGATGGACTCTATTAATCCATTTACAATTAATTCTCTACGATCTTCATTTTTTTGTAAATTAATCTGATAAAAAATACTCTTGATTATAAAAGAAGTATCTCTAGCAATTGTGTAGGTTGTCTTTATTTTCCCTTGATTATTCTTATCAAAGGTTAAATTTAGAAGTATGCTTGTATCAGAACTCGAAGCAAATTGCAAATCAGCATCGTATTCCCTTTGTAACCATTTTTTTACTTCAGGGAAATCATTTTTAACAGTAATCAAACGCTCTTTATTTGCAGAAAATTGAGCACAAGAGAGCGCACAAGCCATCATTATTAGTTCAATAAAAATAAACTTAATATTTAAATAGTTACGCATGTTTTTAATTTTTGACATCTCCTACAATTCACTATATGAGGTTTCAATAAGGAACTTTTGAGCTTATGAATAAACCTCACATAGTGAAATAAGTAGTAGGTTGAATTAATTTTTCACTTTTTTGAGGGATGTTTGACCACTAACTTTTCAGGTTTCTGGATTTCTCCTCCTCTCCCTCCTGGAGCATATTCAAATAGAGTTCTATCTCTAATAAATTTAGCTGCGATTTGATAATTAGTCTTAACATATGTAAAGGTTTCAACACTCACCCCTCCATTTACTTTTTTCTTATATTTTATCAAAATATCTTTAGAATCCTCACTCCACGTATAGTATCTATGGCTATTTTTGAAGCCAGTATCAACTAAATCAACCCCATCCCAAGCATTGGCACCATTAGAATAATCCTTAAAATGACCTTTTTCCCTTGCCTCAGGATACTTGTCTCCTGCTAAAGCATTAATGACTGCATCTACTTCGTTTTTAGAGTTTTTCCCATAGTAATCTTTCATGTATGAGTCTAAATTCTCCTGACTGGCTCCTTGATAAATTGAGTTATTATACATTACAAGTTCCTCAAGAGATTTAAGCCTGCTTTTACCATCTTTTATAAAATTCATAACAATATTGGCCATAATATATGACTCTGTTTTTTCTCCTGATGACTCACTATAAATGGTTGCTGCAAATGCGAGGAATAGGTCATGACTTATTCCTAATGACTTCGAATTGTGAAAAATTAATTTTCCATCTTTGCCTGTAGATACTTTATTTGCTACATAAACATCGTCATTATCTGTGCCGTCATCTCCTAAATAATTCCCACTATAGTCATAATACACGGCCATACCATCTGGATCTAAAAACACCACAGGGTTATTTAATGTAAAATTATAAGGTGTATGCTGTGTAAATTTTTCTGCAAGTAAATCCACCCCATTCCACCTCCCAATACTCGCATCATACCACCTCGCCCCATAATCACTCCAATTCAGCCCAAAATCATCATTGAGTTCCTTCGAATTATATTGATACTTCGTATCCCGTGCCGCCGCATCATTCATCCAAGCTCCTTCCTGGTTCATCCCAAAAGGGTAGTACTGGTTCTCTTGAATGATTTCATTATCCGTTCCAGCAGTTACGTTCAGCACCCCATTGTTGTTTTTGTCAGTGAACAAGATACGCGTATTACCCAAGTGGTCACGGATAGCATATTCGTAACGAAAAGCTGGGGTAGTGTTGCCCGTACCCACATTCGTATTGTACACCCGGCCTTCTGCATGGAAAACGGCTTCCAGATGGCCACTATTGTATTCAATGCCACCGAGATAGTTTTGAATGTAGAGCGTGGTGCTGCCTTGTTTTACGGTTTTGCGCAGTTTGTTGCCGCCGCCATCGTATTCTATTTCGATGGTATTGCTGCCGAGGGTCAACAAGCGAGGTAAATTTAAGTAGTTGTAGGCAATGACCGCTCCTTTAGAGGGTTCGTTGGTCACGTTACCTGCCGCATCATAGGTGTAATTACCACTGCTGTAATATTTGAATCCTTTGTCGCGAAAAGTGGTATTGGCTACCGATTCGGTAATGCCGGAAATTTGGTTGCTGTTCAGGGTATAAGTATAGTTCAGGTCATCGATGGCACCTGCTGAGCCCCCTGCTAAGCCGTATCTGTCCAGGGAAACAATATTCCCATTGTCGTCATAGGCTTGGACTTCGGTATAGCGATCCAGGTTGGAGTAAGTGGAAGTCCCCCTTTCTCCATAATATCCCGCCGTCAATCGGTTGAGCCCATCGTACATAAAACCATACGTGGGGGTTACACTTTGACCCTGGGTACGCGATTTGATCATCGTGATGTTGCCATTGTAATTGGCATTTTGGCCACTGGCGTAGTTGGAATTTAAGGTCTGATCTCCAGGGCCGTATACCAGTTCCATCCCCCAAGCATCTGGACCCAGGCTAGCTGGATCATTGATGCGGGTTAGCCAGTTGCGGATGTTGTAGGTGTAGTCGACGGTTTGTACAAAGAGGGTGTTTTTTTTGTGTAGTTTTTTGGTGGCTAGCAAGTCTAGCTCGCTGTAGGTACTTTCGCTGATTTGGATTTCATTGCCTGCATCTACTTTATGGAATGCACGCAGTACTCGCCCAGCGTGGGTGAACACTTGTACCAGCGGGTACAACTCATGTTGGGCTGAAAAAGCGGGCGGCTTATTCCAATGACACACTTGCGCCAGTAGGTTCATTCTAAATTAAGATCTTCCCTAACAAACATTAGACCATCACTGCTTTCTAGTGCAACTACTCCTAGTTGCAGAGAAAAAAAATAAGTACTTTGCTCGCTCATCGAAAACCCAATAGGCTTTAATGTAAAGGGATATAAAGTGGTTCTATTTATCACCATAGGAGCTTCCCAATTTATATAAAACATACGATCGTAAAGAAATACTTGAGGAGTTTTAAATTTTTTCTTTTTAATTAATAACTTCCAAGAATTTTTTTGACTTACACACCAAGAGTTTCCATTTTTTTTAAACTTAAAGAAATTATTTACATTATTAGTATCTCTGGAAAAAATCCCTCCTTCTATATAGATATTACTATTTAAGTAAATTCGTTTTGAGACAAACTCTCTATCTTTTCCATAATAGGATACAAGCTTGCCATCTATCAAAACTGAGTCTGGTTCATGTACAATAAACTTATACCTATGCGTATTAGTTTGTCCAGTAGCAAAAATATTTGCCAAACACCACAACATTCCTAAAAGCATTGTATTCTTCATAGTTAACAAATTAACGCATATAAAATAACGGCTATTAATGGCCATTAAAATGCTTTGTGAAAATTTAACTACGTAATAAATTGATTATTAATCCTTAACCTCTTTAGCCGTTATATCTGATAATTCCTGACGATGTTTCTTTTTTTCCTCTTCCACAGTAGTTCCATTATCTTTTGCTCGCTTAGCCAAATAAGCGGCATAACCAGTAGATTTTTCTGCACCTTCCCAAGCTAGCCCCTCCAGTTGATTATCTGTATATCCAAGGTTGTTATCAGTATTGTATTCTTTAAGAGCTGTCACTATTTTTTCTACATGAGAACTAAATAAATTATGATTATCATCATCATTTGCTAAGGTTGTACTGCCAATAAAGCCATGAACTGCCTCATGAATTAGCGTTTTTGCCAATGCGATCTCACTTCTTTCATAAGTTTTAGTATATTTTTTATCACCTTCTCCAAATTCATAAGTCCTTTGTGGGTTTTTCTCCGAATAATAAGAATAGGCTTCTGCCCCAATAAGTTTTTTTGATTTGCCTAATGTTTCAACTTTAGCCGAAAAGGTTGTACTAGCCCGAGCGCCTGAACTTATTTTTGAATCATTAACATCTAATCTAAAGTTGTATACTTTTGAGTCTTTATACTTTGACAACGCAGAATTATACGCCGAATTACCCGTAATCAGCTTATTGTATATATTGTAATGAAATGATTTTATAAACTCAGCAGAAGGAATAATATCATTTCCATCGATATCCACAAAGCGGAGTAAATTATTTTTCGACATAACATAAGGGGATATAGAGACATAATTAAATGAATGAGGATCCACCCCATTCCATCTCCCAATCGCCGCATCATACCACCGCGCCCCATAATCGCTCCAATTCAGCCCAAAATCATCATTCAACTCTTTCCCATTGTATTGGTACTTCGTATCCTTCGCCGCTGCATCATTCATCCAAGCCCCTTCTTGATTCATGCCGAAGGGGTAGTACTGGTTCTCCTGAATGATTTCATTGTCCGTTCCGGCGGTTACGTTCAGCACACCATTGTCGTTTTTGTCGGTGAATAGAATACGTGTATTTCCGAGATGGTCGCGAATGGCGTACTCGTAACGGAAGACCAGGGTGCTACTGCCTGTACCCACGTTGGTATTGTACACCCGCCCCTCTGCATGGAAAACGGCTTCCAGGCGGGCACTATTGTATTCGATGCCGCCCAGGTAGTTTTGGATGTAGAGGGTGGTACTGCCTTGCTTTACTGTTTTGCGCAATTTGTTGCCACCGCCATCGTATTCTATTTCGATGGTATTGCTGCCAAGGGTGAAGAGACGGGGCAGGTTCAGGTGGTTGTAGGTGATGACGGCACCTTTGGAGGGTTCGTTGGTCAGGTTGCCTGCGGCGTCGTAGGTGTAAGTACCACTGCTGTAGTATTTGAATCCTTTGTCCCGGAAAGTGGTATTGGCTACTAATTCAGAAATGCCAGAAATCTGATTGCTGTTGGGTGTATAGGTATAGGTTAGGTCATCAATTATGCCTGCTGAGCCTCCTGCTAAACCGTATCTATCCAGGGAAACAATATTCCCATTGTCGTCATAAGTCTGGACTTCGGTATAGCGATCCAGGTTGGAATAAGTGGAAGTCCCTTTTTCCCCATAGTACGCTGCAGTCAGGCGGTTGAGGCCATCGTACATGAAGCCGTAGGTGGGGGTTACACTTTGTCCCTGGGTGCGCGATTTGATCATGGTGATGTTGCCATTGTAGTTGGCATTTTGGCCACTGGCGTAATTGGAGTTTAAGGTCTGATCTCCGGTGCCGTATACTAGTTCCATGCCCCAGGCATCTGGACCGAGGCTAGCTGGATCATTGATGCGGGTTAGCCAGTTGCGGATATTGTAGGTATAATCCAGGGTTTGTACAAAGAGGGTATTTTTTTTGTGTAGTTTTTTGGTCGCCAGCAAGTCTAGCTCACTGTAGGTACTTTCGCTGATTTGGATTTCAGTGCCTGCGTCTATTTTATGGAATGCACGCAGTACCCGACCAGCGTGGATGAACACTTGTACCAGCGGGGTTCTATTCTTTTTCAGTTGCTTCTATTCGTTCAATCTCTCGATTTAACTCATCTAGGCAATCTTTAATGTATGGATATTGAAATTCTATCTGATCTTCGATACTTTTTTTTAGGGTCAACATAAGAGCATCTTTTTTTACTTTTTTGGTCATATTTTCGATGTAGCACGCGCAGTATTGAGCTGTAAGTTTCGGGTATTTTTGCGCGGTGGGACCTGAATCTTTAATACAATTTTTTATCATGCCAAGCTTATCCTCATCATTCCATTCGACTTTAGCCTTTTCTGACTTTAAAATCTCATTTACACTTGAATATGAGCCTGAAACAATCATGAAAGCAGCAACTGCCTTAAAAAGAGAGGCGTTTTGAACAACCAAACTCTTTGCTGGCATTGAGCTTGTGTTAAAAGCTATTACCATCATAATAATTCCCGCAGTGAGTGTCGATAACGCAAATAAGATATTAATAGTCATTGGTTTAAGTTTGATTTTAGTGTTCTGTTGTTTTAATTTGTCTACAATTTTGCCCCAAGCTAACTTATCAGAATCTAAACGTTTCAGCAAGGACTTGTAGCAGCGACCACCCTTGTGCCAGCAGGTTACTCCATCAACTTCTTTTCTTTTTCCTCTGCTTCTTTTTAGCTTCTTCTTCTTTTTGTCGGAGTAGGTATTGAATCATGTAATAAAAAATAAAAGGACAAATGAATGGAAATATTGAAATAATAAGTGATAACTCCGTGTTTTTCTCTGGAAAAAGTACAACTTTAGTTTTTGCATCGTAGATAACTTTAATCTTTTTCCCCACATAATATTCACCTGTAACACAACTTTTTCTGGATATTTCCAAAACAAATCTTTCTCCTTTTATTGCCACGCCAATTCTATTGTGTTTACCTAAACAAAAAGAAGGCGCAGATACCACTTCCACTAAAGTTATATCCCCATTTTTTTTCGCTCTGTACTTTTTGTACTCTTGAGAAAAAATAAGTATACCGATGCAAAAAAATGATAGAAACACCAAAATCCACCATCCAATTGATTTCATGTTATCGAGGTTTATAAATTAGTGGTTTAATAACGTTAGTATTGTCTCTTCGAACAGTCACTGGAAGTAATGGTTTTGGTGAAGACAAAGGGCTATTATCCCGAACAGCATTTGATCCATTTTGCAGCGAATTTTCGACTGTTTCTCCAACCATTTCTGAAGTAGTTCCTGCCCGAAACATAGTTTGATTCAAATTCTGTTGAACAGCTTTTGCACGTACCGCTCTCCCTGAACTAGAAGGGTCATTTCTAGCAATTCTAGCTGTTCTATCAGCTTGCCTTTTTAGTCCTTCGATTTTATTAGCATCGATTCCATTGTAGTTTTTAGTAATATGACCTGCTGCTTTGATTGCAACTACATCTGAAACTGTTTGCTCCAATGTTACTTCTCCTTTATCCGATGTTATTTGTTTTAAAACTGATTCACTAACATCAATAGTCGTTTCTACTGTTACTTTTTTAGCAGCCATCATTACGCCAGCCTTTGCACCATTAAATGCTATTGATGTTCCAGTGGTGGCGGCTCCAGCTACACCAGAAAAAAAGATACTTGTGCCATTTATATTCGTTTTCAATGATTCTTTAAAGCTATGTCCTTCTGCCATGTTACCTGCTACTTGAAACCCATAATCCGTTGCAGCACCACCTAACGCCCCTGCAATAATAGGTATCAAAATAGGACATATAGGGCATCGGCCATCAGGATCTGAAAGGTTTACAGGATCGTTCCAAGCATAGGCATAAGGAGATAGGTCAATCTGGTTGGGCTCCTCCGCCAGTGGATCGATTTGCCCCCATCTCCCAATCGCCGCATCATACCACCTAGCCCCATAATCACTCCAATTCAGCCCAAAATCATCATTCAATTCCTTCCCATTGTACTGATACTTCGTATCCTTCGCTGCCGCATCATTCATCCAAGCTCCCTCTTGGTTCATCCCGAATGGGTAATAGTGATTCTCTTGAATGATTTCATTGTCCGTTCCAGCCGTCACGTTCAGCACACCATTGTCGTTTTTGTCGGTAAACATAATACGAGTATTGCCCAGGTGGTCACGTATAGCGTACTCGTAGCGGAAGACCAAGGCGCTGTTGCCTGTGCCCACGTTCGTATTGTACACCCGTCCTTCTGCATGGAAAACGGCTTCCAGGCGAGCGCTATTGTATTCGATGCCACTCAGGTAGTTTTGGATGTAGAGGGTGGTGCTGCCTTGTTTTACTGTTTTGCGCAGTTTGTTGCCGCCGCCATCGTATTCTATTTCGATGGTATTGCTGCCGAGGGTGAATAGGCGGGGCAGGTTAAGGTGGTTGTAGGTGATCATGGCACCTTTGGAGGGTTCATTGGTCAGGTTGCCATTGGCGTCGTAGCTGAAGTCGCCTCCACTGCTGGTGTTGTAGTACTTAAACCCTTTATCTCTGAACGTAGTGTTGGTTTCTCCTTCGGCAATGTCAGTGATGCGGTTACCCAAATAAGTGTAGGCCAAATTATCAATTCTTCCTGCAGAACCTCCAGCTAAGCCATATCTGTCCAAAGAAAGAATATTCCCATTGTCATCGTAGGTTTGGTTTTCCTTATAACGGTCCATATTGCTATAGGTAGACGTCCCTTTTTCTCCATAATACGATGTAGTCAAGCGATTGACTCCATCGTACATAAAGCCATAAGTGGGGGTAAGGCTTTGTCCCTGGGTGCGCGATTTAAGCATGGTGATGTTGCCATTGTAGTTGGCGCCACCAGTGGAATAAGCTGAATGGAGCTGAGCATCACCAGGGCCATATACCAGTTCCGTAGCCCAGGCATCAGTATTTATGCTTGATGGATCGTTGATACGGGTCAGCCAATTGCGAATGTTATAGGTATAATCGATGGTTTGTACAAAAAGGGTATTTTTCTTGTGTAGCTTTTTGGTAGCCAGCAAGTCTAGCTCACTGTAGGTACTTTCACTGATTTGGATTTCATTGCCTGCGTCTATTTTGTGAAATGCACGCAGTACTCGCCCGGCGTGGTCATGTTCAAAACGCTCCTGGATAGTGAGTGTGGTAGCCACTCCTCCTGGGGGTGTAGCTGTATGTACCCGATGCGTATTTTTGACCCAACCTGCAAAGGTGTAAGCGGTATTACTGACATCAGTCCCCCCTAGATGGTTGTCCATTTTGACTTGTACCACTCGGCCCTTAATGTCGTAGTAGGAAGCAGTTTTGTAGTAGTAATTGATAAAATCCCCGGCACCCGGAGTTAAATGTGCCACTTTGACACAAGTCAACTTGCCCCGTACCCAGCCGTAAGGTTGTGCATAAGTCTGATAAGGGGCGCTCACCAAAGGAGGTGTAATGTACTGTTCGTTAGGTTCTACAATGCCACTGGCATTACAATCGTACCCATCATAATAGTTGATAATGTAGGGTTTCATTTGTGACGAAATAGTAGGGAAGGACTGGTTGAAAGAGTAATAGGTAGGATCATTTGCACTATTCGGTGACTCATAAAGTCCTTGTGCGCTACTAGGCAACGAAGCACCTAAAAACCGGCCTGTCACTATAACTCGGCCAAGTATATCGTATTTTGTGTATATTTTCGCATTGTTGGGGTCTATGGTAAGTACCAAACGGTCTAGTCGGTCGTAATAAAAGTTAGTCGTGCCTGCTCCAGGAACCAACTTAGTACTCAGTCTTTGCCGATCGTCATAGGTATACTTGAAGCTAAGGTTATTTAAACTAGCATCTGTCCAAAGCAAGGTGCTGGTGTTGTGCCCTAAGGCACTCCCCAAGGGTTGAATGACGGCCTGTAGATTGCCAAAATCATCGTAAAGGTAATAAGTGCGCTTGTCTTCCTGACTGGTCATCACTTTACGACCTAGTTTATCGGTATAAGTGGTAGATAATTTTCCGTTTTCATCCGTCACCTGAATTTTGATCAAGGAGTTTGAAAGATAATAGCCTGCTGTTTTAAAGTTGCGTACTTCGGCGGCCCCGTTGGTGCTGTAGGAGGTTTGTACAGGTTTGACATGAAACATTGCTCCAGGGGCGCGCTGGCGAATAGGGCGATTGAGAGGCGAAGGCTCTAATTCTGTTTGTTGAAAGCAATAAGCGCCATCGGTTCCCCCAAACAAGGCAATGAAGAACGAAGCTTGGCTACTTGCCGCGCTACTGCGGTAAGTGCCCCCATTGGAGGTTTCGGTGTAGGGCAAATATTGATAGCGACCGCGGCCAAACTCATCATAGGTTTGATAACTCACCACATCCTTGGTACCCGCTGACTCTTTTACAGCCACCGTTTGAATGGGGCGCCCCAGGCCATCCAGGTAGGCGAACACAGGTATGACATTCGCATCTGCTAGTGCAAGTGCACCTGAGTGATCCGTAGTTCCACTAACCAGCACATCGCGGGTTTTGACCGAATTGAGTGCTGCCCCACCAATTTTGTATTGGTATTCCAGGGCCTGTTGCACATGGCGATTGACATCAAAAACCGTTTTGAGACGCTGAATGTGGTCGTACTCATAGGTCATGGTCACCCCGCTAGGGTCGGCAGTGCTGATCAATAGCTTACGCTGAGCATCGTAGCTATATGTTGACATCAAGGCATCCACTGGATGTACTCGTGCTTCATCAATGTATACTGTCGAGGAATTGCCCGTTAATTTGAGGACTTCTCCAGCCATCGCAACCTTGTATTCAAACCAGGCCCAGCCTGTGCTCGTTGGCGACGCCACAACTAAGGTGCTCCCCTTCAGAATGCGCACTTGTCCACCTTTGTACCAAAAACCCACCACGTATGTTCCGGTAGCTAAGCTGCTTTTTTCTGCATACCTCTGGTCGCTAAGATTAAAACCTTTCAATCCGGTTTGAGCAAACCCAACGGCACTATTCCAACCTCCGGTAGTACCGGTAAGTATCCAACCTCCGTTGGCACTGGCCGCCTGGCTTTCTTCTTCAAAACTGGTGTAGGCAATTTCGGTAGGAGTGGCGTTTTTCACCGCAGCAGTGGGCAGCAGTCCACTATGCCCCCAAATCAAGGAAGATACCTGATCGTCTTTGCGTGCATAGGTCTGTAAATTGCCCTGCATATCGTAGGTATCGCTGGTACTGTAATGGTAGTAATTGCCAGAAAAGGTAAACAAGCCGCTTCCATTGATGGAGGAATAGGGAAAACTAGCAATAGGTGTGGTGGTGCCCAATAGCCAGATTTCACGTGGCAGAATGCGTTGGGAGCCAAAGGTATGGTATTTGACGATTCGACCCCTCACCGCTTGTTCTGGACTACTGCTATTGGCTTTTACCAATTGTACCGTTTCAATGGGTTCATGGATGATGTTGGCATCTACCAGGTCTTTAATGGCATAGGCCGCCCAATCACTGAGGGTAGTAGTGGTGTATTCTTTGGGGTATTTACTGCGTTGGACATACTGGATGCCATCGCTATTGGTAGTAATCGTCGCCACAGGCATGGTATGCCGACCAGAAGGCACATCGTATTGATAATCAGTGATTTTTTCAACGAAATTTGCGGTACCTGGAGCATAAGTTTTTTCGGTCTCTTTAGTAAGGTACACCCATTGAGAAACTATATCGTACCATTCAACAGCATACTCTATGGTATTGGTTGGCACAGGAGTAGGTGCACATGGCAAGGAATATCTCCTTTGGGAATACATCGCCTTGACCGAAGTTTTATTCACCGTTTCATTGAAGTTGTACTCATATAGTTTTTCCCAAAGGATTTGATTGCTGGCATTAAATACCTTCTCCTGGAGTGGTTTTCCACTTTTATAGGCATTGTCAATTTGGGGGGTATTGAGGAAAACATTATCGGGATTAGGTCCCATCTGTGGATCACCATCCAATATAATGTTAAACTTGTAGTACTTCTTGCCATTTTCCCCATTGAGCCCATCTAATTCCCAGGCTTCTTCATACCCCACAATATTACCACTGTAACCCGTGAGGTTGCGCATGCTGGCTGAACCTAACCTCAAAAAATCACATTGCTGCGTCCCACAAGTACCTAAGCCTGGGATAATCGAGGCTTCATTGGTGAGGTACTTCACGGGTTTGCCAAAATAGGCCGCAGAAGAGCCATTGGTACAGCTCTCAGAGGCGCGATGGTATTTATAAGCTTTGATGATGTTGTTGCTCGTGGTGGCATCCCCATCATCAACCGTAATCTGCTTAATGCGTAAACCTCCTGTGGGCACATTGGTGACATAATTGTTTACATTTTTTTGGTAGGCAACCGAGATATAGGCCTGCTCGGGGTTGTTAAAATGAGACTCTGAAGGAGGATACCCTGATCCAATGGTATGAACATACGCCTGTAAGGTGTATGTGCCTGCGGGTAAGTTGAGTATTTCGGTAGCGTATTCGCCACCACCATTCGGATTGGGTTCTGGTATTCGGATTGGGCTTACAATATTCCCTGCCCCTCCTTTTTCATAAATCTGGCCATTACTGGCATCTACAATTTTAATCCGTGCACCATCTTGGCGGAGGCCTATTTTGAGAATTCTATAGGTAGCTGCTTTGAAATATCCGGCTCACTTCCCAATACAAAACCTCGAAAAAATATTGTCCAACAAATCCTCCGTCGAAATCTCCCCCGTGATCTCGCCCAGGTACGCCAGCGCGTGCCGGATATCCATTGCCACAAAATCCGTGGTCACCGCATTGTCCAAACCCTGAATCACCGCCTCCAGGCTGGTTTGCGCCCGTAGCAGGGCCTCATAATGCCGGGCATTGCTCACCACGGCCCCATCCATGCTGGCCTCCTGCCCGACCACCGTTTGGTACAGGCGTTCTTTGAGGTATTCGATGTTCATTTCATTGGAAGCAGAAATAGGAATCCATTGCTCCGCCGTAAAGTGTGGATTGGCGTAATGTTTGTATTCCGTGTAGGGGTTGAGGTCCATTTTATTGGCCACCACCAGCAGTTGGGTTTCGTCGTGCAGCAGCTGGGCCAAGTCTGCTTCCAATTCAGCGGGCTGGGTTCTGATGACGTCAAACAAGTAGATCAGCACTGCAGACTGCCGTACTTTTTCCAGCGTTTTTTGTACCCCGATCGCCTCAATAGCATCCGATGCCTCGCGGATGCCAGCAGTATCAATAATGCGGAATTGGATGCCCTGGATGTTGAGCGATTCCTCAATGGTGTCCCGGGTGGTGCCCGGTATTTCGCTGACAATAGCGCGATCTTCGTTGAGCAGAGCGTTAAGCAAAGTAGATTTTCCAGCGTTGGGTCGTCCAGCAATCACAGTGTTCACCCCTTCTTTGATGGCGTTGCCCAATTGGAAAGAATCGCTGAGTTTGTGGATGAGGCGCAGGAGTTTTTGTACCAAAGCCCGCAGTTGATCACGGTTTGCAAATTCTACGTCTTCTTCACCAAAATCCAGTTCCAGTTCGATCAGACTCGCAAAATCAATCAGTTCCTGGCGCAGTTTTTTGATTTCGCTGGAAATACCTCCGCGCAATTGTTTGATGGCCACTTGTTGGGCCGCAGCGGAGTTGGAAGCAATCAAATCCGCCACTGCTTCGGCTTGCGACAAATCCATTCTGCCATTCAAAAAAGCCCGCATGGTGAACTCCCCAGGTTGTGCCAATCTGGCCCCCTTGCGGATGAAGAGTCGAATCAATTCCTGAATGATGTAATTGGAACCATGACAGGAAATTTCCACCACATGTTCTCCAGTATAAGAGCGTGGCCCGATGAAAAGGGACACCAAAACCTCATCCAGAATTTGGTCTTTTTCATCCCGGATGCTGCCAAAATGAATGGTGTGGCTGGCTTGTTCACTCAGTTTTTTGCCATGAAATACGGCATCTACCAACTGAATGGCAGTTGGGCCAGATAAACGGATGACTCCAATGGCGCCTACCCCGGGAGGAGTGGCGAGGGCAATGATGGTATCGGACATAGATTATACCTTCCAGTGTTTTTTCAACTTCCCCAATGAGCCGTGTAGGTACATTTCATACGTTTCCCACACGCGCATACCCGAGGTGGTACGTACTTCTTCGCAGGGTGGCGGCAAAGGTAGACCATTCACCCCAGCCTCGAATGCATACACACACTTTTGCAATTCAGGAATATTGTAGCCGCCTTCGAGCACCGCAAAAATATGCGAAAAACGTTCCCGGAGCAATTGCCCGATCTGATAATACGTATTGGTAGTAACCTTTAAATCGAGTAGCAAGTCGTATTGATGGGCATCGAAGCCTGCGGAAATGGCCACCACATCGGGCTGGAATTGCTCGGCCAGTGGCAAAAAATGACCAAAGGCATCCATAAAAATATCGTCGGCGCTACCGGGTGGCAGCGGCATATTCAGGGTATAACCCAAACCTTTCTCTTCCCCCAATTCGTTGACAAAACCATGCCCTGGGAAAGCCGGGTATTGGTGCATCGACCAGTATAATACTTGATCGGATTGGTAAAAAATATCCGAAGTACCATCGCCCAGATGGCCGTCGAAATCACAAATCAGGACTCTTTTGCCTTCGTTGACCGCCAATTGAGCGGCGATGGCTACATTGTTAAACAAACAAAAACCACTTGCCCGATTCCGATAAGCGTGATGACCAGGTGGGCGCACCAGGGCGAAATCCTGGTTTTGCATGGCTAGAATTGTCGCCCCCACCGCATGGCAAGCTGCTGTATAACTACCCTCCGAAACAACGGTGTCGGGATCGAGATGGGCCCCCAGATGAGCAGCTTCCCGCACCTGACGAATGTAGGCAGGATCGTGAACCAGTTCCAGGTATTGCTCGCCATTGGGAAACTCCGTTTCTGGAATATCTGAAAATACCTCCAGGCGTTTTTTGTTCTCTGGGTGCATTCCGGTATCGTGGCGCAGGCAAATGCGGTTGTACAGTAATTTCATGCCTTAAAGATAGAGTGAAAAGTTGAAGAGTTGAAAAGTTGAGGGTTGAGAAAACGACGCTTCGACTACGCTCAGCGACCGTTTTATCAACTCCTCAACTTTTCAACTTTTAATCACCAACAACGGAATCCGCGTCGTAAACGCTACATCCCGGGTTTGGCTGTGGTGAAACCAACGCTCGACCCAGGAGCGGTGAGGCGAATACATCACTAGCATGTCGACGCCGTAATTGTCGACAAACTCTTCCAAACCAGTAGCAACGGAGTCGTGTTTTTCCTGGTGAAAGGAAATTTGTACCGCTGGGGTATTGTCGCTGAAGATTTTTTTCAATTCATCAATTGCTATTTGATCATGAGCACCTCCTTTATGAATGTTGATCACGTGCAAAAGAGGGTGAAAAGGAGTCAACATTTCAGCAGCCTTCCAAAAATGATAAGGATCGGACTCCGATAAATCACTGGCGTAGGCCACAATATGGGTAGGTTTCCATTGCGCAAACTCGGGGATGAGCATCACTGGGCATTTGGCCTGCTCAATGACCCCCGTTGAAATACTGCCGAAGGCTTTTTCCAGGGTATTGTGCGAGCCCTTGGTGCCCATCATGATCAAGTCCGCGTGGCGGTCTTCTGCCAGTTTGACGATGGTACCCACGGCAATGCCCATTTCTACTTTTTCCTCCACCTTAGGAATGGATTGAAAGGTATACAAAGCCTGGGTTTGGGACAGGCCCAATTCCACAAAGGAATGCATGACGGATACGGCAGCGTCCACTTTTTCACGGGTAGTGGCCATCGAAACCACCGGAACATCCAGCGCGGCGTATTCGGGAAACACCACGTGCAGCACTTCTATTTTCGCCTGATAATAATCGGCCAGGATCAAACAATGTTTGAATGCATTTTGCGCGCTGGGCGAAAAATCGGTTGGGAACAATATTTTTTTTACTTCGCTCATGATCGTCGATTTCAAGTACCAGCTCACAATCAATTAATGCTATTTGAAGGGCCATTTTTAAACCAGACTTCGTTAAAAAGCCTCGCCGTAGCGCTGCTATGGCTACGTTTTTTGCCTTGTCTGGTTTAAAATTAGCTCCTTCAAATAAGCATCATTAATTATGAGCTGGTACTTAGTTCCTGCAAAAAAGCTCAATATCTGTGCCGACTACAATGAGTTATGTCAGAGAAAAGGGGTGACTTTACAAAAACGTATTCTTTTCCCTCGAATCAAGTTTTTTGACAAAAATCAAAGTATTCCCATGATAAATGTCATCAGCCAGCCCTTCCAAAACCGCTTTATTTGTGGCAGTTAATCGCTATTATTGATTAATAATTCGGGTGATTTTAGGGAATCTTGGAGCATCCTCTCGGAGGATGCTCTTTTTTTATACCTACGCGAACTCCTGCCTCATATTACGCTCGCCCTTCGTCGACCAAATGAATCCACCCGGCAGTTTTTAAAGGCTTGCGCATTCATTCCCAATTTTTTACTTTTAACTTTCCCAAAATTGTCAGGCATATGAACAAATTCAAATCATGGATTGCTACTGCTCAACCGCGTAGTACATCACTCGTGCTGTTGTTGCTCCTGAGTAGCATTACCCTCTTCGCCCAAGGCGGCGGAAACCAATGGACCAAAGACGGCAATTCCTACTGGACACCCGAAAAAGGGGAGATTGTACAATACACCCTCCCCGAACAAACCCGTAGCATAATCGCGACTACGGCCATGCTTACGCCAGCGGGCAAAACCGAGGCGCTGCGCCTACGTTCGATCCGCCCCTCAGCAGACAACCGTAAAGTGTTGATTTATACCAACTCAGTCCGAGTTTGGCGCGCCGATACCCGGGGGGATTATTGGGTACTGGATCTGGATAAAAAGAGCCTGGTACAGCTAGGGGCTAACCTGCCCGTTTCCTCGCTGATGTTTGCCAAATTTTCGCCCGACGGCAGCAAGGTGGCCTTTGTGAGCAAACACAACCTGTATGTACAAACCCTGGCCGACAACAAGATCACCCAACTGACCAAAGATGGCACCGACAAGATCATCAACGGCACCTTCGACTGGGCCTACGAAGAAGAATTTGGTTGCCGCGACGGCTTCCGCTGGAGCCCCGATGGCAACAACATCGCCTATTGGCAAATCGACGCCAGCAACGTGAAATACTTCCTGATGATCAACAACACTGATTCGATTTATTCCTTCACCGTACCCGTGGAATACCCCAAGGTCGGTGAAACGCCCTCGGCCTGTAAGGTTGGCATCGTGTCGGTAAAAGGCGGAGCTACCCGCTGGATGAATGTACCCGGCGACAATCGGCAGCACTACATTCCCCGCATGGATTGGGCAGCCAACTCTTCCGAAATCATCCTGCAACAACTGGACCGCAAGCAGCAAGTGAACAAAATTTTCTTGTGCACCATCGCCAACGGCACGGCAAAATCGATTTGGGAGGAAAAAGACGCCGCCTGGGTAGATGTACAAATGGACGCCGATCAGAGCTGGGACTGGATCGAAGGTGGTGCAGCCTTTTTGTGGCTCACCGAAAAAGACGGCTGGCGGCATTATTACCGCATCAGCCGGGATGGCAAACAGGAAAAACTCCTCACAGCAGGCGCTTATGATGTGATTGATCCAGGTTTGATTGATGAAAAAACCAAGGCCATTTATTTTCTGGCCTCACCCGACAATGCCACCGAAAAATACCTCTACAAAGTCAATCTGGATGGCAGCGGCAAAGCGGAACGGCTTTCCCCCGCCAATACCCAGGGGACTTATGGCTATACTTTTGCGCCGAGTGGCCGTTTTGCACAGCAGCGTTTTTCCAACGTGAATACGCGCCCACAAAGTGACTGGGTTACCATCCCGGATTGCAAGCCCATAAAGGCCAAAACGGAGGCGCCTAAAACCGAAGCCGCCAGCCCCAAAGTGGAGTTTTTCCAGGTCACTACGGTGGATGGCGTCACGATGGACGGCTGGATGGTCAAACCCCAAAATTTTGACCCGCAGAAAAAGTACCCAGTGGTGTTCCACGTGTATACCGAACCAGCCGGGCAGACAGTCAAGAATTCCTGGGGCATGGGCAATGCCAACATGTACCAGGGCAACATGTCGGAGGATGGCTACTTCTACATCTCGCTCGACAACCGGGGCACGCCCGCACCCAAAGGCAGGGAATGGCGCAAATCGATTTACCGCAAAATCGGCATCATCAACATCCACGATCAGGCTATGGGCGCCAAAGAGATTTTTAAATGGAACTACATCGACACCTCCCGCGTAGCGGTATGGGGCTGGAGTGGCGGCGGCAGCGCAACCTTGAATCTGTTGTTCAAACACCCAGAAATTTATAAGACCGGTATCTCCATTGCCGCCGTAGCGGATCAACTCTGCTACGACAACATCTACCAGGAGCGCTACATGGGCCTGCCGCAGGAGAACATGGAGGATTTTGTGAATGGTTCGCCAATCACCTACGCCAAAAACCTGAAGGGCAAGTTGCTCTACATCCACGGCACTGGCGACGACAATGTGCATTACCAGAGCGGGGAACGTTTGATCAATGAATTGGTCAAACACAACAAGCAGTTTGAAATGATGGCTTACCCGAACCGCTCGCACGGGATTTATGAGGGTGAGGGGACGTCGAAGCATTTGGCGACGCTGTTTACGCAGTTTTTGAAGGAGAATTGCCCTCCGGGGGGCGTGGATCGGGTGGTGAGGCCGTAAGGGGTCCCTACTGAGGTGTCTCTATGGTGTCTTAGGATTCTTAGGTGGTGAAAGAAAAACTGTAAGCACATTTTTTTACCACCTAAGAATCCTAAGACACTTAAGAAACACCTCAGTCGTTTTACATCCTAATCTTTCATTTGATCAAGCGCTGAGTTGAATTGATTAAACAAGTGGTAAAAAATCGTCTTTTTACTCAAGATGATTTCCGCTTTGCCTTCTAGTTGGTTGGCCTCCGAAATTCGTTTCCCGTAGGTAGTCAAAAAACCTTTGGGGAATTCAACCTTCACCCGGTATTTCCCCTCAATCGGAATATTGGTAATGGCATATATGCGGCCTTCCAGCATGCCCCAATCCTTAAAAGGGTATTTTTGTAGTTTAACCCGCACTTTTTTGCCGATGTGCAAATTGGCAGTATTGATTTCCGGCACCGACATGCGGCCAATCACCTGACTAGACGCCGGGGTGACCACAAACAAGACGTCTGCTTGTTTGATGGACTGGCCACGATCCAAGGCATCCACATATTCCAGTAAGCCAGCAATGGGCGACTCCAGGCGATAGGTATGCTCCATACCATGCGCCATGGTTTTTAGGCCGTTGATTTCATCATCGATTTTATCTTCAATCTGGCGTAGTTCTTTTTTGTACTCGATTTCCAGGGTTTGCACATTTGCTTTGATCTCCTCCATCTCCGCTTTATTCCGTTCTAGATCAGTTTGCTGCCTTTTTAAAATGGATTCGGTGCTGATGAGTTGTTTTTTGGATCTTAAATAGTCGAGTTTGGAGATGACGGAGGAGTCATACAATTTGCTGTTGATCTCGTGTTCGGAGGCTTCGGTGTCTTTTTCTTCCGTTTTACTATCAAATTCTGCGACCAACAATTCTTGTAAGCGCCGTTTGTACACCAGTTGTTCTTCCAGGATGCTTCTTTTGTCCTTGTAGAGGGGGTCGGCCAATAGGCGAATGTATTTTTCCAGGTGTTGGGCCAGGTTTACGATTGGGATTTCAATTTCGCCTTCCAGGTGTCCAATTCCATTCAACATGTTGAATACTTGTTCTGGGTGGCTGCGGTAAGTGGAAAAATAAGGAATACTTTTTTCGATCAATTCAATATCCTCCAGGTCAATTTCCGCTTCAATGTGTGCCAAAACCTGATCTCTTTCCACCTGCATTTTATCCTTGACAAAAAGCTCTTTTACGATGCCTGGAGTACTGGGACTGAGCTCCACTGGCGGGTTCAGGGCGGTAATGGTAATGTCTGTGTTGATCTTTTCGGCGATTTTTAAAAAGGATACGGCCAATCCAACCAGTGCAACCAGAAGGATGATCATCAAGCCGTACCTGCGTAGTGCCCGTTCAGGGATGGCGCCGATGATCTCGTCAAATTGGCCGATTTCTTTGTGCTGCACTGCCATGTTAAGTCAATTGTTTATTGATTAATCGATAGTACATCCCCTCTCTGTTGAGTAAGTCCTGATGGGTGCCTATTTCCGCAACTTTCCCATCTTCCAACACGATGATTTGATCCGCATTGCGCACCGTGCTCAGGCGATGCGCCACCACTACCACCGTTTTTCCCTCAAAAAAAGCTCCCAATTTGTGCATGATTTCGTGCTCATTATTGGCATCGAGGGAGCTGGTGGCCTCGTCAAAAAAGATGAAATTGGGGTCTTTGTACACTGCCCGCGCAATCAGAATTCGCTGCTTTTGGCCCATGCTGATGCCCATGCCTTCGGAGCCAATTTTGGTGTTGTAGCCCAGCGGCAAACCTGCAATAAACTCATGGATATTGGCCACTTGCGCCGCATGGATCAGCTTGGCATAATTGACATCTTCTTCCCCCAGGGCAATGTTGTGGGCAATGGTATCTCCAAATACGTATCCATCCTGCATGACCACCCCACACATCCCGCGCCAGGAGGAAGAGCGCAGGCTGTTCAAATCAATGCCGTTGATGCGGATTTCGCCTGCTTCGAGGGCATAAAACTTCAATAATAGTTTGAGCAAAGTGGTTTTGCCACTGCCACTGGTGCCCACAATGGCATTGACCTTTCCGCCCAGCAAATCCAGATTTAAACCCTCAAATACTTTGGGTGAACCCGGGCCACCATAAGAAAAACTGGCTTGCTGAATCGTGATGTTTCCCGCCCCAATCATAACTCGAAGCTCCGAGGCCGGAGCATCCATAAACAGGCCATCGTCTTCATTTTTGAGGGCATTTACTTCTTGTAGGCGGCGCAAACTGATGTTGGCGTCCTGGGCTGCCCGAAAAAATCCAATGATCTGGCTGATCGGGCCATTCAGGCTCCCCATCATGTAGGAAATGGTGAGCATCATGCCCAGGGTGATTTTCCCTTCGA
The DNA here is from genome assembly GCF_041740695.1 of Haliscomenobacter sp. Classification (GTDB taxonomy): domain Bacteria; phylum Bacteroidota; class Bacteroidia; order Chitinophagales; family Saprospiraceae; genus Haliscomenobacter. Next base: position 31,678 of record NZ_JBGSLK010000111.1, on the reverse strand, counting down.
TCACCAAACGCGCCGCTAAATAGGAAACCAGGAGGTTTTTGAGTTCATTCAAAACGTTGTTGCCGATCGACTGCCATTGTTCGATGTTGAGGCTGCGCAGCCCCAACTTAAAGGCTTTCGCTTGTACATTTTCCCATTTCCACTTGTAGGGAAGCTCCGCATTGGTGAGTTTGAGCTCGTGAATGCCGTCCACCAGCTCAAAAAGAATGTTCTGACTTTTGGCGTTGTAGCGAAAAGTGGCATTGTCCAAAAAACGCCGCCGTTCCAAAAAAAAGAACACCCACAGGATCGAAAGCAGACTGCCCGCCAGAAACACCCCAAAGATTTGAACGCTGTAAAAAGCCAAGGCGATGGAAAACACCAGGATGTTCAAAAAGGAAAAAACAGTGGCCAGGGTACTGGAGGTCAAAAAACTTTGAATGCGTACGTGGTCATTGGTACGTTGGAGGATATCGCCTTTCATGCGGGTATCAAAAAACGAAAGGGGAAGGTTCAATAGTTTAAAAATAAACTCACTCAGAATGGTCACATTGATCCGGCTGCTGATGTGCAACAACAACCAGGAACGTAGGGTCTGAATGACGGTACCCACAAAAAAAATGAACAATTGAGAGGCCAAAATAAGGTTGACAATGCTCAGGTCAAGGTTTTGTACCCCCTGATCAATCATCGTTTTGCCCAAAAAGGGAATGAGCAACTCCAGCAATGAACCCAGCAACATGCCCAGCAATAAATAACCGAAGTATTTTTTGTACTTGTATACATAAGTGCTCAAGCTCCATAAACTTGTTTTTTTCTCCTCCTCGAGACCTTCGTCCAACATTTCCTGGAAATGAGTCCCCGGTTCCAAAAAAAGGGCAATGCCTTCCCCATTGGTTTGATCCGTAATCCAGGATCTTTTGAGTTCTGCTTCTGAAATCCAGGCCAGCCCCCGGGCAGGGTCGCCGATGTAATAGCGCGTTTTTTTTACCTTATACAGTACAACATAGTGGTTTTGATTCCAGAATAAAATGGCAGGTAAAGGGGCTTCGGTACGCAGTAGGTCAAGGTTGATTTTGACCCCCAGTGTTTTTAACCCGAGTGATTCTGCCGATTGACTCAGGCCCAACATCGAAGTGCCCTGGCGCTGCAAAAAAGTCGTTCTACGAATGGTGCTGATGGAAACTTCTTTGCCAAAAAATTTGGTGACCATTTTGAGGCAGGCCGGGCCACAATCGCTGGCATCGAGTTGCCCAAAAAATGGATATTTTAGTGGCATACTAATTTTTTTTAATTCCAAACTCCCACATAAGGATCATAACTGCATTTGGCGGGTTTGGAATACACATTGGCAGGTTCGGCAAGATACCCCCGGCAATCGGTACAAATGTGCCGAAATTCACACACCTGGCAAACATCGATCTGCTCTTTTTTGATGCTCCATTTGGTTTTAAAGCCTTCTGCAGCTAATGCTGCTTTGAGCGAAACCTCATTGGCATGCCCATAGGATTCGATCATGGAGGGGCAGTTTTTGATGTTTCCAAAACGATCCACGGCGATTTTGTGGTTCAGGCAGGTATTGGCCGCCAAAGATTCTGTATAGTGTAGTAGATTGGCGGAAAAGTACTCCGGGAGCGTAACCCCGCAATGACTCTCGTCAACAATAGGCGTTTCAATGTAGAAAAGTCCAGCCAATTTATCAATGGCTTCGTGGCGAATACGACGGGTTTCGGGGGCACCATGCACCACTATGCTGGCAATTTTTTGGTGCGCTAAGGCCAGATACAACAGTCTTTCCTCGTCAAGCAAGGAATCGTAAGGCAGAAACAGGTTGATGCTTTCAAAAGTAAGGCTTGAACAGGCTTTAAGCAGGTTCTCCAGCCATTCCAAGGATTGTGGCGCAAACAACCTGACCTGTAGGGCCAGGCATTGCAGCTCATCCAATTGCTGAAGTACGGCGGGCAAGTCATAGGATTGCGCTGCGCCAACATCCAGAATTGCATTTGCAATTTTTCCAGGAAAACGCCATTCCATAGACAGAGCAGGAAAACAGGATTTCTCAGCAGCTGAGACCATAAAAACCAGCTCTTTTTCGAGCAGATAGTCAATGTATTCGTCGATTGCCGGGTAGTTCTCTTCCCCGTACTGGGTATAGAGTTCGCCGATGGTATATTGCTCCGCCTCTTGTAACAAATCACCCAGGTCGTTGGGGATAAATTCAAATCCTCCTCGGTACCCGTCGACAATGATGGAGCGAATGACTCCTTTAGTGACAAAACAGTTCGAAAACAGCTTCAGGTACTGTGTGGCCTGCTCAGCGTATTTCATCGGTGTTGGCTTTTAATTTTTCAATCACCGCTTTGGGCAACATCCTGGAAACGGTTTTGTAATAGCTAGTATCCATTAGGTATGCGCTGGTTTGGTAGCGCTCCAAAGGCATTTCCTTCACCAAAAAAGTTTCATCGGGATTAAAAAATTTCAATTCTTCCAGGTAGAATAAGGCTTCCAGCATTTCAGGCTGGGTCGTTTTGAGGTCGTCAAATAGCACTTTGACTTCCTCCAAACTCTTTCTGTTATTGTTTTCCATATGCCAAGTGTTCTGCGAGTAGTTTTTCCAAACCGTAATTGCATGGAATAGAAACCATACCAAATTGTCCAACCGGGTTTACTTCCAAAAATACATACTGATCGTCGGGAGTAACAATGAGGTCAAAGGACCCACTTTGTAGTTGTAGTAGCTCCATCAGCTTTTGCAGCTTTTCCTCCAAGCAAACGGGTAATTGATACGGTACGTTGCGATTGGGCTTTTTCCAGTTGTAGTTCCGAAAATCTACCTTGGTTTGATCGTCATTTTGGGAAAAAATGGCCATAGAGTAAAATTTCCCGTAAAAATAGAAGCTGCGGATTTCGTATTTTTTAAGCACGAGTGTCTGAAACAGACTTTCTGCAAATACATCTGGGATACGGCTTACATTGCTTTGATCCAAAAGCAGCGTATGCGGCGGAAAAAAGACATCCTCGCTGACGTAATAAATGGCGTTGGTGAGCGCTTTGGTGATAAGGCTACTATGTTGAGCTAAAAAGGCAAGCAACTCACTCTTTTGGGTCGTGACCAGATATTCGGGCAGAGGAATTCCACAGGCTTCCGCTTTGCGTAACTGATCCAGTTTATTGGCTTCAAATGCACTATTTTGGTCACTGATGTCGCCGCATAGTTTGAGGGATTCGTTCAAAAACTTCAGCAAGCCTTTTTTATTCGCTGTGTCTTGTTGGTCAAAAACCTTGTATAGTGTATTGGTGCTTGCAGCCGCATTTGATTTGAATTTCCACATCCCCCTACGGTACCAATAGGCCTGGATTTCTTCCAACACGAAGCTTTTTTCATTTTCCAGGTTAACCCGGGTTCTTTTCCCACTTTCAATGCTGAAGCTGATTATTTTTTCATCATTTATCCGCAGAAAGGGAACGCCAAAATATTCCAACCATTTGATGATATGAGTAGTCGAGAAGTCATCCGCTATTGACTTGATCAGGATCATTTCCAGTGTTGTTTTGGGAATGGACAGTACTAAAGATAAGAATGGGCTACGAGAAAGTTAACCTTTCCTGTAGCCCAAAATTGGTTTTGATACCGTCAGAACCTACTTAACATCAACATCCTTGATTGGGTCAAGGTCGATAGGTGTTTGATCGGAAGCCCAGTCTTTGTTGGCATGGGAAAAACCTAGGTTACAAGTTGAAGCAACAAGTTTGTTGGTAGAACCGCCGGTTTGTGTACCAGTGGGGCCATCCGTAAGGTCTGTAGCTCCAACAATTGAGAACATTGCTTTTGCCTCTAGGGCATAGGAAGCAAATTTTTCGCCATTCAGGCGTTCAAGCGTTTTTTTCATACTTAAAGCTATTTTACAGGTAAAAAATTTGAGTAAACCGCTTTCACTGGGTGTTTAATTTTTCAATGGTTGACAAACATAGTGATTTATTTTGAATAACAATATATTCCATTGTGTATTTTTCTTGCAATCCTAATTTAGACATATTATAGCTTGGTTGGGTAAATACCCCTTAAACAAAAAACAAGCGCCTGCTCAGTTTCCCAAACAGGCGCTTCCAACCGTGTTATAATCGAGTATATTTTTGACTTAGTAGTGGGGCAAAATGAACACTCATTTTTTATCGCCCTACCGTGCAAAAGCCACCGCCCGTTTCTCCCGAATGACCGTCACTTTGATCTGGCCGGGGTACTGCATTTCGTCCTGGATCTTTTGTGAGATCATAAAGGCCAGGTCGTCGGCATATTGGTCGGTTACTTTTTCACTTTCTACGATGACGCGCAATTCGCGGCCAGCCTGCATGGCGAAAGCTTTGGTTACACCCTCGTGCCCCATGGCCAGCTCTTCGAGCTCACCGATGCGCTTGAGGTAACTTTCCAGGATTTCGCGACGAGCACCTGGGCGTGCACCAGAGATGGCGTCACAAGCCTGTACGATGGGTGAAATGATGTTGTTCATTTCCACTTCATCGTGGTGGGCACCTACGGCGTTGATGACGGCAGGGTGTTCCTTGTATTTTTCGCAGAGCTGCATCCCCAGGATAGCGTGGCTCAATTCAGATTCCTCTTCAGCAACCTTACCAATGTCGTGGAGCAAGCCCGCCCGTTTGGCCAGTTTGATCTGTTTGGCGTTGAGGCCCAATTCCGCGGCCATGATGGCACAAAGATTGGCGGTTTCGATGGAGTGTTTGATCAGGTTCTGACCGTAAGAAGAGCGGAAACGCATGCGACCTACCATTTTCACCAGGTACGGATCGAGACCGTGCAGGTCGAGGTCGATGACGGTTTTTTCGCCAATCTCTACAATCTGCTCGTCGAGTTGTTTGCGGGTTTTAGCCACCACTTCTTCGATGCGGGCAGGGTGGATGCGACCGTCGGCCACCAGTTTTTTGAGGGCCAAACGCGCTACTTCGCGGCGGATGGGGTCAAAGCTGGAGATGACGATTGCTTCCGGGGTATCGTCTACCACGATTTCAGCACCAGTGGCAGCTTCCAGCGCCCGGATGTTGCGACCTTCCCGACCGATGATCTGGCCTTTCATGTCGTCCGATTCCAGGTGGAATACCGAAACGGTGTTTTCGATGGTGTATTCTGCACACATGCGCTGGATGGTCTGGATGACGATTTTTTTCGCCTCCTTGTTGGCATCCATTTTGGCCTGTTCGATGGACTCTTTGACGATCGACATCGCATCGGTTTGGGCCTTGGCGCGTACAGCATCCAAAAGCTGTTCCTTCGCCTCTTGCTCGCTCAGGCGAGAGATGATCTCCAGTTCTTTGATGCGAATTTCGTTGGCTTGGTCCAGTTCTTCCCGTTTTTTGGCCACAATTTTCAGCTGCTTCTCCAGGTTCTCCCGGATGGCAGCGGTTTCAGCTTCTTTCAGGTCGAACTCGGATTTTTGCTGTTCCAGCGCACGCTGGCGCGTTTCGATTTTTTCTTCCTTGGACTTGAATTCTGATTCGAGCGATTTGATTTCCATCTCGCGCTCTTTCATTTCTACCAATTGTTGGGACTTGCGGCTATCAAAGTCAGATTTCAGTTTGGCAAAATGATCCTTAGCCTCCTGAATTTTATTTTGTTTGATGCGTTCGTTTTTGCTTTCCGCTTGATTGACGATTTTCTCCGCTTTGGTTTCTGATTCGTCGACAATACGTTTGGCCGATAAACGGGCTTCTTTGATCTGTAAGTCAGCTTGGGAATTGAGTTCTTCTAGTTTCTGCTGTTTGGATCTATTCAGGAAAAATTGAACCAAAAAATATCCCGCTACTGCACCAATGACTAACCCGATGACGGCGCCTATTCCAATTTCTGCCATAAAGTCGTTTTTTCCGATTTTTTTAAATATTATACTTCCTGATCCAAGAGAGCTTCCAGGTGAGAAAGTTTGGCCGAGAGATGGGCTTCCTGAGCGGCGGCGAGTTGGGTTTTGTGCAGATCAACAGCGTAGGTCAAAAGCGCCATAGACAGGCAGTCTTGCTTGTCTTTATGCGTGTATGTCAGTTGAAAACGATTGATCTTTTCGTTGACTTCTTTGACTATCTTGCGAAGAGAAGCCTCGTCTTCTACCCTGATTTTCAAGGGGTATGGACGTCCGGCAACTACAACCGTGATGTTCTTCGTTTCCTCTTGCCCCTCCATGCTATAGTCAATTGTTGGCCAACAACTCAATGCGCTTGTCGATCTCCTTAACGTACTGATCGACTTGCTCTTTAAACTTGTCCGATTGCTCGGTCTCCTCACGGCGCAGCTTTACCAGTTCCTGGTCAGCGCGCTCCACCTGAGTTTGTAACACACGAATAGCGGCATCCCGCTGGGCAATATGCTCTTTGAGTTCGCGGTTTTCTTCCTGCAAACCTCCATTGTCGCGCTTTAATTGTTTGACCAGGGCCAACAATTGGCGGACTTTGATTTCGATGCGTTCAAATTGTTCAGATGCGTTCATCTTAGGATCATCACAAAATTCGAATAAAACAAGTCAACGTAAATGTCCTAACATTTAGTATTCACTTGTATTAAGTAGTGGGGCAAAAATAAGTGCTCATTTTTCTTGAGCCAAAGGATCAGATAAGACACTTGAAGTAAACCGTTTACTTATCTAATCCTTTGGCAAAAGGAGTACTTATTTTTTTATTGCCCCTAACGCCGAATTAAGGCGCCTAGTTTAGTTTCGTATTCGTTGATCAATTGGTTCATCACCTTGTCCACCTCTTTGTCTTCGAGGGTTTTTTCAGCATCTTCGAACCAGTAACTTACGGCATAGGATCGTTTTCCTTCGCCGAGTTGTTGGGCGTTCTCGTACACGTCAAAAAGGGTAATGTCCTTGATCAATTTTTTACCCACTTTGCGGGCAATTGCCGCAATATCGCTAAATTTAACAGAATTTTCAATAATCAGCGCCAAATCTCTACTGGTCGCCGGGAATTTGCTGACTTCCTGATAGGTCACGTTCTGCTTTCTCAGGCTTTTCAGCAGTTTATCCCATTCAAAAACGGCTGCATAAACTTCGTTGCGCACGCCCAATTCTTTGACCATGTTGCCACTGATCCGCCCAAAAGTAGCCAAAACCTGCTGGCCGCGGTGGTAAGTCAAGCCGTAGGCAAAACGCTCATCGTTTTCCAACACCGTTTCCTGGTAACCTTCGTAGCCGAGGCGGGAAAGGATGTTTTGCACGTAGCCTTTGAGGGTGAAATAAGGGGTTTTGTTGCTGGACCCTTCAAATGGCGACTTCATCAGCCAGGATTTGCCATACCGATCGCCGCTCAGGAACAAGCTGAGTTGCGCCTTTTCATCAATGGCACCTTCACTTTTGAAGCGGTACACTTTGCCAAATTCGAACAAACGCAAGCGGGTTTGCTGGCGGTTTTGGTTGTGTACAATGGCTTCCAGGCCGCTGATGAGCATGTCCGGGCGCATGATGTCCAACTGCGCGTTGGAGGTATTGTTGATGTACACCAGTTCCTCGTCGGCAATACTTTTGAGGGCCTGGCGGTAATAACGCGATTGTGATAGGGATACCGCCATGATTTCATTGAACCCTGAAGCGGCCAAAAAGTCGCCAATGGCATTGCGCACCAGACTTGGGTCTGGATTGGGAGCCAAAGCGGCGGAGATGCTGAATTTTTCGGAAATCTCCACCCGGTTGAAGCCGTAAATGCGCAGCACTTCTTCGGCAATATCGGCAGGGCGCAGCACGTCGGCTTTGTTGGTGGGCACGGCCACGGTGAAACTTTGCTCATCCGAAGTCAGGATGCTCATGCCTTGCGCAACGAGGATTTCCTCCATTTCCGCAGGGCTGAGGTCAACCCCCAAAATACCATTCACGTAGCTGTATTTTACCGTGATTTCACGCGGCGCTACGGGGTTCGGGTAGATGTCGATGAGCTCGGAGGCAATTTCGCCACCGGCCAGTTCCTGCATCAACAAAGCTGCGCGTTTGAGGGCAAAAACGGTGACATTGGGGTCACTGCCTTTTTCAAATACCTTCGCAGCATCGGTGCGCAGGTTGTGGCGCATGCTGCTGCGGCGAATGTACGTGGGGCTGAAATGGGCGGCTTCGAGAAATATGTTGACGGTGCTGTCCTTGACCCCGGAGTTGAGTCCACCAAATACCCCGCCGATGCACATGCCTGTGGAGTCGCCGTCACAAATCATCAGGTCCTCGGCGTGCAGGGTGCGTTCTACCTCGTCCAAAGACAGGAATTTGCTGCCTGCGGGCAGAGTTTTGACGATGATTTGGCGACCTTTGATCTCATCCAGGTCGAAAGCGTGCAGGGGCTGGCCCAATTCGTGGAGTACAAAGTTGGTGATGTCCACGATGTTGTTGATTGGGCGCACGTCCACGGCTTGCAGGCGGCGCTTCAACCAATCGGGAGACTCTCCCACTGTAATGCCTTTGATGACTACCCCGCTATAACGGGGGCAGGCTTCGGTATTTTCAACGCTCACCGCTACGGGTAAGCTATGGTTGTCGATTTTGAACGCTTCAACTTCGGGTACACAGACCAGTCCGTTGTGGCCGTAGTTGATTTTGAGGGCTGCCGCCAGGTCGCGGGCTACACCCAGGTGGTTGGTTGCGTCAGAGCGGTTGGGGGTGAGGCCAATCTCGACGAGGTGGTCTTCTTCGAGTTGGAAATAGTCCTTGGCGGATTGGCCAACTGGGGTATCGGCTGGCAAAACCAGGATGCCCGCGTGGTCGTGGCCCAGGCCGAGTTCGTCTTCGGCACAAATCATACCTTCGGAGTCTTCGCCGCGGATTTTGCCTTTTTTCAGGGTGATGGGCTCGCCTTCGGTGGGGTATAAAGTGGTGCCAACGGTGGCAACCAGTACTTTTTGGCCCGCGGCCACATTGGGCGCACCACAAACGATATTGAGCAAGCTGCCCGTACCGATGTCTACTTTGGTCACCGAAAGTTTGTCGGCATTGGGGTGTTTTTCACGTTCTAACACGTGGCCTACCACTACGCCTGCCAGTCCACCTTTGATGCTTTCGGTACGTTCAATGCTTTCTACTTCCAAACCTATGTCGGTCAATATTTCGCCGACTTTTTCGGGGCTGAGGCCGTCCAGATTCAGGTATTGCTTCAACCAGTTGAGAGAAACCTTCATGTTTCGCTGTCGTATTTGGGCGCAAAGATAGGGGGATTGTTTGGGATTTTTAGTATGTTTGGTAAGATCAATGTGGGGGAGGGGGTTTTAGTTCCTTGTGGCTAGTGTTGAAACCATAAAAGCAGGTTGATTGTTTATTTGAGTTTGATTTAGAAGACTTGTGCCAGCATGGAATGCACTACATACAGGGAATATTTTTCATTAAAATGTTTTTTTATTTTTTTAATCAAACTAAAACGCTATTTTTGTAAGGATTGTGAATAAATTTCGTAGAGAATTATGTAAAATTTGTAAATTACAAGGGTATGCCTAAAGTAGTTATTTCAGGTCATGCAAGAGAGCAAATGGAGGAGCGGGGAATAACAGAAGAAATAGTCTTCTCAATTATTGAAAACCCCCAACAAACAATTGCTCAAGGAGAAAATAAACTCATTTATCAATCGATTTGGTATTTTGAGGATGAAGGTAAAGACTTTCTAGTGAGGGTATTCGTTAACATTGTCAAAATCCCTAATCTGGTTATTACTGTTTATCTAACCAGCAAGGTGGAAAAATATTGGCGAAATGAAAATTAAATTTGACCAAGAGGTAGACATTCTTGTTCTTCGCTTTTCAGAAGAAAAAATCCTGGAAAGCGATGAAGTAAAGCCTGGGGTTATTCTGGATTTTGATAGTGAAGGTAATATTGTCAAAATCGAGATTTTGGATGCATCCAAACGAATGGCAGCACCTTTTAAATTGGAATATGAAGTAGCTAGCGCTTAGAGATTTAGCTCTTCTGACCTGCATCTCGCTTGCCTAAGCTTTCTATAGCACCAGCAAATTTTACCAGCGGGAGTATGATTTACTTGATTTCAAAAATCCTGGCGAATGAAAAAATATGCTCATGTGCAAGATGTAGTCAGCCGTTTATCGGATAATAAAACCTTTCGTACTTTTTTCACATTATATCTGATGGCAGAAAGTGCACAAGAATGTAATGCACTCAATGAGCGATTTTGGAGAGATGCCAATACCTTACCAGCTGCTGAAATGCAATTGTTAAAAGCAGAGTTCACCCGATGCTTCTTAAGGCTCCCAGAAATGGCAGCAGATTTATTGGGACAAATGAGCGCTAAAGCGGCCTAGATCACTCCGCCGCCGCACCCTCCACATAAAAGCCCAACTGTGGCCTGAATCCAAATTTCTTCTGCGTAAACGCCCGCCAATTGGCTTGACTGGTTGTTTTGGTAAAAATGGTGCCATTGCCCAGGGCTGCACAAAACATCAAGTCTTTGCTCAGCTTGCCTTGATTCAAGGCTTGCACCCACTCCAGAGAGAGGATAAAATCCTCGGCAAGCACCAGGTTGTAGCGGGCCAGGTCCACACTGAGCGTGCCTTTTTTTAAGTCGGTTTTGACAATGATCCCTTCGGACAGCAGGTTTTTGCCGGGCAGTCCATTGAGGCTTTCATAGAGGTTTACCCGAAAAAATAGCGTCCCAAATTTGTTCTCCGCAATGTTGAAATGAGCCGATTTCAAATAATAACTGCCCTTTTTTACCTCAATTAAACTGGCCAGTTCCGTTCCCAGGCGGTTGGACTGAAAGTAGAAGACAATCTTGTCGGAATTGGCTCGATGCCCCAGGGTTTTTAAACGTTTGTATTTTTTGGGGTTGATGGTGACGGTAGGGAGCAGCAAGGTTGTTTTTTGTAGCTTTATTTCCTTTGGGAGCGTCGCAAGGTCTTTGACCAAAAAATCTAAGGTTTGGTAGCCGATTGAAGAAAAGCGTAAGGTATCGTTGGGCACAATTTCGGACTGGGGAATGTCCAGGGTAAAATGACCATTGGCATCGCTGACGGTGCCGATGTTTTTGCCGAGGATGCCGATGTTGACAAAGGAGACGGGTTCATGAGTGCTGAAGTCGGAGATGGTGGATTGGATGGATTGGGCGGGAAGTAACAAAACCAGCCAGAAACATACGAGAGAGGAACAGAGTTTATGCATACCGTGGTAATTATTGTCATTCATCTAAGGGTCTTCCATGGCTAGGCCAAAGGGATAGTAGTGGTTCTTCTGAATGATCTCAGGAACCTCATCCGCATTTTGATCCGTAAAACTGACTCTGGCATTGCCCAAATGGTTACTGAGCGTAGCCGAAGTATGGTCTGTCATAGTGTACTCATAACGCGTAGTAGAACCCGCAAAGTACAGGCGGCCTTCTGAATTGTAGATGGCTTGCATCACGGTGTTTTGGTACTCGATGCCCATGACATAGTCCTGGGTGTAGTTGGCGCTTTGGCCAGTTTCGGTTTTGCCTAGGAAGGCGGCACCGGGTTTGGTTTCAAAGCCGGGGTTGAGCAGTACGGCCGTGCTTTGAAGGTCATATTGCTGCCATTGTCCAGAATTAAACGTAGAAGACGCCGTACCAGCGGTAGCGGAATGTTTTCGGTTCGGTTGATTTTGAAACACTTGGGCTAGCAAAATCATTAATAATAATATTGGTTGATTTTTTCCTTCAATCTACCTTTAACTATTAAATAGCTAATCTTAAAACCTCTTTCATCACCATCCCCAAAAGAGCATTTAAAATCAAAATGTACAGTATCAAACTCTGGAAAAAAGTGGATATTAAACCTTTTTTCTACTGTCTTTTTTGTCTTTATTTTCAATGTATCTGTTTTAAAGATTTCCGGTAGAACCATTCTAAAATCAGGTTTATCACTTTTTTTTGAATAGTTAATACTTAAAGGATTCATTTTATTCGTCGCAGCGTTGTATGGCCAGATATTTAAATCCTGGGATTCATTTGTATTTGAAATTTTCATAATAAACCTATGAGAAATGTCTTTGAATTTGTCCTCCGTCAATGTTGTGTCAGTAGCTACTGGCCCAATTATTTCAACAATGCATGAAGATAGTAAACCTTTTTGTTTAACATTACTACAAGAGCTGATGCTTAACAAAATGATACTAGCAAAGAATTCTAAAAATAAAATACATAAAATTAATTTATTATTCATTGTTGTCGTATTTTTGAACGTGAATAAAGTGGTACCAAATATAAAGCCATCGATCCCCCAAAATTCTTTCCTCTGGCTGTACCTTTTTAGCTGGCCCGTCAGGGATTTTAGCATAATCTCCCTCTCTATTCAAATTTGGGCGCGAGTTATCATGGGCACCTTCACTTTCTGAGAAATACATTGTGCTTGACTCGGTAAAAAGTTGGAAGTGCGCAAAATGAGCTTTAACAACAAGTTGATGCAGTGATTCATGCGCTATTAAAAAGCCCAATGCATAGAGGGGATTGGTATTATTTTGTACTCCTTCAAAGCCGTAATTGGCGTAAGATTCTGCTGCCTCATTATCTAAATATACATCTGTATTATTAGCATTAATCGAAGAATTCCCTCCATATGACGCACTTATAAAAGATCTAATTTCTAAGAATAAATCATCATACTTCAATTCCTTCTCCTTTGCCTCAGTTTTAGAAATTAAATTGAATTGTAAAAAATGAAACCCATTTTTTTTAAATATATCATTAGCATAACCCATTGCTTTTTCTAACTTTTCATCAGATAAAGGATTGATACCAAAATTAGTTGAATTAACAATATACACTTGAACTTTTTTATTTTGTTTAAATTGCTCAAAAGCCCTTTTGGCATCTTCACCAGTAAATGTTATCCCTCCTGCGAACTCAATAATATCCATGCCATTTGGATCAACAAATCTTAACGAATTATTAATTGCAAAAACATAAGCGTTAACAGGCATGTACTTCTCCGCCAACCGATCCACCCCATTCCATCTCCCTACACTCGCATCATACCACCTCGCTCCATAATCCATCCAACCCAGCCCAAAATCATCATTCAGTTCTTTCCCATTAAATTGGTACTTATTATCCTCCGCTGGGTCATTCACCCAGGGGCCTTCCATGGCGAGGCCAAAGGGGTAAAAATGATTCTCCTGAATAACCTCCGGAACCCCATCCGCATTTTGATCCGTAAAACTAACTCTGGCATTGCCCAAATGATCCGTCATAGTGTACTCATAACGCGTAGTAGAACCCGCAAAGTACAAGCGGCCTTCGGAATTGTAGATGGTTTGCATCACGGTGTTTTGGTACTCAATGCCCATGACGTAGTCCTGAGTGTAGCTGGCGCTTTGGCCAGTTTCAGTTTTGCCAAGAAAAGCACCACCTTGTTTGGTTTCAAAGCCTGGGTTGAGTAATACTGCCATGCCTGCTTTGAAGGTCACATTGCTGCCATTGTCGACCCGGCCAGTGGAGGTGATGGTGCCACTGGCGGTGTAAGTGCCGGAGGAAATGGGCAGGTTGTTGATGGTTCTATCCCCATTTGGGTAGATGACTTGTTTTTTGAGTTTGTTGCCCGCAGCGTCATAGGTGATGTCGAGTTGGGAGCCATTGTCAAACAGGATGCGGCGGGGCAGGTTGAGGGCATTGTAAGTGATGGTTATTTTTTTGTGTTCATCGCGGGTCAGGTTGCCTGCACCGTCGTAGGTGTAGCCTTGGGCAGTGCCGGGTGTAGGCGTGACGAAGCCTTTGCTGCCATCGGCGTTGTCGAGCAAGGTGGCCAGTTGCCCCTTACTATTGTAGGTATAGGTCATGTTGTCGATCTGGTTGAAGGTTCCATCACCCTTGCGGCCAGTACGGGTTTGGGTCAGGATGTTGCCATCGCGGTCGTAAGTGAGGGCATTGGCGTAGTTGCCACTGGCGGTGTAGCTGCCGACGCTGGTTTTTTCGGCATAAATACCTTCTTTGAGGCGGTTGAGGTTGTCGTACAGGAAGCCATAGGTTTTGACGTTGCTGCTGCCTTGTACGTTCCATTTCATCATCGTGATGTTGCCTGCGTAGTTGGCGTTTTGGCCGCTGGCATAACGGCTGTCCAGGCTGGCGTCGCCTTCTTTGTATACTAGTTCAAAGCCGAAGAGGTCAGTTCCCAGGTTGGCGGGGTCGTTGAGGCGGCTTACCCAGCCTTGGATGTTGTAGGTATAGTCCAGGGTTTGCAGGTAGCCGCCTCCGCTGGCCTGGTGTAGTTTTTTGCTTTTGAGCAGGTTGCGCTCGTCGTATTCCTGCTGAGAGAGTACTGTAGGGAATACGCCATTCACACTTTCACTGGTTTTGGTCAGGCGGCCAGCGTGGTCGTATTCAAAGGTGGTTTCGATGGTCGTAGTGGTAGCGCCTACGGTGTGTTCGCGTTTGGATTTGAGCGTCCAACCGGGGAAGTTGATTTGCTGGTAGGTTTTGTCTTTGCCGCCCAGGTGGTTGTCGCTGCGGGTTTGTACCACGCGCATTTTTTTGTCATAGTAAGCGAAGCTCAAGAGGTATTGAGTGGGCGCAGCACCCGTAGCGGGCAGTTGCCCTACTTTGACGGCGGTACTTTTGCCACGCACGCGGTAGGTAGGCAGGTTGTAGCCGGAGGGCGGCGTGCTGTAGGCTTCGTCGGTGCTGGAGAGGGTGCCGTCGCGATTGAGGTCGTACTGGTCGTAATAATTTACGGAGTATACCTCGATCAAGCCATCGGTAGGAAAGGCTGTGGTGGTGGTGTAGTAGTGTGGGCCACTGGTGCTGGGACTTTCGTACAGGACATTGCCACTGGAGGGCACGCTACCGCCGTTGTATTTGCCCGTGATGACGGGGCGATTGAGGATGTCGTATTTGGTAAAGAGTTTGATGCCATTGCCATCTATGCTGAGCACTGGCCGATCCAGGCGGTCATAGTAGATGTATTGGACGTTGCTGCCCGGCACTTGTTTGGAAGTCAGCAGACTCGTATTGTTGGGGTCGTAGGTGTATTTGTACAGGCGTTCCCCTTCGGTACTGCTGGCTGCTGTCCAGCCAGTATTGCTTTCCAGGAGTGCGCTGGCATTGGGGGGCAGTACTGCCTGGATGCCGCCATGATCGTAATATACGGTATAGGTTTTTTCGCTACCATTGACCGTGAGCAGGGTCCGGCCAATTTTGTCGGTATAGGTAATGCTGGTTTTGCCGTCAGGGTCGGTAGCGGTCACTTTCATGAGGCTATTGGCCGCATAGTAGCCGCTAGTTTTGAAGTTGCGCACTTCGTTACTGGTGTTGGTACCGTAGGTGGTGCTGCCAGGTTTGCTGCGGAAAGAAGTACCCGCCAAGTATTGTTGTTTGGGGCGGCTGAGGGGCGAGTTTTCCAACACGGTCTCCGTATAGGCAGATCCTTCGGCAATGGCGGTATAAAAACTTTGTTGCTCGCTGATGACATTAGGTCGAATAGATCGAGGGTTGGTCTCAGCAATGGTATACGGCAGGTATTTTTTTACTTCCCGACCAAACTGGTCGTACTCCATAAAGGCGACTATGTCTTTTTGGGTAGGAGACTGATTGAGGTCAATTTGTTGGACTGGGCGACCCAAGCCATCAAAAAACTTATAGGAGTCGATCAGGTTGGCACCCGTCAAATCGGAAATGCCTGCGGTGGTGGTGATCCCCGCGGTTTGAATCAGGCGGGTTTTGATGGTATTTTCGCCACCACTGCCAGTGCGATACAGGTAATCGGTGCTGCTTACGTAGTCGCCATTGAAGTCTTTTACACGCAGCAGGCGCAGCAGGGCGTCGTACTCAAAATTGGCGCTGAGGTTGCTTTCCTCACTGATGGCTTTGACCAGGCAGGAGTTGCGGTCGTAGCTGGCAGTGGTCATGAGGGCATCATGAGGGTAAAGGCGCAGTTCGTCAAACAAGGCACCGGAGGTATTGACCGTTACACTGGCGTTGCTGGCGGTACAATCCAGCAGGCGTTCGACGTAGGCCCAGCCATCTCCTTCGGTTTGGTCGGTGGTGGTAGAAAGCACGGTACCTCCTGAGAGCGTCACACTTACACCTCCTGGCGATTTGCTGTAATAACTGAGGATGTATTTGCCAATGGGGAGTCCCGTTTTGGTAAAACTTCCAGACCCAGTGCCAAAACAACCTGCTCCAGCTTTGGCTGGGCTGGCGCCATTGTATTGGATGTTATTAGTACCTGTGATGCTCCAGTTGCCTTGGGTGGCTTCGGTGGTTTCAAAGCTGGTGTAGGCCACTTCGTTTTGAGCGGCATTGAGTACTTTGGCAGCCATGCGGGTATGGTAATTGCTCCAGAGGGCGCTTACGGGTTGGTCGTACTCGCGTTGTAATTGCAGGAGGTTCCCATATTTGTCGTAAGACTGAACGGTAAGCTGGAGTTCATCAACCTGACTGGAGTTGTATTTGTGGTAGAAGCGGTAGGGCAAGACCAGTCCACCGGGGAATTCATCTACGGAGTACTCCGCCTTCACCTTTTTGGTCAAAACCCCGTCCACCTGTTCTTCCACTTCCACGGGTACTCCAAACATCCCTTTGGTCACCAGGGCGGATTGTACAGGGGAGGCATCTTCGGTGAAGCGAACAATGCTGGTGTAGGTTTTGCCATCACTGTTTTGCACGGACGTAATGGTAGGCTGAGTCACTTTGGTGTTGCCATAAGTGAAGTTGGTAGTGCTGCTGACTTCACCCGTAAGGATACCTGCTCCATCGTAGAAAAATTGTTTGTCGGTTTTGGCGGCCAAGTACCTCCATTGTTGTTGGATGCCATAGTAGCTGCGACGGAGTTTGACTCCGTAGCCTCTTTGAGTTTCACAGTTGGTACCCGATTGCAGTGGGGTTAGCCAAGAAAATACTCCACCAACTCCGCAAAGTGTGGTGGCATTATCTTGATCCAGGTATTGTTCTACTTTGTAGCCATAACAACTGGTAAAATTGCGGGTTTCGTTGATGTCATGGCTATAAGTGAAAGTGCTTTCGCTTAGTTTTTTATCCTGATCATCGTAAGCAACGGTTTTGAGCAATTCTCCATTACCATTGTTTCCTCGGAAAAAATGATAAACCATTTTGCCAGCAGAAATTTCTTCCACCCGAGCATAGCCAACATGTCCAAGTTCTTCACTACCTAAATTTGTATGATTGGTGGCTGTAACAGTGATGAATCTACAGATCCATATATAAAATTCGGGGAAACCCGTGCAATGACCAAATTGATTATGGCATGGTATTCCAGCTTCGGAATAATGATAAAAAGAGGGAAAGCTAAGATAGTCAAGCCGGGATAAGAGACTGCCACTTGAATTATTAGGTGTATTTGGATTGGTCCCTTCAGCAATGTAGCGGTAATATTTTTTATTGATTAGGGTACCATCATAGTTGTAGTTTTTGATTTCTTTGATGCGCAAGCCGCCTACATATCTGTTATCGCCAGTAAGTTCATAGTCTTTTACCAAATGAGCTTGGTAGTAGTACTCGGTGTAGCCTTTAGTGGGGTACGTCACTTTAGTCAAAATGCCTGCCTTAACGCGGGTGGTATCGGTATTGCGGTTGGCGTTTTGGCCAGGATAAGTTACCGTATTGTAGGTGAAAGAAGGTATCAGCCCTTGTTGGTTAGGGTTGCTATTGTAGTATCCCCAAAAATCAATCTGGCTAGCAGTAGGATCGGGCAGTTCCAATGTATTGTATTCGAACAGGTAGGGTTGTGCGCAAGTAGAGGTACCTGATGCACATTGCTGAAGACTCAATAGTTTTAATCGATTGTTAGAAGTAGCCGAACTCGCGGTGGGATAACTGAATTTCCATTCCATGATTCCAGTTGCTCCATTTTCGCCTTTTTTGATCAGCACTTTATCCAGCCGCTTTCCGCCATATGCATAATGCGAAATATCTAGTGATGACTGAAAATCTACTGTTTCGATAGTAATTGTTCCAGCAGTATTGAGGTCTCTAAGTTTGTAAGAAATTTTGGTTAAAAACTTACGATTTAAGATATACGTTTGATTGGTAAATCCTCCTTTCTGTACTGATGGAGTACTTGTATTGTCACCACAAGGGAATAAAGGAGGTCCGCAACAACCACCTGGAGGAAACTGAATAGGTTCAATCGGATATTCTACTGGTAAGATGTAGGTCATCGAATGATTGGAAGCAAGATTTATGGGTGGACTATAAGGAGTAGTCAAAGTTTCGTATTCATATTCCATCAACTCAGTTCCATTCGCAGAGGTCACTTTGGTGAGGTACCAACTGCTGTTAAAAACGTACTGCGCTCGATAGCATACTGCTGTTTCTGAACAGTCAATAAAAGCATCGGTTACCTCGGTAGCGGTAAATTCATACACATTCCCCATCATGTCCTTGATGGTGAATGAGGTAATATCCTCAGAACCATACACTGGTTGGATTACCACATCTTTTTTCTCGGTCTGATAAATATTCTTCCGGGCGTCGATGTAAAAACGACCGGAGTAGCCTCCGAAGTTGAAGTAATATACATCGGGTTCAGTTTCAATTCTACGGCCGGCCACCTCATACAAGTAGTCATTTTCTTGAAATTGGTCGGTATACCCAACATTTGTTTCTGGTTTGATCTGATCGGCTTTGGAGTAATAGTTGGAGTTCAAGTCGGGCATACCGTTCATGGAGCGAGTGATCACCCCACCGTTGGCAAGAGTCCAGCCCAGGCCCACCCAAGTAGGCAGGTTCGCAACCTTGTTGCCGGAACCATCATAAGAAAGAGCTATGGATTCTTTTAATTCTTTTCCCTGAACGGTATATAAAGGGATGGAAACATTCAAAGCTCCGGTATAAGTGTTGATGTTTCCTTCGCCAAACTTACCCAAGCTGGATGCTTCAGGGGTGTTAGGCAGGGTAATGGAGGGCAATACAATGGATGGATCCTGCGCCAACAAATGCTCTTTTGGAACAATAAAAAAAGAAACAATGAAGGCCAGGACAATGTATAATTTCAGGTGCTTATAGCCAGCGAACATGATTTTTGATTTAGATGGATGAGTAGTTAAATCCCAGTGTTTGATTGACTATTCTGAAAAAATGAGTTTTTCAATCAATAACTTATTGCCGATGCGGAGCGTGCATACGTACATCCCTGCTTGCAAGTTGTTGTTTCCCCCTAAGTTGAAGTCATATTTACCAGGAGCCGTGATGCCCAAATCGGTTTTGTAAACCAGTGTGCCTAGCGCATTGAATACTTGTATTTCTACTTTTTCGGTTGAGGACAACCAATAAGAGATTTTCCGATCACCCGTTTTGGGTGCAGGATTTGGAAACACCTTCATGCCATACTGTTGAGCATCTGCTTTACCCAACTCGGCCAATTCGATGTCATGGAGTTTTTTAGGTTTTAAGGCGTATTTCCAGACACCAAATTTGAGCGTACCCCCAAATAACACTTTATCATGAACAGCGATGGAGCGAATGCCTTCAAAAGGCAATTCCCGATCTATTTTTTGAGTGTCCTTTACTACTCCTTTGATGTTTCCACCGCTGTAGAGTGCCGAATCAGCAACCACCAAGGCTTGTACATTCGAAAGACCCTGCGTTTGTTTGATTCCTTTTCCAAAAAAACTCAAACGTTCCGTTTCGATGATCTGATCACCACTCGTTCCCAGATAAATGACTTTGCCATCGGTAGCCAGGCTTGCTATATCGTGTGGAGTGCCCACGTCTAATAGTAGCCAGGTATTGCCTTCATTGGCACTTAGGTATACGCCTCTGCTGGTTCCGGCTATGATATTGTTGTCCTTGGTCACCAGCAATGCATAAATATTTCTGGATACTCCTATTGGCTGGGGAAGTTTTGCTTGTTCCCAAGTTTCCCCTTCATCATGTGATTGAAAAATTCCTTGATTGGTTCCAGCGAAAATAGTTTTGCCATTTTGGGCTAAAGAAAGAATTTTGCTGTTGGTCAATCCCTTTTCTTTTCGCTCCCATTTTAATTCATCTGGCAGGCTACGGTAGATTCCATGGTTGGTACCTACAAAAAAATATTTACCCGAAGCCAACATACAATGAGGCATCAGGCTGGCTATACCTTGATCTACTCGCTCCCAGGTTTCCCCCAAATCACTACTGCGGTATACCCCATGATTATGGATACCAGCATAGAGGTGTTTCTTTTGAGATGACAAAAAAAATACCGTGCCTTGGGGTGAATTGGTGGGTAGCCAGCTTAATTGCTCTTGGCCGTATACCTGCCCTGCCACGATGAGGATCAAAAGAAGTCCTTTTATGAAACGGGTTGCGAATTTCATATCCTGATTTTTAGCGTTTAAGCGTGTACTAAAGCTGATAAGAGGCTGTTTATTTCTTTTTCAAGAGGTCTACTTCCTTTTGTAAGTCTTCAATTTGTTTTTGTTGGCTCTTAACTGCCTCGATGAGTATTGGAATAAGAGCAGTGTAATTGACGGCCAAGTATCCATCTTCCGAAGTAGACACGATGGAGGGCAATACTTTTTGTACATCTTGTGCGGAAAGGCCGTATTGATCGGGTACTGGTGTGGATGCTTTGTCTATACTTTTTTTCGCATCTTCCAGCGCTTTTTTCTCTTTTTCACCACTTGGACTCAGTTTATCCAGGTCTGCTCGATATTTGGAATTTACTGCTGGAGTAAAATCATAGCGGATGCCGTTTAGTTTTTTGAGAATACTTAAACTACTATCAATTTTTAAGATATTTTTTTTCAGTCTAATGTCGGAAAAGGTAGATACATTTTGTGTTAAAGTTCCTCTCACCAATAAATTACCACTCACATCCAGTTTCATTCCTACATAGGCCCCAGTAGAGGTGGTGGAAAAATAGATACCATTGCTGCCGTGTAAATGTAGGGCATCAGAATCGTCGCCCCCTCCGGTGATATTGGCACGGGCTTCTCCTAAAAAAATATACTCTCCTGAACCTGCGGAGCTGTAATCTCCAAAGGAAATTCTTGATTTTGTACGAAGTCCATCCGAAGGATTAATCCCCAATGCTTCCGTAGTTACCTGAGCAGATGGATCATTTCCTGAACGCTCTAACCCGAGAATCGTTTTTCCTGTACTTGTAACTTTTACTTGTGCAATTCCATATTGACCCGCGAAAAAAGAAAGAGCGAAAACAATCAGGAGCAATAAATTTTTCATAAGGAAGAGTTTTTATGATGTTTTTAATCCGATATCACTTTTTCATGGTGCAATATTTGATAAAATTAACAATAAAGTAACGCTCAAAACTTCTCATGCTATGCAGATTTGAGCGAAGTTTGTGCACAAATGAGCAGAACGCTAACTACATCTTCAGTATCCTAGATTAATTCGTTTCACTGTAATAAACTTCCTCATGATTAGTCCCAAAACTGTTTCCGAGAATATTCGCTATTGGCGAGAACAACGCAATTACACACAGGCTTATGTAGCCGATCAGGCGGGAATCTCTCGCCGCTGGTACATAAGCCTGGAAAATGGAATGGTCATTCCCCAAATAAGCCACATTTTAGCTATCGCTGAAGTGCTTAACATTGAGCCTGATCTTTTATTTAAAAAAGAGCAAAAAAGCGATAAATTATTGAAAGAAGGGGATATTGAAGAGCAAGTAAAACAAGTAATTCGTAAAGCACTGGAAAAATTATTGTGAGCCTTGCCAAACTTGGTCTTGACACTTAACCTCTCTTCCAAATCCTTTTAACAAATAATCGATCCAGTCATTTTGGATCGGTTATTTGTTGTATTCAACTTTGAACTGAAAATTGTTTCAATCGTCAAAAACGACTTGTTGGGCATCATTCTTTCCCCCTTCAGCCCCATCATTTGTTTTGCACCATTATAATCCAGAATTTCGCGGCATTGTACAGTCCAAACAACTCTGTTTAGTATGAAAATCGCCCAACTTATCAGTGGTATCTGCCTGCTGCTGGCCCAAAATCTTTACAGCCAGGCCCCGGTACCAGCTGAAAAACACCAAGTTTCGATTCGAAAATCCAAAGAAGCCATTCGCCTGGATGGGGCCCTGGATGAAGCCGCCTGGCAAAGTGCACAAGTCGCCAAAGACTTTTTCCAGAACTTCCCTTTTGATACCTCCGCAGCCAACCTCAAATCTGAAATTCGCCTCACTTTTGACCAAAACTTCCTCTACGTTGGCGCGGTGTTGTACCAAAATCAGGCCGATTACATCACTACTTCCCTCAAGCGCGATTTTCAAAGTGGTACCAGCGACGTTTTTGCGGTCAACATCGATCCTTTTAGTGACAAACTCAATGGCTTTCATTTTGCGGTTTCGCCCTTCAATGTGCAGCGTGAAGGTTTGATCGACAATGGGGGTAACCTGACCACCGACTGGGACAACAAATGGTACTCCGAAATCCAGAACCATACCGACCATTGGGTAGTGGAAATCGCCATTCCCTTCAAAACCCTGCGCTACCGGCAGGTCAGCGGGCAAAATGCCTGGCGCATCAATTTTGTCCGTTTCGGCCTCAAACAAAACGAGGCTTCCACCTGGTCACCCGTACCCCGGGCTTTTTTACCGGTCAATCTGGCCTTCACTGGCTCGCTCGTTTGGGAAGATGCGCCACCACAACCCGGCGCCAACGTTTCGGTGATTCCCTACATCATCGGGCGCACGGAGAAGGACTTTGAATTCAAAATCCCCACCGAAAACAAACTCAACATCGGCGGCGACGCCAAAATCGCCATCACCCCTTCACTCAACCTGGACTTGACACTCAACCCCGATTTTTCTCAGGTGGACGTCGACCGCCAGATCACCAACCTGAGCCGTTTTGAGCTGTTTTTTCCCGAAAGGAGGCAGTTCTTTTTGGAAAATGAAGACTTGTTTGGCCGTTGTGGGTTCCCGGATAGTCGGCCTTTTTTTAGCCGCAGGGTGGGCTTGGCCAATGGCAGCATCCGCAAGGTGACTACTGAGGGCGATACCGTTTCCGTGACGCGCAACCTCAATGTGCCCATCAAGGCCGGGATGCGCCTGAGCGGCAAACTGGATAAAAACTGGCGCATCGGTCTGCTCAACATGCAAACGGGTCGGGTAAGCGCCCTCAAACAAGGCCCGGCCAATTACACCGTGGGCGTTTTGCAGCGCAAGGTTTTTGAACGTTCGGCGATCAGCGCCGTTTTTGTCAACAAGGAAAACTTCCGGGTAGATGATCAGGAAAAAATCCAGCACAACCCCGGCGCTTACAATCGGGTAGCGGGCCTGGAGTACAACCTTTTTTCCAAAGACAACAAGTGGGAAGGGGAGTTTTATTACCACCGCTCTTTCTCGGGCCAACAAAGCAACGCCGACGCCCAATCGGCAGCCGCATTTTTAGGTCATTCTACCCGCAAATGGTCGGTACTTTCAGGCATGCAATACATCGGGCAGGACTTCCGCGCCGATGTGGGTTTTATCCCCCGGCCAGGGAATTTTTCGATGTTCAACATCACCAAAATGAACATCTTCCCCCGCAAGGAGAGTTGGGCCAAAAAGGTCAACGTTACCGGGTTTAACGTGGAAAATACACTCACTTACAATGCCCCCGGTTATCAGTTGACCGACCGCAGCCACCAGTTGGCTTACTTCATGGAGTTTCCGGGAAATTCGGCGCTGGAATTGAAAGCTGGACAGGAATACACCTACCTCTATTTCCCTTTTGACCCGACCAATTCGGGCGGCGAGGTGTTGCCCGCAGGCACGGATTACACCTACCATACGGCGAGTGTGAGCTATGTTTCGGACTTCCGCAAACCTTTTTCCTACGAAGTCAACGTGGGTACTGGTCAATACTTCAATGGCAATATTTTCCGCATCAACGGCGAGCTGGTCTACCGCTGGCAACCCTACGGTGTTTTTGCGATGACCTACGCCTACAATGATATCCATTTACCTAGCCCTTTCAACAGCGCCAGTTTTTGGCTGATCGGGCCGCGGGCGGAATTGTCCTTTAGCCGCAGCCTGTTTTTCAGCACCTTTTTGCAATACAATACCCAGGTCAACAACGTGAACATCAATAGCCGTTTGCAGTGGCGCTTCAGGCCCGTATCGGATGTATTTTTGGTGTATACGGATAATTATTTTACCGACCAGTTTTTTCAAGGGCCACAGGTGAAGAACCGGGCGCTGGTGCTGAAGGTGACGTATTGGTTGAATTTGTAGGCCCAAGGCAGGCATCAAATTTTTATTTTGCGGCTTTGATCGTGGTCTTTTCCACTTTAAAACTCAAACCCTTTACTCCTTCCACTTTTTCCGTTCGCATGTACTGTTCGATGCTGAACTGGTAGGTGCCAACTTGTTCAAAAATGGCGTTTTGTTGGAGGGGGATTTCGATGCTACACGTTTTGCCGCTGCATTTGCCGTACCAGGCTCCGCTTCCATCGGCCAGGTTGAGGGAAACGACTTGTTCGCGTTTTTCTTGATTTGGGAAAACGGTTTTGATCTTGACGTACAAGTTTTGGAAAGCGTATTCAGGGCTATGTTTGACCCCAATGATCAGGTTATAGAGGTAAGTGGTGTCTTTGATTTCTACCTGGTGTTGCTGAACGGCCTGGTAAGTCCAGGTGTCGTTTTCGAAGGCCGTTTTGTGGTTGTAGACGTAGTTGGGGCCACAAGCGCTAAGCAGGAAAGCAAGGGCGAGGCAGAGAGCAAAAGCATATTTCATATCGGTGTTTTAATTCAAATGACGAATAATGAAAACGGCACTTCGGCTTCGCTCAGTGACCGTTTTCATTATTCGTCATTTGCAGCAACGATCAAGACTATTGCTTATTTGAAAAAGTCGCGCATTTTTTCAAAAAAACTACGGTCGGATTTGCCAGGTTGTGGCTTGAAGTTGGGGAGTTCCCGCATTCGTTCCAACAAGTGGCGTTCCTCGTCGTTCAGTTTTTTAGGCGTCCAGACGTTGACATAAATCAATTGGTCGCCACGCTCACCGCGATAACCTTGCACCGAAGGCAAACCTTTGTCTTTCAGCCGGAAAATTTTACCCGCAGGAGTACCAGGTGGTATTTTGATTTTGACTTTGCCCTCCAGAGTTGGGACTTCTTCGGAGGTGCCCAGGCCAGCATCGGCAAAATTGATGAACAACTCGTAAATCACGTTTTGTCCATCCCGCTGCAAGTGCTCGTGCGCTTTTTCCTCGATGGTAATTAAGAGGTCACCGGCCGGGCCGCCATTGGGCCCTGAGTTGCCTTTGCCCCGCATTTGGAGTTGCATGCCTTCCTCAACGCCTGCTGGGATATCAATGTCCAGGGTTTCTTCCCCTTCAACTGTTCCTGCGCCACGGCATTTGGGACAATGGCTGGTTACAACCTGGCCACGACCGCCACAAGTTGGACAAGGCGTAGTTGTTGCCATTTGTCCCAGGAAGGTATTGCGCACCTGACGGACATACCCGGCACCATTGCAGGTGTTGCAGGATTTTACCGAAGAGGAGTCTTTGGCCCCAGATCCACGGCATTCGTCGCAGGTGGTTTGTTTGCGGACTTTGATTTTTTTGGTGACCCCATTGGCGATTTCTTCCAGCGTCAGGGATACTTTGATGCGAAGGTTTCCTCCACGTTGACCGCCACGTTGGCCTCCGCCAGAACGACCACCTGCGCCGCCAAAGAAAGAACCAAAAGGTGATTCCTCTCCAAATATGTCGCCAAATTGGGAGAAGATATCGTCCATACTCATGCCGCCGGGGCCGTAGCCGCCGCCACCACCCATATTGGGATCCACGCCAGCGTGACCGTGCCGATCGTAACGTCCCCGTTTATCAGCGTCATTGAGTATTTCGTAAGCCTCAGCAGCTTCCTTGAATTTTTCTTCGGCCTCTTTGTCGCCGGGGTTTTTGTCTGGGTGGTATTTCATCGCCATTTGGCGGTAAGCCTTGCGTAAAGTCGCCTCATCGGCGTTTTTAGGCACCCCAAGCACTTCGTAAAAATCGCGCTTATTCGCCATGCTTTGTTATTTGCCCACCACCACTTTCGCGTAGCGGATCATTTTGTCTTTGAGTTTGTATCCTTTTTCCAGGGTATCGATCACTTTGCCTTTCATTTCTTCGGTAGGGGCTGGAATTTCAGTAATGGCTTCATGGATTTCAGTATCGAAATCCTGCCCATTGGATTCCATGGGTTCCAAACCCTGAGCTGCCAAAATATGGTACAACTTATGGTACACCAGTTTTACGCCCTCGCTGAAAGGTTCGGGGCTATTGGGCAATTCGCTGGCAGTTTTGACCCGGTCAAAATCGTCGAGCGCAGGCAGCAGGGCCTGAATGGTATCTTGAGCGGCAGTGCGCATCAAGTCCAGTCGCTCCTTGAGGGTACGGCGTTTGAAGTTGTCAAACTCGGCAGCCAAACGGACGTACTTATCCTGCAATTCTGCGTAATCGCGCTGCAAGCGAGCCAATTGCTCTTCTACGGAGTTGTCTCCGCCCGGCGTTGATTCGGCTTGCCCTTCGTCGTTGATGTTGTTGTCGTTTTCCACTGGTGTTGCTATGGTTTCTTCGTTGATTTCCACGTTTTTATTCGGATCCATCACGATACAATTGTTTTTGGGAACCCACAGCAATTATCTTGCCATGGCAGAAAAAAGGAGTAGACGAAGTAGTGGGGCAAAAATAAATGTTCATTTTTTTTGAGCCAAAGGATTAGATAAGACACTTTAAATGAACCGTTTATTCATCTAATCCTTTGGCAAAATGAACATTTATTTTTTTATCGCCCCAAAGGTCAGCTTGTCAGTTTTTGACAGCCTGACATGACAAGATTTACTGGCCAATCCGTTTCTCTACCTCTTCAGGAGTTACATTTACCCCAATGATCATCCCCTTGGGATCGATCAAATAATTGCTGGGTAAGGCGCGTACTTTGTACAAACTGGCAATGGGTGAATTGAAAAATTTCAAACTGCTGCTTTGATCCAGAATGTGCAGCGGCCAATTCAGTCCATCATACTCAATGGCCCGTTTCCAGCTTTCTTCATTCCGCTCAACGGCAATACTGACGATGTGAAACCCATTGGCCTTTGGCAATTTTTGCCCAGCCAATCGGTTGTTCAAGGCCACCCACTCAGGGTTTTCCATTCGGCAGGGCCCACACCAGGACCCCCAAAAATCGAGCAAAACGTAACTGCCTTTCAGGTCTGAAAGTCGAAAAGTTTGCTTGTTGATGGTTTGTGCCTGAAAGTCCAGTGCTTTTTGACCATTGACAAACTGTGGTTGTTTGTAAAAATACTTGCCGATGTAGATGCCTGCCACTGCGATGATGAGGACGATCACAAGGCGATCGAAGGTGATTTTCATAAGTTAAATCTTATCAACTGAAATCAATTTCGGTATTGTCGCCAATGTTCAAACTTTGCCGCAAACCCGTGATCGAGGCATCGTTGCCCACCACCGAATTTTGGAGGATGATTTCCTGGATGGCGGCGTAATTGCCAATGATCGAGTCGCGCACGATGGCATTGTTGATGCGAACATTGTTGCCGATGGTAACATGTGGACCGATGATAGAGTTTACGATTTGGCAATTTTCACCAACGCTGACGGGGTGAATGATGATGGAATTGTCGAATTCGGGCAGGTTGGCGGAAGCATAGCCTTTGCGGCGCAACATGATGGCATTGGTTTCCAGTAGTACATCCTTCTTGCCACAGTTGAACCAGTTGTCGACTTCGATGGTGCTAAAACGGGTACCGGTTTCAATCATGCGCATCAAGGCATCGGTGAGGGGGAATTCGCCATCGGTACGGATATTGTTGCTGATGTTGAACTCTAATGCATCGATAAAGGCAGGCACTTCCTTAAGGTGATAAAAACCAACCATGGCCATGTTGGACTTGGGGATACGTGGTTTTTCGATCACTTTGCTGACCAAACCATCTTCACCGTACTCCACTACACCGTATTCGCGCGGATCGTTTACTTTTTTTACCCCTAAACAAGAATAAGGATCCTGGAGCACCAATTGAAAATCGAGATCAATAATGGTGTCTCCAAAAAAAACGAATACATCATTGGCATCCCGAATCGATTCCCGGGCTGTCCAGATGGCGTGTGCGGAGCCCAAGCGCAATTCCTGATTGACAAATTGCTTTTCGATGTCGGGGTAAGCTTGTTCTACGTAATTTTTAATTTTTTCCCCTAAATAACCAATCACAAAAATAAAGTCGCGCACTCCAATATCGATCAATTGGTCGATGATGAAAGAAATGATGGGTTTGCCCGCAACAGGAATTAAGGGTTTAGGCTGAGTATAAGTCAATGGCCGCAAACGAGTACCTGCGCCGGCTACCGGAATAATGGCTTTAGTATGCATGATTTTTTACGTATGTGGGCTCTAAGATAGCAGACTTTGTGAATAAAAACACGCTCGTTCATTGCAGCTCAATTCCCGCCAGGTTTGATTTCATACTGAGCGGTTTCATTGATTTTTAACACTTTTACTTCCGTTCGACGGTTGAATTGGTGCTCTTTTTCCACACATTCTACTCCATCTTTACAGTGATTTCGGATTTGGGTTTCACCAAAACCCGTAGTACGGATGCGATTGGCCGCAACCCCCTTGCGCACCAGGAATTCTTTGGCAGCTTCAGCCCGGCGTTGGGACAATTGCAGGTTGTATTCGCTGGTGCCGCGTGAATCGGTGTGTGCCCCTAGTTCTACCTCCATGGTAGGGTATTTGACCATCAAACGGGTCAGTGCCTCCAGATCGCGGGCGTCGGTGGTTCGAATCGCAGCCTTATTGAAATCGTAATAGATGTTTTCCATCACAATGATGGTACCTTCTGCCAGGGGTTTGCGCATGACTTCTTCGTTGGTTGGTATCAGGTGCATGCTGATGGAAAAGGAACGGCTACCCCGCACGTTTTCGGTGGAAAGTTGGGTTTGCGTGGGTTTAAAACCATACTTCTCGGCCAGAATGGTGTAGGTACAACCCAAATCCAGGCAGTGGTCAAAAGTACCATCCAAATTGGAGGTAAGCAGCACTTCTTGCCCATTGCAATTGCTAATGACCCGAATTTTGGTATTGGGAATGGGTTTTTCATATTTGTCAGTAAGCGCAATGCCGCGTAAGGGAATACAGTTGATGTGGGCCATACGCACATCCATGGTGTTTTTTAGGTTTTGTGCCTTGGGGGTAAAGGGGAGTTCCTGTGTTTTGAAGCCAGTTTTTGAAATCAATACCACATACTCGCGGTTGACCGCCAGGTTGATTGTCGAGGAGCCATCGCGGCCAGTTACGGTTGTTGGGTTGCCCAATTCCTCATCGTTTTTGCGGTTGAGGCGCATGATCAGGTCTTGGGATTGGTCATTGGCGGGTACCAGGGTAGCGGCGTAAGTGTTGCCATCTTTGATCAGGCCATCGCTGGCGCGTTCGAAGACACGGATGTTTACATTGGGCATGGTGGCGTTGTTGTCTTCATCGATGGCCGTAATGCGCAGGGTAGCCTGGATGACTGGTTTGAGTCCTTGTAGTCCATTGGGCGCTTCAAAAGCATAAATGTCGTCTTTTCCTGAGCCACCGTTGCGGTTAGAGGAGAAAAAACCCCGGGTACTTTCTTTGTCCAAAATCAAGCCAAAATCGTCGGCCTTGGAGTTGAATGGCTGTCCCAGGTTGATCACCTTGCCCCATTCGCTGCCGCTGAGATCGATCATGTACACATCGAGGCCGCCGAGGCCACGCAAGCCGGTGGAGGAAAAAAAGAGGGCACCATTGTCGTGGATGTAGGGGAAAACTTCATTGCCTGAGGTATTGACTTCCGGCCCGAGATTGATGGGATCTGACCATTTATTACCATCCCAGTCTACGAAATAAATGTCCATTTTCCCATAACCTCCCGGCATGTTGGAAGCAAAAAACAAGCGGGTTCCATCGTAATTCAAGGAGGGGTGCATGCAGGAATAGTTCACATTGTTGAAAGGCAGCGGGCGGACTCGCTCCCAATCATAAGGCCCCTTAAATGCCTCGTACACCCGCATGCGCACCGTGTCGTCTTTGCCAGCCTGGGGTACCCCTTTACTGATGTTGTTGCGGCTAAAGAACATTTTATCGGAGCTGTTGGTAAAACTCACTTGTCCTTCGTGGCGCTCAGAATTGATTTCGGCAGAAAAAAGAGCAGGTTGAATGGGCATCCCATCTTCGTCAAAATCGGCATAATACAACTCAAAATAAGTTTCGCCCGTTACCTTGTCTATCTCGCCCGTGCGTTTGCGCGAAGAGACAAAAACCAACCCATTGCCATAAAAGGCGGGCGAAAACTCCAACGAAGTACTGTTGATGCGGCTACAATTTTTGACGGTGATGGTGCTTTGGGCCAGGAGGTCACTGCTACAAAAAAGGATACTTAAGAACAAAAGGGTAGATAATCGCTGCATAGTTAAGGGATTGATAACGCGGACAAATAGATACTGCTGAGAAGATAACGAAAAAATATGATGTTTTGATGCGCTACATTAAGCATTATCATTACGGCAAAAATAACTGTTGGCTCATTGATAAATAACAGCAAAGCACGGAGAAAAAATCGAGATATTGCCGGGTAATAATTCAACGGTTTGATGTCAGCAGTAAAAACCCTCGTTACGCCCCTGGATTGGGGACTCGGCCACGCTACACGCAGCGTGCCATTGATTCAAAAGCAGTTGGAGCAAGGCCACGAGGTGCACTTGGCTTCGAGCGGGCGAGCCCTGGCTTTTTTAAAAGTTACTTTTCCGGATTTGCCCTGCCACCAGTTACCCGATTACGCGATAAGTTATCCCAAAGCCAACTTGTACTGGCCGATGGTGCGGCAGTTGCCCAAAATTATTGTGACCATTGCCCGGGAGCAGCGAGTGGTAAGGCAATTGCAGCAAAAAATTGGCTTTCAGCAGGTCATTTCCGATCAGCGTTATGGCTGCTACATTCCGGGGGCTTTTAATGCTTTTGTTACCCATCAATTGCATTTGCCATTGCAGGATTGGTTTGGAGGGAGCGGTGGACAATGGATGCATGAAACTTTGATCAGAAAGCGTTTTCAGGAATGCTGGGTGCCAGATTGGGAGGAAGCGCCAGGCTTGGCGGGAGATTTGAGCCATCCTCCGTTTACCGGCATCAAAACCCGTTATTTGGGGCCTTTGTCGCGCTTGCACAAAATGGAAGCGCCGATTCAATACCGCATCGCCTTTGTTCTTTCTGGCCCCGAGCCGCAGCGCAGCATTTGGGAAGCGGAGATTCGAGAGCAGGTCCGGGCTTTTCCGGAGGAGCACTTTTTCTTGTTGCAAGGCAAACCAGAAGTACCCTTTTTTCAAGAACAAGAGGGCAACCTTACGGCAGCGCCTCATCTGGATACAGCAGGTTTGTCGTTGCTTTTTGCCCAGAGTGGGCTCATTGTATGTCGATCCGGGTATAGTACTTTGATGGATTTGGCGGTTACCGGGCGGCCAGCATGGTTGGTGCCTACACCGGGGCAGCCGGAGCAGGAGTACTTGGCGCGGAAGTTGGGGGCAGAGGGGCAGTTTCCGTGGTCGAAGCAGGAGGATTTTGAGTTAGCCAAATGTTTAAACGGGCTTTAGGCGATTTGATTATCGCTAGCCCAAGTCTTCAAAAGGACCAGTAGTTGGGGGCGTGATTTCTATACTTATTTTGTAACTATTTAGCAGCCGCCTTCGGCGGCTGCTAAATATGAAAATAAAAAGTATCTTAGGGCATCAAAAACATTGAGTTGGAGCTACCAAAAACAGTCGAAGGCTGCCACGTTGTGATCAATCAACTGCTGTTGATT
>NZ_JBGSLK010000110.1:0-27082 GCF_041740695.1 Haliscomenobacter sp. | reverse complement strand
GCAACGCTGGTCTGATGATGGTTGCGATAAGATGATCAAACTTAGGGTCGCTTTACGCAGCCAAAAATTCGATCTCATCACTAATATTTTCAGGAAATCCGCAGCTTAATGATGAGGTGCGACAATTTGAATTACACCCTGCAAGAGTGATATAATTTGTGTTCCCATTTGGGGAAAACAACGGATCGTATTTCGAATTTAATAAATTTAATTCATTTTGTGTAACTTGATTAACTCTCACTCTATTGAGAAGTTCTATAAATTCTTTTTCATTTTGTCTATAAATTTTTTTAAGCTCAATATAGACAGGCTTATTATTTTTGATAACTTTCGAGCTAAAAAAGAAAGGGCTTTCATAAAAACGCCCTAAAATATCCCATTGCTCAAAATCAGCGATTGGGGGTAATTGAAATGTATCCCCAATGAGAATTACTTGAACGCCTCCAAAGGGTTCGTTTTCTCTTTTTCTAAAAACCCTTAAAAGTCTGTCAACTACATCGAGTAAATCACAGCGAACCATGGAAATTTCATCTATGATTAAAAGTTCTAATCCTCGTATAATTTCAAGCCTTTCTTTAAAGTAGGTGAAATGGTTATATATCGTACTTCTATCTTCATCCTGTGGATCAGGTAGGATTCTTAACCTTTTGTCGTTCGGAATATAAACGCTAGGTCTAATTTGAAAGAAAGAATGAATTGTTTGCCCGCCCGCATTTATAGCCGCCACCCCTGTCGGAGCAAGAACTACTGTATTTTTAGTAGTCGTTTCTTTTAAATATTTCAAAAAAGTAGTTTTCCCAGTTCCCGCTTTGCCAGTTAAATAAATAAGTCGATCCGTATGCTTGACAAAATCTGAAGCATAGTTAAATTCAACATTAGTTTCATCCAATTCTATGTTGTCAATTACAGTCGCCATTGTATATCTATTGTTAATGATTTAACCATTTTGGATTAGCTATCTAACCCAGATTATCCGCCTTTTTCTAGGCACGGGTTACTAAAATGTATTGAGTCTTTACTGCCAATGATTATAGCCTGAAAATCCGTTTCGATTATCGGAAGATTTTAGCTCGAATGGAACTTAAAGAAGCAATAAAAGCAGTAGAATGGTGAATGTAGAAAGGTAGGCCTCAATAGAATACCCAAATATATAATTGCTTTAACAATAATGCAAACAACTCAGTCGATATTTTTCCTGTGTAATACTTCTGAAGCAATATTCTTCAAAATCAACCGACTTCTTAATCCAAATTTCCTTTACTTTTGTAGTAATGACTCAACCATTCGACAGACTCAATTTCTCATGACCAGTACCTTGCAACTTCCACCGATTCTATTCTGGGACATCGACGCCAGTAAGCTCGACTACGATGCCAAGGCACGTTATGTTATTGGCCGAGTTGTTATGTATGGAACTTTGGCAGACTGGCAAGCCATTCTGGCTTATTACGGATCCGAACGCGTCAGAGATGAGATGTTGCAAGAGCGCTACCTGGATAAAAAAACCCTGAATTTTTTGAGCTTCTACTTTGAAAAACCTAAGTCAGAATTTCGATGCTACATACTTCAACAGTCTACCCCACAACATTGGGACTATTAAAAGAACTTATGCAATTGCCTGCTTTAGCGGAGTTCAATTTGGCTGGAGGTACTGCGCTTGCTTTACAAATTGGGCATCGAATATCCGTGGATCTAGATTTTTTCGGCGATGTCAATTTTGAGCCTATCGAAATTCTAGATGCTTTACAGGATATAGCAGAAGTAAGTATAATCAGCCAAAGCCGTGCAA
Source organism: Haliscomenobacter sp. (assembly GCF_041740695.1). GTDB lineage: Bacteria > Bacteroidota > Bacteroidia > Chitinophagales > Saprospiraceae > Haliscomenobacter. The sequence continues at coordinate 25,293 of NZ_JBGSLK010000110.1, read as the reverse complement.
TTCTGATACTAAATACCAGTGGCGTTAAAACTGATTTTGTACGCTATCGATATCCGTTGTTACAACCTGTGAACGAGATTGACGGCGTAAGGCTTTTATCTACACTGGACATTGGTGCAATGAAGCTTGCCGCCATTACCAATCGTGGCCGCAAAAGAGATTTTTTCGATCTGTTTTTTTTGCTTCAAACCTATACGCTTCGTCACCTATTTGATGCGTACAATGCCAAATACAGAGATGGTTCTGAGTTTCTAGTGCTCAAAAGCGTCACCTATTTTGAAGATGCTGAAGAGGATGATGTACCTGCTGTTTTTGATACTTCTTTGAGTTGGGAACTAGTCAAAAAAACCATCGAGAAAGAAGCCAAGAAGCTTTAAATTCATAAACTGTTAGCACGGAAGAGACTTTCATCAAAATTGTAAAAGTTATACCAGCACAAATTTCCCAATTTTATATAATTTGCTGAGGTCTTTTGCTCCGGTTCCACATAAGGAATTAAAGTGAGTTACAACAAACTATCAAACAAACAAAAATGAGAAGGAATACCATTCTATTCTGCCTATTGGCATTTTTTGTACTGTATGCCTGCAAAGTTCAAAAGGATACCCAGCTGGCCAGCACCCAAAGTCCTGCACCAACAACTGCCGTAGTCAGCACCAACGATAGTATCAATTTGCCTCCAATCGCTCCTTTTTCCATTGAGCTGCTGAGCCCTGCTCAAAGCCAAAAAGCATTCATTGTTCCCAAGGGTTACCACATGGAATTGGTGGCCAGTGAACCCATGATCACCGAGCCTGTAGTGATTACCTGGGACGGCGACGCCAAAATGTACGTTGCCCAAATGGAAACCTACACCCAGGATGCCGACGGCACCGGAACCAAAGAAAAAAAGAGCCGGGTAATCCTCCTGGAAGACACCAACAACGATGGCAAAATGGACAAACGTTCGGTTTTTATCAAAGATTTAGTCTTGCCCCGGATGCTCCTTTGTGTCAACCACGAACTACTGGTCAATGAAACCGACACCTACGACATTTACAGCTACAAAGACACCAACGGCGATGGTGTAGCCGACGAAAAAAGAGCCGTGTACTCCGTAGGAAAAGTAGCTCCCGGGAATTTGGAGCACCAGCGTAGTGGCCTGGATTGGAACCTCGACAATTACATCTACCAAACCGTTGACCCCGTTCGTTTTCGCTACGTCAATGGCATGCTCCAGCCGGACTCCCTGCACAGCGGCTCCAATGGCCAATGGGGATTGACGCATGACGACTATGGCCGTTTGTTCTTTAGCCGGGGTGGGGGCGAAAACGCGGGTTCCGGTTTTCAAATCAATCCGAAATACGGCGCTTTAGAGTTTGCGGATGCCTACAGTGAAGAAAAATTCAGCCCGGTATGGTCCAGCATTGCCAATCCCGATGTACAAGGTGGCCCCAAAAGATTGCGCAAAGACAGCACCCTGAATCACTTTACCGCAGCAAACGGCCAAGCCATTTTTAGAGGCGACCGCCTTCCCGCTGACTTGGTTGGCGATTACCTGATCAATGAGCCAGTAGCGCGCATCGTCCGGCGGGCCAAAGTGATCAACCGTGGGGGCAAAACTTACCTTGAAAATGCTTACGAGCGCCAGGAATTCATCGCCAGTACCGATTTTTTCTTCCGCCCGGTCAATTTATACACTGGCCCAGATGGCCTCCTCTATGTGGTGGACATGAACCGAGGCATCATTCAGGAATCCAACTGGACGCGCAAGGGGAGTTTTTTGCGCAACAAAATTGAACAATACGATCTGGCAAAATACAATCAGCGTGGCCGGATCTGGCGGCTGGTACACGATGATTACCAACCCGGCCCCAAGCCAAAAATGCTGGATGTTCCGGCCAGCACATTGCTGCCTCACCTGGATCATGCCAATGGTTGGTGGCGGGACAATGCCCAAAAACAACTGATCTCGTTGGGCGACAAATCGGTTATTCCTGCCCTGAAACAAATGGCGCTCGGCCAGCAAGGCGCACTGCCCAAAGCACCTTCAGCCCTGGGGCGTTTGCATGCCTTATGGACTTTGGAAGGCTTGGACGCCATCAGCAAAGACTTGCTCAGCGCTGCGCTGAAGGATAGCGATCCTCAAATTCGCCGGGCCGCGATCTGGATTGGTGAAACCTACATCAAGCAGAATGATGCCGAGCTGATTGCCCAATTGGGTAAAATGACCACTGATCCAAATGACGATGTAAAAGTCCAGTTGCTTTTGTCTTTAGGCTCCAGTAAAAATGCCCAAGTTCAAAAAATCGCCCAGGATATCTTGAGCCAAAACGCCAACCATGAAATGCTCCGCAGCAGCAAGGCCAGCATGGACAAACACGAAGATTTTAAATTGTATGGCCGCCGCCTGGGCAGTTTCGCGGCTTCCGATCGGAAATTGCTCCTCGAAGGCGCTCAGATTTACCAGTCGATGTGTTCGCCTTGCCACGGTGGAGATGGAAAGGGTTTGGCCAGTAACGCTGCTCCAGTTTTGGTGGGTTCAAAACGTTTGCATGGAGATAAATCAAACGCTATCCGCATCCTCCTGCACGGACTAAAAGGGCCAATCGAGGGCAAAACCTTCCTTAGTGAAATGCCCGCCATGAAAGACAATACGGATGAGTGGGTTGCCGCCGTTTTAAGTTATGGACGCTATGAGTTTGCCGCCAACCAAGGTGCCGCTGCCCGCAATAAAGCCCTGATGATGGTACAGCCAGAGGAGGTAAAAAAAATCCGAGACCAGCACAAAAAAGTGAAAAAAGCCTGGACGGTGGAAGAATTGGAAAAATTGGCCCCAACACCACCAGCACCAGCTAGGTAGCTATAAACATTAACCCACAAAAACAGTAGCATGAAAATGAAACGTCGCGACTTTTTGTCCAAAACAGCCATGGCGGGTGCCGCTACGCTGTTGTCTTCACCGGCCTTGTTTTCGGGCAGCTTTCGACCCAAAGACAAGCTGGGCATTGCCCTGGTGGGCCTCGGTTACTACAGCACCGACCTGCTCGCTCCAGCGCTGCAACTGACCGAAAAGGCCTACTTGGCAGGTATTGTAACGGGTACCCCAGCAAAGGCCGAAACCTGGAAAAAGAAGTACAACATCCCGGACAAAAACTGCTACAACTACCAAAACTTTGACCAAATCGCCAATAATCCCGACATCGATGTGGTGTATGTAGTGCTGCCTCCATCTATGCACCGCGAGTACGTGGTGCGGGCGGCCAAAGCGGGCAAACACGTATTTTGTGAAAAACCCATGGCCCCTTCCGTAGCGGATTGTGAAGCGATGATCAAAGCCTGCAATGACAACAAAGTCAAACTCGCCATTGGCTACCGCTGCCAACACGATCCCAATATTCAGGCTTACATGAAAGTGGCCAAGGAACAAAAATTTGGCAAGGTGAAAATGGTGACCAGCGCCGCCGGATACTTCGACGGGCGCACCAACCACTGGAAACAAAACAAGGCCCTCGGCGGCGGTGTGATGGGGGACATGGGCGTGTATGCGCTACAAGGTGCCCGCCTGGCCACGGGGGAAGAACCGATTAGTGTGTTTGCCCAGGCTTCGACTACCCGTCCAGAAATTTACAAGGAGGTGGAAGAAACGATGATGTTCATGTTGGAATTCCCCAGCGGTGCGCGGGCTTCCTGCCAAACCAGTTTTGGCATCAACATGAATTACCTCCAGATCAATTATGAAAAGGGCTGGCTCAAAATGGAGCCCCAGTCTGGTTACAATGGCAACAAAGGCAGCATGTCGGATGGTACGATCATCAATTTTGCGATCAAAAGCCAACAGGCCAAACAGATGGATGAGGATTGTGCAGCGCTGATGGCGGGTACGGATTTAATCGCGCCGGGAGAAGAGGGGCTGCGGGATATTCGGGTGGTAGAAGCGATTTACAAGTCCGTGAAGACCGGGAAGGTGGTGAAGATATAGGCCCTAAGGTGTCTCTATGGTGTCTTAAGTTTCTTAGGTGGTAAAAAAGAAAAAACCTGCGTAGCAGGGTATATTTTCACCACCTAAGAAACCTAAGACACTTAAGGAATCACCTCAGTAATGATGCGCCAGAGGCGCTTACAAGTATCGAGATTTGGGATGCCGAATGTTTCAATCCTTCCCAAACCACTTCCGCCCCTTCATCCTTTTCTTCAAATCCTGCGAAAAATGGTGTTCATCCAACACTCCCACCAAACGATTCCAGGGATTGTAAACCGGGAGTGCGCCCACATCCGAAACTTGCAGAATCCCAAAAGCCTGCCGCAAATTTTCGGCACTCACCAAAGGATAAATATCGGGCAACATGTATTTGCTCACCGGGGCTTGTAAGTCCTTTTTTTTACGCGCATCCAAGAGTTTAAATTCTGGCAGTACGCCCATCAGGTTTTGCCATTGGTCGAACACCAAAAAATTCCGTTCCAAACCTTCGGCATAGATGTTCAAAACTTGTTGCATGCTATCGTCGAGGTAGACCCGCGAAAAATTGCCCCGCATCAATTGATCCACCTTGAGTTTGCCCACCATGTTCTCCATGCGTACCGAGCGGTATTCATTTTCGGCGGTAAACAAGATGAATAGTCCAATCAGGGCATACATCGGATTGCTTTGCCAGATGCCCCAGGCGATCATCCCCAGCGCTAACAATTGACCAATACGTGCTGCAATCATGGTGGCATTCAGACGGCCCAGGCCAATCGAAAGTAGTGCCCGCAAAATCCGGCCGCCATCCATCGGAAAGGCTGGGATGAGGTTGAAGGTGGCCAAAATGACATTGAGCCAGGCCATAAAAAAGATGAAACGGTCAAAATTGGAGTAGTCGTTCAGGAAAAAATTGCCTTTGGCAAAAACCACCCCGTTCATGATTTCCCAGCGTTGATCGGGAGTAAATCGGAACAAGTAGAGACTAAAAAGCATAGCCAGGGCAACATTGACCAAAGGCCCGGCAATGGCGACCCAAAATTCGTGGGCAGGTTTTTCGGGCAAGTGATCCAGTCGGGCGACCCCGCCAATGGGCAACAAGATGATGTCCCGCGTATTGACGCCATAGCGCCGAGCGGTAAGGGCATGTCCAAACTCGTGCAAAACCACTAAAAAGAACAGCACCAGTACAAAAATCCCCGACCACAGCATCGCGGTTTTGTCCCAATCGGTATCGTATCCTGCGTACAAAACATAGCCCAATACCAGGACAAAAAAACTCCAATGTACCCGCACCGGTATGTTGAAAACGCGGGCAATGCGAAAGGCTCCAGTCATGTTTTTAGTTGAGGAGTTGTCGCCGACTCTAAGTTTTATAAAGTTGTTGCGACAAATAGTTATACAAATTACACCATTTTGTGTTTACGACCAGCGGCAGAGCCGCTAAACGTCTGTAGCATATCGGCCAAGCAGTGCACTTAAGGTGCGTAGCACCGGAACAGCTGAAAAGTTGCGGTGCTACGCACCTTAAAATCTACCTTCGTTCCTTTAGTCCTACAGACGTTTGGCGGCTCTGCCGCTGGTCAACTCATTTGGGACTATTACTTGGATATAACATTTCAACCCTTCAACTCAATCAATTGGTTTAGCCGCCGGTTTTTCCACCTTCGGCTTTACTGCCGCAGTCTCTTGTTGAACCGTCCAACCCGCACTTTCACCAATGAAGCGGATCAAGTCAATGATTTCAATGCCTTGCTCACGCGCCTGTTTAAACAAATCACTTTCCTTCGCTTTTTGTTCAATCAGGTCGCGGGCTTTTTTATTGATTTTGTTGTAGTCTTCTGGCGTGAAGGCATTAAAAGAGCCCTCGGAAATGTCGTAATAATCGATGCTGTGATCGATGGAAATGATCTCTGGTTCTTTGGGAATATTGCGAATGCTGATGGTTTTGGTAGCCGTATCCGCATTGATGTCCAAACCCTCTAGGTTGTAGCCTACAGATACCCGTGCCTTTACCCGCAACAGCGCTTTTTTTCGAAAAATCCACCAGTCGTAGCGCCAGTAATCCTTGTGGCTATATAATTCAGTGAAATAGCCCTCTACCGTAACCAGTTTGGCTACCGTTTCCATTTTTTCCAGCAGTACCGAAGCTTCCGCTTGGGTGACCACATGTTCTCTGGGTTTAAAAATACCCCGGGCAATCCAAAAACCAGCGATGAACACCCCGATCAACCCCAAAACAAGCAACAAGCGACGCAGCATAGTTTATTTTTTTTGTTCCAAAGATAAACAAGGGGTAATAAAAAATAAGTGTTCATTTTGCCCCACTACGAATGGCTTACTTCCCTTCATCTTCCGGGCTGATTTCCTCGCCCTCTTTTTTATCCTTCACTTTGGCACTCACCGGATAACGCACCCCTTTGTAACTTTTCAGGATCACCTTCACTGAACCAATCGAAATGGGTGACTCGATCATCAAGGGCAAACGGTTTTTGTCATCGCTAGCCCAGATGGTCAGGTTGGAACTTTCTTTAAAAATGTACCCTTTGATCACCTCTGGGTTGAAGGCTACGGTATTGAAATGCCCCAGACCCCGGATTTTTTTATTGGCAAACTTACCCTTGTAGTTCACCTTGAGTGGCCAGGTTTTTTTATCGATGAAAATTTTGATGGGAAAGTCTTGCCCGGGCCGCATTTGGTCAAAATTGAGGTTGCGGGCGCAATACACCATCGACAAAATATCGTGGATACAAGAATCTGTATCGTATTCGGTCACTTCGGCAACGTCCTTGGTTTTGCCCCGCAGGGATTTCACCTTGCCATTTTCCCGATCAAAAGACAGGCGATCGTACAAAGTGTATTTGCCCTCGTTTACTTCACGCACCGAAGTAATGGGCAAAAGGGTCTTTTTGTCCACATAGGCATCATACTTATCGCGCACCTTGAAAAAGGCATCGTAACCTCTGTAGGTGCCACCATGCGCCGAAAAATGGTAGCGGTCGCCCAAGTCTTGAACCTTGAAGGTCACCTCACCAGCCGACATCCAGATGAAATTCCAGTTGTAAAAAACCTTGTACACCATTTCTTCACCGTGCTTGAACACTTGATTGGCCATGTCACATTGGTCGCCAGCGTACATGGGAATGTGATTGGGTACACTTTCGGGCTGGGGGCTGCGAAAGGCACTCAAGCCCAGCAAGAGGGGAACCGCAGCAATTTTTATCATCCTGGAGAGAAACATAGACTTATCGTTTTGATTTCAGGAAAAAATGGAATCAGGGGACTTCATTTTAAATAAACAGTGAAAACCGCCCTTAAGGTTCGCTTTTTCACCACTTTTTGACGATGTAAAACAAACCAAGTAACGCCGGGAAGGCCAAATTTAGTACGAACAGGGTATAAGAGGCTGCCAGAATACTCAGGGCATTGGCCCCCCAAATGCCCCAAATCAGTAGGGCAATTTCACCTCTAGCCAGCAAAGCCAGTACTGGCGGCAGCGGAATTGCGGTTTGCAACAAATAAATGCTACCCACCCCGGCCAGCGCCGCATCCAGTGGCAAGTTGATGCCGTAAAAACGCAAAATGGCGTAATACTGAATGCTGTACAAACCATAACGCAACCAGGCAAAACCAAAACCAGCTGCAAAGGTGCGCCAGCTATAGCGCTCCGTGATGTCGAGGCCCTGCTTCAAGGGCATTTGTACAAATTTGAAAAAACCACGCCAAGTCCCGCCTCTGATCCGTTCCGCATAATGATGCAAAAGCCAGGGAATCACCACTACGCCCAATAAGAGCAGGCATAAAAAGAGCACGATGATGAAGCTTAAAAAAAGTCCGGTTTGTTCAATCGGGGAACTTTTGACATAATACCGCAGCCACAACAAGGAAGGGAAACCCATTCCCAACAACACCAAAAACTGGCAATAATTGCTGGCGATGGTAGCCAATAGGATTTGAGTTTTTTGCCCCTTGGGTGTCAACAACCAGCGCCCCAGGTAGTCCCCACTGCGGTTGGGCAGGAGCATGGATGCAGACACCCCGGCCAAAACCGCATGCCAACTTTGTTTAAAAGACATCCCACTCCAGGGTTGGGTGAATACGCGCCATTTAAAGGTTTCCAGGAGCCAATTGAAGGGCATCAAAAAGCAACAAAAAAGCAGGTAAACCAGTGCAGCGCCAGATAGATTGTGCCGAAAAAGTACCCAAAGCTCGGCGATGTTGTTGTGGCGAAAAAGCTCGGTATACAAACCCCACACAATGGCGAAGGCCAATAAGTAGCGAAACAAAACCCAGCGTAGCGGCGTAGTTTTAATGCACTTGAACAAAACAAAGAGTTTTAATTAATTTGCTTTAGCGTAAAAATAGTTCTACTTTGCAGCAAAATCAGCAAGGGTGGCAGAAAAATTAGAAACTTACCGCATTTTAGGCGTCGATCCGGGCACCAACATCCTGGGCTACGCCATCCTGGAAGTCAATGGGGAGGTGCTGCTCCCAGTCGACATTGGAGTGGTTTACCTGAAACAGTTTGAAGACCACCCCCAAAAACTTCAGCGCATTTTTGAACGGATCACCAGCATCATCTCCCAATACGGCCCGCGCTATCTGGCCATCGAAGCGCCCTTTTTTGGCAAAAATCCACAATCCATGCTCAAATTGGGCCGGGCTCAGGGCGTGGCCATGGCCGCCGCCATCACCAAAGGCCTCGAAATCACCGAATACTCCCCCAAGAAGATCAAACAATCCGTCACTGGCAATGGCAACGCCGCCAAGGAACAGGTAGCCGCCATGCTGCAAAACACCCTCAAAGTAAATCTGGATGGGCAGTACCTGGATGCGACGGATGCACTGGCGGCAGCGGTTTGCCATTATTATCAGTCGCGCTCGCCGTTTGGTGGGGCAGGGAAGAAGTTCAATGATTGGGGGGCTTTTTTGAAGGAGAATCCGGGGAGGGGGAAGTGAGTGTAAAGTTAAACCAGTGCTAAGTGCTAGCTGGTAGTCTTTTATGGAGTCGCCCACTTCAATCTTGCGCAGTGCTTCAGAGACCGATCTTTCATTCGTTGTTGTCATCGGACTTGGAGAATTTGTAAAAAAGGGATACTCATTCGTTCAAAAATAAGTGTTTTACAACATTATTTCAATAAGCTAGCGAAATCCCTATTCCCCAAACCTCACCCCCTTCTCCACATCCAACCTGATCACCCGCACCGCCTCAGCCCGCGTATGCACATCAATTGCGCTATTCTCCAACCTCAGCACCCCCCGTGGGCACACCGCCGCACAAATCCCGCAACCCACACAAGAAGCCCGCACGATGTCTTGCCCCTTTTGCGCGTAGGCCCGCACATCAATGCCCATTTCACAGTAGGTGGAGCAATTGCCGCAGGAGATACACTGCCCGCCATTGGTGGTGATGCGGAAACGGCTGAAAAACTTTTGCTGCAAGCCCAAAATCGCGGCCATGGGGCAGCCAAAACGGCACCACACTCTGCTTCCCATCAAGGGGTAAAAACCTACCCCAATCACCCCGGAAAAAATCGCCCCGATGAAAAAACCGTACCAGGCCTTGAGCCAATCGGCAGGGATAAAAAAGACGTTTGGATTGTTGGTGAAATAAGCCAGGGTGGTCAACCCAATGATCAGTGCAAAAATGCTGCTGGCAACAATTTTAACCGTACGGGGAATCTGTTGCAAGTACTTGGGGCGCTGCCACAAGAGCAATCCCATGCCCGCAAAAATGGCCAATACGATTACCAGAAACAAATCCCGCGTCACGTAATACCCCGCCGGATTTTCGTGAAAAATGGCGTATAAGACCGCCACCGTCATGATCACCACAAAAACCAACACGCTGTAAACCAACCACCGTTCGATTTTCCAGGCGCGCAGCGATTTGTCGCTCAGTTGCCGGAAGGGGTCGCCCACCGTTTCGGCCAGGCCCCCGCAGCCACAAACCCAGGAGCAATACCAACGTTTGCCGTAAAAATAGGTCAGCACCGGTGAAATGATGAAGATCATGGCTACGCCAAAAACGATCATGAACAAACCCACCCCGCCCGAATTGAGCAGGTAATCCATTTGCCCCTTTTCAAAAAAATCGTAGTCCAGCGGCCACATGTTTTTGAAGTCGTAATAGGGCTGATTGAGGCGTTGCATGAATTCCGGGAGCAAAAAAGCAATGCCCGTTTGGAAAAACATGACCGAGCAGGTGCGTACAACCTGATAGCGGTTGTGGCGGTATTTCCAGATGAATTTGATGCCCATGGCCAGGATGCCCAGGGTGTACAAAACCCCGTAGACAAACCACTGACTGGCCGGTTGTTTTTTCAGAAACTGGCTCAAGGGGTCAAAAAAAGCAATGAGCCCGGTATTGGCGGCGCCGTTTTGGCCTTGGCCCAGGTATTGTGGCATAAAGTAGAGAAACACGTAAAAACCCGTGATGAGCACCGCGCTCAACAAGCCCCAAAAACCTCGGTTGGAAATAGACTTGAACCACACCCCGTTGTTTTTGATGCCCGCCGTTTGCCCGCTATAGGTGTACCAAGCATAAAGTACAATCCCGCCACTGAGCAATAACAAGGCCAGGGTCAAAAAGCCAAAAGAAAAGGGAAATTGCACCCCAAAGAGGCTGAGACTGAGTATCAATAGGCCTAAGCCAGCCAGGAGGGAACCCAGTTTTTGCCCCAGGTTCAGCCCAGAATGGGCGCTTTGATTGATGATCGACAAATTTGGTTCCATGGTTTAGGCTTGGTTTGATTTTAGGAATTGGAGGACAGAACGGAGGTTGCGTTTGGCGCGGCGTTGGATGTTTTTGCCGGTTTCGGCGCTGTATTTTTCCAATAGTGCTGCTTCGTATTCGGGAAAAAATTCGGGATCGAAGTTGGCCAAACTAAGGTCTTGCAAAACACTTTCCAGCGGCGTTTTGCCCTGAATCCAGCGCTCACACACCTCCTGGCGGTAACGAATGCCCATCAGGTTGAAGCCCAAAACAGCACTAGTGGCTCGATCGTACACGATGCGAATGCTCTTTTTGCCATCCGGGTGTTCCCAGTACAAACTCGCTTCCTCGCTACTCAGCTCGGCAGGCACATGGCCATATACCTGGTATTCGATGTCAAAAAACTTGGCGGAATTGAACCAGATGCCGGGCTGATAGGCGGTTTTTTTGCCCAAAATATTGTGCGCTACATTTTCCCCCATCATCCTTCCCGTGTACCATACGGGTTCAATGGCGCGGCGGCCGGGATCGGGCTGCTGCAATTCGGCGCAGTCGCCAATGGCGTATACATCGGGTGCACTGGTTTGTAGCAGGGCGTCGACCAGGATTCCTCGTTGGGTGGCAATGCCACTGCCTTGCAAAAATCCAATGTTAGGACTGACTCCGGCGGTGAGACCCACGTAGCCGCAGGCGATGCGTTCGCCCGTGCTAGTGATGACTGCCCCTGTTTTACCCGTGCCATCATCGATGATTTCCTTTAATTCCGTATTCAAGCGCAAGTCGATGCCTTGTACCCGGATATGGCGGTTGACCATGGCTGATTCTTCCGCAGGCAGGATGCCATTCCAAAAACTGGATTCCCGCACCAAAAAAGTCACCGGAATGTGCCGGGAATGGAACATTTCGGCCATTTCGATGCCGATCAGGCCGCCGCCCACAATTACGGCGCGTTCCAAACCGATGCTCCCTTTTTCCATCGCCTCCAGGTCCTGTTTGCTGTACAAGCCATGTACGCCTTGCAGATCCTGACCTGGCCAACCAAATTTGTTGGGTTGGGAGCCGGAGGCAATGATCAATTTGTCGTAGCTGATTTGCTCGCGACTGCTGCTGTGCAGGATTTTCTCTTGGGTATCTATAGACTGGATGTTGGCATTTTTAAGCTGGATGCGATTTTTTTCCCAAAACCAATCTTCGTAGGGCTGAATGTCCTTCCAGCGCAGGTGCCCCATGTACACGTACATCAGCGCCGTGCGGGAGAAAAAATAGTCGGACTCGGCGGAGATAACGGTGATTTGACAGTCCGCGCTGAGCTGACGCAAGGTGCGCGCTGCGGTGATGCCACTGATGCCGTTGCCGATGATGGCGATGTGCATAGGAATTAGGTTAAAGTTTGGTCTGGCAATAAAAATGTTTTACGAAGTACGTTATTGTCACGATCCCCCGTGTCAAACACACTACAATATACGATGTAATTGTCCTATTGGGGACAAGTCATGTGTTAAGTTACTCCTAAACCTGGGGGTAAACCTTGACCTTTGATAGCTTTACTTGTATTTTTGTAGCAATCAATCTTAATCCAGCACAGTAACAAACCATAACCCATGAAACATAGTATACTTTTCGTTTGCTTTTTGCTGCTTAGCATGGCTTGTTTTGCCCAAACCAGTGGGTTGACTTTTTCCACCACTTCAGCTAAAAAAGACGCCGCTGTTGACCTTACTGATCCTTTCCTGGACGTACAGGTACCCATCACGATTACCAATACTTCTAAAGATACCGCCAAAATCATCTGGCGTCGCATGGCCCTCACTGGCCCAAACAAGTGGGGAACCCGCGTGTGCGACAACAATAATTGTTACGACGAAATAGTTTCTTCCAACCTCGATCCCAAGTTAAGATTGAACGAACCCTTTGTGATTCCTCCGGGTAAAAAGGCCGATTTGATCATGTACTTCTTGCCTTATGGCACGGCGGGTACGGGGAAAATTCCGGTGAGTTTGGCCTTTTCATCAAAGCCTGATACCGTAATCACTACCCTGAATTTTGAGGCCAACATCCGCAGCGTGACCACCAGTACCCGCGATATTCGTTTGGAAAACGTTCAATTGTTCCCCAACCCCAGCACCGACTATTTTCAAATCACCCGCATCGACAATGTGGATCGGGTGATCCTGTACAATATAATTGGCCGGAAAATCCGCGAATTTGAGGCGCAGGAAGGGGCACGTTACCGCGTGGCTGGTTTGCCGGATGGGATTTATTTGGCTGCGCTGATCAATGACCAAAAAGGGGTGTTGCGGACTTTGCGGGTGCACAAGCGGAGTACCCGGCCCTAACGTTCTGAGGTGTATCTTGAGTGTCTAAGGTTTCTTAGGTGGTGAAAGAATGTCGCTTTTTTTACCACCTAAGAAACCTAAGACACTTAAGACACACCTCAGTATCACTCAATGACAAACCAGATATAACCCTCCGCCGGAATTTCCACTTCCAGACTCGCCTCGTAATTCCGATTCAGTTTCAATTTCTGCGCCTTTCCAGCTTTTTCCTTAAAAACCGCCGTTTTTTCCAAACCTGCATAATACAGTGGCACTTGAATGCTCCGCTGAATCGGTACTTTAAGCGGATTGTACAACATCAGCAAGCCCTTTTCAGGCAAATTTGCATCCACGTGCAAGATACCATCCCAATCCCGGCCATCGGGCCGCCGCAAGTGAATGATGTCGGCGTTTAAAATTTGGCGGTACCGTTTGTACCAATCGATGACCCTGATCACGGTCTGTTTGGTCGCCTCCGTGTCGTACAATCTGGGCCCACGGTAACAGGCCTGGATGCCAGCCCCGTAGTATTGCACCATCAATTGTTCGTAGTCGTTGAGGTGTTCGGAGAGGGGTTCCAATACCGCTTCGGGGCCACCACCCTGATACACAGTCAAGGGCACAAACCCCCAGCCCATCGAGGGTGTTTTTTCCCAAGTGCCATCAAAAATATTTTGGCGATTGAGGATTTTTTGCTGCGCCCGGGGCAAGGAAAAATTGACTTCCCGGTAGCCCAGCCCAATTTTGTGGGTACCATCCAGGAAATACCAGTCGGGGGCATTCACGTAAATCCCATTTTCATTGCACCAGCGGTAAAGGTTTTTTTGCAGCGCCATTTGTCGCCATTGGGAATCTTCCAGACCAAGGTGCCCAGGGTGAGTAGTGGAAGCGCAGCGGTCGCCGGGATAAGGGCCATCGTTTTCAAAAATATCAAAACCCGTTTTGGACATGAAAAATTTGAGCTTTTCCAAATAAGCCAATCCCCATTCACTGCCAAAACAAGGCGCATTGCCAAAAAATGCCCCACCGGGTTTACCAGTCAAAGGATTGATTACGTCGTGCTCGTCACTGATGCGCCGACTGCTGAACAGGGAATAACTGCCAATCAGGATTTTTTTGCTGTGGGCATAATCCGTCAGCGTTTTCCAGCGCTGGATGTTGGCGACGCTGGTATCTTCCATGTTGCAATGGCTACCAAAACTCAGGATGACCCCCTCATAGCCGGTTTCGGCGCATTGGTCAATGATGCTGCGTACCTGCTCGTCATTTTTGCTGACGAGGTGCATAAAAATTGGGTTTTGGGTGGTCCAGGGTGCAACAGTACGGTACATTTTGCGCACCATCAGTCCGCGGCGTTCGCGGTCGTAACTGTCCAAGAGCAATTCGTAAGTACGGATGGACTCAAATTGTTCGCCTACCCGTAGTTCGATGCCAGGCGCAAAATCAGGATACACTTCCAGAATGCAGGGGGTCTCATAATAATAATTCACCTGAGAAGTATAGCTGGAGTCCGTTTTCCAATGCGTGGTTTGGTCGCTGATGTTGTAGCGCATGGCATTGTTGAAGGCATAATTGGTTTCGATGTAAATGCCTTGCGGTTTTTTCATCTGTTCGGGTTTGCCAACTACCGCGCTTTCCTCCTCGGGCATGGCGAGGATTTCATTCAGGACCTTGTCCAGTTGATATCCCCGCTTGGCATTTTGATTGTCGATGCTTAACCATTTGCACAAAAGAGGGATGCCATCGTAAAGTGCGTAGTGGACTTTAAGCATTAAACCCGCCAACTCCGGCGCGTTGTGCCGAAACGTCAAACTCAGCACTTTGCCTTTCGCTTGCTGGGGATTGCCCGTCCAAGTGGCTGCGCGCCAGTTGAGAAAAGGTCGCAAATCCTGAATTTCGTGGCTTTGGTATTGAAAATCTTGGGAATTGGCCGTGAAAGAATCCAACCATTCTGGCAAAAGGTAAGCTTGTTCTTTTTGCCCATGTAGGCCGCCGATGGCATACGTTTTACCGGCAAGTACAATTTTAGCTTCGGGTTTAACCGCCCGAATGAGCTGTTGACCGTTGCTCAAGTTGTAATAATCGTAACAGACCAGGTTGGGCTGTAAGCGGAAACTCCGGCGCAATAGGCCATTGTTGAGTTCGATGTTTTTTCCATCCGCACTGACGATCACCTGCGCTTTGGAAGCGGTGGGATGGATTAACCAGTCGGGAGAACGTTGCTGTGCAAGAGCAGGGAGACAATTGGTCACGATGATGATCAACAAATAAACAAGTTGAGAGCGCATGAGTGTGTGGATTTATGGACAAAGGGGCGATAAAAAAATAAGTGCTCATTTTGCCAGAGGATTAGATAAGTAAACGTTTCATTTCAAGTGTCTTATCTAATCCTCTGGCTCAGGAAAAATGAGCACTTATTTTTGCCCCACTACAAAGTCCTGGATTGGTCTTAAAATTAAAATTTTCCCTTAGATTGTGGTGCTAAACATCGTCCTGGTATGAGAAAGCCGTTTACCCTCCTCCTTTGCGGAACTGTGCTCCTGGTTCCCCTATTCCTTTTTGCTCAAGTTACTACCCCGCCCAGCTTACGGCTATTGCCTGCCGAAGAAGAAGAGTACCATCAACTCGAAACGAATATCAATGCCAAGGATCTGGCTGCTTTTCGCACTTCGCGGGGGCTAAAATTGGGCACCATTCCCAAAAAAATGAGTTTCGACAACCAGGAATTGGCTGCTGAAACGATGAAGCTTCGAGGCAAAACTTCCCTTAAGTTTCGTCGCAAAAGTTACCGGGTGGAGTTGAGTAGTCCTTTTACCTTCAAAACAACCCAAGGCCAAAAGGCGCTCAAAGATTTCCATTTGTTGAGTCTGACCATGGATCGGGGGTATTTTGGCAACCGCTTGGCCTTTGCTTGTCTGCGTGAAACGGGTGTTGCTGACCTGTACCACAGCTTTTTGGAACTCAAAATCAATGGGCAGTCGGAAGGCTTATATTGCTTTATCCAGCGACCGGAGGATTACGCCCTGGAGGATTTGGGCTCATCTTATGTGTTGCGGCGTTCGGCAGTAGACTTTGTCATCGCCGATTACAAACTGGCCAAAGGGCAAGCACCCGAGTTCAAAACCCAGGCCGACGAAGCTTATCAGGCCATGATTCGGGCAGCCAATGAACTGGAAGGGGAAGCCCAATTCGAATACCTAAAGACCCATCTCGATCTGGATGCCTACTGCACCTGGCTGGCCTTGAATACCTGGTTTCAAAATGGGGATTACACCGATGAAGTGCTTTTTTATGTAGAACCTGGCAAAACGCCCACCCGTTTTGGCATCATCCCCTGGGATTTTGACGATGTGTTTGCCACCACTCCACATGAAGATTGGCCCCGTCGGAATGCTGCATTGGGCGACAAATTGTTGTTCTCCTCTGAGGTTGGCCTGGATCGCTGCATTGCCAATAATCCTCAGCTCTACAGTTTTTACCTACAAAAAATGAAGGCCTTATTGGAAGCTTTGCCCGAAGCAAAACTGCGGGAGCTTTTTGGTACGATCTACGCTGAACTTTTTCCTTACTTCAAGCGGACGCCTATTCTGGAAATGACGCAGTACGATCGGCAAAAAACGACGAGTCTGACCAGGCTGGAGTTGCAGATGAACGAGTCTTTTCAGTTTTTGGTTAAAAGGCGGGCTAAACTCTTGGATTTAATAAAATAAAAGCCCCCCGCAGTGCACTGCGGGAGGCTCCTCGATAACACTATCATTCAAGAATCAAAAGAATTACTTCGTGGTTTGAATACGGTTAAGCACCAATTGTGCTTTGATCAAAAAGTCGCTATGGTGAAACATGTATTCGTTGTGAATCATCATCAAACGCGCAGCATCAAATGCAGCGGATTTGGGGACAATCTGGCGAGCGGCAATCGGGTGCAACCAGTATTCAAGGTTGTTGGTGCGTAGGTACGATTGATCCATTTCAAAGTTACAAACCACTGCCAGTTTGTTCAATGAAAACAGGTAATCGGTCTCCTTGTTAAGGTCTTTTTGAATGTCAACTACGTTGTAGCGCATGAAGTTGGCTCCTGAGCGCTCGCACAGAAAGACATCCCGACGGCCATCAAAAACGATGACATCGCGGAATTTGTACTTCCGGAAGTTTTTAATCAAAAAGTTCTTAATCGGTAGTTTAGAAGGGCGGAGCTTTTTGAACTCATCTTTCAGCTGCTCTTCGTCCAGTTTGAATTCTTCGTCATAGGGCTTGCGACGTTTGGTTTTCATGTTCATCACCTCTTTCGCGCGGCCTATTGTATGACCCAGCTCGTTCGTTTTGGAATAGACGTTTACGATGTCTACGTGGGCTCCATTCATCCAACTCTCTAGAAAAATCTTGTTGGTACCTGTCTCAAATACCAGTAGTGCGATTTCGCTAATAGCGTAAAAGTTAGGATAACCCCCATAGATGTTGCCATACTTTAGTTCTAGGAATGCTATACTTCTGTTCACGGTTTCAGTTTAAGTTTGTTAAGTGATCTCGAATGATGTTTTTCAGCGTTATGGTTTCCAAAATGGATGATAGTGTTCGCACATGCTACAAAATAACCTCTAAAATAGCACAAAAGTTGCTATTTGGAAGGCAAAGATAAAATTCCATTTAAATTGTGAAGTGCCCATTCTCGTAAATTTTTTCCCCGTCGGTGAAAATCTCCCCCCCTTTGCGCATATCGGTAATCATGTCCCAGTGTACAGCGGATTGGTTTTTACCCCCCGTCTGTAAATAAGACTGCCCGATGGCCAAATGTACTGTCCCGCCGATTTTTTCATCAAAAAGAATGTTTTTGGTCATTCGGTCAATGTCGTAATTAGTGCCAATGGCCGCCTCTCCAAAACGCCGGGTACCCTCAATTTTGAACACCCGATCCAGCACTTCAATGCCTTTGCTGGCTTCCCATTTTTCAATGTACCCATCTTTAACGTAAAGGGTGGCACCTTCAACTTCATCGTTGCCATACAAAGCGGGTAGCGAAAACCGTACCATTCCGTTAACAGAATCTTCTACTGGCGAAGTATAGACCTCTCCGGAGGGCATATTGGTTTGTCCGTCCGAATTCATCCAAGTGCGGCCACGGCAGGAAAACGTCAAATCGATGCCCTCACCTTTATAATGTATCTCCGAACTTTTATTCAGGTGATCCACAATGCGTTGTTGGTTTTGGCGCACCTTGATCCAACTTTCGATGGGGTCGGGATCGTTGAGTTTGCAGGCGTTGAAGACAAAATGCTCGTATTCTTCCAACGACAAACCGGCTTTTTGGGCACTGGCTTGGGTGGGGAACTGGCAAAGGTTGCGCTTGAGTTCGCGGGTGGCCGTACGCTGAAAGTACGTATCGGAGATTTTTTGGTGTGCCTCTTGATAAATTTGAGTTTTTTCGGCGGTGCTGCCATTGCTTTCGCCCAGGTTGAAGGGCGCGCGAATGTGCAGGTAGGCATCATAGGTCTCCATGGCCAACTGGTACAAGGGCGAAACCCGGCTCAACTGAGCAGGTTCAGCTTCCTGGAAAAAAATGCGGTTTTGCTCCCGAAATTCCAGCTCCGTATCTACCGTAGCCCCCGCCCGTAGTGCCGAACGATAGACTTCCCGCACTAGTGGTTCAGCCAAAATGGTGGTCTTGATAAATAGTTTGTCGCCGGGCTTGATCTCCATACAATAGTGCACCAGGAGATCAGCATATTTTTCCAAAATCGTCTTCATGTTTTTCTTAACGTTTTTTTAAGCTTTTTCGCTGAGTACAATATACAAATCCCTGGCTTCTTCTTACAAAGACATTAATCAACTCAAAAAATTTATTTTCCATGATCTCACAATTGAAAATCTCTTTGAAGTTTTTTGCCGGTTTTGCATTTGTTCTGGCGATGATGGGTTTGGCTTCTTGCGACAAAAGCAGCCTGGATGTGACCTCCGAAGACTATTTCACCCTGGGTGCAATGGATTCTCTGCACCGCAACGGTGGCTGTGGCCGCGGAAGCTGCTTTGAATTTGTGTACCCCATCAGCATCAAATTTGCCGATGGCACTACCGCTGAAGTTAGCTCCAACGAAAACATGCGCGAAACCATCCGTACCTGGAAAGAGGCTAATTCTGATGCTACTGAACGCCCTACTTTGGTTTTCCCATTGGAAGTGTTGGCAAGCGATGGTACCGTAACCAGCGTGGCAAGCGAAGACGAATTCAAAACGCTCCTGGCAACTTGCCCACCACAAGGTCGTGGCAAAGGCAAAGGCCGTGGCAGAGGACACAAACCTGGCGACAATGGCCAAACTTGCTTCAAGTTGAACTTCCCTGTAACTGTTCAGTTGCCCGATAGCACTACTGCTACAGCGGCTGACAAGGCTGCACTGCACACCATTCTGCATACCTGGAAGAAGAACAATCCAACTTCCCGGGTACGTCCTAGTCTGGTATTCCCCATCAGTGTGACGCTGACTGATGGCACTACTCAAAGTGTGGCAAGCAAAGAAGCGCTGGCTACTCTGAAGGAAAGCTGCGGGAATTAAAGATGAGAGATGAAAGATGAGAGATGAAAGATGAGAACCTTGAGTTACCTGTTTTCATCTCTCATCTTTCATCTCTCATCTTTAAAATTCGTTTTCCGTCTTAATTTTACTTGTATTCATCGGCAGTGCCTTGCATGGTGTGTGAGAAAACTGCACTTTTGAACCAAGTTAAAACGTCTATGAAACCAGAGAACAAGAAAGATCAGGCAGAAAATCCAGATGAGAACCTGGAGCAATACGCAGAAAAATTCACGGAGAAAAAACTTTGGCACAAGATTGCGCGCTTTGCGCAAAAAATTGGGGCCAAAACGGTGTACGCTGCCTTGTTGATGTTTTATGCCTACAAGCGGAAAGATACGCCCGGCTGGGCCAAAAAAATTGTCATTGGGGTGTTGGGTTACCTGATCAGCCCGATTGACTTTTTACCCGATCTATCCCCCATCATTGGCTACACCGACGACCTGGGGGTTTTGAGTTTTGGACTCGTTACCATCGCTGCATTTGTCAATGAAGAGGTGCGCAAAAAAGCCCGGACTCAATTGAGCAAGTGGTTCCCTTCGGTTCAGGAAGAAGACTTAAAAGAAGTGGAGAGCAAGTTGTGAGTGAAGAGTGAAAAGTGAAAAGTGAAAAGTGAAAAACTAGGGCAAATGCTTGGAAATTCCAACCATCATCCCGGTTTTGTGTTACCTGTGAGATTGGTATTTACTTTTCACATTTCACTCGATGGATCCACAAATTGTCACCCTTACTTTTTTTCGTTACGTTGGGGCTCGCCAACAATGGTGGGGCTTCAAACAAATGGGTCTTGCCCCAAGGAACTTAGCAAAAGTACCCGGCCTGACCTTTTCCAAAATGCTGGGTAGTGGCAATGGCAATGGCTTCAGCATTTGGCCCAATTTTGGCGTGTATGGCCTACTCGGGGTATGGGAAAATGAGGCAGTCGCACAGGATTTTTTTGAGCGAAGTCCGTTGTTTCAAAGTTTTCAAGCACAATCCACCGAAATTTCTATTGTTTACCTTAAAACCGCCAAGGTACACGGCACCTGGGATGGCGGTACTCCTTTTATAGAAAACATTGCTTATCAGCCAGAGGCTCCTTTGGCCGTATTGACCCGTGCGACCATTCGTAGCAAGTACCTCTGGCGTTTTTGGCGCTTTGTACCCGGCGTGAGCAAAGCCATGTGGCGCGAACACCAGGAAGGGCTGGTTTTTTCCATCGGGATTGGCGAGGTGCCCTTGGTGCAGCAAGCCACGTTTAGTTTGTGGAAAAACAGCGAACTCATGCAAACTTATGCTTACAAGGGGAAGTTTCACAGCGCCGTAGTCAAAAAAACGCGGGAATTGGGTTGGTACAAAGAAGAGTTGTTTGCCCGTTTTCACCCTTTTCGGGTGGAAGGTACTTGGCAAGGAAAAAATCTCAATGCGGCACTGTTTCCAGCGCTGAATGAGGAAATTGGCACTTTTTAAGCGACGCTGATCTAAATCCCCCATTTGGCATAGACCAAATCTTCATAAAAACTGTTATCATTGGGATCAAGAAGCTTCTAATAAAAATCATTCAATGATGAAGAGAATTGCGAAATACACCCTTTGGCTGTTGCCATTGGTTTTGATGACGGTGGCGTTCACCGAATATCCAAGTACACGTCAAGATTTTGAAATCAGCAAAAACCTCGAAATTTTTGCCAACACCTACAAAGAGCTCAATACAGGCTATGTAGATGAGCTCGACCCGGGCAAAGTCATGCGTGATGGCATGGAGGCCATGCTCAACAACCTCGATCCTTTCACCAACTACATCGCCGAAGCCGACATCGAAGGCTACCGCCTGCTGCGCGAAGGCACCTCCGACAACATTGGGTTTGAATTCAAAAAAATTGGTGACTTTGCTACCGTCACGGAGATTTTTCAGGATTTACCTGCCGATAAGGCTGGCGTAAAAATTGGTGACCAAATTGTAGCCATCAACAACAAGGACACCAAAAACAAAAGCACCGATGAGGTGGACTACATCCTGCGAGGTGCCGCTGGAACCACGGTGGACGTGACCTTGCGCCGCCCAGGCCAAAACAGCGATATCAAAGTCAAAATCAACCGCCAGGAAATGGAGTTGCCCAACGTGCCTTATTCAGGTATGGTGGAAGGCGATATTGCTTACGTTTCTCTTTCCACTTTTTCGCAGGAGGCGGGCAAAAACATTGCCACTGCCCTGCGCGGACTGCTGAAAGACAATCCCAATACTAAGGGAATTATTCTGGATTTGCGGGGCAACGGTGGCGGTTTGTTGATCGAAGCGGTGAACCTGTGTAATGTGTTTATCCCCAAAAATGAATTGGTGACCACCACCAGGGGCAAACTCAAAGAACAAGACCGCAGCTTCCGGACCCAAACCTCGCCGGTTTCCGATGATTTACCACTCACCGTCTTGATTGATAAAAATTCGGCTTCTGCATCGGAAATTGTCTGCGGGACCCTCCAAGATTACGACCGCGCAGTGCTGATTGGTCAACGCTCTTATGGCAAGGGCTTGGTGCAAAACACCGTGGAAGTAGGTTACAACTCCCGTTTGAAATTGACCACTGCAAAATACTACATCCCCAGCGGACGCTGTATCCAAAGTGTACAATACCGCAATGGTGAACCCATCGAGATTGAGGACAGCCGCCGTGCTACCTTCAAAACCCGCAATGGTCGTACCGTGCTGGATGGTGGCGGCGTAGCACCCGATATCAAGGTCGAACAAGCCAGCAATATCCCAGTGGTGAAAGCGCTTCAGGATCAGGATATCCTTTTCCGCTTTGTGACCGAGTTTTGCAAAGGCAAGGAAAAAATGCCCGAGGTGAAGGATTTGCGCTTTACCGATTTTGACGCTTTCCTCGCTTTTGTACAAAAAGAAAATTTCGTGTTCCGCACCGAAAGTGAAAAACTGCTGGAGCAGTTCAAACAAAAGGCTACGGATGAAGGCTACGCTTTAGGTTCTTCCGTGACTGCCATGGAAACCGCCCTGAGCAATGCCCAACTTGAACTCATCCGCAAGCACAAAGACTTGATCAGCAAATTGATCGAAAAAGACATCGCCGGGCGCTACTACTACGCCAATGGTCGTGCCCAGATCGGCCTTTTGCGCGACCCTGAAGTCCAGGAAGCAGTGAAGGTGATGCGGGATCAGCCGAAATATAAGAGCATTTTGATGAAGTGATGAATGATAAATGATGAGTGATGAATTGTCAAAGAGATTCATCACTCATCATTTATCATTCATCACTCACTGGTATCTCACCATATGCAGCCTTTGATCGATCGCCATACTCGGCTTGTCAAAAAGATAAAAGACACAGATCATCCCCTGATCTTGTTTGTGTAGGCACAAAAAGCGGCAATGTTGTTGGATGGAAAAGGAGGTTTTGGGCTTGAGGATGTAGACCCGGCCCCAATCAGCATTAAATACCTCCTTTAGTTCTCTTTCGGTCAATTCGCGGGCGGTGAAGCTGGTATTGCTTTCATTGTCACCAATGTGCAAGGCCATGCGGTAGCTGTTAACCTGGGCAAAGGGCTCATTGCCCATATCAGGAAGGAATAAAAAACGGATTTCCACCTCATCTTTTCCCGAACGAATCGCGTAGTCGTAACGCTGGAAGAGTTCTTCGGGAATGTAAGCCGGTTTGTAGTCGGAATCGAGCGGCAAAGACAATGCACTGCCCGTACGCTTGAGAAAATCCTGCACTTGCAGCGGAATCTCTTGGGCAAAACCCTGTACCAGAAACAAGGTGGAGAGGAGGAGGGTGGAAAAAAGGGTGATTTTCATGTTTCTTCGGTTTAAGGCTCCAGATTTCAACGTTCCATCCGGTCACTGAGCTGGACACTGAGCGAAGTCGAAGTGCAGTCGAAGTGTCGGATGGAACGTTGGAACCCACGAACCCTGGAACCTTTTTATGAGGCCCCTTTACTCAATTTACTATTTTTCGCGCCATACAGGAAATAAATAATCAGTCCTAAGCCCATCCAGAGGAAAAACACCAGCCAGCTTTTGGCCGGAATTTCGATCATCAGATAGGAGCAGCACAGCATTCCCAGTACCGGAATCAAGGAATAATTGCGCAGGAAGGACATTACAGCCATGGACAAGGCTAGTGCAATAAATAGGATAAATAGCACTTCCTGATAGCCCTCGTGTCCAATGTTGCTGAATGCTGCACCGAGGCGTTTGCTGGCACCAATGATGAACACAATCACCAAAGCGGGCACAATGAATTTGCCATTGATGTAAGGCAAATGGAATTTTCCGGCTTCCTTTGGTCTGGAGGGCAACAAAAGTACCCCACCACAAACCAATACAAAGGCAAATAAGGTGCCGATACTGGTCAAATCAGTCACCAAACCATCGTCAATCACCAACACCGGAATACCTACCAGCAAACCCGTTACAAAAGTAGCGAAGCTAGGCGTACGGTAACGCGGGTGAATGGTTGAAAAACGTTTGGGCAACAAACCATCGCGGCTCATGCTCATCCAAATCCGGGGCTGCCCCAATTGGAAAACGAGCAATACACTGGTCGCGGCCACCACCGCACTTACCGAAACGATAAAACCTACCGCCTTCATGTTGATTTTTTCAAACACATAAGCCAGCGGATCGGTCACATTGGCAAATTCGGAGTAATTGACCATCCCGGTAATCACCAGGGTAGTAATCACATAAATCACTGTACACAAAATCAGGGAATAAAGCATTCCTCGTGGCAAATCCCGTTGCGGGTTCTTACACTCTTCGGCAGTGGTGGATATCGCGTCAAAACCGATGTAGGCAAAAAATACCGCCGAAACCCCAGCGAGTACCCCCTTCATCCCATTGGGTAAAAAGGGCGTCCAATTGGAAGTGGTACCTTCTGAAAAAATGTACCAAATGCCAATTATTGCCACCAAAATGAGGATCGTAATTTTAAGCATAACCATTCCATTGGCAATGCGTTTGCTTTCTTTGATGCCGATATACACCAAACAAGTCACCAGTACCACAATCACAAAAGCAGGCAAGTTGATGATGAACTTGAAGCCTGAAAAGCCTGGTGCCAGTGAATAAGCCAGGTCTTCTACCGCTTTTCCGGTTTCCAGGGCATCCTGGTATTCCATTGCGGCCGATTGGTAACCAATGGTCAACCACGCTGGTAAATAGATCCCGAGGGCCTGTAAAATATTGTTGAAGTAAGCGCTCCAGGAAATCGCGACTACGATGTTGCCAATGGCATATTCCAGAATCAAAGCCCAGCCAATGATCCAGGCAACGACTTCCCCAAAGGTCACATAAGAATAGGTATAAGCGCTTCCCGAAACGGGTACTCTAGCTGCAAATTCGGCATAACAAAGGGCGGTAAAACCACAGGTAACCGCCGTAATGATAAACAGCAAACTTACCCCCGGGCCGCCAGAATAGGCCGCGCTACCAATGGTTGAAAAAATCCCCGCACCAATGACTGCAGCCACTCCCATAAAAGTGAGGTCGCGGACTGTTAAGGTACGGTTCATTGAATCGTGGGCACTACTGTCAGGGTCTTGAAGAACGGATTGAATGGGTTTTTGGCGAAACAATGACTTAAAATCCATGTGATAAGGTTTACTGTGAATAGCAGTGGTTAGGTATTTTGCGAAAATTACCTAAAAAGTTGAAGAGTTGAAATGTTTAGGGTTGAAAAATTGAAATGGAGAGTTGAGAAAGTTGAGGGAGGTTGAGATGGTTGAGGCTACCGCAGCGACTTGGACAAGGACATTGTCAAAATCGCT
>NZ_JBGSLK010000109.1:0-25977 GCF_041740695.1 Haliscomenobacter sp. | reverse complement strand
GAGGACGATTTCTTGGCTCATGTGGTCAAGAAGGCTCTCCCTTGATTACGAAGCCGACACCAGAACTAGTGAGACTTTTGTTTTGATTGCTAACATTCATCTCATATTGAGAAAAACGTAATTTTTTACAGGCTCTTAGTTCTTCAGTCAGGCTTTGGGTGTAATTTTTTTAGAACTTGTAATGGGCACGAATCCTCAATAACGGTACCAGCCGAAAGAATGATCAGTGCAGGTGGTGGCAAATGTACCGAAAATTATGTTTGTACATTACACGGTAAAGTCTACCAACAAATCAAAGAAACTCAGAATCCGGTCAATTTTATTGAAACCGTGCAAGGGGTGTATATGGAGTTGTTACGTGCGGCCCAAAGTAGTGATTCCAAGTTTACACTTTCAGATGCACAAAGAGCAATGATCACAACCTTGTGCGACAATGGCGATGGTAAATACAACATAATCAAGTTTTGCCCGGAGTCACTTGAAATGATTAGTTCATCCCGTCCAAAAGGGAAGAAAGCCAAAGATGTAGTAGATCAAATTGTGACTAAAGATGGTCAAAAGTGTAGAGAAATATCCTTTAAGCTGAAAGGTACCACCTATAAAGGGAGTACTTGTGACCCCAAAATTCAAGCAGTATTAAAAGTTACGGATCCATTGGGTGCCCAAGGGGACCTTTGCAACGGGTTTAGAACACCCAAGCCTAATAACCCTCCCAGTGACTCGCCATTCCCAACTTGTAACAAAAACAGCATGATTACCCGTTCAATAGGTAGCTTGATCGCTTCCTATGAACAATATCTGGCCAGCCGAACTGGGGAGTTTGCGGAACAACCAACCTTTGACGGCTCAAGTTTGAAGTTGCTAATTGTTGAGGCTCAAAAAAGAGACATCAACCGGATCAGTTGTTTAAAAATCAGTTATTGTCCAAATGACTATACTGCAAACAATTACCTACAAAATTTGGAATTTCTGCAAAATTTGGATTGTCCAATTTCCTGTGGTCGTGAATTCACGCAGGTGACTTTTGATAAAGCGCTACAAACCTTTCGTCAATCTACCTCATTTGGTACAGATATGGCTCAATTGGTTGCCATTGCAGGGAGTGATGACGCATCAAGATATCGTTGTATAGGCATTTCTTACTGTAGTCAAACCCAACAGGTTCAAAATTTTGAGTCAGTCAAAAATTCAGTCCTCCGGATTCACAACAACTTAGAGGTTTGCTCTGCTTGCGATGTATGGGTGACTGAGATGTTGAATAAAATGGTGGTTGACTACAAAGCTATTTTATCCGACAGAACCCCGGAGGACAATGACGCCCAACTCTCGACTAGATTTGGGGGGACTTTTTTTTCCTCTGAATTGAAACAGGCATTAGATTTGGCCATCGATCACCATGATGACCCCAATAGCAAAAGTTGTATTGCGGTAACCTACTGCAAAACAACACTTAAACTGAGAGCCAAGGATAATGTTTTTAAATTTGCAGAAAAGAGCCGTTGCCCTGCCCGAATTCGCCCAATTGGTTTTCACGATCATGAACATGAAGAACAATCTTTGGTAGAAACTACTATTGTCGATTCAACTGATGTTTTTGAGCAGGAAACCCCTGATTCAAAAGTATATATTGATACCCTGCATTACGGTCGATTTGCAGGTTTCTCGCCAATGATTTTTGATGGAAACTTGAGTCCTATGAGCTTACAGTTTTCTGATCAAGGGCATGTCTATTACAATTATGCGCATGATCAAACTTATGTCAACTACGGTACATTAGACGATGCCGTTATGCGTTGGGACAATTGGGATGCCAACGCTTTTTATAAAGTTGGGCAAGAAGTCAAGAACAAAGAATATTATGTTTTTGGCAAAACCGAAACTTTAGCCTTCGCTGCCCCCCTCGAATCCGACTCCCTGCTCCACTTCACCCATTTCACAGTCCGCGACAGTTTCCTGTACCTCAGCGGTTACTACACTGGTGCCTTACGCTACCGAGCCGAACTAGTAGACGACCAACCCACCCATGCCCAAATCAATGGCTTTGTATTGCGCATCAACCAACAAGGTGACCTGCGTGGAGCAGCCATCATTGAAAACATCGATACCACGCTCAATGGATTTAGGGTAGCCTTAGGCAAAACCGGGGATGTGCTAGTAGCAGGTAAGGTGAAATCGAGCACTTTACGAGTTAATCAAAATGATGCAGCTACGGGGCTTATTGGTGGCGGTTTTGTTGGTACTTTGCATGCACATACCCATACCTTTAGCCTGCTAAGTCGGATCGATTTGGAGGCCAATGCTCAAATTTTGCGCGCAGCGGTAGAACCCCAACAAGGTGCTTATGCTCTATTATTGGGCAATACCCAAAACATTGCCCAAGCTACACCAGGAAGCTTTCAAGTAGCCGCAGGGAGTAAATTTGCGGCGCTGAACCTAAATACTCAAGGTAACCCTCAATGGGCACACTACTTCAATGGAGATATCGATCCTCAACAACTGGATATCACCTTTGGGCAAGAACAACGCCTGAATGTGGGCATCACCTACGCAGGCAATGTATCCGTAGACTCTACCCAATACTTCAGCAGTCTGGGCAAACAAGACATTGGCCTCATCCAATTTGATCAACAAGGCCAATACCGTTGGCACCGCAACTACGGCAGCTCAGAAACCGAAACGGTGGTAGAATTGCTATACGATGAGGGTATCCTGTACTTCGGCGGCAATTTTGCTGGGGCACAAGGCTTCCGCTCCATCGGCGGCTACGACTTCTACAATCCCACTCTCTTCCATGAGCGGGCCTACGTTTCCTATTATGCCGATTCCATTGCGGTGGATACCACTTTAGCCAATACACCCGAGTTGGCCGCAATTCAGGAAACTGTACTGCGCAAAAGGAGCACTCCAGACAAGAGCTTTAAGGTATTCCCGAACCCATTCAAAGACGAAATCCTGACCGAGTTTGAATCCCAAACAAGCGAAAACATGAGTATTGAAGTGCTAAATGAATTAGGGCGGGTGATCAAAACCCAGCGTTTTGGAGCTATACCTGGCTTCAATCGCCAACAAATCTCTACCCAACAGTTGCTGGCAGGCATCTACTTCATTTACCTGCGCAACCAGGCTGGGCAGGTGTTGAAGGTGCAGAAACTGGTCAAAATGTAAGTGAAAAGTGAAAAGTGGAAAGTGAAAAATATACCAAACGGTGGAATCCAAATGGTGTACCTGCTTTTCACTTTTAGCTTTTCACTTTTCACTAAAAAAACAACCATGAATAAACCTCTACTTAGCAGTTTAGTGCTGCTCCTTGTGGC
Organism: Haliscomenobacter sp.; assembly: GCF_041740695.1. Classification (GTDB taxonomy): domain Bacteria; phylum Bacteroidota; class Bacteroidia; order Chitinophagales; family Saprospiraceae; genus Haliscomenobacter. The sequence continues at coordinate 22,663 of NZ_JBGSLK010000109.1, read as the reverse complement.
CATGAATGGGCTACAGGCCCAAAACCTAAGTTTCCACTGGATGCGCAAAAGCGACGGTGAAACCAGCGATCTGTTTTCCAATTTCCAACGCGCCCAAATGGTGATAGATTTGAAAGGGAACATTTACCAAATGGATCAGTACTCGGTGGAAATGAATTTTGGAGATACCCTTTTGCTCGACGAAGAAGATGCCACACCTTACTTTCTGGTCAAATACAACCAACAAGGTCAGTTGCAATGGGCCCGTAAAATAGTTGGTTTGAATGAGGGCGTACCTGCTGAGTTATACTGGGGTGAGATCAATAGCCTGAACCTGGATGCCGAAGACAATGTTGTTATCTGTGGAAGTTTGGAATCCAGTCACTTGGATTTTGGGACCGGGAATCTCCAGGCTAAATCTTGTCCTGACTGGAATTGCACCAGCACATTTGTAGCCACTTATTCTCCTCAGGGGGACTTCCTTGATGTGGAACAATTTCAAACGATTAGCCCCGAGTCTGAAGATTTTGATTATTATGGCACTTTTAGTCCAGTCATGAACATCAACAAGCGGGGAGATCGATTCCTGTCTTTGGTACTCGGAGCGGATACCCTCAAGTGGGGGGATCAAGCCTTGGCATACCAAGATGAGCGCCTCATTTTTGCGCATGAAAATGCGGTCAACCATAAGAAGCGAATCACTTCCATACAAATCGATCCAGTAGGGACTTTTTATCCGCTGGAACTTGTCGCTCAAAGAGATGGCTCGGCCTTGTTGTTTGGCGAAACCGAATCCGAAGCAGTTTTGAGCGATAGCTCGGGCTTCGTATACCAGGCCACCAGACATACCAGCCGCAGCGAATATTCGTATTTTCTGCTCAAATACAATTCGGCAGGCAGGCCGCAATGGGCCAAGGAATTGTATGGCGAATACCTCGCCGCTCAACTCACTGCCGATAGTTTGGGCAATACCTATGTCACTGGGTATTTTGATTACTTTTTGGAATGGGATGGTCGAATCCTTCAGGAAGGAGGATCTGAACTCATGGGATTTATCCTAAAAATTGATGCAGCAGGGGAAGTGATTTGGTATAAAATTTATCCCAATGCTGGCATTGATGTTTCCTTGACGGCCAATGCACCCACCATTGATGCAGAGGGAGGATTATTGGCACCGCTCACAATTACCACCCCTGGCCCAGGTATCCCAACCACTCTTGAAGGTCGTGAAGTGATTCCGCACTGGGAAGAGTATGCCTCTGCGCTTGGCCATTACAACGCTAGTGGCCTCTTGGATACCTTTGTTGAATTCAAACCAGAAGAAGGTTTGTTTTTTGTGACCAACCTCCGTTACGATGCACAAGGTCGCATTTACGGTTTGTTCCAAACGGCAGGAACAGAAACAATAAAAATTGGGACCTATAGTATTCCGGTTATTGAGCAAACGACCGAAATCCTGGCCTGTTTCACCCTTTCCAATCTGCCACCGGGCTTCACGGCCCCCAAAGCGGTTACCAAGGTGGAAAAAACGGCCGAAAATCTCCGCATCCTCCGTACCTATCCCAATCCTACCGATAATCAATTGACGGTAGAATGGGTGCCACAGGCTGCTGCGGTAGAGCTGGTATTGAGCGATAATCAAGGGAGGGTATTGCAAGTTGTTAAACTTGATCCTTACACCCAGCAGCATACCTTGAGTGTTGCTCAATGGCCTGCGGGTTGGTATACTTTGGAATGGCACTGTGGCACCGAGCAAAAAAGCCTACGGGTGATGAAAAAATGACAGATGGTCAAAGCATTGGATGGATGGTCTCCTCTTAAACATCTTAAGGCTAAGAGGAGGCAATAGTCAGATTAGGTCATGACTATTTCAACTCACTTTAGAATAAACCAATGGTGGCACCCAGCCGTATACCTACCTCTGGAATACGGGATCCACTGCTGCCAGCTTGTTGGTAGATACCACCTCCTCGGTACTCTATACCGTGGAAGTGCGCGATAGCAATACTTGCGTCAGCCGCGACAGTTTTGCCCTGACCATCAATCCACTACCAGTGGTGCGGGTCAAAGCAACGGATACCTTGCGTTGTGACAATCCTCAGGTGCTTTTGGAGCCGCTAACAGCTTCTGGTAGTTTACAATTCCAATGGAAAACCAGTGCTGGCCATACTCTGGCTGACTCCAGTCAGGTGTGGGTAGATTCGATGGACACCTACATTGTTGAAGTAATGGATTCAGTAGGTTGCAGCAGCAGCGACAGCACCCGGGTGATCACCTACATTCCTCAGATCGTCCAAATTGACTCCTTCCCCAGCACCCACTGCGACAGTGCCAATGCACAAATCCGCATTCAAATGTCCAGCCCTGGTGCCTGGTTGTACCGCATCGATAGCACTGAGTGGGATACCAGTGCTACTTTCAGCGGCCTACTGATGGGTACGTATGCCATTTCTATTGCTGCTCCTGATACCAGTTGTATCATTGATACCACCATCACGATCGGCAGTCGGGAAATCTGCATTGAAATATGTGCAGGCGACTCCATCCTGATCGGTCGCCCCAGCCTCAATCCCTGGTGTATGAAATGGTTGCCCGAGGATGGCCTCAGCAACCCGGATAGTTCTTATACCTGGGTGAAGCCGATGAATAGTACCATCTACCGTCTGATCATTACGGACGACGATGGGAATATTTTGGATAGTTTGATTTATAATGTGACGTTGTGCCCGCAGCTGAGTGTTAGCCCTTCAACGCTGAATTTGTGTGAACAAAATAACCCAACCCTCAGTGCGGTTGGTGGTACTGGGCCCTACATCTGGCGAAATCAAAATGGAGCCATTGTGGGAGAAGGGCAAACTTATGCGCCCACGGAACCAGGAATGTATACCGTGCAACAAAGCAATAATTTGGCTTTGGCGGCTTCGGCCAATGTCAATAAACAACTAGGGAATCAAAAACTACAAATCGAACCGGGCTTAGCCGCTATTTGCGGGGATTCCGTTAGGTTGTCAGTAGCAGGTAATTTCCACAATTTTGTTTGGAGAGACGGCAATGGACAAACCTTGAGTCAAAAAAGTTATGCCTTCATCAAGCAGCAGGGTACCTATACCCTCACAGCTGAAGTAGGCGAAGGCTGTGTATTGGATACCCAAACCACCGTATTTGCTTCCGGGTTTGCACTGTCAATTCCAGCAGAAGACATAGTAATTTCTTGTAACAAAACCAGGAGTTTGCCTTACCCCATAGTAGAAACACGCTATGGCTCTGGCATCGATTCACTGCTGGTTACTGCACCAGAACATTACCAATTCCGGGCCGAGTGGCGCAAAGATTGCCAAAGTTGTGGACAGGTTCGTTTGTCGATTGAAAGTGATGAATCCATTGGTGGAAATACCCCTTGTACCAAAGTGATCCGCCGGACCTGGGTTGCCCGCGATGAATGTGGTCGCCGGGCAACGGCTACTCAAATCATCCGTTGGCAGGACAATACTGCACCAGCATTTGTACAATTCCCGGAAAGTGACACCCTCATGTGGGGCTGGCCACTGCCTACGGAAACACCTATTGTCAGTGACGACTGTGATGCGACACCGAAGCTGAGTCGAACCGTTGATTCGACTTCAACCTCAACCATCAAGGTTGTACAAATTCATTGGCAGGCCCGTGATACCTGTGGCAATACCCATACTCAGACTCAAATCATCACCTACCTGAAACCCGCCGTAGAGGACTCCTTCAATTTGTCGGCAAAGTATGCTTGTGGAGATGATTTTACCGCTCAAACTCCGAGCAATCAAGAGCCACTTGGCGTACTGCGCCCCAAAACGGTAATTGATGCCTATGGCTTTTCGGTACAGGTGACCAAAGTAGATGGGCCAGAAATAAATGCGACCGGGGTTTATTCGGGCGAGGCGGTGGCCATGATCCCCTTTATAAATAAACCAGCCAGGTTTAGATTCAGCAGCCTGAAAATCAACTCTAGTTATGAGGTTTTGTCAGGCAATTTAACATCTATTACTGATTCCGATTTCAAATTGCCCACGTTTGGGACTGCCCAATCCAAGCTGGACATCTGTTTGCCCCCACCGCCACCACCAGTTGGGACAAACGGCGAAAACGACAGTGGATTTGATGCCGATGGAAAATACGTCAAACAACCTCCTTACGAAGGGCATCAGCCAGGGGATGTATTTGACCCCACTCGTGATCCTAATGGTTTTGATAAAGATGGAATCCATGTTGAAACCGGAACCATCTACAACCCTCAAGGTTGCAGCGCACAGGGAGTAGATTCTACTGGGCAAAAATGCGACCCAACTGGCGCGGGCCCTTACTACTGGCTCAATCCCAATGGCCTGGATGGGCCTCCCACTGGAGGTGGTACCCAACTGGCCAATCAAGTACGCGACACGCTGCGTCCATTGGTCATTCAAGTGCTGAAAGAATTGCAACGTGTCAATGACTCCTTGATACTGGAACTCAAGGCCGATTGTGATGAGCTTCGAGGAGGGACGGATGCTGCTTATGCCGCTACAGGAATGGGCGACCGTGACTTGGTGTTTGGCACCGATGATCAATTCTTCAAAGAAGGTTTGGCCAAATCTTTTGAAAGCAGACCCAAACTATTGCCTGAAACTGTTCAACGGGAAGCTGCACACTTCGATTTGCAGAAAAAACACGTAAAGTTATTTGAGTGTGACGAGAGCATGGCTAAGCTCCGGGCACTGAGTACTTTGTTGTTATCCCTACAACAAGACCCAGGGCTAAGCAGCCTGGTTCGGGAAATGATAGAACGCCTCAAGCGGGTGAGCGATGCCGATACTGCTTCGATCAATACAATAGCAGAGCTGATCCCTTGGCTGAGCGGGCAAGTATCGACCTATGCTACCAACCTGAATAATTTTAAATTCAACCGCACTGGCAGTATTGAGGCCACACCCGCTACTCCGCACATCAAACATGCACGGGATTGGGGCGAACAAATAAGCACTTTCAATGCACCCACACCTGATGCGAGCCAACAAGCCGCGGCACTACTCGCGGAGTATGAATCGGGAGCAGAATACATAGGTGGTGTTCATCGGGCTTTTTATTTGCGAGAAATTGTAAGGCAACGTCAGTCCCAATGGTTCGCCACAGATTCCTTGAAAATTGGAGCAAGTTTGTTTCCGATTGAAATCAAATCCGAATCAAAAGGCGCTGAACCAAGCTTTTTATTGGAAAATTTACGGATCACATCCAGTGGTGCCTACCTAGATGCTTACATCATCTTAAATATTCAAGGTAAAGAGATTGTGTTCCGTGCGCAGAACGTTCCCCTTGATCCTTCTGGATTAAAGGAAGATGGTAAGATGTACCTGGCCAATGATGTGGAAATGCGTTTGAGCAATGCGGTAATGATGATTTTTAAAGCAAATACTACCTACGTAAATTGGGATTGTCATGGTTTTGACAAAGCTGGCCTGGATTTGGAATTTGAATTTTGTGAAAAAATCATCGTTCCTGTAGATCCCCAAACCCAACAAGTCATTGCCAATGCCCGGGTGAAAGGCCGTGCTACAGCAGTGATTGAAGATTTGAACGACTTTACAGTAGCCATCAACATTACTCCTTTCGCGCTAACGAACCATCCAGAGGTGCAGATCAGCGTTCAAAATGCCATAGCAGACTTCAGTGACACCGAAACTCCAGAGGAAATCAAATTCCCCACCGGCTATACATTCCCCGAAGGCAATTACGAGCGCTGGAGAGGGGTGTATTTGGGGCAAGTTTCGGTAACCCTTCCAATCAGCTTTGCAGAAAGTGGCCAGAATGTTGCCATTGGTGCCGAAAATTTCATCATTGACGATCAGGGCGTTTCGGGTAGTGCTTTTGCGGCCAACTTCATCAATCTTTCCCAAGGTAATTTTGGCGGATTTGCTGCTTCGGTGGACACCATCAGGGTCGACTTTTTGGCCAACCATTTTGTTGGTGCCGGATTGGCAGGCAATATCCATTTGCCTCTCTTTGGCAAACCCGAGGGTGCAATCGGGCCAGAGGATTGTTTCCGCTACCGGGGTCGGATGGAGCCCAAACAAGGCTTCAAATTTGCCGTTTTGCCTCGCGAAGACATGACCATGGATTTGCTCAAAGCCAAGGCGACCATCCTGGCCAGTTCATCCATAGAAATGCAATACGTAGGTGGGCGCTTCAAAGTACGGGCAACCTTGAATGGTAGCATTGCCATCGATACTTTAGGAGCTTTTAAAACCGAAAAGGAAAAACCTGTTGCTAGCGGATCCCCTCCCCAAGATACAATGCCTCAGAAGCAAACCAAACTCGGGTTAGCCCTTCCATCCATAACTTTTGAAAAACTGGTACTCTCCAACGAAGCCCCTTACCTCTCGCCAGGCATTTGGACCATGCCAGCGTCTGCCTCGGCTCGTTTGGGTAAATTCAAACTAGGTATTGATGCCATGAAACTTGTAGCCCGAGAAGGCAACCAGGCGGGCTTGTACGTAGAAACCCGGGTGGAGCTATCGGACGATCATAAAGTCCCGGCCAAAGGTGCCTTTGAGATTTATGGGGAATTGAAGATAGAAAATGGCCGACAACGCTGGGTTGGCAAAGGCTTGCGCATCAAAAGATTTACCGTTGATGCCGACATCAAAGGCAATACAATCAAAGGAGAAGTATTCCATTTTGATGGAGATTCTACCTCTGTATTTGGCTCAGGGTTCCGAGGGACCTTAAGTGTTAAATTTGCCAAACTAGGCGGTGCAGGGATAGATGCATTAGCCCAATTCGGGGAGGTTGACGGCTTCAAATACTTCATGGTAGACGTCATGGCCACCTTACCTGGTGCAGGCATTCCCTTAGGCCCGATGTACATCAAAAAATTGGGCGGGGGCCTTTCCAACCGTATGACCCGTACTGACGATGTGAGCTTCCCGACCAATTGGGGTAGTTCCAGTGGGAGCGGAGGCTCGGCAGGTGAATTGGGAACTTCTCTCTCCGGCGTGCAGTACTACCCCAGTTCCGAACGGGGTCTTGGCCTGCGTTTGGCCCTGATGATGACTGCGGAAAAAGAAGAATCCTTTAATGCAACCGTAAGTCTGGAAGCCATCTTCAACAGCAAAGCAAGTGGTGGTGGAATTCATGAGCTTGCGCTCGATGGCTTTATTCAATTTATGACCAAGCCCAACCCGGCACAAACACCCGTAAAGAGCAACAAAAACGGCTTGAACAATCCAGCTGATACCATTCCGAACTTTGCCAAAGTAGCGGGCTTCATCAGCATCAAGTACAATTTTGACGAAGACATCTTCGACGCCAATTTCCGGGTATTTTTCAATGACGCCAACATGCGTGGTAGTGGCGACGCCCGTTTTTACTTTTCACCCGCCAAATGGTTCATCAACATTGGGGAACCCAGCAAGCGCATCAACCTGACCATGGATGTGCCTGGCCTGCCCAACAATGCCCTGGTGATGACCGCCTACCTGGACATCGGCAATGGCATTCCGGCCATGCCCCCACTGCCAGCCCATATCCGTGAACTCACCGGATTGGGTGCAACCCAGGGAGCGGAAAGCACCCGGGGCAGCGGCAATGGATTTGCCTTTGGGGCCGATTTGAGCATCACTACAGGGGAACTCAAATTCCTGATCCTGTATGCCAACCTCAATGCAGGCGTAGGTTTTGACCTGCAACTGCAACAATACGGGGGTGCCTCCTGCGCAGGTAGTGGCGAATTGGGCATCAACGGTTGGTACGCTTCCGGACAGCTCTGGGCCTACGTACAAGCCGAAGTAGGCCTGCAACTCAAAAAGAACGGCAACAAATTCCCCATCGCCAGCCTCTCTGCCGGGGTAGCTCTGCAAGGTCAATTGCCCAACCCCTTCTGGGCCAAAGGCAGCTTGGCCGGGCGTTACAAAATCCTGGGTGGCTTGGTGAAAGGCAAGTTCAACTTCAAATTTACCATTGGTGAACCTTGCCAATTGGTGGACGAAAATGGCCAGCCTGTGCCCGAACCCGAACTCAGTCTCATCAGCGAATTGCGGCCCCAAAACAGCACGATTGGGGTCAGTCAAATTGCCCGACCTCAGGCCACATTTACCTTACCCATGAACAAGGCCAGGGTACCTATGCTGGACGAAGAAGGCAACACCGTGTATTACCAGACCAGCCTCACGAAGCTGGAATTGCGCGACTCCCTGGGCCAAGTTATTGCCTGCGGCCTGACGTACAGCAAAGACAGCCTGCAAATTACCCTGGCACCCTACGAACTGCTGCCAGCCAATGCCCGCTTCAGCCTGTACACTGAGGCTACTTGCAGCCACAACGGACAAGTACTGGTGACCGATCGGGATAGTGTGAGCTTCCGCACCGGGCTCGTTGCCAGCGGGATTCCTGCCGAAAACGTAGCCTACAGCTACCCGACAGTAGGCATGCAGTCCTTCTACCGTTACGAAAAAGCCGACCGCCAGGGTTACATCCAGCTTAAACTGGGACAAAAAGAACTCTTGGGCCTGGGTCAACCGGTATTTGCCCGCTTTGAAGGTGGGGGTAGTACTACCGAAACCCTGGTGTCGTACAGCAATTACGACAAGCGTTTGAGCTTCGACATCCCGGCTGATGCCCTGCAGCCCGCTACGGGCTATACCCTGAGCATTGTATCGGGAGGTAAGGTCTTGTTGAGCTTCCCCTTCCGCAGCAGCCAATACGCTTACTTCAAGGATAAAATGGCGGCTTTTGCAGCAGCGGCGACCAGCAGCTGGGACGGCTTGAACATCAACTTCAAAGCTCCAGCACTTGAACCCTTTGACGATGCTGAAACCTTGGGGCAAAATGAGGAGACACCACTCATTGCTTTTGAAATGGTGATCGACAACTATCCCTGGTACCTCAACAACTTCAAAAAGGTGTATAGTAGAGGGGAATTTGACAACTTTAAAAGTTTTGAACCCCTTTCACGCGATGTCAATGCCTCGGGACCTAAAGGGGAACTGGCCTTGGGCTTCGCGACAGGTACCACGCTGGAAAACCGCTTGCATGCAGTGCTGCGGCAGGATTTGGATGATTTCGAAGACCAGGCTGCCCTTGCCGAGGCCCAAAGGTTAAAAACTTGTGGCAACGACACCAGCAGCCGAGGCTGTACAAAGGATGCTGCTTTGGATGCCTTCATCGGTCGCAGCATTCCATTGCCTGCTGCGGGTAGTATTCCGGTCATGGCTACTTACCGCCTGCCGGGTAGTAAATCCGTGAACTCCAGTACCAGCTTTACCTGGAGCTTTGGTGCCAAAACCAACATCCAAAACTAACCCAATTGCTAAACGCCAATTTTGATTGAACATGAAAACTTTGTTGCAATATCCACTTTTGAATGCTGCTTTTTTAGTGAAGTATGCGCTGCTAATGGTGATGGCAATTGGGCTGGTCACCCCTTCCGTGCATGCCCAGACCGATACCCTGCCTGTCTCGATCCAATCCAAGGATCGGGCGGGCCTGCAAGACCCCAGTATGGCGCGGGTCAAAACCAGTGCCACCGAGTTTGCAGCAGCGCTTTCGCCCATTTTTAATGGCACCGTAAGCCTACGGGTAGATGATGAAATCATGTACCCGCTCAACCGATACGAGAATCAGGGCATTTTTGCGGAGCGTTTTGCCACCCGCGCCGCCGATTATGATCATGATGTAGCGGTAGCTCGAGCTCGCCCCCAGTTGCGCAGCAACCTTGCAGGCAGCTCCTTCATCCTGGCGGTACGCCAAATGACTGGCGATGGCCTGGCCATGCAGGTGCGCTTTAAGGTGAAATTGCCTGCCATTGAGGGACTGAATGTGGAGGAGCAAGGCGAATTGGAAAATGACCTGGCAGCAGCGGGCGAAAAAGCTGCTGCTGGTGGAAGTGGGGGATTGGCTGTGGCGAAGGGGATTGATGCGATGAGGGTTTTATTGGAAGAATTATCAGGGGTAGATGTTTTGGAAGATTATAGCTACCTCTCTAAAATAGTAAACTGCACAGTTCAAATACCTCCTTATTACATTTTGCCTTCTGGGGTTTTGGCAACCCATACTGGAACTGGAATCTTGACACCACATTATTTTGATAGGGCAAATGATAGTGATGGGTTTCCACGGGGTAGTTTAGTCGGTTTTAATATTGATTCGGAGCAATATATATCCATGTTTACTCGACTTGGTCGTGGAGAATTTATTGGGTTCTGTAAATCGAAAGATTTTGAAGCAGTCAAGGCTTCAACAGGTAAGGACTATCCTTCGCTTACGGATTGTGAAAAAATAATATATAACGGGTTTTCCCCGATGGCTGCCGGAACGTACAATGTGACCATTCCTATCACGAGGGATGGAACAGTTCAAACTTACACTTTTTCATATGTCAATCGTCCTGCAACCAAGATTGATGGAGCAATGCCCGCTAACGTTATACCACAGGGCATGTATGCATCTTGTGATTTTTGTGAAGAATATAAAAATAGCCCGGGTCGAAAATATTATGATGATACAAGAGGAAGTATATCAGATACTGATTTTGAAGCACTTCAATTGCTTTGCCAACAAGCCAAGGGTTTCAATTATGTTGCTGGTGAATTTGCTAAAGGGACCGAATTTGATAAAGTCTATTGGGACAATGTGATGAAGGAGATATATGGAGAATCAGTTATTCTCACTAGTAACCAGACACAGGCTGAATATCTTGCTGGTTTGTACGCCTTTGCCAATTGGTTCAAAACTGTTGAAACATCTCTGAGTAGTATCGACGATCAAAGTGTAATGGCACTAAGCATTTTGCAGTTGCCAAGATCGGTGCTTGTAAGAATTAGTTGTAAGTTAAAAAAGAGGGTTGTCGATATATTATTGTCGGGAAAATTAACTGGCGTAAACTTGCTTACGGGGAAAAACCCAAGAGGAGCTTTAGATACTCTACTGTTATATGCTGGCGATGACGCAGGGTGTTTATTAAACCATATTGTCAATTCTTCTTTTACGAATATTTCCAAGCAGGATATCGTAGCTCAGGCCATAGTTGGATTTCCAAATGAGGTAATCAAGGACTTGGATTGTGCAACTCGTGACACGATCATAGATTTATTATTGTCCAAAAACCTTCAAGGCATAGGTATTTTCACTACTCCTACTGGAGGTAGAGACAAGGAGGCTTTTCTAAAACTGCTTGTGAATTCAGTAGATCAAGCGTCTTGTGTCTTTTCAACCATTACGAGGAATTGTAGCTATGTCGAAAAATTGTTTAAAAGCTATGGCAGTGATAGGGCTTTCTTCTCAAGATTTGCTGATGCCTTTAAAAACATCTCAGTAAAAGCCATCAGCTCATGGTCGCAGCAAGAGATTCAAAGCCATTTTAAAGGTAGAATCCTTCATGTTGGGCCTTCTTGGCTATGTTCAAAAGAGCCTTATATTTCTATAAACACAGCTTTTACGACTGACTGTAAGATAAATGTTAACTATGAGATGCCCACTGGTTCGAAGCTAATTGTCGATGAAAGTTATGATTATCTTGAGGTTAGCGACTCCTGTTATCACCAAGTAAAATGGTCAAAAACGCTAGACCTCTTCGAACTAGTTATCGTTGTTCCAACTGGGAATGTGCCCGAATTTGGATGGAAGGCCGGAGAAGTAAAGGTTATTCCTGCATATATGTTGGCTTATTTTTCTAAAAAGCAGGATAATGAAATCAATGAGGTTTTAAAAAAGACAGGCTTTGTCGTATTAAATCTTGCATTTTTAGCTGCTACCCTGGGGCAAGGTGCAGTCGTAGAGGCGGGAGCCATTCCAACCGCGGCAAGAGTATTGGGGATTTTTGCTGCTTCTTCAGAGTTGGTCACTTTATCTCTTGAAGATGAAATTTTGGCTCTTTTTGATGACAAAAACAGAGGCCATGAATTCATTAACACGATTCATGCAATAAATGCTTTTTTCTTAACTGCTGATGCTTTCGTTAGTGTTGCTACCATCATCCGGTCAGTTGATCGGGCGGAAGCGCTTATCTCCTTGGTTAGAGTAAGGAATGGGCTTTACTTGCGCTTACGAGGCATGGTTTCAGAAATTAGACTCGCGCTTGGTTTAGGAGAGCGGTTGTCTAAAACTACCATTGAATTCATTCTATTTGAAACGTTTGCAAAGTACAAATTGATCCCATCTGTAGAAGTTGGCACCCAACTTTCCAAATCTATTGCCGAGAGTCTAATCAAATCAGGAAAAGGAACAGAATTTCTGAAATTTTTCAATGAAGAATTTTATGCTCTTTTTGCTTCAACAGGTAGTGGTGGTGATGCCATCCGTAAATTATTGCTTTCTTTGGTTGAAAGAAATTGGGAAAAGCCGGAGTTGTTTGTGGAAGTTATTAGCCGAATTGTAAAGAGTTTTAAGGGAGATTCAGAAGCTATTCTCAAAATATTAAATAATCCAGAACTATTTGAAACATGGCTAGAATCTGGCGATATTTTAACAATGGAATACCCAGGAGCAAATTATTGGCCTAAGGTAGTAATTGATGAGAATTTCATTGCAAATGTACAAGCTAACTATGGCAATGAAATCATGGAAATGGTGAAAAAAGTAAATGAATTAAGTATTACAAACAATGCAGTCGTAGGAGCTGGAATATATCATGCCAAGTTGCAAGAGACTATTACAGCAACAAATTTTTTATCAGGTGAAATTGGTACAACAGCTCAAACTTTTCTAAACGGATTACATCCAATTCTTAAACGAAGGCTAGAATATTTAAAATTTGCAAAAGATAATGAACTGATTAACGCACCTACCGCTAGTATCACTTCCGCAGGTGAATTCGGAACACATGCAGAATTTAGAGTGCTTGATGCAGGGATAAAGAAATTAGAACAGTTAGAAGGGATACCAAGTGGGGCTTTCCCAGAGAATAGACTCAGTGAATTTACTATTTTTGTAAAACATAAACAGGGGACAAACCCGCCTAGATGTGTAGCATGTTGGATTTGTACTCATGGTGTAAAAGTTGTCGGAAATGAATAATAACTTAAACTTAGTTAGCATTTATGATTTGGACTTTAGTTCAAATACAGAAAAATTTTACCTGCAAGGATTGGAATACACAGGTTTTGTAAAAAGCCCACGTGAAGATGGGATTATTGTCTTTTTTGAAGTGCAAAATGGACTAATGAAAGGTGTATATCGAGAATATAACGCCTCTAATAAATTGACAAAGATTGGATTGTATAACGAGCTAAGAAACGGATATTTTCTCGACTATTCTCCTAAATCGGAAGTTTTTACTGTATTTGATATGGATACAATTGTTGAATTGATAAAAGTCGATTCACAAGGCAATCGTGTGGAAAGCTATAATATTAAGGACAAAACAAACATTCAAACTTTCAGAAAGTACAACCTAAATGGTAAATATGAAGATAGCGAAGAACACCTTTCAGAAGGCTGGAAAAGACAGCGAGAAGAAAATGCTTCAGAAGGCTATTATGGGAATAATTTTGATGTTATTCCATATTATGAACTACAAAATGAGCTACAAAAACGAGTTCAAATATTAGAAAGTAATTTGGAAGAACAGGTCAAATTTATTGCTGGTGCTGATGTAGCTTATGATGAACGAGAAAAGAGGATGGTAGGTGCTATAATAGTATTGAATGCTGAAACGTTATGTGTAGAGGATCAAGCATATTACGAATTACAAATTGATTTCCCTTATCTGCCTGGATTATTTTCATTTAGAGAAGTCCCACCATTGGTTGCTGCGTTTAAAAAATTAACAATAAAACCTGACCTCATTATCTGTGATGGGCATGGAATTGCTCACCCCAAAGGAATTGGTATGGCCAGTCATTTAGGAATTGAGTTGGACATTCCAACAATTGGCTGTGCTAAAACTAGATTAATTGGAGGCCATGCTACAGTAGGCTCTAAAAGGGGAGACTATGCGCCCCTAGTTTTTAACGATAAAGAGGTTGGTAGAGTTCTTCGAACACAAGATCACATAAAACCTTTATTTGTTTCGGTGGGGCATAAAATATCAATAGATTCAGCTTGTAAGTGGGTATTGAAATTATGTACAAAATATAGGTTACCAGAAACTACGCGACATGCAGATGCTCTCGCAAGAAAAATATTAAATGAGATCACTGAAATCAATTACCCTGACGACTAATGATTCTTAAATCTAAAAATTTAAACAACCTAACAAACCTCCATTCTCAAAACGATGAAACACAACCTAACATTTTATTTTTCTTGTTTAGTATCAGCCTTAAGTGCTCAAGCTACCCCATTCAAAAACACCAACCCCAGCCACAACTACTACAACCCGGCCAATTACCAGGTTGCATAGGTAACCAAAGCAGAAAACATAACCAACTAAACCCCTCTTTCAATCCATCACCCCGCAAATAACACAACCAACAAACCATGAAACAAACACTTACAATTTTGATTTTATTTTTATTCAGCACAGTAATACTCAATGCCCAAGCCACCCTGGTCAAAGACATCAACCCGGGCACAGGGCACGCTGACCAGACCTTTTACAATGCCATGCCCATCCAGATCTGGCAAGGCAAGGCCTATTTTGCCGCCACTGATGGCAGCAGCGGCATTGAATTGTGGGTCAGTGACGGCACTGAAGCGGGTACCAAACTCTTGAAAGACATCAACCCTGGCACGGGCGCCTCGCAGCCCGATTATTTTACAGTTTACCAGGGCAAATTGTACTTTGCCGCCACTGGCCCCGCCGGGCGGGAGCTGTGGGTAAGCGATGGCAGCCCCGAGGGCACGGTACAGTTCAAGGACATTTACCCGGGTACCACTGGTAGTAGCCCTACCGACCTCTGTGTGGCGGGCACCACCCTCTTTTTTAGCGCAGCGGGAACAGCTGGACGCGAGTTGTGGAAAAGCAATGGCACTGCCGCAGGCACGGTACTGGTGGTCGATTTGTTGTCATCTTCCTCCGGCTCCAAACCAAAATATTTGACCGCTTTGGGGGCTAAAGTCTGTTTTTCGGTGGATGACCTAGACGCGGGCGAGGAGCTGTACATCAGCGATGGCACCGAGGCAGGCACCAAACTGGTAAAAGACATCAATCCTGGATTTTTTGGCAGCTTTCCCAAGGTTTTACGGGTGGTGAATGGCAAATTGTATTTTGGCGCTTCGCCCGAAACAGGTAGCAGTAAAGAAGACATCTGGGTAAGCGACGGCACTCCAGATGGCACCAAAATATTGATTCCAGGTGGGTATCTTTTGGATGTGGTAGAACTAAATGGCAAAGCGATCATCGCCGCAGGTGGTGATTTGTACGTCTCAGATGGGTCTGTTCAAAATACAATCAAATTAGTGTCTTTGAGTTCAATGTTTACGAGAAACATCAACCATACCCGTCTGATGGGCGTTGCTGGAGGATTGGCCTTTTTTTCAGGAGAAAAGACGCAATTTTCCACTGGCCAGGAAATGTGGGTCACTGATGGTACCGCAGCGGGCACAAAATTGCTCACTGATTTGTACAAGGGATTTATTTCTTCCAGTCCCACCTGGTTGACGCCCGTTGGCGCTAAAATCTATTATGCTGGTGATTACAAACAAGATGTTTCTACGGGGATAGAACTACTTGAAACGGATGGTACCGCTGGCGGCACCAAAGTAGCTGCCGACATCACTACGGGTACATCTGGTAGCAATCCCGGCCCAATCGTCCAACTCAACGAAACTACCTTGCTGTTCATGGCCCAAAATCAAACCAATGGTCGGGAGCTGTGGAAATATACGCTCAAAACCAGTACCCCTACTTTAGAACTTCGCACGGCCAAAGACCTCTTGAGCTTTTCGCCCAACCCGGCCCAAGATCAACTCCAGGTACGCAGCCTGCGCGCGGACGCTGGCGACGGGGTACTGAGCATCCACAACCTACTGGGGCAAGTGGTATACCAACAAACCTTGCGGGCGCAAGAAAGCAAAAGTATCCATTTGACGGGATTGAGCAAGGGGGTATACACCTTGAGCCTGCAACAAGGAGAATGGGTGCAGGTGGAGAAATTGATGATTCATTGAGTTGAAGAGTGGAAGAGTTGAAAGGTTGAAGAGTTCGCTACCGCAGCGATTTTGACGAGAACGACGTCTAAGCCGCTGCGGCAGCTTCTCTTCAACGCTTCAACCTTTCAAATTTCCAACTAAAAAAAAACAAACCATGAAACAAAACCTCTTGCTACTCTGTGCCTTGCTGATCTGGGGTACAGTGTTTGCCCAAAACCAAAGCAGTGTGCAGCTCAAAGGCGTGTACCACCAGGGCAAAGTGCTGCTGCGCTGGGGACCTGCCGATTTCCCCAGTTGGCAGAAAGGCAATACCTTGGGCTACAAGCTGGAGCGGATTCAGTTGACCAGTGGTGGCGTAGCTCAAAGTGCAGCGCAGGTCAATGCCAGCCTACTGGTGCTCGACTCGCTGATCAAACCCGCGCCCGAAAGCCTGTTTATTTCCATGTCGGACACCCTCAATGCCGCAGGGATTGCGGCAGCTGCCCTGTACCAGGAATCCTTTGACGTGGAGCCAATGTCCGGAGGCGACGACCTGGCACGTGCCCTCAATGCCAACTCCCAACAAGAAAACCGCTATGGCTTTGGCCTTTTGGCCGCCGATGGCAGTTTTGCGGTAGCCAGCGCCATGGCACTGGGCTATTCGGATCAAAACAACGTCCAGGCAGGTGAAACCTATTTGTATCGCTTGTACCAACACACCCAGGCCAATGGTCAAAATCCAATCTTGCTAGCTGCGCTCACCCTAAGTACCGCCAGCGAATACCAGGCCCCCGCACCACCACTGCCTCGGACTGAAGTAAAAGGCCAGCAAATTTTGTTGTCCTGGTCACGCACTGGCCTGGAGCAGCATTATACCACATACAAAGTAGAGTGTTCAGCGGATAATGGGGCTACCTGGATTACGCGCAACAAATCGCCCTTGCTCAGCCCCGAAAGAGAAGGAAACAAGCCCGATTTGGTCTTTTTTGGAGATCAATTGCCCGCCACTGGAAATGTACAGTACCGGGTGCGAGGGATTAGCCCCTTTGGTTTTGCAGGCACACCTTCGGCAAGCGTTGCAGCAAGCAAACAAGGCGTACAGCGGAGTGAACGGCCTTTTGTGTACAAAATCACCGAAGTCAACCAGGGGACCTTGAGTTTATTCTGGGAGTTTCCCGATTCCATCAATGCCCAAATTCAACGCATCGAGGTGCGCCGATCCGGCAACCCTGATGGGCCTTTTACCCTAATGGCCAATGGAACCTTGAGTAATACAGCGCGGAGTTTTGAAGACGCCAGTCCACTTTCTTCCAATTATTACCAGGTAGTGGCCATCCATCAAGACAACTACGAGATGAGTGCGGTACCAGCCCTGGGCCAAATCGCTGATGAGACCCCTCCCGGCGTACCCGCTGGACTAAAAGGCTCGATCAGCAATGGGGGTACGGTAGATTTGAGTTGGACAGTCAATGCAGATTTGGACGTACGAGGGTATCGGGTTTTTAAGTCCAACAGTGCCGAGGGGACTTTCTCTGAGGTTTCACAAGGCGTGATTGCAGGGGCAACTTTTAGTCACAGGATTGAAATGCAAACCCTTTCAAAATCTATTTTTTATCGCATTAGTGCGGTGGACTTTCACGAAAACGAATCCGAAATGGGAATCGTTCTTGAGTTGAAACGCCCGGATGTGGTACCTCCAGCCGAACCCCTGGTGCTGAAAGTACAACCCAGCAACGCAGGAATCAGCATTGAGTGGCAACCCAGCAGCAGTGAAGATGTGGTCAAACATGTGATCGAACGCAAGCCCAGTGCCGGAAGTGCCTGGGAATCAGCATGGGTACAAAATGGGGCACTGAGCAGCGCTCAGACCTGGCAGGACACCAACCTGGCGACGGTTGCAGAATGGGATTACCGCGTGATCGCTTATGATGAAGCAGGGCTGTACAGCAGTTCCAAACCTGCCAAAGGGAAAAGCACAGCTGTAAAAAGACCTGGACCCAGCAATGGCAAGGCCGAAATTTCGACTTCGGATAATCAATTGGCGGTGAAATTACGCTGGGAATATCCCGAAAACATCAAACCAATGGATATGCTGATTTATCGAGCCAGAGACAATGCCAGTCTTACGCTGTATTCCGTTTTACCCCTTGAAGAAAACCCTCCCGTAACTACCCTGGCCGGACAACAAGCGCTGTACGTTTACAAAGACAAGGAAGTAAACCCAGGCAGCGATTACAAATACCAGATTATCATGCGTTTCTCGGATGGCATTCGTTCGGCAGCTACGCCAGAGATTCCAGTTTCCTTGAAATAAATGCTGTAAGCTTAAAAACCAAGTCATGAAAAAAATAAGCCTCTTTGTGCTTTTGCTGCTCCCCAGCATCAGCCTCCTGGCCACCATCCGCATCATCAGCACCTCCCCGGCCACGGCCTCTTGCAATGGCAGCATCTACGTCGAAGCCTCCGGCACCGCAGGCCCTTTCAGCCTCGTGGTCAGCAATGCCAGCGGCGTAGTATACCAAGCCCCCATGAGCGGCACGACCGAAACCGTGGCAGGACTGTGCAGTGGTGCCTACACGGTGCAAGTGTTCAATGCCTTTGGCTGCGCAAAAACCTTGTTAACCGAGGTCAGTGCAGGTGCCGGAAACCTGAGTGCGCTGCCGCAGCAAAACAACTTAAAAAATCAATTAGCGGCCACGGTACTCCAGGCCAGAGCTTACCCCAATCCCTTTAATACCGATTTTCAGGTGGAGCTAGATTGGGATCGTGCACAAGGTGAAACCATCGATGTGCAAGTGCTCAATGCCCTGGGGCAGATCGTGCAGACGCAGCGCCGGGAAGTGGTACTTGGCCGCAATGTTTTTAAAATTGAAATGAGTGACCCGGCTTCACGAGGACTGTTGCAAGTGGTGTTGCGAGATAAAAGCGGTAGGCAGGTGTGGTTGAAGATAGTGCAGGTGCAGCGGTAAGGGGAATGACGAATTTTTCGAATGACGAATGACGAATGGGGGAGGCAATGCCCCAAATTTGTCATTCATCATTTGAAATAACTTTATTCTAATGTCATTTTAAGTTTATCCAATTATCTCTTTCAGCACAGCCTCATGTGATAGGTACCCACCTTTACATAAGGTTAATCATGCGCGGCACCTTGTAATTTTAGGCGTTCCACTATGAACAACTCGCAACACTTCACACTTTCCATAGTTGTGTGGATCCGAGTAAGGTGATTTCTACAATACGGGGATGAAGCAATATGCCTCCATGCTCAAATTCTCACCACTTTAAGCACCCCAGTAAACAACAACTCACCCGGCAAATTTCGCGCCCAATCCACCTCCAGTTCCGCAGCCTGCTGTAAATTCCGCAGTCGATTGTCCTGCTGCAATTCACGCAACTGGGTTTCCAATTCGATCACTCTGGCTTCGTGCAGCTCAGGGATTTTGACCTTGCGGAGTTCCTTGATGCGTTGGGTACGCTTTTGATCCAGGTAGATGTCGTCGGAAGGTTGCATCGCCTCCAGGTTGGCGAGTTCAGCCATTAAGTTGCGGTATTCTGCGAGGGCGGCCCGATCCGCCTGACGGAGGTTTTGGACTTGGACGCGCAGCACCTCGATGCGGGGATCGATTTGGGGGACAAAGGCCTCTTTGGCCGTAGTGGCTTGCGGGCGCATAATCACCAGGTCGCTCAGGTACTTGGCGCTGAATTGCTGACCTTCCTTCATCTGGCCACCGATCCGGGCCACAAAGTTGTCGGTCGCATGGAGTTTGACCTCCAGGATCAATTGCTGGTGCAGCAGTTTGTTGATGCTATCCAGGCCTACTTCCACCAGGAGCAATTCTTCAAAACGAAACGAGCGCCCGGTGTGGCGAGGGATGGTGTGGTGGATGATCTGTTTGGACTTGTCCAGGAGCAGAAACTGGCCGTCTTTGAGTAAAGTTGCCTTGCTTTCCCGCGCCTCGATACAGAGGGCTTTGCCCTGGAAAACCTGGCTCCCCTCATGGTAGCGGTAATCCACCTCCAGTACATCCGAAGATTTTTTGAACTCCGAAGCCAGGTGTTTGAGGGTACCGAAGGTACGGTTGTAGGTAGTCCAGAAACCCTGTTTGTAGAGCGGCTGGGACGCCAGGCCACCGAGGATGAAGGCAAAGAACCAGATGGTTTCCTTGCGCATGTCGCCCGTACGGATGCGCATGTTGGGGTCGCCAGGAAGGACGCAGGGATTTTTGAGGAAGGGGTAAAAGAGGAGTACACCTTGCAAAGTCACCATGTCAAAAAGCAGGTGGGATACCATGGCAATGACGGCGATGGCGGTCAGGCGCTGGGATTGCCAGAGGGTTTGTTCCAAGAGTCCGGCGGCTAGCCAGAAGATACCCAGTCCTAGCAGCGAGTGGGTGAGGGTGCGATGACCGTGGCGGCTATTCAGGTAGCGACTGAGGGGCAGGAAGAGTCTGCCGATCGGGCTGCGGGGGTGGTCGATGTCGGGCAGGGTGGCACCGAGGAGGACTGCGCCAATGGTGGCGGGGCTTTCGAGGATGTTGATGTTGGCTAGGGCGGCGAAGAAGCCGGTGAAGACGAGTCCTCCGGCTAGATGGTTAGGTAGAGTCATGGTTTTGATTTATGATTTTTTGAAGTACGAATGACGAGGTACGAAGTACGAATTGGGCTGCACCTGAAATTTCAGGAGGGTGCCCAATTCGTACTTCGTACCTCGTCATTCGTACTTCCATTTAGATAAACTTCCGTTTGACCATTTTGTAAATGTTTCTGGCGAAGAGAGCGAAGACGAGGAAAATGCCACCGATGAGTCGGTAGGCACCAGCGTCGTCGCCGAGTTCGCCGCCAGCGTAGCGGAGGATCATCAGGGCCGAGAGGGCGATGATGAGGGGGAGCATCATGTCGAGTTCCCGTTGGGCGGTGGTGTGGCGGATGTCGCGGGTTTGTTCGGTAGAGACGTAGGCTTCCTTTTGGTAACGTTCGATCATTTCGAGGGTGTAGAGGGGGTTGCCTCCGGTTTGATCCCAAATGTGGTTTTTAAAGCCCTCGTAGTCTTCGATGCGGTTCTGGTAGGATACTGCGGCCTTGGCGATAAGTTCGAGCGTCTCAGGGCGTGTGAGGGGCTTTATTTCGAGTTTTTCGAAGTTGGTGATGAAGCTGGAGTGCTCTACCTTGACCTGACGGGCCGCCGCGAGGATGTGGAAATGGTTTTTCAGTTTTTCCAAATACGTGACCTGGCTACGGGTGAGGTTGCTCAGATCATCGAACACCAGGGTATACTCCTGGGGTCGGGTGACCTGGAGGAGCAGTTCCACCAAGCGTTTGGCCGACTCCCTGGTGATCACCTGCTGGATGTCCTTCATTTCGAACATGGCCTTGGCGATGGCCTCCTTGTCGTCCTGGAAAAGGTGTAGAAGCATGCTGCCCAGCATCTTTTTGGGGTAAGTGATGTCGTCGACCCGGAGGATTTTGCCCTGTTGGTAGTTGTCCAGCAAATGCGTTTTGCCGATGCCCTGGGGACCGAGGAGAAGGACGTTGACCTTTTTTTCAGCCAGATCCATCAATTTGGCAATTTCGGCTTTCCGGCCCACGTGGTACTTGGTCAGTCCCTTCTCCAGGGGCATGACGTGGACCCGTTTGGGCGGGAAGACGCGCCGTTGGAGCTTTTGCAACCAGGAACTCGTATCGATGGATTGGATAGCCTGGCGCAATTCCTGGTCTTCGACGTGGAGGTAGATCTCGGTAGTCTGCTGGCTGTTGTGGCCGAGGAGTTTTTGAGCGACCCGGATGTCGTTGCCTTCCCGGACCACTCGCGTGGCAAAGGTGTGCCGCAACATGTGCGGGTGTACAAGGCCTCCAGAATACTTCTTGATCCTTTTCCAAACCACCACCCGGCTCAGGTAAAGCGACTTGGAAGTTTTGGCTGCTGGAAAAATGTAGGTATCCGGCTCCGAATCTTTGATGCGAGGCCAGTAGTCGGCGAGGGCTTCAAGGAGGCGGGTAGACAGCGGGATGCTGCGGGTGTGCAGGCGCTTGCTGCGCTTCTTGAGGCTGGCGACCGTGACGGTGTTTTGCATGAAGTTGAAGTTCTTGCGCTGCAGCTTCACAACTTCGGTGACCCGCAAGCCACAGTCCAACATCAGGAGGATGATGACGCGGTACTTCAGGTTTTTGGTGCCCGCCAGCGCTTCTTGCAACTGACGGGACACGAGTTTGATGTCAGGGTGGGCCTGGATCATGGTGTGGTTTTCATAGCATTATTAGTTGAGGAGTTGAGGAGTTGAGGAGTTGAGGCTGCCGCGAGGGACATTCAACTACAGTTCAAACTTTTCAACGTACAAGACGGGAAGCTGGAATGCGATTAGCGAGATTCGGCGAGACGGAAAAGTGAGGGGGCACGCCCCCTCCAAAATATATCCGAGAAGTATAAATCTGGTTAAATAAAAAAAGCCGAAAGGTCGCAACAGCATTGCAACTTCTCGGCTTGTGGTGCAAAGATGTGGGGATTGTTTGAATAAATCAATAGTCCAACAGATTTTTTATGGATTTTGGATGGAAATTCGGGTGGAAGCGGGGGGCCGGGGGGGAAACACTATTCATATTTTGTTACCGGGGTTGGAGGGGGAAAGGGTAACGGGTTTGGAGAGGGGGTGAAAAAAATATGGGGGTAGGGGAG
>NZ_JBGSLK010000108.1:0-190872 GCF_041740695.1 Haliscomenobacter sp. | reverse complement strand
ACCCTGGAGGTCTCTATTTTTAGGGAAGGATTGAGCGTCTTGACCAAAAAGTGTTTTTCCCTCCTTGAATTTTTAAGGCATGTCTTTAGCTTGTTAAAACCGCAAAGGAAGCCTTTTTGTAAAAATGTCCAGTAGTATGATTTTTCAATTAAATAGGCTATTAAATCCGCTTTGCTATTTACCCATTTAAAATTTTCTAGCCTTTTTTCCTGTATGGCTATGCTAAATAATGCATCACCGAAACCATTTCCAGCTAAAGCTAAATGAGTTATTTCATCATTAGGTCTATGACCAGTAATTAAGTTAATAACGTACTTGTTTGCTTCACTAATTTCGTCCTTGGGGATCAAAGAATTCCTTAGAAGAGCAGCAAGTAAGGTACTAGCTGCGTCACTCGACATTCGGCTTCTCCATATTGCTCGTACTTCTCCTTGAGAATAATTCATAAAATTCACCTTATCTGGATGAAAGCTTATCAGAACTAAATCATATCTATTGTTTTTTAAAAACTTGGCTAAATTTTCTTTTATGGGATTAGCACATAACTCAAAGACTGAATTAAGTATTTTACCTATATTTTGGTCGTAATAAGAAAAAGCAAGAGCGTATGGAGAGATAGTGTTGATCAATTCATCCCAAAAATCCGTTAAGTCTAAAAAGTCTACGGATTCTTCAATCTCTAAAATTAGAGTATTGACATCAGCTGTGGGTGGAGTAAAAGTAGGATCAAAATGAGTTCGAAATTTGTTAATCAAGCTTGCTTTTCCGCCTTCCAATGTTATTTTAAAAAGGTTGCTTCTAATAAAACTCCAAAATGATTCAGTGTGGTGAGCTTGAATGTCGTTAGCTTTGAAGTGAGCACAATCGTTTCTACGATCTTTCCAATATTTAACTTGTTGACGTATGTCATCAGAAATATTAAAAATAGGCGAAGAATTATTAATCAGCTCCTCAAAGACACATTTTTCCCATGTATCGTCATTTTGTAGTTTTTTGATTAAAATATCCCATCTACCTTGTGGAATAGATGCCGCTTTTGTCGATTTGATTATGAGTTCTTTCAAAATTGTCAGAAATGCAAGATAGCTAAACAGTAGTGAAGCCATGTATGCAGAATGTTTATAGGAAATAATTGCTTCGCTGAAAAGTTTTACAATATTTTGGCTAAAGTGTTTCTGAGAAACCCATTCTTCAAAAGGTAATTTCATGTTGGAATAATTTTGCTAATTTTAAAAGGCAATTATTGTTTTATTGTTTTTGAAAGTCTGAAATCTTCATTCCCTCATATGCCTTTCAACAATTTCCTTCACCCGTTCAACAGAAATTTTCAACGCAACAGCAATTTGCTCCAAAGAAAGCCCAATCTCAACCAATCCAAGTACCGCTTCAATTTCTTTTTCCGTTCTACCTTTATTGATCAGTTCTTGAGCATCCGCCATTTTGGTGTGCTGTTCACTAGCCATATCCCGCAAGTCTTTCAAATACCGCTTGTAATCTTTCGCTTCAGTTTCATTCAACTTCATCTCGTCCAATTTCTCAATTGCGGATTTTAGTCCTTTGGCTGAAAAATTGTTTTTGATTTCAGCATTTTTGAAAAAGTAAATCCATTCATCGAGTTTGTCCTTTACCCGATCATCAAACTTTTCAACCTTGATCACCCAATATTCTGGGAAAATCTCGTGGATGTTGTTCTTTTTGTACAACTCCATCTGTTTGTCTGCGAGCGTGAGAATATCATGTTTATGGATGCCCTTGAAAACAGTAGTCCCCTGATAAACATAGTCTTTGCCTTGACCCAAATCGAAGTAGGCAATCGTTACAGAGATCACCTTTTTGACTTCGGCATAAGGCTCTCCTTCTTTGATGTGTTCCGTGATTACCTTCGAAGTGCCATAAAGCATCCGATGAAAATAGTCGTACTCTTTGCTGTTCTGAACCTCCACTATGACTAATTCACCATTGGCAAGTTCCACCAACACATCTACCCGGTTAAACTTGTCGTCCTCCGTTTCTTTGTTGCTCTCACTGTCTAAAACTTGCCGGATTTTGACCTCTTCACCGAGCAACTCCGACAAAAAGCCTTCGAGGATGTCGAAGTTGGCTTTGTGACGCAGCATTTTTTTCATTGCCCAGTCAAAGCGAATCAATTTTTTAGCCATTATGGTGAATTTTGTACCAAAGATAAGATGTTTTAGGAAATGAATGTAGATAATTTTTTGTGTTTATTCATTTCCCAGCCCTCAACTCTTGAAGTCCCTTTGTGAATGTCAAAATAGAAACATCCATGTGGTCTAAATGATTAAAAATTCTGCTTTTAAAGTCTAGTCCTCTAATCTCTTTGTTCTGGAATTCTTGGGTCAATTTTTTAACAGGATCAACTGCCCAAGTTGAGTCTTCTAGTGCTCCAACGCTCAAGTATACTCCTAATTTGTTTTCATTTGTCAAAAGTTGCTCAGGTAGCTTGTCTAGAAAAAAACCGTTGTACCACAATGTCGGACTAGCCGAAATAAAGTATTTGAAGTCATTGGTTTGTTTTGCCGACTGTTTTAATAAGCTGAATAGGACAAAGTATCCCCCAAATGAATGTCCCAATAGCGTCCTGTCCGCCTGATCAGTTCTAAATTCTGAATCAATTTTTGGCAATAACTCTTGGGTGATGTAGTTGTAAAAGTTCTGTCCACCGCCATCGGCTTTGAGTTCATCAGAAAGGAGCGCTTTCGGAAACAAATAGTCTCTTACCCTCAAGGAGTCCATGGTCTTCATTGAGTTGTAGCCTACCCCAACTACAATAAAGGGTTCCAAAAGCCCTGTGTTTTCATATTGATGAAAGATCGGAGCCATAACTGGGAAATAAAAATTTCCGTCAACAAATACTAAAGTTGGATATTTCTTATCCGGATTTTCTTTGTACTCTTTTGGGAGTTGTATGTCAATGTAAAAGGTGTCTTTTACAGATTCTGAATACTGCGTGAAATGTAAATCATCCCTGTCATTGTTTTTTTCAGTCGCTGAGCATGCCGTCAACAAGATGATTGTCCAAATGGGAATAAATCTCTGAAATGACATAAGTTTTTGTTTCGGTAAAGATACCCTCCTTGTCCAAACAGTTGTATGTATAAGCCCAATTCATCAAGCACACAAGCTTGTACCCTCCTGCTTATAAAAGTACCTGCGATAAGGCCAACCAACCATCACCAATCAGACTTGTTCATGACAAGTTGTTGAATTATGCATAAAAATCCAGCAACTCATCTGTATGTTTACACTCGCTAAAAAATAAGCCTGCATGATGCGTATTGTATTTTTAATCGGGTATCTGTTTTTTGTGGGTGGAGTTTTTGCCCAAAAAGTAAACTTCGCATTTGGCCCCGAAATGAAAGAGGACAAAGGCCTGGATTTTTGGGGACACCTCCACCACGATGCCAGCGGGCACTACGTTTTGTGGACAGAAAATGATGGCAGTGGTTTTACTTTTCGCGATAAAAAACCTCCACTTTTACAGAAGTACGACCACAAATTCAAACTGCTGTTTTCCCGAGAACTCGTGGTAAAGCAAGAGGACATTTCTTTTGGCAATTGTTTCTATGCCCTGGATAAATTTTTGTTGTGCACCCACCAGTACGAGGCCAGGGATAAAACGCTCAGTTTGCAAGCCACGCCCATTACCATGGATGGACGGATAGGCAAAACGACCCGCCTCGCCCAAATTCAATGGAGAAGTAAAGACGATGAACCGCAGGAAGTGGATTGGAAGATGTCGGAGGATACGACCAAACTCATGGTGGCGACCTATGCTGATGACGATGACAACGATGTAAAAACCCAAGTCAGTGTCATCGTGCATGACCACAAGCTGCAAAAACTTTGGGAAAAGGTCTTTACACTGCCGTATTCGCAGAAGCAGTTTAGTTTCAAAAACTGGACGGTGGCCAACGATGGAAGAGTATACCTGTTGGCGAAAATTTATGATGAAAACAACAACAAGGAGTCCAAAAAAGAAGACGGCAAACGCAGTCCCGCTTATAAAATGGTGGTGTTTCGACTGGACGCTGAAAGTACAGTACCTTATCAAATCCAATTGCAATTGGGTGAAAAATATGCTACTGATGTGACTTTCAAACTCGATGCAGCAGGAGATTTGAGTTGTGCAGGGTTTTATTCCAACGACCGTAGAGGGGTTATTCAAGGGGTCTTTTTTTCGCGCATCAGCGGACAAGATGGTAAAATGATTACCACCAACCATAAAGAATTTACCCCCAGTGATCTCGCATTGTTTGACACCGATAAAGACAAAAGTGGCGATGAAGGGCTAGATAGAACCTTTCAATTCAATCGGATTGTCCTGCGCGATGACGGCGGCGCGGTAGTCACCGCTGAACAAGCCTATGTCATCATTAGACGATACCTGAACGGCAACTATTGGGTAACGCGTACCACCTATGTCAACAATGAAATATGTGTCACCAGCATCAGCCCGACCGGAGAAATAGAATGGGTGCGCACCATTCCCAAAAAGCAAATCATGGAGGAAACGCCAGTTTTTAATGGGTATACCATGATGGTTTCGGGCAGCAACCTCTATTTTTTGTACAATGATGATGTAGACAATTTGAAAAAACCACTGAATGTACCCGCTAAACGGATTAGCTCTTTTAACGATGCTGTGGCGACCATCGTAACCATTAATGTGGATGGCCAAATGGCTCGCGACCTCGCTTTCAAATTGAAAGACGATACCAACAAAGGGCTCGTCGTAGCCCGCCACTGTAAACAAACCGGTCCGGAGGAGCTCTTTTTTCTGACCACGCGTTACCAGTTGCTGAGTCGGCCGCGTTTGGTGATGGGGTCGTTGAGGGTGGAGGATTAAAAGGCATGGAAAGAAAGAGGAGAGTGAACCACTTCAATCCCCTTGAAACCCATGCTGCATCGCATAACGCACCAACTCTGCGCTGCTATTGGCATTCGTCTTATCCCGTAAATTTTTGAGGTGAAAATCCACCGTTTTGATGGACAAAAACAGCTTGTCGGCCATTTCCTGTCTACCGTATTTCCCCACAATGGCCAGGATTTCCTGTTCGCGCTCCGAGAAGCTGTTTTCCTTTATAAGAGACCCGCTGCGCTGGGGTTTTTGGCTTTGGATTTGTAATTGCTTCAACAAGGCTTTGGACACATAATCCGCGAAATACTGGCCACTCTCCATCACCTGGATGATGGCCGTTTTCACGGTATGGGAATTCTCGTCTTTGAGTAAATAGCCGTTGGCGCCATTTTGCATCATAAAAGCCATCAAAGCTTCGTCAAAGTGCATGGTGAGCATGATTACTTTGATTCCAGGATAGGCGGCCTTGACCTTTTGCATGGTTTGAAAACCATCCATTTCGGGCATGGTGTAATCCAACAGGATGACATCCGGCTGATTGGTTTCTAATTGTGCCAACAGACTCGATCCCCCATCCGCTTCGAGCACCACCTCCAATTCAGAGAAGGTACTCAGGATCAGTTTCATGCCTTCCCGGAACAGGTTTTGATCGTCTACCAGGCCTATTTTAATGGGTGTTTCCATCACTTTCTACATTTAAGGGCAAACTTAATTTTACTTTCACGCCGTTCCCTGGCGAGGTTTCATAGTTGATTTTACCTTTCAAAAAAGCCGTCCGGCTCTCCATGTTTTTCAGCCCGAAGCTCTTCCTGCCCGGCCTTTGCTCGTAGGCTGCTCGATCAAAGCCTTGCCCATCGTCCTGGTATTGCACCAATAGCTGGGTGTCGCTAAACCGAAAGTGGATGGCTACGTTTTTGGCCTCCGAATATTTGAGCGCATTGTTGATCAATTCCTGCAAAATGCGAAAGAGTGCTTTTTCCCGGTCTCCGTCAAATCGCTCCTCGGCATTGGCCTGTAAATCCACCTGCATTTGTTTCAACTCCTGGAGTTTCTCCATCAGGCTACGGGTAGCACTCACGATGCCTAAGCGCTCCAGACTTTGGGGCAAGAGGTCGTTGGTAATCGTTCGCACTTCCTGGATGTTTTCATTCAGGGTTTGCAGGGCTTTGGTTTTGAACAGGGAAAACTGACCGGCGTCCAATTCCTGACTCACATTGGATACATAAATTTTGGTGGCCGACAACAAGCCTCCAATGCTGTCGTGCAATTCAATGGCCATCCGTTTGCGCTCCGCCTCCTGGGCCAGGATACCGGCGGTCAATAATTCCTTTTGGTATTCCGCTTCCATTTGCTGGGTAGTCAATTGTTGCTGGAGCAGTCGCCTTTGGTAAACGATGAAAAAAACGATGATAAAAACGGTAAGCAGTATCATCCCAACAATCCCAAAAGTGATTTGAAAGGACAAATTGTTTATTGCTTCGGTTGAACCCATAATGCGATGGTGTAAAAAAGGTATAAGAGGATGGTAAATATAGCGTGAATTCCAAAGTATACATACCACAAATCAAAAATAGGGGTGAGGTAATGACTAAACAAAAAGATGAAAAAACTACCTGCATTGTAAAACAATACCCCGATACTAATCCAGAATAAAGGCACCCTCTCCAGCCGCGATATTTTCATCTCTCTTAGGGTTTTGGTAAAAAAACTGAGGGCGTAAAACATCAAAATGAATGCACTGAGCGAGCGATTCAGTACATTTTCAGACTTCAGGTGCTCAAAAAAGATACTATTGATGGCGGCGAATAGCGGGAATCCGATGAGTAAAAACCTGCTTAAATACGACGACAGTACGGGCTTGAAAATAAGGGTGAGCAGCATAAAATCAACAATAGTGTAAAGGTGGAGAAGGTATAAGTTGGGTTGGTGGAGAAAGGCACCAATAAACATTGCTAACAAGCCAATCATTGTTCCCCACCAAACGAGGTATGCCACCAAACGACTTCCCTTCGGTGCATTTTTAAACTTTATAAGCGCTAAAATACTGGGAATCAATCCTATGTATGAAGCGAGAGCCCCTAAGATACGTTCTAGTTCTTCATTCATATGCTATAATTAACGCGAATATAATTTATGTGCTTGGCTAAATTTTTAGCATTGACAATTTAAATTTAGCCAAGCGCAAAATAAACTTGAAGACATGATTATTCCTAAATACAGTGATTAGGGCATGGAGCAGCGAACTCAAAATCTTCTTCTCCTTCATCATCTATTGGCACCGTATACTGATTTGGTGTAAGGCGGATAATCACCCGCAGCGGCACATGATCGTTCTGTATCAGTTGGCCTAAATAGATATACAAGCTACAATTGTTATTCCGTTGAGCATATCGGTAAATGTTTTCGGTGTCCTTGGCATTAAAAGTATAGTATTTTATCCTGTTTTCAGGATTTGAAGAGTCGCTATTCAGATAGAGCTGTTTGGTTATGTCATTTACGCTTATATTTTTCCAATTCTGCGTTAAGGTGTCAGCCTTTCCGTTGGTGATGATTTGGTCACCTAGTTTTTTAAAAGGTCGCAGCGGAAATGCATAGTCTTCAGGGGCTGGGGCTTGGCTGTTTTTCAAGATATCAAGCAATAAGGTGAGGTTTGGCCTGGTAGGTCGCCTGGTTCCTGCTGCGCCAAAAAGACCCATTTGAACGCCAATTCGAATGGAGTCACCAGAAGCAGCTGAAGCTTTTTGGCGACTAAGTTCTTCAAAAAAGGCCCTTGCCTGATTCGGATTTAACCTGAAATAGATCGCCTTGTTTTGCAGGCTTTTGCGCCCGTCAGTAAAAAAATCACTACTTATATCGCCATTGGAAGACCGAAAATTATCAATCAATGCAATAGCCCTACTAGCCATACTATCTGGAAGCGTATCTACCGAAGTCACCAAATTTTTGGATTGCTGTTGGGTGTTGCCGCAGGATTCTGAAAATAGACCCAATGCAAGTAAAATAAAAAAGCCGAGGATATTACCCAGTTGCCTTTGTGAAAATGATGCCATGATGTGAAGGTTTTAGATGAACGATAAAGGCTAAAACTAAGCAATTCCTACTGAAGCTAAAACCTGGGTTTAGTTTTTTAGAATAAATCCCAGGTCGAGCCAGGGTTTATCCCAGGAAAGTAGTCCGGGGTGTGCTTTTTTCATTTCCAGACCTTGGTAGCTTATCCTTTGCCCCGAATTTCCTGGGCTTTCCAGCGGAACAATACCCTCGATGGGCGGAATTATTGCCTCAAAACACCCTGGGAGAAGTACCAGACATTTTCGAACTAGGGCCTCATTTCTTGCCATTCCCCCCGGCTTCCCCCAATTTTACAACCAGAATCAACAAGCATTGATGGAGGCGCAGCAGCCCGGGAAAGTTGCCCACCATTAAGCCGATTCAGGAGGAAGCCGAAAATCCAGTAAAGAGTAGGCGCTTTAGTTATACTTTAAACTTTTACTTATGAAAACCCTATTTGTTTCAGTTTTTGCACTGCTCCTTTCCGTAGCAACCTTTGCACAATTCGATGGCGGCACCTACCGCATGAAGACACAGTTTCGCGGTGAAAATGAATGCCTGGAAGGCAACAAAGTTGGCGGTTCGGTCAGAAAAGGCAATTCCTTTATGGATCAGTGCCAATTCGTAACCGGCCAGATGTGGAAAGTGGTAGATGCGGGCAATGGTTATTACCGTTTACAAACCTTGTTTTTGGGTAAAGATTATTCACTGGAAGGGAATCAAGCTGCATCTCCTGACATGGCCGGAGCAGTGTTCATGAACAAAACCCAAAACGTAACTGGCCAGCTTTGGAAAATCGAAGCAGCCGGCAATGGCTACTACCGCCTGAAGAACCAGTTCCGTGGCGCCAATGAGTGCCTGGAAGGGAATCAATTCAACGGTACAGTCAAAGGAGGCATTGCTTTTATGGACAAGTGCCAAAATGTTTCAGGTCAACTTTGGAAGTTTGTCAAAGTAGATCCTACTCAGCGCAACACCCTCACTGCTGGACAGACTTTAGCTACTGGTCAGCGCCTGGATGCTCCAAATGGTTCACATTATCTGATCATGCAAACCGATGGGAATGTGGTGATTTACACTACAGTAGGCAACAAACCAATCTGGGCTACTCAAACCCAGCACAAAAGCAGCGGTGGCAAATTCACCATGCAAGCGGATGGGAACCTGGTGCTTTACAGTGCCTCAAATCAGTCCTTGTGGTCTTCTCAAACGCACCCTTATTTCGATAAGAAGTTTGCTGCTGCGGATATGAAGCCGGTGAAGGCCGTTTTGGAAAACGACGGCGCACTGGTTTTGTACGCCAATAACAACAAGAAAGTATGGTCAAGTAAGTAAATAGTTTGAAAATTATCAAATCAAATTAAATCCGAAATCATCGCAGTTGAAAGGCTGCGGTGATTTCTTTCTCTTTCAAACACCATCGTCATGAAAACCCTTCACGTTTTGGTCAATCCCGGCACAATACTGGCTATGCTGTTTTTCTGCCTGCTGGGCACCAGCTCCCAAGCCCAATCCAGCGACCTCTGCACGGACGATGACTGTTCGCCCAGCGTCCTGGCGATCAAACTGGATGCCCCCTTGCAACCCAGCCCTGCTGGCGTTTATACCCCCCAAAGAACCCAGCAATTCAAAACCGCTTACCTCAGCCTCAAACAGGCGAAAAAAGGCTATACCCAAAATTCGAGCTGGCAAGCCAAAAACGACGGCGGCCTGCTGGTTGGTCCAAGTTGCCTGCGGCAATACCAATTGGAAAGTAGTTTTGTTTACGAATACGAGCAGAACCCCGAGTTCAAAAAATTCATTGACCAAAACGAAGCGGATGTAGAAGCTTTTAAAGAAAATGGATTTGAAAGCAGCCGCCGGGCCTTGAACCTCACCCGTCGCATGGAAAGCAATTGCCCTAGCGAGCTTAAAAAAGCGGAAAAAGCCCCCGGCGCAGCACTGGATAACCTCCCCGAAGTATACCGAAAAATGGGTCGGGTATTGGGTTATTTCGACGAGAACAACCAAATGCTCAAACCCTTCAAAAGCGAAGAAAAAAAGGCCCTAAGTAATCGCCCCGCCAACCCTGCCAAATCGGCTTCAAATACCGCCGACAACACCGAGCCCAAACTGAGCAAAAAAGAGCAAATCGCCCAACTAAAAGACAAGGTAACCAAGCTGCCCATTGGCCAGCCGATGAAAGACAAAATCAGTGGGATTGCCGGAGACTTAAAATCCGCCAAGCCAAAATTAGGTCTGCTCGGTGGTTTGTTGGGTGGATTGTTGAAATCCAAGCTGGCTGCATTTTTGCCTGGGCCGTTGGGCCTCCTTGCCAAGATAAAAGCAGGGCTGGGCATAATCAAGGCTTTGAACATTTTCAAGCCTAAAAAACCTAAACCCGAGTTGGCCGCTAAAATTGACAACCTCAACAAAAAGGGTGAAGACCTGGCTAAAAAAGCCCAAGAGGCAGTCGATAAAGCCAACCAACTCCAGGAAACCCTCAACAAGTTGAGCGATAAAACGGCAGACCTGCAAAAAGAAATCGAGCAGCGCGAAGCCAAAATCGCGGAAATGGACCAAACGTTGGCCGATTTGGACAAAAAGAAAGCAGAACTGGCCGCCGAACTAGAAGACAATCCCCGCCGGCAATTGGAAGAAATTAAACCCCAGGTAGACAATCTGACCCAACAATCAGAAGAACTGGTCCAAAAAGCCGAAGCCGAAAAACAGGACAAGGACAAGCTGCTCGATCAGGTGGAAGAAGTATCCAAGCAAAAGGATCAATTGGAAAGCGATTTGCAAAAGCAGGAAACTGAACTCCAAAACATTGCCAAAGAAAGCGAGCAATTGCAAGCAGAAGCTCAGGCTACCAATGCCGAAGTAGAAGCCGTCAAAGAAGCGGAAGCCAAGGAGGAAGCGGTGGAGGAATTGAAGGAAAAAATTGACGCACTGCCCGCAGAAGAGAAATACCAGGAGGAAATCAAACTGTGTGAAAACGACCTGGCCATTTTGTTGAAAAAAATCAAAGGACTGGATGAAACCCAGCAAAAAGTCAAAAAGAAAGTAGGGGACATTCTGGCTTTCCCGGAGAAACTCCTGGGGAAAGTCGCTGACTTGAAAATTGTCCAAAACACCCTCAAGCTCGGCAAAAAAGGCATTCCACTGGCCGACAAAGCCCTCAAAAAAGTGGATGAACTCCTCAATAAAAGTGCCGCGATTGGTTCCATTGTCGAGGTGATCACAGGTAAAAAATCCAGGTTTCAGGAAAAAATCGAGGGATTCGACCAAAAACTGGGCAAAATTCAGGAGACTTTCAACGCCAAAACGGCCAACCTGGACAACTTGAAAGCAGAATTATTCAAACTCGTCGCAGAAAAAACGGGCCTGAAAGGAAAACTGGGGCAGCAGATCGAAGATGTCAAAACAATAAAAACCGCAGTGGAAGACTTCATCACGCGGTACGATGTTTTTGATAAAAAAGTGAAGTGCCCGGACAAAACGGAACTAGAAACAAAAGTGGAAGACCTGAACAAAGAACAAGCAAGCATCGAGCCCGAAGCCCAACAGTTGGAACAAGAATTGAAAGAAGTGGCCCAACAAGAAGAAAAACTGGAGTTTGAAACCAAAGCAGTAGAGCAAGAAATTGAGGAAACCACCCAAAAAGTGGAAGAACTAAAACAGGAGGAAAAAGCCATCAAAGAAGAGTTTGGCAAGGATGTGACCCTCCAGCCTGTCCAATTGGAAGAATGGGCGGAAAGTTTTGAAGTAGAAAGACCCTACTGGGAAGCCGTTTTTCACCCCGATGAAGAAGTGGTAGAAGGTTACAAAGGCCGCTACTTTGAAGTCAAGCTGAAAGATGCAGACAAAAACGTCAAATTGCAATTTGCCCCAGGGGAATATTTTATGGACAAAAGTGCTTTCCGCAAAAACTATGGTACCACCATTGGCGCCTTTGTCAAGGAGGCCCTGCATAACCTGAAAAAGGCGGATGAATCCAAGGTCATTGTTTTCATCCAGGGCAGTGCCGACATTACCGGAGACAAGACCTTCACTGGCAAACTGGACGATCGTTTCCCTTTTCAAAAAATCAGCGTCTTGCCTCAAAAGAATGAGCCGGAGCGATTCTCAGGTCAGGCCGTAGAAAAAGAAACCCCCATGCAAAATTTCAAAAACAACCACCTCCCCAACCTCCGAGCCCAGTACCTGAAAGAAATGATTTCAGTGTATTCCAAAAAGATTGACCCCGTACTTTTGGATGGAGTGGTTAAAAAGTATGTGTCCAAGGAAGAAAGAAATGCGGTGATTTATTTGTTTTTTCCGGAGGAGCTCTTGTCTAGGGATCGGAAATGACCGCCAGATAGTCGAAGAACGAGTGGCGAATAATCGCTAGCGTAATATCGCGTCATGGAAGAATCATGGATGTGAGGCAATGAATAAGTGTTAGCGCCTGCTAAAAATCCAATTGCACCCCCAGCACCGGCACCACCCCACTACCATCGTACACCACATACGTCGCATTCCGTACCCCATCGTACCCCACTCGGCTTGGATTGATCCGGTTCAGTCCATTTTGCACATCCAAACTCACATTCCCGGCCAGTTTCTGCTTGTTGAAGCGGTAGGCGATGCGGGCATCCAGGCGTTGGTAGCTCGGTACCTGCTCGGCAAAATCAGCACCTGCCAAGGCTACATAGCGCCCACTGGCCGCCGACTTTGCCGGGTCATGTGGGGTGTAACGAAAACCACCATTTAGTAAAAAGCGGCCCCCAATTTGCAGGATATTGCCCTTGCCGACCGGGAATTCCTTGCCCAGGCTCAGGCTCGTTGAAAAGACTGTATTGAAGCGGGTGTTGTACTTGCGCCCGTCCAGGGTTTGGAAAGTGCCCTTCATCAGTGAGCCATTGAGCAGGAAGTAGTAAGAATTGGAGAAGAGTTTTTCCACCGCCGCGTCAATGCCGATGTTCGTGCCTTTGCCCTGGCTCACCACGTCCTGGTGGGGGAAGGCGTCACTTTCGTTGAGCATCCAGTAGGTCGCATCGCGTTGGGGGCGGATGGGCACGTTGTACAGGCGTTGCCAATAAGCCTCCAGGATGATGCGCATTTTTTGCTGGTTGTAGAGGTGGTAAGCCAGAATGGTATGTTGGGCTTTGAGCAATTTAAGGTCTTTGTTGAGGTAGTTGCCGAGGGTGTCGCTGAAGAAGTAGGCCATCAGGGGCAGGGCGCGGGAGTACCAGCCTTGCGAGAGGCTGAGGCGCTGGTTGCTGTTCGGTTTGTACTCCAGGGCAACCCGGGGCTCCAGGGAGCTGGTGTTGTTGGCAAAAAGGTGCAGGAAGTGGTAGCCGCCGTTCAGGGCCAGTTTGTCGGAGATTTTGTACTGGAGCTGGCCGTAGTGTTGGAATTGTTGGGTATTGCCGCTGCCCTGCACGGATGTATTGAATTCGGTTTGGTTGATGTTGGAGGTATTGGTGCGGGCGCGGGTCGATTTAAAAAAGTCGAACCAGATCTGGTTGAAGATGAGCCCGGTTTTGTACACGGTGCGGGCATTCAGCTTGCGGTTGTAGGTGAGGGAGCTCACCAACCGGGTATCCAGGTATTTTTGGGTGTCGTAGCGGTAGCGCTCATTTTCGCGGTTGAGGGTATCGTTCTGACGCTCGATCCTGCTGCCCACGAGGGCCACGACGGTTTTGAAGAATGACTTGTCGTCGGGCAAATAGGTCCAGGTCCAGCCCAAGGTGCCCATATTGGCGGGGCGCACGCGGTCTTCCCAATGGTTGGATAGGCCAACTACCCGTTCGGCCGGGTTTTCGACGGGGATGTAATGCTCTTCGCTCAGGCCACCGATGCCAAAAAAGGTATGGACACTTTTGCTGTTTTTGGACTTAAAAACCAGGTTGAAAGACAGGTCCTGAAAATTGTTGGTCACCCTTTCACCCACCAGGTAAATCCCCATGCTGCTCAACAAACCCAAGGTAGAGTAGCGGTAATTGACCAGATAGGAGGAACGCCCTTTTTGGATCGGGCCTTCCTTGGACAAATCGATGCCCAACAAACTCAAACGAAAACGATTAGAGGACTTATAAAAGTTGCCCTGCCGAAAATGGATGTCAAACACCCCAGAAAAGGCATTGCCGTACTCCGCCGCAAAACCACCTGTGGAAAAATCGGAACGCGCCAGCAATTGCGCTGAAAATACCGTAATCCCCCCGCCCGAAGAACCAATCACCGCAAAGTGGTTGGGATTCGGGATGTCGATGCCCTCCAATCGCCAAAGAATGCCCGCCGGGGAGTTGCCGCGCACCACGATTTGGTTCTCGGTGTCGTTTTCGCCGCGTTGCACGCCAGGGTAGGAGAGGGCGACCCGCCCGGGATCGTTGGCGCCGGCGGGTATCCGTTCGGTTTCTTCGGCGGTAAAGGAGCGGGTGCTCACCGTGGAGGAGGCGTTGACGGCTTCAAAAGCGTTTTTGGAGGCATTGACCACCACCTCGTCGATGGCGATTTGGCCTTCATTGAGTTCAAATTCTAGGTAACTTTCTTTGGTGGATTGCAGGATGATGTCTTCCAGGGTGAGGGGTTCGTAGCCGAGGTATTGTATGCGGAGGTTGACGCGGCCTACTGGGACTTTTTCGAGGACAAATGCACCGTCGCTGTCAGTAATGGCGCTTCGGCTACGCTCAGCGACCGCTGCATCGGCACTCAGCACTTCCACACTGGCCCCAATGAGGAGTTGTTTGCTGGTTTTGTCGCGCACGATGCCGCGGATGGTTTGGGTGGGATTTTGGGTAAAACCAATGCAAGCGTTCAGGAAAAGGTACAGGTATAACAGGTGTTTCATGGTGTTGTCAGCGTTTAGATTGCTCAACACAATATGAATATTTTTTACTAAATGACCATACTTTCCTAAGGTGAATCTTTAGTGTCTGTGGTTTCTTAGGTGGTGAAAAAGAAAAAACCTGCGAAGCAGGACATAATTTCACCACCTAAGAAACCACAGACACCATAGATTCACCCCAGCTTAGAAATTTACACCATTTCAACTATTTTTACCAAAATTACACCCCAAACGTAACCTCCCTACCCCTTTTTCGTTACTAACAGCAAAAGTGATACCTATGAAATCCCTTGAACGACTTGGACTGCTCATTCTTTTGGCCGCAACACTGGCCTGTCAAACCCAACGCAAAATAGAACCACCTATGGAACTGTATGCATCTGAGCCGGATGAAAAGCGCTCGGTTTTGCACATTCCCATCGAGTTAAAAATTGCCGATCTGGAGCGCACCCTCAACGAAGAACTACAAGGGGTACTCTTCAACGACAACAGCTTTGACGATGGTGACAACATGAAACTCAAAGCCACCAAACTTGGCAATATTGGCTTCAAAGCTGACAACAAATCGATTTCCTTCTCGCTGCCTCTGGCTCTGGACATCCAGTACAATGCAGGCTTGTTGGGGATGTTGAATGCCCTGGGCGACATTTCCCTCGACCTCAAAACGGAGTACAACATCCAACCCGATTGGTCGATTGTTACCAAAACGGAAATCTCCGGCTACCGCTGGCTCAAACGGCCCACGCTACAAATGGGCAGCATCAATGTACCCATTGGTTCATTGGTGGACCTGGTGCTGAACAAAACCCGCAAATCGATTGGCCGCGAAATCGACGATGTGGTCAAGGATTACCTGGGCCTCAGCCGGGTGATTCAGGACACCTGGGACATGTTCTACCAACCCCTGCTCGTGTCGCCGGAATACAGCGCCTGGCTGCAGGTCAACCCCACCAGCATCGGCATGACACCCGTGGGGATTGTCAACAACGCCTTGAGCACCACCATCGTCATCGAAGCCAGACCTCTGGTGAGCGTCGGCCCACGCCCCGAAGACAAGGAGGCGGAAAAATTGCCACCCCTGACCATGTACACCGCCCTGGCCCCTGGCATTGAAATGTACCTCAACACCAACGTGGCCTGGGAAGAAGCCGAGCGCATCGCTAAAGAACAAGTGTTGGGCGAAACCTACTCCTCCGGCAAACGTAAAGTCACGGTACAAGACCTCAAATTTTACGGCAGTAAAGACAACAAGGTCGTGGTCAGTACCCGCCTCACGGGCAGCTACAACGGCAATATTTACCTCACGGGCACGCCCGAGCTGGATCAAAACAGCAACAAAATCAAGATCAAAGACCTGGATTTCACCCTCGAAACCCGTAATGTACTCATGAAAGGCGGTGCCTGGCTGCTGCGCACCACGGTCAAAAACCGCATCCAGGACAACATGAATTTCCTGCTCAAATACAACCTGGAGGAAATGAAAAACATGCTCCAAGCTGAACTCAACAACTACCGCATTGGCTCCGGCCTGCGCATCGCTGGCAATGTACACCGCCTCGAAATTGGCCAACTCCGCCTCAGTTCCACTGGCTTCAACATTGGCTTGGATATTGCGGGGGACATGAAGGTGACGGTGGACCAGAAGAATAAGTGAAAAGTGAAAAGTGAAAAGTGAAAAGTGAAAAAATTAGGAAGGCATTTCAATCCTTCCAAATTTTAGGTGCAAAAAACATGGGAAACAGTTGAAAAACAACTGGCGAATTGCTTTTCACTTTTCACTTTTCACTTTTCACTAAAAAAAGTGTAACCTTTTCCCCCTTCTGTATTATATAGGAAAATAATTACTCTGAAAACAAGTCCAGATGTTCGCAAATTTGCAAATAAGTCGTACCCTTGCAAAAAATGAATGGATGGATCGGTCTGCTAAGACTGTTTCGGAGTCTGCATTGCACCAAGAGTGGGAGGAAATCCGCGCAGCCCAGGGCAACCCGGCACTGTTCCGTCCGTTGTATGAACGTTACTATGAGTCTGTATTTCGACTGATTCATCGGCGCACGTCCGATATGGAACTCTCCGGCGACCTTTGCTCGCAAGTTTTTCTCAAAGCGCTCCAAAAGATTAACACCTACACCTTTCAGGGGGTCCCGTTTTCGGCTTGGCTTTTTCGCATTGCCGTCAACGAGGTCAGCCAGCATTTTCGGCAACAACAAAACAATCGGGTGGTCAGCGTCAACGATTTGCATTTGCATGATTTGATTGACGACATTGGTACCGATCCCGAAGAAATGGAGTTGTTGCGCCGCAAAATGTTGGGGGCACTGGAAAACCTGAAGGGAGACGACATGCAACTGATTGAAATGCGCTTTTTTGAGCAAAGATCGTTCAAGGAAATTGCCGATATCCTCGGCATGACTGAGAACAATGCGAAGGTTAAAGTACATCGAATTTTGGAACGTCTTAAACGTAGATTATCAGGAGGATGAACTTGACGCACAACCTGTGTTCAAAGTCAATCTGCTGAGTAACTGCGATCCAAAACCGTGTTACTATGGGGAACAATTACAACATAAAACGCAATGCTCCGGAGCCTAGCCAGGAGGACATCCAGAAGTTCATGGACTTCGATGCCCTGCTTGAGGCCCACCGGAACGCCGAAACACCGCAGGAGGGTGCTGTGATTCGGATGTTTACCTCGCCCCGCGAAGGGCAGATCGGTAGCCGGATGCGGCGCTGGGTCGTGATGGGAGCAGGATTGGCAGCGGCAGCAGCCGTGGCTTTGCTACTTATCGTTCGTTCCCTCGGTGACTTGCCTACGCCTGAACAATCCCTTGCGGTTGCCGATGCGTATTTTGCTCAACAAGCTTATGTCAACCCTCCCTTGGCAAGTGTTGAACCAGAAGGCCGTCCCATCAAAGTCAACGCCGCCGAAGGAGCCACCCTGGACCTGGATGCAGGAACCCGCTTGGTGATCCCTCGTACCGCTTTCCAAACGGATCGGGGGCAACTGATCGAGTCTGGCGACGTAGACATCTATTATCGGGAAATGCACGACGCTGTCGACTTTTTCGTGGCTGGTGTACCGATGACTTACGATTCGGCGGGTACTCGTCATTACTTGCAATCAGCGGGCATGATCGAGATCATGGCCTTGCACAATGGCCAACCCGTAGGGATGGCACCCGGTAAAACCATTCGCATCGAATTGTTCTCCAATGTCGCAGTGCAAGCCGATGGCTCCTGGCCCTCTTTTAAAGTATACCATTTGGATACTGTAGCCCGCAATTGGGTCTTTTATGGCAAAAGCGCCATGGTTTTTGAAGCCGAAGCCAATGCAGAACATCTGGAAGGATTAAGCCCTGCGGATCGACTAAACGCTGAAAAGGCGGCAGTCCTCGTGGCCGATCCGAAACCGGAAGCCCCCATGAAACCTGTAAAACCTGATGGAAAAGCTGTTTCTTTTGAATTGGATTTGAAAGATGGCAGCCTCCCGCTAGAACCTGGCTCAGAAGAAGCTATTGCCAGCCTGCAAAAAGGAGCAATTTGGCAAGTGCGCCCCAATAGTTCACCCTTCAACGAAAATGCCTTGAACCTGGAGTGGAAGTCGGC
The DNA here is from genome assembly GCF_041740695.1 of Haliscomenobacter sp. Taxonomy (GTDB): domain Bacteria; phylum Bacteroidota; class Bacteroidia; order Chitinophagales; family Saprospiraceae; genus Haliscomenobacter. The sequence continues at coordinate 172,528 of NZ_JBGSLK010000108.1, read as the reverse complement.
TCGACTGAAACGCATGAGCGAAGTGGAATACGAATTGACCCTGATCGGAGAAGCCAATGAGCTCCGGCTTTTGGTACAACCCGTGATCACGGGCAAAGATTTTGAACGAGCTCAGAATAGCTACGACGAAGCGGTACAGGTCTATGAAGCCAAATTGGCGGAATGGGAAAAAAGAACCACTGATAAAATTACCGCCCTGGAAAGTCGCTATAACCAGGAAGCAAATGATAAAGGCACATCGGCCTCAACCCAAACGCGCAAAGTGCGCCACATTTTCGACATCAATACTTTTGGCATTTGGAACTGTGATCGCCCGGCGCCGCTGGCCAAAAGCAGTTTCCGCATTCGCATGATTGAAGACCAAAACGGTACCCGTTATCCCAATCAAACGGCCTATTTGAGTGATGAAAATGGTCAATCCATTTATCAATTGCACACGGGCCGGGGTAGTACGGTTTATTTTGACCAGAAAAAAGGGTACCTCTTGTGGATGATGACTCCGGATGGCAAAATCGCGTTGGTGAAAACCAAAGCCGAATGGGCCCAGTCCAACCCTAAAAAAGGGGTAAAACTCAAAGTCCAAACCATTGATCGTGCAATCCGCAACGAAGCGGATATACGGAGGGTTCTAAACCCGAATTAGCAAATTTTGGAGTACTTGATCGGCTATGCTTATGGCCGATCAAGTCTTCAAATGCAATTCCAATTTGGCTACAAATTCATCTCCCGTACTGATCGTATTGAAATAATACTTATCCGGATACAACAACTCCAAACGTTTTTGCAAGTTGACCAAGCCAATCCCACTTGCAATTGGTTGATCAGTTTTTTCATAAGCTACGGCAATGGTATTTTGTAGCGATACCATTAATTTCCCTTCCTGTAATTTGATTTTTCCCTGCACCGCGTAGCGGCCGCTGCGGTTGCGGCCCACGTGTTTAAAGCTGTTTTCCAACAAAGGCAATAAAAGCAATGGAGCAATGGTCAGCCTTGTATCGGGCAAGTCAAGTTGCAGAGTAATCTCCATTTCCTCCCCAAACCGCCATTGTTGCAACTGGAAGTAGTTGCTCAAGTGTTGGATCTCTTTTTGCAAACTCACTTCTGCGCCTACTCCTTCGTACAACACATAGCGCAAATTTTCGGATAATTTAAGGATGGCCTCCGGGGTTTTTGGGTTCTCTTCCAAGGCGAGGCTGTAGAGGCTATTCAGGTTGTTGAACAAAAAATGAGGATCGAGTTGGGCTTTGAGGGCATCGAGTTCGGCCTGGGTTTTTTGCTTTTCGAGTTGCTGAATTTTTTGTTTTTGCTCCTGTTCGCGGAACCAGCCACTGGAAAGATTTAAAAGTGTGCTTAGCAACCAAAAAACACTGAGGAAGAGCAAAATTTGCAGTGGCTGATAATAAGAAATGAAGTAATAACCCGGGAAAATGTAGTCAACCAGGTATTCCATGATTAAAAAATACCCCGCGACTCCGCTGCACAAAACCAGGAGTGTAAACAGGAGAAATTTCCAATATTGGGCTTTGGGGAGCAGGCGATCGATCAAAAAAATGTTCCAATAGACCACCCAGGAAGCGGGGCATAAGAACAAAAAGGTATAATAAAAATCGGTGCGGGTTGGAATGTTGTTGTATGCCGTCAAGCGATAAATGACAAACCCGGCCACTGCCCAAAACAACAGGTGCTGTAAGAACTGATTTTGGACAATGGCCAGGATTGATTTTTTCATTTTTTAACCAGTTTACGGAGTACTTTAGGTTCGTCGTCCTTGAACAATTTGGGATCGTCGCCGTATTTTTTGAAAAAATCCTGCAACTCCTGCGTTGAGGCAGTTAAAACGGTCAATGAAGACTCTACCTTCTCATGCTTGATGCGAACCTTGCGTTGTTTGAACAAGTCTTCCAGATAATCATCATTAAAGGGGTAAACATAAATGTTGTCGCCCTTAAAAGCAAGTTTGTAAAAATTATGACCGGGAATGTTGTAAGCCAAAAAGCCAACATCGTTTTGATCCGAACCACCCTTGGTGACTTTTGGATCGGGATTGCCTTCGGCCTTCTTGAGACGCGCAACTTCCTCGTCACTAATCGGTCCATCCTCCATTTGCACATCTAAAAAGTAATTGTCGCCAAATTTCACCAATCCGGCTGCGTATACGGCAGTCATGTTTTTTGAGCGGCAACGCAGGCGATACAATTTGGAATCGTCCTCTTTCATGAAGCGCCAATACATGCCTTCTTTGTCTTTCCAAAGCGCTAGCAATTCCTTTTTGGCAATCAGGGTAGAATCGGTGTACAGTGGGTGCAAAGAGGTAATGCACGATTGCATAAAGACCAAAAATAGGGCTACAAATAGAATCTTTTTCATGGTGTTGTTGGTTTTTATCCGCACAGGCGGCTGATTTCTGGTACAAGGTTACAGGGAAAAAAATTCCGGAATTGGAATAGTCGGTCAATGGCGGGGGAAAGTAGGTGAAAGGAAAGTTCGCTTCGGCTACGCTCTGCGACCGGTCGCAGAGCGTAGTCGAAGCGCCGATTGCTCAACTCCCCAACTTTATTTAGCTTTGTGGCTCAAAAAAACAAATCTTGCGCTACCCATCCTTTCAATTGTTCAACCCTAAACATTTCAGCTCCTTCCGCTTGTTACAGACGGCGGCCTTCGGCCTACTGCTGGGACGAGCCTGGCAGCACCTGTTTTGGGATGCTCCGTACCGCGAGTTTTTGTGGGATGAATATTGGATGAAAGACCTGGTCTCGGTGGTCTTTGGGTTGAGCTGGTCGGAATACGTGGGCAACCCCCTTTACGATGAACGCATCCGGCTTTTTTCGCAAGGGATAGGCTGGTTTTATTTGCTTAGTGCTGGGGCGGCCTTAAGTATTAAATGGTTTCCTCGTTTGGCCCGCAGCATCTTAACTACCGCTAGTGGGGCATTGTTAGTGCTGGCCTTGGTCGTTTGGAAAGAATACGGCTGGCAGATCGGGCAATTGCTTGAGTACAGTCTGCAGTGGACTACTCCATTGTTGTTGGCAGTGTGCAGCAAAGGTTCCATTCCCGAATACTGGATTCGATATGGGGCCAGAGCTGCCATTTCGGCTACTTTTATTGGGCATGGTCTGTACGCTTTGGGTTATTACCCGATACCTGGCAATTTTTTGGAAATGACCATGCGCTCGCTGAGCATCGGTGAAGACCCGGCGCGGCAATTTTTGTTTTTGATTGGTGTATTGGATGTATTGGCAGCGCTGGGAGTGCTCTGGCCCAAAAGGTTTAAAACGGCGATTTTTTCCTATCTGGTTGCTTGGGGATTGTTGACTTCGCTGGCACGAGTGTGGAGCTATTTCAGTTTCGATTTTTTCGAAAACTGGTTGCAAATGTGGGTGTATGAGTTGCTCATTCGTTTTCCACATTTTTTGGTGCCTTGGTTCTTATGGAAGAAGGAGCGTTGAAAAGAAGTTTCACTTAATGCGACGGTCACTTCGGCTTCGCTCAGTGACCGTCGCGTTAAGTGAAACTTCTTTTCAACTAACCCTACATGGCCAAAATACCTGCCATTTTAATCAATTGATTGTTAATGGTTCTTGCGGTAAAAATGGCATCGTGCAAGGGTGTATAAACAATTTCATCGTTGACAATACCTGCCATCACATCCGCTTTGCCTTGTACCAGCCCTTCCACGGCGGCATGGCCCATGCGGCTGGCCAACATGCGGTCGAGGTGGCTGGGTGCTCCCCCACGTTGCAAGTGGCCGATCACCGCTACCCGGATGTCAAATACACCAGGCAGCCTTTCGTTGACCTTTCCGGCGATCTCATTGGCGCTCCCCAGGGTACTGCCTTCCGCAACAATGATCAAGCTAAAGAGTTTTTTGCGTTTGGCGCTGCGTTGAAGAACACCGACCACGTCTTCGATGCTCACGCTGATTTCGGGTGTTACCACACTTTCTGCACCACTACCAATGCCAGTGTGGAGGGCAATGTAACCCGCATGACGGCCCATTACCTCTACAAAAAAGACCCGGTCGTGGGAGTCGGCAGTATCGCGAATTTTATCAACAGCCTCAATGGCGGTGTTTACTGCGGTATCAAAACCAATGGTGTAGTCGGTTCCGTACAAATCATTGTCGATGGTGCCTGGCAAACCAATGAATGGAATGTTGTGCTCCTGCGCAAATATGTTGGCCCCAGTAAAAGTACCGTTGCCACCAATAGCAATGCAAGCATCAATATCAAATGCCCGCAGCGATTCGTAAGCAGCTTTGCGGCCTTCTGGAGTCATAAAACGTTTGCTCCGCGCCGTTTTGAGAATGGTTCCTCCCCGGTGAATAATGTTGGCCACGTCCTTGCGTTCCAAGCGTTTAAAATCGCCGTCAATCATGCCTTCATAACCACGAGAAATACCATAAACATGTAAGTCGTGGAAGGAGGCGGTACGAACCACTGCACGAATAGCCGCGTTCATCCCCGGAGCATCTCCTCCCGAAGTGAAAACGGCAATGCGTTTAATGTCTGTTTTCATCACTTGTAACTACTTGTTGGGTTATCCGTTTGTCCTGTGCGTTAGCGGCTCAGTTCGTGAGCGCGATGGAATTGCACTAGAGTGTCAATGGGCTTCAAGATAAACACTCCCGGCTTCATTCCGCGTTCTTCCAGAATAATTTTTACAATATCCTGAAAGTAGTAGGCTACCGAACCAATGAAATGAATCGGTAGATTGAGGTGCCCGGGGTATTTGCGCACATTGCGATCAATGAATTCCGCAAAGGATTGGTAAATGAGTTTTTGGATAAAAAAGTGGTTTCGGAACTCGCCCAAAAATTTGGTGAAAGAAGCGAGATATACATTTGGTTGCGGCTTACTGTAGATGTTGTCCAAAATTTCGTCCTTCCCGCCCGGAACTTGAGCTTCCAATGCTTTTTCAAGATCGGGCGGTAATTCGCGGTAAAAATAAGCCCTGATTAATGCTTTGCCCAAATGGGCACCGCTGCCTTCGTCCCCCACAAAATAGCCGAGGTTGGTCACATTGTCCGTCACATCTTTGCCGTCAAACAAGCAGGTATTTGAGCCCGTCCCGATGATGCAAGCGATGCCAGGATCACGTCCACAAGTGGATCGAGCCGCCGCCAATAAGTCGTGTTCCACCTCTACGAGGGCATTGGGGAACAAACGACGAAGGGCACGAGCAATTTTCTCTGCCTTGGCATGGTCCCACACTGCGGTACCATAATAATACATGGCAGAAACGGTCGACAAGTCCACCTGGTGCTTGTCCAATTCTTCCTTGCTTTTTTCGTAAATCAAATCCTCGCTGTGGTAAAGGGGATTGAAACCCATGGTGTGCAGCAAAAGTGCTCCCTCATCGGTTAAAAGCATCCAATCGGTCTTGGTCGATCCACTGTCGGCTACAATGATCATAGGTTTCAGAGCGGTTTAAAGGCTGTTTGTTGAATGTATATTTTGTAAAAGTAGTGTAAAAGCTACACTAAGTAAAACTGAGAGAATATTTTTTAAGCCACAAAAAGTTTTATAAATAGTTTGCACGGGAAAAAAATTGTTTTAATTTTGTTGACACAAAAAATGTTAATTGCCATGAAGCAGCACAATACCCGTCCAAGTCATTTAGGAAATTCAGCATTTCTACAAGAAAATCAACTGTTTGCGTGGGTGAACCGCAATTGGTTCAACGCCATCTTGCTTTACCTTGCGGGCCATCTTTTGTTTCAAAGGGACCTCAGCTTGCAAATCAATATGGATGGCGCCGATGAAAAAAAAATGGCTCTGGCACCTCTGGCTACCCGCACCAGTTTGGGAAATAACTTGAGTAGCCAGCAAGCAGTATTCGTACCAGCCATCAACATCAGCCAGTTGGTCAAAAGAAACCTGCCAAAGACAAGCAGCAAGGCTACAACAACAGAAGAACCTACTTTTAGTGTATCCAACTTGACACCCGCACTCAATGCCAAAAAGGGTGGGAGAGGGGACTTATCCGAAAAAGGCCAAGCTATGCAAGTTTATATAGATCGGTATGCTCCCGCAGCCATTCGGGCAATGAACAACTACGGCATCCCAGCCAGCATTACCTTAGCTCAAGGTTTGTTGGAGTCGAACGCCGGAGAAAGCAAACTGGCCCTGGAATCCAACAACCATTTTGGCATCAAATGCCGGCGCAAATGTAAAGGTTGTACTTGCCGCAACTACACTGACGACGATGTATACGATATGTTCCGGGTATTCGATTCTGCGTGGGAAAGTTATGAGGAGCACTCTATTTTGTTGACTAGCCCCCGTTACGAGCACTTACAAAAGTACGGCAAGGATTATAAGAGTTGGGCTTACGGTTTGAAACGGGCTGGTTATGCTACAGATAAGACTTACGGACAAAAACTGATTCGACTCATTCGCAATCTGAATCTCGATCAATACGATAAGTAATGTGCTAATATGCTGATGGGTTAATGTGCTGATTGCTGATGAAAGAGAAGCGTATCTTTCTAGCACATTAGCACATTAACCCATCAGCACATTAAATTTATCTTTTAAATCCTTCCGGCACTTTGAAGTCTTTTTGAAAGATCGACCAGGGGACTTCCTTGTATTTCCCCGTACCAAAATAGGAGGAAATCATCAAGAGTTCTTCGGCATCCCGGTAACCTGGAATGGGTTGAATCATCTCCATGTTCTCATCCAAAAATACCAGCGAAGGAAAACTCAAATGGCCACGTAACAATTCTTCAGCCAATTCGTGGTGACCACCTTTAGAGCTGCGCACATAGCGAAACTCTTTTCCTTTGTATTCCAGTGGTTCCTTGGATTCTGCATCCAATTTGACCAGATAGTAGTTATCGTTGAGGTATTTGGCAAGGTAGGAGTTGCTGAACGTTTCAGCGTCCATTTTTTTGCACCAGCCACACCAATAGGTAAAAACATCCAGGAGGATCTTTTTCTTCTCCTTTTTATTCAGCTCAACGGCTTCTTCCCAACTTACCCAATTGAGGGTTACTGCTTGGCTACGGGTGGGGGTACGCGGGGTTATACCTTTTGCGGTAACACCTGTTTTTGGTGTAGTCCCTTTTTTTAGTAGCAATTGTTCCTGCGCCCTTGCTGCCGTAATAGTTAAGCCAATCATCAGTACCATAGCGAAACACACTCCCAATCTGCTCATTTCAACAATGTTTGTTTTCTCTGTAAAATTAGTAAATGTTGGCGAGCCATCCATCTACTGTAAACTAAAGACAAAAGTAAAACACTTTGGTCACCGGATTTATGCTCTAAATTGTGAACCTTAAAATAAGTTTAACTTCTGTGAATATTCCGATAAACTTTCAATTCGTCCAAGCCCAAGGCCATTTTTTTTATGGGAATGCCAGGGATTACAGGAGCTGAGATACCTTCTTCCAAAGTATTTTGTCCTTCCAAAACTCTGGCTTCATCCCATAACTGAGCAGCAAGGATGCTTTCAAAAATTTTTGCACCCCCTTCAATCAAAACCACCCCCAATTTGTATTCCGTCCATAAAATGTGCATTAGTTTTTCCCAAAAATTGGCATCAAAGAGCAATTGCAGGTACTGAACCTGTCCCAATGCCCGTGCTTTGGGTATTTGCTCCGAAACGATCAAGGTCTTTTTCCCGTCTAAAAAAATGTTCAGGTGCGGTGGCAAGCTCAAGCTTCGATCCAAAACAATCCGCAGGGGGGATTTGCCGAAATAATGTCGATTGTCTAGTTGTGGGTCATCCATTAGTGCAGTAGTGGTACCTATTAATATAGCGTCGGCTTCACTCCGCCATCGGTGCACCAAACGTTTACTCGGTGCCTGGGTAATCCAAAACTGGCTGCGGTCCAACGGAGCAAAATACCCATTGCGGGTAAGGGCCATTTTTAGAATAATGTAGGGCCTTTGCTGGCTCACTGCAACGTTGCGGGTAGCAGCCAACACTTTTCCTTCTTCTTCCAGTATTCCCGTAATCACTTCAACGCTGTGTGCCCGGAGTATTTCGACCCCTCGCCCACGGACATCCGGAGTAAGGTCCAAACAAGAGACAACCACTTTTGGAATTTTCTCCTGAATGATTAAATTGGTACAGGGCGGAGTTTTGCCGTAAATGCAACAAGGTTCAAGGGAAACATAGAGCGTGGCCTGGGCAATGAACACACGATTTTTTTCTGCTACCGATGCCACTGCATTGACCTCAGCATGCGCGCCCCCATAACGCTGGTGGTAACCTTCGCCTATAATTCTACCACGGAACACCAAAACTGCCCCCACCATTGGGTTTGGAGAAACCGACCCTGCCCCTAGGCGCGCCAAATCGAAACACCTTTTAATAAAGAAAATTTGCTCTTTTCCCATATTTTTTTGTGCTTTTGCTGCATTACGACAAAGAAAAATCTTGCCTTTACGTAAATATTGTTGAATAAATGTTATCCATTTTTTGATTTTGTTTATCTTTAGAGCTGTAAATACCAGCCCATTGAACAAAGAGAACCAGCTCTTGGATCGAACAGCCCTTTTTTTTGTCGAAAAAACTTGCTAACTTCCTTAAACCTAGAACATACAACTTTCAGTGTCAAGGTGTGCAACCCCTTGAAACAAACAGGCTTACCATTCTATGCCTTATTTTGAATAACTAAAATTTTGAGAGCGTGCTTTACAAAGTTAAATTGAAAAACGCAGAAGAGTCGGTCCTTCTGGACGACAAAATCTACGAGTTTCTTACCACCGATCCGTATCTTGTTAAGGTAGATTTCATTAACAACCTACGGCGTCACTCCAGCGGCTGCGCAGTTTTCCAAAAAACCTGGAAAAAAGCGGATGGAGGGTACAAAACCGAAACCATTTATCTGCACAAAATTATTGCAGAAAAGTTTCTGGTAGATACCAAAGGTGGTGATAAGAACTTGGTAGGTGCCAAAAACGGCAACAAATTGGATTGCCGAATGGAGAACCTCATTTATCGATCCCGTTCCGTAGCGAGCCGAAAACGGAAAACCAGCAGCAAAGTTGGCTATACCGGGGTGTATAAAGAGAATAATCGCTACCGGGCAGTCATTTCCGTCAATCGAAAATCAGTACACATTGGTATGTTTGCCTCGGCTGAAGAAGCAGCTCTGGCTTACAATAAGATGTCACGAAAACTATACGGTGATGACGGTAAACTCAATGCCATTAAATCATCGAGAAAAGGAGAAGAGGAGACCCCTATCGACCTTTCTCAAGTCATTGAAGTACCGAATACCGGGGTAAAGTCCAAGAGGGGGCGCAAACCAAAAAATTACGTTCCCTAACTGAAAAACGCGCCTGAATGAATAGACATCACTTCAGGCGCGTTCTTTTATGGCCTTGGTCATTTCGCGTTTACCGGGAGGCCCAGGCATTCGCTCAACTGTAAATCCTACTGCTTTGAGCGTTCGTTTAAATTCTCCTTTGGCACAATAGGTCACCAAAACTCCACCGGGCCTCAAAGCATCGTACATTTTTTGCATGATCGGTGCCGTCCACAATTCGGGTTGTGCACTGGGCGCAAAGGCGTCGTAATAAATCAGATCAAAACGAGGAGAAAAATCCAGATCTTCCAAATTCCCCAAATTTTTCAATAACTTGAAATAAGTGGTAAGAGTCACTTCTTCCCCCCAAGGCATGCTGTGCATCTGTTCAAACACTGCTTTTAACTCAGCGTCATTTTCGTCGATCAGTTGAGGATAATTCAGGCTTTGGGCAGCAGGTATTGAAATAGGAGAACCTTCAATGGCTTCGTAATACACTTCCACCGGGCGATTGGCCATTTCATGGAAAGTAAGCAAGGCATTAAGGCCTGTGCCAAATCCCATTTCCAGAATTGATAGTTTTGCTGGTGTATTCAACAGCAACGGGTACAAGCCAGCCTGGATAAAAACATGTCGGGATTCGGTGATGGCACCGTACTTGGAATGGTAAGTTACCCCAAAGCGAGAGGCAGTAATGGAGTGCGAACCATCTTGTGTTACGAAGATTTCATCATTAGCTGCGTCATCGCTCATTGGTGTAGTAGCTACAGAGATAGATTAAAAAAACAGCGCAACAGCGGTTTTGATGGCTTCAGTAACCAGGTCACTAAATGAAAAATTGGATGGGCAACCATAGCCCCGATTGCATGAAAATGTGAGCGCGAGCACTGCACAAGCCAACAAGATGTTCTGAGATTTTTTGATTTGGATTTTCATATGTTCGGTCTATTAGCAAAAAAATGAATGTACAATTTGTCCAAACAAACGCAAAGGCATTTGGTTTTATTTTAGCGACTTGTAGTGTGGCAAAAATAAGTGCTCATTTTTATTGAGCCAAAGGAATAGATAAGGCACTTTAAATGAATCGCTTACTTATCTATTCCTTTGGCAAAATGAGCACTTATTTTTTTATCGCCCCTTTGCTTTTCGCTACAAAAGTAGAGATTTTTTCTATTTTTGCTGCGCCTAATTCAACATTGCAATGGGCACAAGCTATAAAATTGACAAAAACTGCATATGAGTAGAGAACTTGCGCTTCGTGATGCACTCAGAGAAGCATTGATAGAAGAGATGCGCCGGGACGAAACCGTTTTCCTGATGGGAGAAGAAGTAGCCCAATACGATGGTGCATATAAAGTGAGCAAAGGTATGTTGGATGAATTTGGTGCAAGACGGGTCATTGATACTCCGATCGCCGAGCTGGGCTTCACCGGTATTGGTGTAGGTGCGGCCATGAATGGTTTGCGTCCAGTGATCGAGTTTATGACCTGGAACTTTGCCATCCTGGCGTTTGACCAAATCGTCAACAATGCCGCCAAAACCCTTTCGCAGTCGGCTGGTCAATTCAACTGCCCGATCGTTTTCCGGGGTCCCTCGGGCGCTGCTGGTCAGTTGGCCCAACAACACTCCCAAACTTTTGAAAGCTGGATGGCGAATGTACCTGGTTTGAAGGTCATTTCCTGCATTGATCCAGCTGATGCCAAAGGTTTGCTCAAATCGGCTATCCGTGACAACAATCCGGTATGTATGATGGAGTCGGAAATCCTGTATGGACACAAAGGGATTGTGCCAGAAGGAGAGTACCTGGTTCCGATTGGCAAAGCGGCCATTCGCCGGGAGGGAACGGATGTAACCCTTATTTCCTACAACAAAATGACCCTAGTTGCCTTGGATGCAGCTACGGAACTGGCCAAAGAAGGCATTTCTGCGGAGGTGATCGACTTGCGTACGATCCGCCCGCTAGATATAGAAACCTTGATCAATTCAGTGAAAAAAACCAACCGCTGCGTGATTGTAGACGAAGCCTGGCCATTTGCCAGCGTGTCTTCAGAAGTAGCGTATGCCGTACAAAGGTTGGCTTTCGATTACCTGGACGCCCCAGTAGTACGGGTGAGTTCAGCAGATACTTCCTTGCCTTATGCGCCTACCTTGGTAGATGCTTTTCTGCCCAACCCAAGTCGGGTAGTGAAAGCGGTGAAGGAAGTGATGTATGTGAAAGGCTAAAAAGTTAATGCTGAGGTGCTTCACCCCCATTCGGTCACTGAGCGAAGCCGAAGTGCCGGGTGGAGGTGAAGCACTTCAGCATTAACTTTTTAAATAAACCGCAGGTGCGGCTGAGAATTATCAATCACCAGTATCTCCATAATATTATCCCGATTCAATACACCAATCAACTTCCCACCTTCAAAAATCGGGGCAATTTCCACGTTTTCATCGGTCATTTGGTCGTATACATCATCTAGCGGCATTTGGGGTTCCAGGCGTAAAATGGTGTGATTCATCACTTCACTTAGGTTGGCTTCCTTGCCGAAATGCCCTAGCCCTTGGATCATTTCATTGCGGGTCAGGGTGCCCACCACCTGTTCATTTTCCAGTACAATGAATTCCTTTTCCTGCCCATCCAATAAGAGGCGAACCGCGGTACCAATGGTATCGGTACTTTGCAAGGGGGTGAATTGGTGCATGATGGCGTCTTGCACCTTGTATTTGGACAAAGCGGAGCGGGTCGATTCGTAGTTGCCTTCAGCTCCTGCCCCCAGGTAAATGAACACGCCAATAAATACCAACCAGATATTGCCACTCAAACCAAATAAAACCAGGCCAATTGCCAACAATTGCCCAATCCGCACAGCAATATTCGTGGCTTTGTAACGCCCATATTTCATGGCCAGTAAGGCCCGCAATACCCGTCCGCCATCCATTGGAAACGCTGGAATCAGGTTGAAGGAAAACAACATGACGTTGGTGGTAAACAAAGAATAGATCATGTTGTCGTTGCTGACCGGGCTCCACCAATCAGAGATTGCGGGCACGTGGCCTGTGGCGGCCAACAAGATCAAAAAAACGATGGCCAATACAAAATTGACTGCAGGCCCCGCCAAGGCAATCAGCATTTCTTGCCAGGGCTTTTCAGGAATGTGCTCCATGGCCGCAACTCCACCAATCGGAAGGAGGGTAATGTGATTGGTTTTGACGCCAAATCGTTTGCCCATCAAGGCATGGCCAAATTCGTGCAGGAGCACGAATAAAAAAAGCAGTACGATGAAGATGAACCCATTCAAGCTGTCTTCGGAACGGTTGATGGTGCGGATTCCGGCTACAAAAACACCGAGGAGCAACACAATAAAAGTCCAATGCAAAAACACGTCAATGCCAGCAATTCTGGCTATTTTAAGCGACCATTTCATGGCGAGTGAGGTTTTGTAATGTGATTTCCGCCCAAAAGCGACCTCAAGTTACAAAACCATCCCCATGCATTACTGTTCTTGGGGTATTTTCTTTATGAGGCGCTGATCGATTAGGAGTTGAGCATCTTTGGCATCCTTCTTAAACTCAATGCCTTTTTTAGTAAATCCTCTTTCCTTCAACTCATCTCCAGCCTTGTCCAAAAACAGCGGATCCTCTAGTTTTTGATAATGCCTCATGGAGTCGATGCTTTTTACCGCACCGTTGATGTCGTTTGCTTTGATCTGGGCAATGGACCGATTTCTCAAGGCGACGGTATCGTGCGGCTTTGTGTCCAAAATTCGATCGTAAAGTTTGATCGACTTCCGGAAATCCTTTGTCTTGGCGTGTGCATTGGCCAATGTCATGGTGGCCATCGATTCTGCATTGGCTTTTTTGGTGGTTTTGGCAGAAATGCTATTTGCTTTTATGGTTTCTTGATAAGCTTCATCGGCTACCGCTACCGCCCCAGGAGCATCGTTGCCCACCAATACTCGGGAGGCAATGATTAGGGCAGCCTGTTTGATACTGGCCTGGAAATTGCCCTGGTCTCTAAACTGCAACATACTGTCCAGTTCTTCTTGTTGATTCTGGTTGAATTGGGGCTCATAAAAATTGAGTTCAATTTCACTGTTGTCAAACACCCGACCCCAAATGACCATTCTGGCTCGGCATTTTTCAATCATGGCTTTGGCCACCGACAAGTCTACCGAGCCTTTAATTTTGAATACCAAAGCCGCATCTCCCTTATACTGATTGCGGGCAAAAATGCCGTCAATTTGCTCCACCAATAATTGATCAGTGATAGAATCCTTTGGATTGAGGGTGGTGAATTGAAAAACCGCAATCGGATAATCGGCTTTTTTATCAAATGCAGGGCAAGTAAAGGCCGGAATGTCCACTACCTGAGTCGTATCACCTGGAATTGGATTAGGATGAATTGGATCTGTTTTTGGTGCTAACCCTCGCACAACAAACACTGCAACCAGCGTCAACACTGCCCCACCAGCCGCATACCACCACCAAACCTGGCGATTGGGTCGAGGGATGGAAGAGATACCCCGATCAATTTGTTCTAGGATTTCGAGTACTTTATTGATGGCTTTATTGTTGGCCAAGCGGATTTGATCTTCGGTCAGCAAGCCCTGAAGTTCCTTTTCCTTGATTTGGTTGAATTCACTTTGGGCAACCTGTGCAGCACGGTAGAGCGGAGAATATTGATCAATTTGGCTTTCCAAAAAAGCGACCAGCTGGTCCAATGCTTCATCGACCTTCCCCTCAGCAACCAATTCTTTAATTTCAGTTTTCATAACCAATATTTTTGGAGCTTAATCGTCATCCTTTACAATTTGATGACACTTTAAAGGTATAACTCGTTTTTGGCAAAAAGTGACGTAAAATAAAGGATGTTTCACAAACTCTTAACTCAAGAATAGTGAAACTATCCGGAATTGTTAAGATTTTTATAGAACTTTAATCAATTCGCTCCGTCATGAAAATTAATGCACTACTGCTCTCCCTCTTTTTGCTTAGCCTACTTGGCCTCCATTCTTGCAACAAATCTGGTCAAAGCTCCCTATTGCTGGGGCGTTATGGGCAGGTCCAAAAGTTGCTTCTACCCAATGGCTGGTCACTTACCCCAATTGGAGAACAACTTGAATTAGGGGATTTGCCACTGAATATGATGCTTTCAAGTGACAAAAGTCGCGCCATCGTCAGCAACAACGGGCAATCCAAACACAGTTTGATGTGGATTGATACCAAAACGCGCAAAGTCCTCCACGAATTGGACATTCCCAAAGCCTGGTATGGCCTGGCTTTGAGTAAAGATGCCAAAACACTATACGCTTCCGGTGGTTACGACAACCAAATCCGCATCTACAACATTGACAACGATCACCTGAAACTGCGCGACAGTATGGTTTTGGGCAACCGTTGGCCTAGGGGAACAGCCTCTCCAGCGGGTATGACCCTGTCTAGTAATGAAGATCGTTTGTATTGTGTAACCAAAGGTGACAGTTCTTTGTACACCTTTATGGTACAGAACAAACAGATAGAAAAAAAGATCAAGCTCAAAGCGGCGGCATATACTTGTATCTTGGCGCCCGATGGTAAAAAACTATACCTCTCGATTTGGGGCGGAGCCACCATTGCGGTGTACAATCCTGAAACTGCAAAAATTGAAGCCGAAATCCCCGTGGGTTCACACCCCAATGAAATGGTTTTTAGCAAAGATTCCCGCCATTTATACGTTGCTTGTGCCGACGACAATGCGGTTTCCGTCATCGACCTGCAATCTGGGCAAGTGGTTGAAACCATTGTGGCTGCCCTGTACCCCGATGCCCCCATCGGCTCAACAACCAATTCAATTGCCTTGTCCGAAGACGGAAAAATGCTGGCTGTAGCCAATGCCGACAACAATTGTTTGGCCTTGTTTGACGTGAGTGAAGCGCGTAAAACCAAGTCTCTGGGCTTTGTGCCTACGGGTTGGTATCCCACTTCCGTACGTTTTGTGGGTGATCAATTGTTGGTGACCAATGGAAAAGGTCTGACCTCAAAAGCCAATCCCAAGGGCCCCAACCCTTACAAAGCCAGAACCAAAGACACCGAATACATCGCGGGATTGTTCAAAGGGACTTTGTCTTTTATTCCCATCCCTACATTGGAAGAATTGCCCGCGTTCACCAAATTGGTGTATGGCAATACCCCCTATCGGAAAAACAAAGAAATGCAGACCGAAGGGGAAACAGGCAACCCCATTCCGCGTAAAGTTGGTGATCCTTCGCCCATTAAATACGTGTTTTACATCATCAAGGAGAACCGTACTTACGATCAGGTCTTTGGCGACATGAAAGAGGGCAATGGAGATCCTTCCCTCTGTCTTTTCCCCGATTCGGTTTCACCCAACATGCATAAACTCGCCCGCGAATTTGTCTTACTCGACAATTTTTATGTGGACGCTGAAGTAAGTGCTGATGGCCACAACTGGTCGACCTCGGCCTATGCCAATGACTATGTAGAAAAAACCTGGCCGACCAATTATGGAGGACGAGGTGGGGCTTACGAATACGAAGGCTCCAAAGAAATTGCCTGGTCAAAGGGGGGATTTTTGTGGGACAAATGTAAAGCAGCCGGACTGAGTTACCGCAGCTATGGCATTTGGGCCGATTATGGGCATACCTATATGCCTAACCTTAAGGGACATTTGTGCACGAAATTCGCTGGTTACAACCTTGCAATCCAGGATATTTTGCGTTTTGAGCGTTGGAAAGCCGATTTTGACTCCTTATCGGCCATCAATCAGGTGCCACGCATGAACTTCGTGCGTTTTGGCAACGACCACACGGCGGGCGCTAGGGTAGGGGTGCCTTCCCCAGCTGCCATGGTGGCTGACAATGATTTAGCCGTTGGCCGTTTTGTAGAACACCTGTCCAAAAGTAAAATCTGGAAAGAATCGGTCGTTTTTGTATTGGAAGACGACGCTCAGAATGGCCCCGATCACGTTGATGCGCACCGCTCACCCTGCTTGGTCATTAGCCCATACACCAAGCGCAAACACGTGGAAAGCAGTATGTATTCCACCTCCAGCGTACTACGTACCATGGAATTGATCCTGGGTTTGAGCCCGATGAGCCAATACGATGCCGCGGCCAAGCCGATGTATGCTTGTTTTACCAAAAAACCTGACTTTAGTACTTACGAGGCCAAAAGCAACCAAATCAGCTTGACGATGCGCAATACCATCGACGATTATTGGTCAAAACTCTCGTACTCGTTCGATTTGGAAAAAGAAGATCGAGCGCCCGATCTGGCCTTTAACGAGGTGATTTGGAAAGCAGTGCGGGGTAGAAATTCCAAAGTACCTGCGCCACGCAGAAGTGCTTTTGTCATTCCGATCCAGGGTGAAGAAGAGGAGGAAGAAGAGAAGTAATAGGTAGCATTCTGGCTCCAGACAAGGCAGCGCATTAAATGGAACAACCATTTGATGCGCTGCCTTGTTATACAAATATTAACAATTTGTTTGTACTATTGAAAAAATTTAGTGCGTTTTCTGTAAACTTGCTGAAGATTTTTCGTCTAAGTTTTGTATTGTTTTACCCAAAAAATCAAAAAAAATGCGGAAGATATTGTTCCTACGCGTGTTGCCACTGTTTGCGGTGGCTTCAATGCTCTCCCTAAATTCCTGCGCGGTTATCAATCCAGTTTCTGGCAAAAAACAACTGCTCGTCATGTCCGAACAGGAAGAAATTGCCCTGGGCAAAGCCTCCAACCCACAAGTGCTCGCCGAGTTTGGTTCTTATGATGACCCCAAACTACAGGCTTTCATCAATCAAAAAGGCCAAGAAATGGCGAAAATTTCCCACCGCCCCGTTTTGCCATTCTATTTCAAGGTGGTTGATTCGGATGTCGTCAATGCCTTTGCATTACCAGGTGGGTATGTCTATTTTACCCGGGGCATCATGGCCCATTTTAACAATGAAGCTGAATTTGCCGGAGTTTTGGGCCACGAAATTGGCCACGTAACTGGCCGGCATGGCGCTTTGCAGCAAAGAAGCCAGATTTTGAGCAGCCTTGGTTTGATCGGGGTACTGATTGCGGTACCCGGTGCTGCCCAGTTTGCCGAGCCATTGTCCCAAGGCATGCAAATGTTGTTGCTCAAAAATAGCCGGGATCACGAAAGCCAATCCGACGAACTGGGGGTACAATACTCCACTAAAATCGGCTACGATGCCAAAGAAATGGCTGGCTTTTTCAGCACCATCGACCGTTTGAGCGGTGGTCCCGAGGGCCGGGTGCCCAACTTTTTGTCTACGCATCCCAATCCCTTGGATCGTTTCAAAAGGGTAGGGGAGTTGGCCGAGGCCGAACAGAAAAAAACCAACAACTTCAATTTGGCCGTGAATCGCGATAAGTATTTGCGCATGATCGACGGGCTTGTGTATGGCCCAGACCCCAAACAAGGGTATGTCCTCAATAACGTCTTTTACCATCCGGTGCTCAAGTTTCAGTTCCCAATCCCTGCAGATTGGCAATTGCAAAACACACCCCAGCAGGTCGTGATGGCCCCCAAGGATGGCAAAGCAGCCATTATTTTCAATTTGGCACCTGAAAAATCCTTGCGTGAAGCGGCTAGCAAAACCATCAGCCAGGATTCGTTGAAACTGATTGATTCGCAGAATTTGACAGTCAACGGTTTCCCAGCCATTGCGATGGTTGCCGAACAGACAACCCAAACCCAACAAGGCACCCAAACCTTGCGCATCAACATTTATTGCATTCAGTACGACAACAACATCTACCGCTTCTACGGCATGGCCACAGCGGCGGATTACAATACCTATGCCCTGACCTTCCAAAACACCTTCAAAAACTTCCGAGAACTGACCGATCCAGCTAGGATCAATGTCTATCCTGAGCGGGTAAGCATCAAATCTGTGAGCCGTACGGCTACGTTGGCAGATGCACTGAAGAGTTTCGGGGTTACCGACAAACGCCTGGAAGAGCATGCAATTTTGAATGGCATGAAACAGAAAGATCAGGTTACAGCAGGGATGTTGATTAAGGTAGTGGAGCAAGGGAGTAAGTAATCAAAAAATACTGTCTTTAGAGCCTAAACATAAGTTGTTCTGAATTTTGATCATTTTTTTGCAAAAAAACCAATCAAAATTCAGAACAACTTATGTTTAGGCCAACTACCAACATAAAAACAAATCAGCGATAACACAACTATACGCCCCCCAGGGGGGTTAAATGGGTAGCGATTTTGTTTTATACAACAGATTTTGCATCCATTTGCAGTCTGTTTATTCCTATTCCATGCTACCAAATGAAGCAACAAAAAAAAGCAGACCACTTTTAGTCAAAATTGGTAGAGGGATCATTGTGCTTTTGTGCTCCGTGTTGTTGTTGCTTGTCGTGTCGCTTTTGCTCCTCCAAACCAAAGCAGTTCAGGATTTCGCCAGAAAAAAAATTGTCACTTACCTAGAACAAAAACTGGGTACTACCGTAGCCATCAAACGCCTGGATGTTACTTTTCCCAAGATGTTGGTCTTGGAGGGAGTGTATGTAGCCGATCAAAGCAAAGACACCCTGCTGGCCGGTCACCAATTGAAAGTAGACATCGACCTGTATCAGTTGCTCAACAATCGGGTCCAAATCAATGAAATCGTTTTAAAGGGCATTACGGTGAAGCTTAAGCGACCAAAGCCCGATCAACCGTTCAATTACCAATTCATCGTAGATGCTTTTGCGAGTGAGGAAGAAACGCCCGTGGAAGACAGCACCGCCCTGATTATGGCGGTGAAAAAAATGACGGTGGACAATACCCACCTGATCTATTTGGATGTACTCACGGGGAATGACGTAGATGTGCAGTTAGATCATGCGCAATTGAGTATGGCCCATATCGATCCAAACAAACTGGAATACGAGGTGCCCCGCATTGCCATTCGTGGGTTAAGGGGTAGAGTGGTCCAAACTACTCCTCTGGAAATTGTTGCGATCAATACGAATCCAGATGCGGAGATGGCCAATGAAAAACCGGAATACATCAAATTTATAAATCAGGAAACGCGCTTACAAGACGTAGATTTCGCTTACAGCAATGAAGCAGCCGCTCTACAGACAAAGTTTAACTTCAAAGACCTGCAAGTTTTTCCCAAAACCATCGACCTGGAAAAAAACCTGATCGCCCTCCACAAACTGAAACTAAGCGATTTTACAGGCCGCATCGATCTGAATGCCAAAACCGAGACACAGGCAATCAAACTGACCACTCAAAATAAGCAGGAAGTACAAACAGCATACTCGCCTTGGAAATTCACCACTGACCTGGTCCGCCTCCAGAACAACAACCTGATTTACAACGACAACACCCAAGTGCGCCAGCCGCGTGGCATGGATTACGCCCATTTGAAGTTCCAAAACCTGACTCTGCACGGCAACAATTTTTTGTACAACCAAGATACCATCGCCCTCAGAATCACCAAAGGGCAAATGTTGGAAGGCAGTGGATTTGCACTACAGCAATTACAAGCAGACTTTCAGTATACAAGCCGTGAAGTGCGTTTGGAAAAATTATGGATCAAAACTCCCGGTTCCAGCATCCGGCGGAGAGCCATCATCAGCTATCCGTCCATCGCCGCGATGCAAGAAAAACCAGAGCTAATGGGTCTCAATTTGGACATTCAGGATAGCCGTATCCAGGTAAAAGACCTCCTGACTTTTGTGCCTTTTCTTGCCGATCAACCCGCCTTCAAAAACCCCGCTGCCATCTTTGAACTCAATACCCGCATGTGGGGCAGCCTGGTGCGACTAAATATCCCGGAATTGCAGTTCAGCGGTTTTGAAAATACCCAGGCCGACCTTTCCGGAAGCATCCACAATGCGACCGACCCCGATCATTTTTCAGTGGACCTCAACATTCGCCAATTCAGCACCAGCCGCAATGACGCCCTGCTCTTTGTGCCACCGAATAGTATTCCCGACAGCATTACGCTGCCGGAAATGATGTCACTAACCGGAACAGTAAAAGGCAGTGCTGCAAACCTGGACGCCGACCTTGACTTGAACACGCCTTTGGGTAATGCCCAAGTGAATGGAACCGTCAGCAATGCCGCCCGTTCCCAAAAAGCGGTCTACGCTGGCACCATTGCCGTACAAACCTTGCAGGTAGGCACCATCATCCAACAGCCGGAAACGATGGGGCCGCTCAGCGCCAATTTTACGGTGGAAGGAAAAGGGTATGATCAAAAAACGGCCAATGTGCAGCTTAAAGGGGCCATCACCAGTCTCCTTTACAACAAATATACCTACCGCAATATTCAGTTGGATGCCACTTTGGACAGGCAACAGTTTGACCTACGCGGGGGCATGAAAGACCCAAACCTGCATTTTACAGTGAATGCCGAAGGGGAATTAGGCGGAGCTTACCCTTGTTTTGCGGCGACGCTAAACATTGACAGCATAAAAACCGGCCCACTGCACCTGACCACCGATCCAATCGTTTACCGGGGCCTTATCCAGGCGGATGTTCCGGCCCTCAATCTGGATAGCCTGAATGGGCACGTGTATTTGCTCAATTCCTTGTTGGTCAGCAACGATCAACGGACGGCTATTGATTCCGTCGAGTTGGTGGCCACATACGAGAACGGCCAACAGTCGCTGAATCTGAGCACCGATTTTGCCCGGGCCAGCCTCAGCGGCCAATACAAACTCACCCAATTGGGAGACATTTTTATCCAGGCCATCCAACCTTATTACGCCATCATGGACAGTACCAGCGCTGACAGTGCCCTGGTGTATGATTTTACCCTCCAGGCCGCCCTGATCGATCATGTAGCCCTCCAGGCTTTTTGGCCCGATTTGGAGCGCATGGATGACCTTTCTTTGGATGGCCATTTTTCCAGTAGTACAGGTTGGAATGCTCATTTGAGCTCACCCTATATTGCGTATGGGGCCAATCGAATGGTCGGACTAGACCTAAACGCAGAAACTCAGGGTGATCACATCCGTTTCAACACCATTGTAGCGGAAATCGGCACAGGTGAAACCTTCGTTGTACAAAGCACCCAGTTGAGGGCCAATATTGCCAACAATCAGGTAGATTTTGCGCTGCAGATCGGCGATCAAGACAAACGCGACAAATACCGCTTATCCGGGCTTTTTGCTCAGGAATCTGGAGGATTTTATACCGTGTCGCTTCATCAAGATAGTTTATTGCTGAATTACGAGCCTTGGTCCATCGAGGCCGACAACCAGATTCGCTTCAGCACCACTCAGGTCAATGCTCAACATTTTAATTTAAGCAAAAACAATCAACACCTGACGATCAATAGCCGAGACAACAGCGCCAACAGCCCGCTGGAAATCTTGTTTGAAAAATTCCGCCTGTCCACACTCACCGGGTTCGTGCAGGTGGATTCTTTGTTTGCCGAAGGCACGCTCAACGGAAACATTGTTTTGAACGACATCATTACGCAACTAAATTTTACCACCGACCTTACCATCAGCGACCTAGCGGTAGAAGGAGATACCATTGGCGACATCAATGCTAAAATCAGCAATCCTAAGGCCAATATTTTTGCTACCGACATTAGCATCAAAGGACAGGGCAACGATCTGGCGCTCACCGGTAACTACTTCCTCAAAGCGGACGACAAGAGTACGATGGATTTTAATCTAGCCATCAAAAGCCTGCAATGGAACACCCTCGAAGGCATCAGTATGGGCGCCATCAGGAATGGAAAAGGATACCTGAAAGGCAATGTAAAAATTGGCAATAAACCAAGTTCCCCCGACATCGCTGGTCAACTTGGTTTCAACGAGACGAGCATGGTCATCACTATGCTCAACAGTGAGTTTAAGATTGACAATGAACAGATCATCGCGGTAGAAAACAAGGGGCTACGCTTTAATTCCTTCACCATCCGCGACTCCTCCGAAAACAGGCTCACCATCAATGGTGTAGCCAACACGACCAATTATTTGAACTATAACTTTGACCTGAGCTTGCAGGCCAAAAATTTCAGGGCACTGAACACCTCTAAGAAGAACAATGACCTGTATTACGGCCAGGTCTATTTTGATACCAATGTAAAAATCACGGGCACCGAGACTGCACCAGCGGTAGACGGCACCCTACGCATCAATGAGCTTACCCGCCTGACCGCGGTGGTACCACAAGAACAGCCTGGAGTAGTTGAACGAGATGGGATTGTGGTTTTTGTGGACAAAGATGCCCCCCTGAATGACGCTTTGTTTTTGATCCAAAAAGATAAACTTAACCAAACCAACCTTCGTGGAATGGAGGCCTCGGTCAATATTGAAATAGACAAAAAAGCGCAACTGACTTTAATCATCGATGAAGGCAACGGAGATTTTCTTCGCCTTCAGGGTGAGGCAGTGCTGAATGGTGGCGTAGACAAAAGTGGAAAAATAACCCTTACCGGGTCTTATGAATTGGAAGAAGGTGCCTATGAGATGTCCTTCAATTTACTCCATCGGCGTTTCAACATTCAAAAAGGAAGCAAAATCACCTGGATTGGAGAACCCACCAATGCCGTGGTAGACATCACAGCGGTATACGTGGTCAATACCTCTGCCTTTGAACTGGTGCAGGATCAGATTACTGCGGCCAAAACCGACCTGCGTTACCACCAGAAATTGCCCTTTGCGGTACACCTGAACATGGATGGGTCATTGATGCAACCGATCTTTACCTTCAACATTGTGTTGCCAGAAGAAAGTACGGTACGCATTGACAATCAAATTGCTGGACAGGTAGAAATGCGCCTGAATCAACTAAAAGCCGAACCTTCTGAACTAAACAAACAGGTATTTGCCTTGCTCTTGCTGAACCGATTCATCTCGGAAAACCCGTTTGAAAGTGCAAACGGAATCCTCAATGCCGGTACCCTGGCACGCCAGAGTGTCAGCAAGATGTTGACCGAACAACTGAACAACCTCGCCAATGGTTTGATTGAAGGGGTAGACCTCAATTTTGACATCGTTTCTTCCGAGGATTATACTTCGGGCAGTTTGCAAAATAAAACTGACCTCAATGTTGGCCTCTCCAAACGTTTGTTGAACGACCGCTTAAGCGTTTCCATCGGAACCAACCTTGCACTCGAAGGTGGCCGTCAAAGCAATGAAACCAATGCGGGCAGCAGTAGTGCTTCGCCCAATCTGAATATCGAATACCTCCTTTCTCAGGATGGAACTTACCTGTTGAGGGCCTATCGCCACAACCAATATGAAGGGGTAATCTATGGTTATGTGATCGAAACCGGGGTTGGTTTTGTCCTTTCGGTAGATTACGACCAATTTAAAGAGATTTTTGAGCGCAGAAAGCAAAAGCGCAAAGCTACCAAAGAAAGAAAAGCAATAGAACAGTACAACACCCCTCCAGAAAAACCTGCCAATCCGCCTACGAACCAGAAAGAAGACCTGGATCCCGCTTTTATTGACACCTCCAGAAAGCTTGAAGATGAAGAATAAGCTCATTACCCTCTGGCTCTATTTTTCCATGACATCACTAGTCTTGTTGCTGACTGGCTGTAACGTGACCAAATTTGTTCCCGAAAATGACGCATTGTATACTGGCGCAAAGGTAAAAATGGCCCACACCGAGATCCCATCGAAGCAAAAAAAAGCACTACAGAACACCCTGCAAGACCTAACCAGACCGGTGCCCAACAGCCGGGTTTTGGGAGTACCCTTTAAATTATTGATGTACAACCTGGGCAGTAAAAAAGGCCTAGGTGCCTGGTTGCGTCGCAAATACGGTGAAGCGCCGGTTTTGCTCAGCGAGGTAAAACTGGGTCGCAACGCTGGGATATTGGACAATTACCTCGAAAACCGGGGCTTTTTTCAAGTAAAAGTGCAGGGAGACACTACGGTGAAGGGCAAAAAAGCCAGCGCCGAATACACGGTAGCTACTGGACCGGAATATAAAATCAAAAACATCACGTTCCCCGCCGATAGCGGTATCCTTGAAAAAAGCATCCGCGCCACGCAGTCCAAAACGCTTTTGGTACCAGGAGCTCCTTTTAACCTAGACCTCATCAAAGGTGAAAGAACTCGCATTGACATTGAGCTAAAGGAGTTGGGTTTTTACTTCTTTAGCGGCGAATACCTCCTGATCGAAACCGATAGCACCATAGGCAATTACGAAGTTAACTTATACCTTCAGGTAAAACCGGAAACGCCTGCTGAAGCAAGACATACTTACCATATCAACAACGTTTACATTTATCCCAATTACAACCTCTCCACCGTCAGCCCGGATACCAACCTGGCCAATGCCGAATTGTATCGGGGAGGATATTATGTCATCGACTCTTCCAAACTCTTCCGGCAGCGTGTTTTTGAACAAAGTATGCAATTTCTGCCGGGTGATTTGTACAGCCGCAAGGACCACAATACTACCCTCAGTTGGCTAACCAATCTGGGGAGTTTTAAGTTCGTAAAAAACCGCTTTGAACCGGTACTCGACAGTACCAAATTAAACGCATTTTACTACCTCACTCCCTTACCCAAAAAATCCTTGCATGCAGAACTTACGGGCACCTCAAAAACCAATAACCTCGTTGGTTCACAAGTATCACTAGGATGGCGGCACCGCAATATTTTTCGAGGTGCTGAACATTTGGCAGTGAATTTATTTGGCAGTACCGAGGTACAGGTCAGTGGCAATTTTGGAAAATCAAATCCGTATAGGGTAGGAGGGGAGATCACCCTCAGTATCCCTCGCTTTGTGGTTCCTTTTTTGGACATTCGGGGGCGTAGTGATTTCGTGCCGCGCACCAACCTTCAACTGGGCTATGAATTGTTAAATCGCCAAAATTTATACACCCTCAACAGTTTTCGCGGCAACCTGGGCTATACCTGGAAAGAAAACCTGCAAAAAGAACACCAGCTCAATCCCTTTACCTTCAATTATGTAAGGCCACTGTCGATTGCTAAACAGTACCTCGATAGCATCACGAAATACCCTTCGCTGGCCAAAATTGTAGAAGAGCAATTTATAGTCGGTGCCACTTACAATTACAACTACAACGAACTCGCTGGTTCCAATCGCCGGACGGGTATTTATTTCAATGGGCTGTTGGATATCGCGGGCAACATTGCTGGTTTGGTGAATGGCTCCAACTGGAAAAACGACGAGGTGGGTACCTTATTCGGGGTGAAATTCGCCCAATTTGCCAAAGCAGAAGTGGACTTGCGCTACTACAAACGAATCGACCAGCGCAGCCAATGGGTCAACCGCCTGATCGTGGGCTTTGGCTACCCTTATGGCAATAGCCAACAACTTCCCTTTGTCAAACAGTTTTTCTCAGGAGGAAACAACAGTCTGCGGGGTTTCCGTAGCCGTACGGTTGGCCCCGGGCGTTATACTCCGCCCAATCGCGACAATCCGGCAGTATTGTTTTTACCCGATCAGTCGGGTGACATCAAGTTAGAATTCAATTCCGAATACCGACCCAAGTTGTTTAGCATTGCCGAAGGGGCTTTGTTTGTCGATGCCGGAAATGTATGGCTCTTGAATGAAGATCCCCTCAAACCGGGTGCAAAATTCAGCAGCAATTTTTTGAAAGAACTAGCCATCGATGCGGGCTTTGGCCTCCGCCTTGATTTTACCATCTTGTTGCTGCGCCTGGATTTCGCTTTCCCCCTAAAAGTACCTTACCTCGACAAAATTCCCAACAACAACATGGTGTTTAACCTGGCCATTGGGTATCCTTTTTGAGATTGCTTATGCCTAGTTTTTTTCAATAAAAGCATAACAAACTAGGTGGCAAATCCCCATGTGGGCATCTTCTACCCGCCCATAGTGGGTTTCATCTACGGCGATGACAAAATCGGCCAAATCGGTCAATTGGCAAGGCCGGGAACTCACCAGTGCGATCACAAACACCCCATGTGCTTTGGCCCATTGGGCGGCTTTGACCAGATTGGGAGAGTTGCCACTCACGCTCAGCAGCATCAACAGGTCACCAGCCTGGGCGAAGTTCATCAATTGCCGCACATAGATGTCTTCGTAAGCGTAGTCGTTACCCAGTGCGGTGATCCAGGAAAGGTGCTCATTGAGCGACATCCCTTTGAATGGTTTATCCATTTTATCGGAGGCTGCTTTGCTCAGGTCGGTGATAAAATGGGAGGCATTGGTGGCACTTCCTCCATTGCCACATACAAACATCTGGCGGTTTTCTGCCCAGGCTTTTTCGTAAATGTCGATGAGCTCCGCGATCTTTGCCTGCGGGAGATTGGCGATCAGCTGTTGATGCTTGGTAAGATATTCGGATATAAATGAGTGCGTATCCATATATTATTGATTGATGGTAAAAGTTTATTTCTAAGGTGTATCTAAAGTGTCTTAGGTTTCTTAGGTGGTGAAAAAAAATGTATAGCAAGCTATTCTTTACCACCTAAGAAACCTAAGACACTTTAGATACACCTTAGAAGGCACAAGGCACCTACTAGAACGGTTTCTTCTTTGAGTTCAGCCAACGCAACCAGAGGCCCCGGCTGAAAAGCCTTCACCAAATATTTTGGCAGTGCCTCCTGCACGCGCACCCGCAGCGCTTCACCAATCAGCGAAACACCACCGCCCAACACGATGATTTGTGGGTTGAACAAATGTACTACATGTGAAAGCCCCCAAGCCAGCGTATCTGCATACTCCTGAAGCAATTCGGCTGCATTCGGGTCGCCTTGGGTTAAAGCAGGCAATAAAAATTGCGCTTCTCCTGATTGTTGCGTACCGACCAATTGTTTGAGCGGCGATTCGGTAGGTAAACTGGGTAACAGCGCCCGAATTTTGGCATCAAGAGCCCAACCCGAACAAAAAGATTCCAAGGAATTCCCCTCGCGATCCAACTGTAAAAGCCCAACTTCCGCCTCACCCGGCGCATTGCCATGATACAACGCTCCATTGCAAACCAAACCACCACCCACACCACTGCCTAAAGTAATGTAAAAGACTTGTTTATAACCTTTTCCTGCGCCAAAATGGGCTTCGGCAAGGGCGGCTACATTGGCGTCATTGTCCATCAAAACGCTGGCCTCAAAACGGTCTTTGAACCATTGTACCAGTTCAAAACCCGACCAGCCGCCAATTTGATGGGAGGTAGCAATGACTCCAGTAGTACAATTGACTGGCCCGCCAAAACCAATCCCAATGCGCCCGGGAGGGTAGGGGAGCGCTTGCAAAGTTTGTTCAATTTGGGCCAAAATACCATTGGCACCTCGGGCTTTATCGACCCGATAGCGGAAAATTTGCTCAATTTTGCCCGTGCTGGGATCACCCGTGGCCACTTGTAATTTGGTGCCCCCAATTTCGATGCCTACATTCATTGTTGTTTAAGGACTAATCGCGTTCAACTTTACTCCTCCAAAAAATCCAGATCGCGGTTGTGCGTTTCCGAAATGGTCAAAATTGAGTACAATCCAATGGTAAAGCACAATAGACCTACCAGAGCCCCGGAGTCAATTACACTAAAGGAT
Source organism: Haliscomenobacter sp. (assembly GCF_041740695.1). Classification (GTDB taxonomy): domain Bacteria; phylum Bacteroidota; class Bacteroidia; order Chitinophagales; family Saprospiraceae; genus Haliscomenobacter. Next base: position 144,819 of record NZ_JBGSLK010000108.1, on the reverse strand, counting down.
TGTTTAAAATTGATGAACAAGGTGGTCATCAACACCACTGTGCCCCGTACCATATTGGGAATCGTAGTGGCCGCGGTTGCGCGCAAGTTGGTTCCAAACTGCTCGGCACCAATGGTCACAAACATCGCCCAATAACCAATGCCAAAGCCCAAGACTAGGACCAAACCGTAAAAAGTCTTCGTATTGTTGATTCCTCCGTACAAATAGACAATCGTACCAATCAGCGTGAGGAGCATCAGGGCTAGCACTGCTTTTTTGCGGGAATGAAGCCAGTGGCTCAAAAAACCACTGCTGAGGTCACCTGCCGACAAACCGATGTAGCACCACATGATTGACAGTCCAGGCTTGATGGGCTCAGCAATGTTCATGGCTATCCCAAATTCGTTGCTGAAAGTGGCCAAAATCCCGATCACAAACCAGGTTGGCAAACCCATGCCGATGCATTTTAAGTAGCGAATCAGTCGTTCTCGTTTGGTGAAAAGGGAGAAAAAATTTCCCCGCCTGAGGTGCTCCTGGGCTTTGATTTGTTGAAAAATGCCGGATTCAAATACCCCGATGCGCAACAACAACAGGGCAATACCCATGCCGCCACCAATGAAATAAGCCGTGCGCCAGTCAAACCACTCCACGCTGAAATAGGCAACAACTGCCCCCAGCAACCCAATTCCCGCAACGAGCGAAGTTCCGATGGCACGCAAATGTTTGGGTAAAATTTCGGACACGAGGGTGATGCCCGCGCCCAGTTCGCCTGCCAAACCAATCCCAGCGATGAAACGCAGGAGTTTGTATACCGAAGGATCTTGCACAAATCCACAAGCGATATTCGCCAGGGAGTAGGTCAAAATCGAACCAAAAAGTACCGAAAGCCGGCCTTTTTTATCGCCCAAAACGCCCCATAAAATGCCACCAAGTAGCAAACCAATCATTTGCCAGTTCAGAATACTGGCACCTACGGTTGAAACTTCGGCTTCCGAAAGCCCCAGGGATTGTAAACTGGGAATTCGTACGATGCTAAATAGCAACAAGTCGTAGATGTCGACAAAATAACCGAGTGCGGCCACGATCACGGGGACGCTAAAAAGGTGTTGAAGGGCACTTTTTGAAGTAAAAGGGTTTTCCATGTGCTTGTTTGGATTGATTTGCGCTGATTGATTCAAATGATGAGCGACGAAAATAGCATGCGCGGCTGATTATTCGTCATTCGATGTCCAAAATTTTAGATACGCCCATGTGGAAAGGTTTTAATTTTTGTCCCATAATTTATATTATGTTAAATAAAAGAGCTTTTTTTACTGCTTTACCCATTTATAGATCAACAGCACTGTTCCAATAACCAAAACAATCAAATAAAACCATGCTTCCATTTGATCAATGCGTTGTATACGTTTAGCTGTTTCTAAAACCAGTTTGGCATCAGCGAGCATTCCTGCTTGGAACACCTGACTATCATAAGGCTGCTGAACAATCCGCTCCATTTTTTCTGCAGCATTGTGAACACTCAGCTCGTCCACCCGCAACTGAGATACATCCACACGGTATGAAAGCGCCAAAATGATCAACAATGCTGCCATTGCAATTCCAGGAATTTTAATAAAATTCATTTTAAAACATTTTGAATTTTTGCAAATAAAATTATACATTCTGAAGCTCGACACTGTTTTCCACTCGTTTAGCCTGCCTAGACCAGATTAACCCAATTAAAACAAGCGAATAAAAAATTAATTGGAATGTCGAAAGTTTTTTAATCTCCTTTAGCGTTGAGAGTAAGGATTGGCTCTGGTTTATCTCTTTTGTCAATTTCGCTATTTTATTGGGACTTCCTTTCATCAATGGAGTCAAAGCTTGCAAATTTTCTTGCCTCGTTTTTTCTACCTGAATACGAATATTGGATTGAATAAAATCGACCCCCGCTTTTGGAAGTAAAATCAACGAAATCAGCAATAAAAAAAAGAGAACGGACCAACTTTTAGCTTTTGGAGTTTCGCTCATGTTTATTTTGTTTTTTTTAGTAGAATGTATTAGTTTCAGTAATAAACTTACAAATGATTGTCGAAATCTCAAAACAATATCCTATGAAATTTTTTAACATCATCCAGAATCCTTTTAACCTGCTCCCTCCAGCTATGTGGGCTTCCGCGTTGTCAGGGAGTTATAGTTTTATGTATTTACGAAGAACATGAGTCATCCCGAATTTTTAGGATAACCAACCGCGGATGCGGTTGAACTTTGAATAGCCCCGGTCGTCCGGGGTAAATAGTTGGGTCAAATTGGCGGCAACCACGGCAGTGGTTGAACTCAATTGAGTAAAAAGTTCAACCGCATCCGCGGTTGCGAAACTTTTGCTACCAAAATGACCCCGGACGACCGGGGCTATTCAAAATTCAATCGCTCCGCGATTAGGTTTCTATCTTTCGGCAAAAAGTCTAATCTCTTCCCATTTTTGCCCCATTCTTGCCAGATATTCCGGGTTATTTATTCCAGCAATCGCTTTTTGGTTAAAATCATAAATCTTGCCAGCAATATTTTTTACTTCCTCCGGGGCCATGCTTTTTTCAGCCCGACTAAGAAGTTTTAAAGTAACATCAGGTTGCATGAGTTTTAGTTCTTGCACTTCATTCAGGTAGAATGCAATGGACGTATCATCTCCTTTTTCGGCCAGGCCATAAGATTGAACCATACTGGAAATCAACATTTTTCTAGCATTGTTGTAATAAGCTTCTGCTTTTTCTCGGGACAGGTCGTTTCTGTAGTAATCGTCAAGATCGGCCAGGGAATATCTTCCAATTTGCATCGCATATTCATTCAACTTATGCCCGTAAGGCACTACTTCTTTGGGTCTTGGCTCCCGGATTAAAGTTCTGTCTACGATCAAAGACGTTGATTCTATGGAACTGCATCCAGCGGAGATGAAAATGCAGGCAAGTACAAATAATAGGATGTTTTTCATAGAAATAGGTTTTAATTTTGTGTAAGTGCCCGGCCATAATTAATGGCACTTTTTTGAAGGAGGAAATTTTGAGCCAGATGAGGCGAAAAACGCAGCCATAGCAGGGCTACGGCGAGACTTTTCAACGAAATATGACTCAAAATTAACCCTTCAAAAAGTGTTGATTAATTATGGCCGGGCACTTATATTCAAAAGTAACAATAGTTATTCAAACAAACAACATACATTACAATCAAAAAGGCATGAAAATCCTTAGCTCAGCCCAGATTCGTGAATTAGACGCCTACACCATCGCCCACGAACCCATTTCCTCGATCGACCTCATGGAGCGGGCAGCCACCAGTTTTGTAGACTGGTTCATGGCAAAATTCCCCCAGGAGGACTCCCCTATTTGTATCTTTTGTGGGCCAGGCAACAATGGCGGCGATGGACTGGCCATTGCCCGGATGTTGAGCTATGCCTTTTACGAAGTTGAGTTGTATTTATGTGCCATCAGCCCAAAACAAAGTGCTGATTTTCAAACCAATTTAAAAAACTTACCTCAATTTGAAAGCATTCCCATTACGGAGCTTTCCGAAGGCGATCCACTGCCCCCTCTCCCACCCTCTGGCATCCTGATTGATGCGCTATTGGGAACTGGAATTTCTCGCCCTTTGGAGGGCTATTGGGCTGATTTTGTGCAACATTTGAGCCAATTTGCGGGCACCAAAATAGCTGTAGACTTACCTTCGGGTTTAAATGCGGACAGCAGCACCAACAACAAAACATTTTGTGCGGATTACACCTTTAGTTTCGAGTTCCCAAAATTGGCTTTTTTGCTGCCTGAAAACGATAGCCGAGTCGGTGAATGGGCTTATGCTTCGATTGGCTTACACCCAGAGAAAATTCAAGAGCTTGATACCCATAATTTTTATCTTCAACAAGCCGATGTACAAACCTGGGTAAAAAAACGCAGCCGTTACGCCCACAAGGGTTTATATGGCCACGCTTTGCTCATTGCGGGTAGCCAGGGTATGATGGGCGCTGCTTTGCTCAGCGGCCGGGCAATCTTGCGGAGCGGCACCGGGCTGCTGACCATTCACGCGCCAGCCTGTGGTTACCCGATCTTACAAATGGGCTTGCCCGAGGCAATGGTGAGTTCGGATCGGCATCAGTTCAATTTTTCAGAAATGCCCGAATTGGGAAAATATTCCGCAGTAGGGATTGGTTGTGGCTTGGGAAACAAAGATTTTTCTATCCGTGGTTTAGATGAATTCCTCGGTGCCATTGGTCAAAAACCGTTGGTAATCGATGCGGATGCACTCAACATCATTGCCCAACAAAAATGGCAGCAGCGGATTCCGCGTGGGGCCATCTTGTCGCCACATCCCAAAGAGTTCTCCCGCTTGTTTGGAGACGCACCCGATGATTTCGCCCGACTGGATTTGCTACGTGAGACTGCGGTAAAATATGGCCTGTACATCATCCGTAAGGGGGCTCATACCGCAATTGCGCTGCCGGATGGACAAATCTGGTTCAACTCCAGCGGGAACCCCGGGATGGCCACAGGGGGGAGTGGAGACGTGCTCACGGGTATCCTGACTGGCTTGTTGGCGCAGGGTTACGATGCAGCACAAACGTGTAAACTGGGCGTTTATCTGCATGGCTTGGCGGGAGATATTGCCGCCACCAAGCTGGGACACGAGGCACTTTTGGCCAGTGACATTGTGGATCATATTGGGGTAGCGTTCCAGTTTCTAAAAAAATCCTAGGGGCGATAAAAAAATAAGTGTTCATTTTGCCCCACTATTTAGGAAGCTTTAGAGAAACATTTATTTTTGCAGCAAGAGCCACTTCGGCTTCGTTTTTATCCAATTTTTTATCAGGAATAAGCAAATCGTGTTATGTTATGGCAGCATGGGGTATCAATAACTTTGAAAATGACGACGCGGTAGCGTGGGTTGAGGCGTTTTCGGAAAAACAGTTGATCGATAAAATTGAACGTTTGTTCAGCGATGCCATCGAGGAAGAAGAGCCCAATGAACGCATGGGTTCCTGCGTGTTGGCCGCAGCCGAATTGTTGGCCATCTCACAAGGCAATGAACCCGAAGAATTCCACGAAACCCTGCTCGATGACTTTGAAATCGACCTGGAAGCCATCCAGGAGTGGATTGATGCCGATTTGGTCAACTTGGCGATTCACGCGGTGGAAAAAATCAGCGAGTCCGAGGATTCTGAATTGCGCCAGCTTTGGGAAGAGGTGGACGAGTTGGATCATTGGATGATTGTAATTAAGGATTTAAAAAAGAGATTGAAATAGGCAAAACACAACTTTGACACACTTTTTAAAAACGCGTAAAAAAGCCAAAAACAATACATTGCTGCATCTTTCATCCCCCGATTTCCGCTGCTCGTCTATGCTTTAAATGCATTATTATAATTCTGCCCTTTCACAGCAATCTTCTCCCTTACTTTGTTGCTGTTTGAACCTCTATTTTACCAAAAATAACAACCGACTGTCCAATGAGAACCTTATCATTGTTATTAGCGCTAGCTTTTACGGTCAGTTTCAGCCATGCGCAAACTGCCGAAGAAATCATCAACAAGTACCTCACTGCCACCGGAGGGGTAGAAAAATGGCAAAAACTGGAAGGAGTCAAGATGTCAGCCAAAGTCAATCAGGGCGGAATGGACATTCCCCTCGATATTTTTAACCTCAAAGATGGTCGCCAAATGACGGTGGTTACATTTCAGGGTAAAACCATCAAACAAGGTGTGTATGATGGGACTACCCTTTGGAACACCAACTTCATGACCATGAAGGCAGAAAAAAGTGACGCAGAATCCACCGAGATATTCAAAACTGGGCTGGCTGATTTCCCTGACCCTTTCTTGAATTACAGTGCGAAAGGCTACAAGGTAGAGCTGATCGGCAAAGAAACCGTGGAGGGCACCGAAACCTTCAAAATCAAGTTGACCAAAAAGCCCTTAGTCATTGAAGGCAAAACCGAAGAAAATGTGTCATTTTACTTTTTTGATGCCGAAGAGTTTATTCCCATCCTAGTGGAATCAGAAATCAAAATTGGACCAGCCAAAGGACAGATCTCTCAAATTACCATGAGTGACTACCAGGAAGTGAATGGCCTCTTTTTTCCTTTTTCTTTGGGCCAGGGTGTAAAAGGAGGTGGCAGCCAACCCATCACCTTGACCAAAATCGAGTTGAATCCTCAGGTTGACCCGAAGGAGTTTGTTTTTACGGAAGAGAAATAAAGGGCGACAAAAAAACAAGAGTTCATTTTGCCAAAAGATTAGATAATTAAACGGTTCATTTTAAGTGCTTTATCTAATATTTTGGCTCAAAAAAAATGAACACTTGTTTTTGCCCCACTATTACGGATCTAGAATATACGGCCTGAACAACAGGCAAAGAAACTGCTTTTACACTTGACATCAACCAGGCTTAAACTCCTACTGATCAGGTAAAAGCAGTTTTTTTATTTTACCAAATTCCTAAATTAAAAATCATGCATCAGCTATACCGTTTTTTGTGCCTGGCGCTTTTGTTGCCAGCATTCCTACCCGCACAGGACGCCATCACCCGCGGCAAAGAACTATTCGGTGACCTCCGTGCACGCCAAATCGGCCCAGCCATCATGAGTGGGCGCATCAGCGACATCGAGCTACACCCCAGCAACCCCAAAGTCATTTATGTGGGTACTGCTGGCGGAGGTGTTTGGAAAAGCAACGATGGAGGTGCCCGCTTCAACTCCGTTTTTGACAACCATTGCCAATCCATCGGCGCAGTTGCCGTTGACCCAAGCGCTCCCGATAATGTGGTGTGGGTGGGCACCGGCGAAACCTGGACTCGCAATAGTGTTTCTTTTGGCGATGGCATCTACCGCACTGGGGATGGAGGCCTCAACTGGACCAAGATGGGACTGGAAAAATCTGAACGGATCGCCAGCATCATCGTCAATCCTAAAAACGCCAATGAAGTCTACGTAGGCGTATTGGGTGCCTTGTGGAGCGATAGTGAGGAGCGTGGCGTATACAAAACGAGCGATGGGGGCAAAACCTGGAGCAAAATTCTGTACGTCGACGCTACAACCGGCTGCGCCGATATGGTGATGGACCCGAGTAACCCCTCCATATTGTATGCCTCTTTTTGGGAGTTCCGCCGTACGGCCTGGTCATTCAATTCGGGTGGCAACAACAGCGCCTTGTACAAATCCAGTGACGGGGGTAAAACCTGGAATAAAATCCACAATGGTTTCCCCAGTGGCAAATTGGGCCGGATGGGCATCGCCATCGCCGCTTCCAACCCCAAAATCCTGTACACCGTCATCGAGTCAGAACAAGACAAAGAAAAAGGCTTGTACCGCAGCGACGACGCCGGGGCTTCCTGGAAGCAGCTGAACAACGACTTTGGCATCGTAGTGCGGCCATTTTATTTTTCCAGGATCACCGTTGATCCCCGCAACCCGGAGGTTATTGCGAAAGGTGGGCTTTCCGGCTCGATTTCGCGCGATGGAGGTAAAACCTTCCGCAACCTGGGTGCCATGCACTCCGACATCCACGACATCGTTTTTTCCATCAATGACTCCGAGCGGATGTTTTGTGGCACGGACGGTGGCGTATACCGTTCCTGGAATGGTGGAACCACCATGGAAATCGTGGCAAACCTGCCAGTTTCTCAGTATTACCACGTCAGTGTCGACAATCAAGAGCCTTACAACATCTATGGTGGCTTGCAGGACAACAACACCTGGTATGGGCCTTCCTCATCCCCCGGAGGTATTGAAGCGCGTGATTGGCAGTTGATTGGGGTCGGCGACGGGTTTCGGGCACTCCCCCACCCCACCAAACGCATCGTCTATTCAGAAATGCAGGGAGCTGAAAATGTTTGGCGGACTGACCTTGAAAAAAACAAAATCCGCGTCATTCAGCCTCTGCCCGTGATCGGCGACCCCAAATTGCGTTGGAACTGGAATCCTCCCATGGCGACCAGCGCACTTCGCCCGGATCGGCTTTACATGGGCAGCCAGTTTTTGCACAAATCCGACGACATGGGCGACACCTGGGTCAAAATATCCCCCGATCTCACGACCAACAACCCTAGTAAAACCAGTCAAGGAAACTCGGGAGGCCTGTCGACCGATAACTCCGGTGCTGAAAACCATTGTACCATTTTCACCATTGCGGAATCGCCACTGGATGAAAAAGTCATTTGGGTAGGTACCGACGATGGCAACGTACAAGTCACCCAGGATGCCGGCAAAACCTGGAAAAACGTCAATACAAACTTGCCCGGATTGCCCGCTGGCACCTGGTGCTACCACATCGAAGCCAGCAGTTTTAACAAGGGCACCGCTTATGCCGTTTTCGAGGGGCATTCCCACGGAGACATGCAGCCCTATGCCTACAAAACCACCAATTTTGGTGCCACCTGGACTTCTGTGCTGACCCCAGATGTAGAGGGAATCGCCCGCAACATCCAGGAGGATTTTGTCAATCCCAACTTGCTCTTTTTGGGCACGGAATTTGGGTTGTACATCAGTATGAATGCAGGAAAAACCTGGTACAAATTCACCAACAACATGCCAGCAGTAGCTGTTTATTACCTTGAAATTCAGCGCAAAACCAATGATTTGGTCATGGGTACCCACGGTCGAGGAGTCATTATTTTGGACGACATCAGCCCCTTGCGGCAAATCACCGATGAAGTACTGGTAAAAGATTTGCACTTCTTCAAGAACCGCCCGGCGATCATGTACGAAGAAAGCAGCTTTGGCGGCACCGCTGGGGAAACTGAATTTGTGGGACCCAACCCTTCCAGGGCGGGCCAAATTGTTTATTACCTCAAAAAACGCCATAGCCTGGGCAAATTCACCATGGAAATCCAGAATGCCGCCGGGCAAAAAGTACACGAAATCACGCCAGGCAAGTCCAAGGGCATCAACATCGTTGAGTGGGGTTACGCAGGCAAAGTACCCAAGATCGCCAAAGGTCAAACCATCAGTCGGGAAGGGGCCACTCCAGCGCCTATCCCCGCCGGGAAATACAAAATTGTGGTTCAAAAAGGAACGGAAACCTACACCCACGATTGGATTATCTCCTACGATCCAAAATCGGCCATCACGTTAGAGGATCGCAAGCTGAAAGAAGCGACGGTACAGAAGGTGTTCGACATGACCCAATCTTTGGCCTACCTGGTCTACGAACTGGATGAAACCATCAGCGGAGCGAAACAACTGATGAGCAAAAATACGGGCTTGTCCAGCACCCTTACCCCGATGTTGGCAGAGTACAACAAATTGAAGGAAACCTTGGTCGTCACGACGGGTGACAACTATGTATCCGCAGGTGAGCCTCAATTGCGGGAACACCTGGCTAGCCTTTTCAGCATGTTGGCATCCAGTCTGTACAAACCGTCAGCCAATGAATTGGCCAACCTCAAACGCCTTGAGGCGGAGTTCAACGCGGCCAAAATTGAACTACAAAAGCTGAAAGGTAAACATGCTGCCAAATTGAACGAATTGTTGGTTCAAAATCAGCTGGCGGCTATTGCCATCAAACCTTTTGAGGAGTTTTTGAAGCTACAGTAAAGCCCCAATAATTGCTTAGGTGCACCTTAAGTGTCTTAGGTTTCTTAGGTGGTGAAATTTTGCCCCGCTTCGCGAGGCTTGGTTTTTTTCACCACCTAAGAAACCTAAGACACTTAAGACACACCTAAGTAGTTCAAAAAGGAAAAATCAACAAAGCATGTTGGCTCACCGTATTAAAATCACGCCAAACCCGGTTGATCTCGCTGTGGGATTTGGCAGCTTCCAGACCAGCAAAAGGATAAAGTTTTGCATTGGTTTCACGGCAAACCTGGGTGAGTTTGCGACTGAGCTGGCTGATTTTTTTCAAAGTTGATGGGGTGATTTTACGATTGATTTCCAGCTCAGACCAGGAAGCTTCAATTGAATCATAAAACGACCTTTTGAGATCTTTTACCTTATCATTTTGTTTTTCAAAAACCCGCTGAAAATAACTTCGCTGCTTTTCGGAATATTCCCGATAGGCATCCCGCTTCCAAAAAGCCACAGCAATCAATTCCTGCAAGTGCAGGGAAATCCCTAAAATATTCACCGCCAAGGTGGCTTCGGCAAATTGTAAAAAGGGATATTGATACACGAGATCGGGTAATTGAGCTTTAGCAGGATTAATGTCAAAACAGCGGTTCAAGGGAACCCACAAATTTTCCACCTGAAAAGCATGACTCCCCGTAGCGATCATGCCCATGTAGTTCCAGCCATCTAAAATAGTGACTTCCGCTTTTTCCAAAATAAAAGCTTTAACCACTGGATTTCCCTTCACATCGTGGACGGGGTTTCCGTTTTCGAAGAGCGTACAATTGGCAGTAAAATGAGAAGCGTGCAACGCACCAGAAGCATAAGTCCAGTGGCCCTCAATGTGGTACCGCTCCCCTACCCGATCGGCTTTCCCGCCGACAAATCCACTTCCGGCCAGGCAAAGTTTAGGGTTAGAAAAAATGCTGTTGCGCAGGGATTCCTCTATAAACCCTACGAACCAACCTGCACCAGAACAGAGCGTCACCGTCCAGCCCAGGCTACCATCGGCAAATGCGAGTTTTTCTTCGATCCGCAAGGCTTCGGGTAAGCTACAGCCCAATCCCCCCAAGTCCTTTGGCACAAAGAGTTTGAACCATTTTTCCTGATAGATCAGCTCCAGCCATTCGGGTGGAAGGCAGCCGAGTTGTTCCGCTTTTGTGGCCATTATAGCATTCAACCCACTGAAATTATTCTTCTGAGGCATCGAGTGTTTTTTTCCAATCCAAATACCCAAAAATCGCCACTACAAACAGAATCAAGGTCAAAACCGAAAATAGGTACAACTGCTTGTACAACAACAGCGGAATCGCCACCAGATTGGAGATATTGAGCCAGATCCAGTTTTCCAGCTTGCGCTTGGCCAGCAGCCACATGCCCGCCCAAGCCGTGGAGGAAACAAAAGCATCCAGGAAGGGCACATCCGAATCTGTGAAGCTGCGGAGTACGATATAAAGCAAACCCCAGCCCAAAACGGCAATACCCCAGGTGATCCATTTTTCCTGGCGGCTGCTGCGGGTGATTTTGGAAGCACCGGAAGTGGAGTGATTGCGCCAATTGGCCCAACCGTAAATGCTCATCAGTAGGTAATAGCCTTGCAGCAAGGTCTCTGCGTAGAGCTTGGACTGGAAGAACAGGATGGAAGAACAAAGCACACTGATGATCCCGGTCGGATACAACCAGATATTGTTTTTGCGGGCCAGCAGTACCTGGCTTACCCCAAACACCACCGCAGTCCACTCCAGAAGGCTGGTTTGGCGAATCTGCTGAATCAGCAATTCCCCTGCTACATTTAGGTCCATATGAATAAGATCAGGGCGGTGAATTTAGGCCTTTAAGCGATAATGTGCTGAATTATTTGGCGCTTAGCCAAATAAAATTAAGCTACTAATTATCTTGCAGGTGATTGCTATAATGTCAGGTAACCTTTTATTGATTATTTCATCACTCCTGCGCAGTTATGGAAAAACGCCAGGTACAAACACCACACACATGAAAAAGATTTTTGCTTTAATCCCCGTATTTTGTCTGTTTAGCACTTTGGCTTTTGGCCAGTGGACCAACGACAAAGGCCACTCCCGGGTAGCCTTTATTGTGCAGCACCACGGCATTTCAGAGGTGGACGGCTTTTTCAAAAAATACGAAGCCACTTTGACTGCTACCAAAGAGGATCTATCCGATGCCGCTTTTGAAGTGACCATTGAGGCAGCTAGTCTCAACACTGAATTGGAAATGCGCGACAACCATCTACGTAGTCCGGATATTTTTGATGTGCAAAAATTCCCGTCCATTACCTTCAAAAGTACTTCCTTCAAAAAGAAGAAAAAGAACTTGTACACCATGACCGGAAACATCACCATCAAGGGCATCACCAAGCCTCTGACTTTGACGGTAACCATGAATGGCCCGGTAGAAAATCCGAATAAAAATGCCAAAAACATCCAGGTAGGCATCAAGGCAGTGGGAACCATCAAAAGAAGTGAGTTCACGGTGGGGCAAAACTTGACGACGGCTTTTGTGAGCGATGAGATTCAGTTGCGGATTACCGGGGAGTTCAATAAGGCTTTGCCGAAGTAGTAGCAATTGATAACTGTAAAGGTAGCCGCTAAATTCTTCTTCTAAAACAATTTAGACGAAGAACTTAGTGGCTACTTAAGAGACAAAAAAAGTAAGCTGAAGAAGTTCTGAAAAGGATGTGGGCATCTACATTTGTAAAAAAAATGCCAGCAATAATGATAGATTTGTTGCAAAGGAACGGGTTCAGAATACAGTAACAAAATTGAGTCGACTATTTCTTGATTTGGCAAGGCGCGAGGAAGGCGCATAGTGAACTATACAACTGAGGAGCAACGTAGCAAAATCGAAAAAGAGTCCAGTCAAATTGTTACTTTATTTTGAAACCGTTCCTAACCCACACTCAACCAAAAATGGCACAAAAAACTGCTACCCTCATTGGCGCAACGGGTCTTATCGGCGCTCAGATCCTCCAACAACTGCTGGAAGACCCTTATTTTTCAAGCATCAAGGTTTTGGTGCGCCGTCCCATTGACCTCGCTCACTCGAAGGTCAAAGTCATTTTACTCGATTTCGCGGATGAAGCCGCTTACCAGGCTGCCATTACGGGTAGTGATGTGGTATTTTGCTCGGTAGGCACCACCCTCAAACAAGTGAATGGCGACATGGTGGCTTACCGCAAAATCGATTACGACATTCCCGTAAATGCTGCCCGCTTCTGCGCGGCCACGGCTTGCCCAAAATTCTTGCTGGTCTCTTCCATTGGAGCCGATAGCCACAGCCGCAATTTTTACCTAAAACTCAAGGGCGAGGTGGAAGAAAAAGTGGGTAGTTTGGGACTTCCATCCGTATCCATTTTTCGGCCATCGATGTTGGTGGGGCAACGAGCAGAATTCCGGCTTGGCGAAAGAATTGGCCAGGTAGTGATGAGCGCTTTGGCATTTTTGATTCCGGCGCAGTACAAAGCGATCGATGTAAAAACGGTAGCCAAGGCGATGGTGGCTGTGGCGAACAAAGACACTGCCGGGGTAGCGTTTTATACGTATGGGGAGATGGTGAGGGGGGCTGCTTGATAATTGGAATTTTCGGTTGGTAACGTACTGGAAATTGGGGCGAGGAATTTGAGTCTGAATGTGCAAAATGGACTGAACTGGATCAATGGAAGATTTGCACAAAAAGATGTAATCATTCAGACTTTGCTGGAAGGGGTGTATGATGAATCAGAAATTCAAGAAATGACAATTCCTTGGGGGGAAATATCAGATTTTAAAATGATACATGAACGCGACAAATTCCACAACCGCTAAAAACGGCGGTAGCGGTTCAATTCACTTCCTGATTTTGCATCTTCCAATTATTTTACATTTCCCCTCCCACCCTATTTCCCAAATACGAAAAAAAGCTACCTTTGAACACCAACAAAAAAATCAAAACCCTGCTCACATGCCGCCACCCAAACGAGTATTCATCGGATCCGCCCAAGCAGACGCCCTTCATGTAGACACCCTCAAAAAGCACCTCAAATTATACGAGCGTCAAAACTTGATCCAAATTTGGGAAGAAGGTATGCTGATGGCTGGCGAAATTCGCAACAGCAGGATTGAGCAAGAGCTGCATGCCGCCGAAATCATTCTCTTATTGTTCAGTGTGGATTTACTCGCAGAAGACTTCATTTGGGGTACCGAGATGAGTAAAATTTTAGAAAAGGTAAAGCGGAAGGAAGTTCAACTCATACCCATTCTATTGGGACCCAGCAGTTTTGCCGATACTCATTTTTCTGCCTACGCCACAGTGCCCCAACGCGATAAACCCATTAGCAATTACAACAACAAGGACGAAGCTTGGACGATTGTGGTCGAACAAATCAAACGCAGCATTCAGCATACGCCCACCTCTTCAAATACGCCTCTAAAACCTGAACCAACCATGATTCCTCAAACCCTTATTGACGAAGTCAACAATTTCATCAGCAGTGGACATTCCACCAAGGCGCTTGACGCCATCATCCGCTGGGCCCATGCCAACAATCAAAGCCAGTTAAAAAGTGATGCTACGATCATCAAGTCAGGGTTGGAAAAACTCAAAAGGGAAGAAATGTTGGGGATGTTGTCGTTTTCGGAGGCGTCTCGGGAGTCAGCCAAGATCAACCATAGCTTGCTGAATCTTTTAAATATGGACTTGACTCCTTCTGAAGTCTCTGAGCCCCCAATTATCCAACCGGCAGTTGTTTCATCAACATCAAATCATAAACTGAAGATTTTAATGATGACCGCCAATCCGGCAAAAACCACACAACTCAACCTTGGCAAAGAGCAGCTAAAAATCATGGAAAAATTGGGCGATAAAAAAGACCAATTTGAGCTGATCGTAAAAAAAGCCATCGACAAGGAAGATTTTAAACAATACACCGAAATTGAAAAACCCCAGATTCTCCATTTCTCTGGTCATGGCGAAACCGGGGAATACGGAGGCATCGTGGTGCAAAACGAAGACCGCAATGGCTCGGCCTTAATCCCACCCAATGGCATCAAAACCTTGTTTAAGTACTTTACTGCGGAAGAGATTGGCATCAAAGTAGTGGTACTCAATGCTTGTTATTCCAAGGAACAAGCCGAAATCATTTCCCAATACGTTCCCTACGTTATTGGCACCACGGAAAACATTGGAGATGAATTTGCCATTGCCTTCAGCACCGGTTTTTATTTCCGTTTAGCCCAAAAAGGGCTCGATTTTGAAAAAGCCTATGATTCCGGGGTAACTCAGGCCAGCATGGCTGGAGCCCAGGAAGAACATTTTATCCTATATAAAAATGGGGCAAAAGTAGAAGCATAAATTATTCAATCTTTATTTCAAACCACATGAAACTAATTTTCATTCATGGGAGAGCTCAGGGCGGATACAATCCCAAAGACTTAAAAAAACTTTGGATTGAAACCCTAAAACAGGGTTTAGCCTACCATAGACTTGAGCTACCTGCTGATCTTCAAGTTGAATTCCCTTTTTATGGAGATCGATTAGATGAATTGGTAGCAGCAGCCAAAAAAGCCAAACCTAAATCAGCCCAGGCCACCCGTAGCAATGAAGTGGCAATTGAAGACCAAGAGGAGTTGGCATTTGTGCAGGATTATTTGACCGAAATTGTTGCACAGGCCGATCTAAGTAGAGCAGAGCAACATGAATTAATGTTAGATTTGAAAAAAACGAGAGGATTTTTTAACTGGCAAGTAGTTCAAAAAATCCTCGAAGCCCTCGATAAAAAAGGCATCGGCGGCAACTGGGTAATCAAAAACGTAACACGAGATGTATTTGCCTACCTCACCATCCCCGCCATTAAAACAGAGATCAACCAGATCGTGAAAGAAAAATTTGACCAAACACCTTGTGTGGTGGTAGGTCATTCTTTGGGCTCGATAGTCAGTTATTTGATTCTGAAGGAAAATCCCCAATATCCAGTCAAAAAGTTGATCACCGTTGGTTCTCCATTAGGGGTTAAATCGGTTCAAAAATTTCTAGGGCACCCATTGGTCATGCCTTCCTGCATTCAAAGTAAAGAATGGTTCAATGCCTATGATGAAAGGGATTTCGTAGCGCTGTTCCCGCTGGATAAGGAATATTTTAATGTTCAGCCCCCTATCATGAACAAACGAGACATCAACAACCAAACTGATAACCGCCACGGAATCGATGGCTACCTCAACGACCCCATCATTGCCAAAACCATTTACGACGCGTTAATCAGTATTGGATAAGTTACTGTCTTTGACCGCATTTTCTATCCTGTCCCATGCAACCATCCCCGACTGTTTTTGTCTTTTCCACAAAACAGTCTAAAATATGAAACGGATTGCAACGAGATTTTTTTGTTTTTTTCTGCTAAGCCTTTCTTTGAGCGCTACTGCTTTTGGTTTTGAAAACACTCTTGCCCCCAATCGCGCCTATTTAGGCGTACATTTAGAAGAGATTTCCAAACAAAAAGCTGCGCTGCTTGGCGCGGATAATCCTTATGGCAGTTACATCACACGGGTATTGCCCGGTTCGGCTGCTGCAAAGGCGGGCTTGAAGCCCCTCGACTACGTGGTAGGTGTTGATCAACACAAGGTAGATGACGACACTGAATTGAGCGACATCCTGGACATTTACGAAGCGGGCACTGAAGCCACACTGCGCATTTACCGCCAGGGTAAAGCCATGGATCTCAAGATCGTTTTTGGCCAAAAAGTCAACGAGAAAGAAGACAGCGAAACCCGCCCCTTCCTCGGCCTCAGCCCCGCGGACGATGAGGAGGAAGACGAGGACGAAGCTACCGTGGGTGTAGCCGTAGACGTGACCAAAGAATCTGCCGCTGCCGAAATGGGGCTGCAAGATGGCGACGTCGTCACCGCCATGAATGGCTACACCATGATCGACTGGACCGACATCAGTGCCATGATCCGCAGCCTGGAACCCGGGGCCGAAGTCAAACTCACCCTGCGCCGCAACGGCGAAACCCTGAACAAAACGGGGAAAATGGGGAAAAAAGAAAACAACAGCTACACCGTAATCAACGGCAGCAACAATGGCAACAATTTTGGCATTTCCTGGTCGGGCAGTGGCAACAACAATGGCAATTGGTCCAAAGCCGAACAAATGGACGGTGCGTTCCTTGGCGTCAACCTCGGCTCAATGACGAAGGAAAAAGCCAAAAAGCTGGGCTTCAGCAATGTTTATGGCGCTTATGTATCCAGTGTGATTCCCAATTCTGCTGCCGCCAAAGCCGGGATGCAAGCCTTTGACTACATCTACGGCGTCGATGAATACCGCGTGGGTGAAGGGCAATCCCTGAGTTTTATCCTGCGCAAATTTTCATCGGGTCAAAAAGCCAACGTCTACTTCATTCGCAAAAGTCAGGAACGCAATGTCAGCGTAACCCTCGGTAGCCACGACGATGAAGACGAGGATACCGATTGGCGCGACGAGTGTGAAAAACCCTTCCTGGGCGTACGCCAATCGCACGAAAGTTACAATGAAAAAGGGGTTTTGGTGGACATCGTAGAAGGCTCCACTGCCAAAGAAATGGGCATGAAAGCCGGAGATGTATTGGTGGCGATCAACAGCAACCCCATCATTGATTGGAGCGACATCAGCATCGCCCTGGGCCTCATCAAAGCTGGCTCGACGGTCAGTGTAGATTACCTGCGCGATGGCAAAAAAGTAAGCGCCAGTAAAGCCGTCAAATCGCTGTGTGATGCGCGCAAGAGCACTTCTTACTACTACAATTCTGACGACAAAGACAAGGACAATTGGGTGTTCAAAGGTTTTAACCGGACTGAAAACAGCGCCAATCCCCAAACCATTCGGGTCAACCCTGCCAACGTGAAAGCCCATATGGAAGACATCGACAAAGCGGACTCCGATAAGCTCAAAACCCAAGGGGTCAACATGCCGGTGATCAACAACCTGCGTTTGGAAAAAATCAACTTGTACCCCAATCCCAGCAAGGGCATGTTCAAATTGCAGTTCGATCTGCCTGAAAAAGGGCAAACTGAGGTCAAGGTATTCAACGCCGCAGGCCGCACCATCTACGAATACGAATTGGGCAATTTCAGCGGAGAATTTTCCGACGAAGTAGACATTTCTCAAAACGGCACTGGGACTTATTTTCTGCAAATCCGCCAGGGTGAAAAGTATGCTTCGAAGAAGATCATTTTACAATAGACTTTTATGGCCGAAGGGCTAAAAATCGCCCAATGGCATCTATCTGATAAAAACCCATTTTCATCGTTCCAAAAGAACGCTTGTAAGAAACATTCGACTCATTTTAAGTAAACAAGGCGAGGTTTTTCTCTTTATCCTTCAAGCCACATCATCTACGGTGTGGCTTTTTTTGTATTTTTCGGTGCGTTGTTCTTTGAGTTTCGATTGGTAGATAATGTGAAATCTGAATTAATTCATTTTTTTACCGCAGAGTTTCGCAGAGTAAACACAGCTCTGCGAAACTCTGCGGTAAAAAATGTGGTGGGTGAGTCGCAAAATTTTCCACCAATCATCTATCAAAACTCTTGAACATCGTTCAGCCATAACCAAAATTTAATCAAAGGATTCAGGTATGAAAAGATTATCCATTGGCCTCTATGCAGTCGTTCTACTCTGTAGCACACTTCTGGTTCAACCATTGCAAGCCCAAAAGAAAAAAACCACCCCTGCCCCCACGGCCGCAGTCACCAGCACTCCCGCTAAAATGGGAATGGACGAAAAACTCTACAACTCCATCCAATGGCGCTCGATTGGCCCATTCCGTGGCGGGCGTTCAGCTGCAGTGACCGGCGTACCCGGCAAACCCAACCTCTTCTATTTCGGTAGCGTGGGTGGTGGCGTTTGGCGCACCAAAGACGGCGGCCAAACCTGGCAAAACATCTCCGATGGCTACTTCGGTGGTTCGATTGGCGCCGTATCGGTAGCCGAATCCGACAACAACGTCATTTATGTCGGTGGCGGAGAAAAAACCGTACGGGGCAACGTCTCTTACGGTTATGGCATGTGGAGAACCCAGGATGCGGGCAAAACCTGGCAAAAAATTGGTCTGGAAAAAGCCATGCACATCCCCAGGATTCGCATCCACCCCAAAAACCCCGATCTGGTTTACGCGGCGGTCTTGGGCGATTTGTACAAATCCAGCGAAGAACGTGGGGTTTACCGCAGCAAAGACGGCGGTAAAACCTGGGAACGTATCCTTTTTGCCAACGCCGACGCTGGGGCAGTAGATTTGATCCTCGATCCCAATAACCCTCGGGTCATTTACGCCTCGACCTGGCGCATTCGCCGCACGCCTTACAGCCTTGACAGCGGTGGCGAAGGATCTACACTTTGGAAAAGTACCGATGGTGGCGACACCTGGACCAATCTGATGTCCAAAAAAGGCTTGCCAAAAGGACCGCATGGGATCATTGGCATAGCGGTATCTCCAGTGAATTCGGAGCGCGTTTGGGCCATCATCGAAGCAGCTGAGGGTGGCGTATTCCGTTCCGACGATGGAGGCAACACTTGGGCCAAAACCAACGAAGACCGCAACCTGCGCCAACGTGCCTGGTATTATACCCGCATTACGGCAGATACCAAAGACGAAAACGTGGTGTACGTGATGAATGTAAGCTATCACAAGTCAACCGATGGTGGCCGTACATTTAGCACTTCCAATGCACCCCATGGTGACCACCACGACCTCTGGGTTGCCCCCGAAGACCCTCAACGCATGATCATCGCTGACGATGGCGGCGCTCAGGTCTCTTTTGACGGAGGTGAAAACTGGAGCACTTACCTCAACCAACCTACCTCGCAATTTTACCGCGTAGTGACGGATAATTCCTTCCCTTACCGCATTTATGGTGCCCAACAGGACAACTCGACAGTTCGCATCGCCCATCGCACCGATGGTTCGTCCATTGGTGAGCGGGATTGGGAGCCTTCCGCAGGTGGCGAAAGTGCCCATTTGGCCGTTGATCCGCTGGACAATGACATCGTTTATGGCGGCAGCTACGGAGGTTTATTGACCCGTCAAAACCACCGCACCAAACAGGAGCAAGCCATCAACGTATGGCCCGACAACCCCATGGGTGCTGGTGCCGAAGCCATGAAATACCGCTTTCAGTGGAACTATCCGATTTTCTTTTCCCCACACGATCCCAAAAAGCTCTACGTGGCTTCGGATCGTTTGCACGTTACGACCAATGGTGGACAAAGTTGGGAAACCATCAGCCCCGACCTGACCCGCAACGACAAAAGCAAACAACAGACCTCGGGTGGCCCAATCACCCAGGACAATACCAGTGTGGAATACTATTGCACCGTTTTTGCAGCTTGTGAGTCACCTTACGAAAAAGACCTGCTCTGGACGGGTTCCGACGACGGCCTCCTGCACGTATCCCGCGACGCGGGCAAAAACTGGAGCAATGTAACTCCCCCAAGTGCGCCCGCCAATATCATGTTCAACAGCATTGATGCCGATCCTTTCAACAAGGGGGGCGTGTATGTGGCAGGGACTTCGTACAAGTCAGGTGATTACAAACCTTACCTATTTTACTCCAAAGACTACGGCAAAACCTGGGCCAAAATCACCAATGGCATTCCCGACAATCACTTCACCCGAGTGGTGCGGGCTGATCCCAAACGGGCTGGGCTGTTGTACGCTGGAACGGAAACGGGCATGTACATTTCGTTCGACAATGGGGCCAACTGGCAGGCTTTTCAGTTAAATTTGCCGATTGTACCGATTACGGATTTGACCATCAAAAACAACAACCTGATTGCCGCTACCCAGGGTCGCAGCTTCTGGATGATCGACGACCTGACTCCACTATACCAGTTGAGCGAGCAAGTGGCCAACAGCGATTTTTACCTCTACCAACCCATCCCCAGCTACCGCATGGATGGTGGACAGGCGCGCAACCTCACCACGGAAGGCACCAACCACCCCGGTGGCGTTACCCTGCACTACTACTTGAAGCAAAAACCGGCGGATTCGGTCGAGGTGAAGTTGACGATTATGGAACTCAATGGCACGGTAATCAAAGAGTACTCGACCAAAGCCAAGGAAAACCCGGAAAAACTTCCCGAACTCAAGCAAGGTGGCAATACGTTCAACTGGAACATGCGTTACGCCGATGCCAAACGTTTTGAGGGCATGATTTTCTGGGCAGGGGGCACCACGGGGCCAAAGGCGGTTCCGGGTCGCTACAAAGCCAAATTGAGTGTAGGTGGCAAAACCATGGAAACCGAGTTTGAAATCCTGAAAGACCCACGCTCCGATGCTTCCATGGACGACATCCGCGAACAATTCAGCTTCCTGATCGGCATCCGGGACAAGGTGACCGAAGCGCACCAAACCATTCTGGACATCCGCAACATCCGCAAACAATTGACGCACTTCAAAGAATTGTGGAAGGAGAATCCTGCGATGAAACCTTTGATGGAAAAGGCGAACGACATCGACAAGGCGATTGGTGTAATTGAAAACGAGTTGTACCAGACCAAAAACCGCAGTGGTCAGGATCCCCTCAACTACCCAATCAAATTGACAAATAAACTGGCCCACGTGGGTTCCCTCTCCAGCCAGGGCGACTACGCGCCAACCAAACAGGCCAAAGAAGTGAAGGAGGAAATGACCAAAAAAATCGACGATCAATTGGGCAAATTCCGCACCTTGCGCGATACCCAATTGCCTGAATTCAACCGCCAGGTGCGGGAGAAAGGGGTGGATGCGATTTTGTTGAAAGAGGAGAAACTGAAAAGTTGAAACTATTCGATGGATTGTGATACTTTAGACTTACGACCAGCGGCGTAGCCGCGTAACGTCATTAGACAAAGGAGCGGAGTGTGATGTTTAAGGTGCGTAGCACCGAAACCACCGACCGCAACTTCTGGATGATCAGCGCGAAATTAAAAGGTTTCGGTGCTACGCACCTTTATCCAGAATTCGTGCTGTTAGCCTAATGACGTTACGCGGCTAGTGCCGCTGGTCGATTCAGTTTGAATAATTACATGGCCTCAATTTGTTATTTCAAGTTAATTGTACTTGAAATTGGTCGAACCAACCCTGAAACTTATTTTTTCTTGTACCGATTCGTATTGCCCCTACCGCTAATCAACGAAAGCTCCAGATTGGTAGCCGTCAAAGAGACTAAAGAATAACACATATCATCCTGCCCAATGGTTTTTAGGCAAGCTCCTGCGTCGATCGGATCACAATCCTTGGGGCATTTTGCGTAATAAACATAGATCGCCGAACTCACTTCCTCCCCGTCGTACACATCGATGTATTTTCCATCCATAATTTTGACTACCGACTTGGGATCATCCAGCGACTGCCAGGTGCCTTGCAATTGTTTCACTTTTTTGGCATCCGCAGCGGATAGGAACGGATCCGCAAAACTGGTCCGACGATAAACGCCATCGGCCTTTACGCCATTGCCAAAGCCACAGGTAGCAGGATCACCTTCCAGGGTGGTGATTTCTACGCCGTCACCAAAATTGAAACTCAGCTTGCACGTACCGCCGAATTCATTGGTGGAAAAGTCAGCCGTGCTGCCTAAGATGTTGGCAACGCCTTCCATGATCCCTTGATTGTAGGCAGGTTTTTTTCCCACTACGCTCAATTTGAATTTGAACTGATCAGCAGAAATTTGGCTTACCAGCAATTCACCACTTCCCGCCTCATTCGGCAACTCAAAACCATAAGTTCCGCTAAATGGTTCTGAAGCAGGCTCTACCACATCATCTTCCAGTTCCGAGGCGATGGCCAATTGCCCGAGTTCATCCACTACAAATTTGGCCATATCCGCAAATTTGGCATTCTCCTGATAGGGTTTGGCCACTTCTACGATTTGTTGCTGTAGGTCAAAACGTTCTTCGGTGCTCGCAAAATTGGAATTGAGGAGCACACTGTCGCGCAGAATATACAGCCAGCCCACTACGTGGTCAGTGCCTTGCTCGTCACTTTCGTTGAAGCGGGTAAAGATGGCCTCCGGATTTTCCAAAAAAGCATCTTTTACGGCCAGCACTTCTTTCACACAAGTGGTACTGGCACAAGCGGTGAAGGCGTCCCAAGCGTCAGCACCTTTGGGTTTGCAGGCAAAAATTGAAATCATCAGGACTAGGCCCCAGAGGGCTTTTGACATTACTTTGTGCATAAAATATTGGTTTGATGGGTTAATCGAATTGTAAACAATGTGGTGGAGAGGGTTTACAAATGTAGTCTTTTGCTTGTTTTTCCTTTTGATCTTTTTTACAATTTTTATTGTTACATTTATTCACATTTGATTAAAATCCAAAGCCATGGCCTTTAGCAAATTCATTTTGAGTTATTTACTCACCACGATCGTTTTTTTCATCATCGATATGGTCTGGCTGGGTTTCATTGCCAAGGGCCTTTACGCACGATACCTGGGTGGTTTTTTGAGCGATCAAATCAACTGGACGGCGGCGATTGTGTTTTACCTGCTCTTCATAGTGGGCATTTTTCTGTTTGTCATTTTTCCGGCGCTGGAAAAACAATCCTGGCAGCATGCGCTGTTGTACGGTGCCTTGTTTGGTTTTTTTACTTATGCTACTTATGACCTGACCAATCTGGCCACCCTCAAAGGTTGGCCCCTGAATATAGTGTTCATCGACATCATTTGGGGCATGGTACTTACTGCCTCGGTGAGTGTTTCTGGGTATTTTATCGCCAATTATTTCAAATAACTATGGCTGCGGTATTGCTTCAAATTGGGTTTTTGATCTGGGTTTACGCCACCTTGTGGTTTATTGTTTCCTTGCTCACCCGGCGCAATGATGTAGCCGATATTGCCTGGGGTTTAGGTTACGTCGTCATTTGTATTTACTTGTTTCAAACGCAAGTAAAAGCCAGTATTCCGATTTTGGTTTATACACTGGTTGGTGTCTGGGCATTACGTTTGTCTACCCATATTTTTCTGCGCAATTGGGGCAAAACCGAAGATTTTCGCTATCGGCAATGGCGGGAAGAATGGGGCAAAACCTTTTATTGGCGCTCTTACCTGCAAGTGTATTTGTTGCAAGGTTTTTTGTTGTGGATCATTGCTTTGCCAATCGTGGTGGCTGGTATTTCGGCTGCACAGGAATGGACAATTGCAACGTATCTGGGCATTTTGCTTTGGGCCATTGGTTTTTTCTTTCAAGCCGTAAGTGATTACCAATTGACCCAGTTTGTCAAAACCCGGAAGCACAAGGAGGACGTGTTGCAAACGGGTTTGTGGCGTTACAGTCGCCATCCGAACTACTTTGGGGAAATTGCGATGTGGTGGGGTATTTTTGTGATCGTCCTTCCCCTACCCTATGCCTGGATGGGCATGATTGGGCCATTGACGATCACGCTGCTGCTGGTCTTTGTATCAGGGGTGCCGCTGTTGGAAAAGCGGTATGTAGGGAATGCGGAGTATGCGGCGTACCAGAAACGGACGAGTGTTTTGATTCCTTGGTGGCCAATTTGACCAAGGCATCATTTTTGGAAAAAATCGATTTCTGCTACTTTACCATGCTCGAAATTGTGCAAAAAGCCCAGCTTCTGCTCTTTTTTTGGCTGCTTTACATTCAAACTGTAAATGCCATAGACGCTTACGGCCAAAATCGATAGGATACTCACCCAAAACACCAGATCGAAGCGCCAAGATGTATCAAACTTACCCGTGGCCGTACCATAGCGAAAATACAAGGCCGCATAGATGACCAACAGCAGTAAAACGGAACCCGCAATCCCCCCACTCAAAACCATAAACAAGGGCAGTTTGATGCCCAAAAACAAAAGCGCCCAAATAATGGGTACTACCCAGGACAGGATACCAATGCTGCGTCGGCGTTGTCTAAGGTCAAAAAAGTCCATCCAGCCAAAATGACTAAAAATATCGCTGAACAAACGTCCCCAGACTGCCAGTCCCGCAAACAAAGTAGAGTACAACACAAAAAAAGCACCTACCATGAAGAAAATCCGCGCCCAGGGGCCCAAACTTTCGGTAAAAATACCCGAAAGCACTTCCAACAGCTGGTATCCCTCCGGAACTTCCTGCCTAGCATGCAATACCGCCGCCCCCAGCAAATAAAAAACCGCCGTTACCGCCGTATACACCACCATGCTACATACGGCATCTGCTTGCATGACCTTGATCCAGCCGCGTGCCCGCTCAGCCCAGGCAGCGCTGCCATCATTGGGGCCCGTATGCCGCGCATAACCCTTTTCCAAACACCAGTAGTTGTAATAAATAATTTCTTCACCTCCAATCCCGGTGATGCCAAAAGCCCCAAAAGCATAAATCACTGCCGAACTGGGCAATGAAAAACTCAGCCCAGTGCCCAACTGCGCCCAATCGATGGCATAAGGCGTGTATTGTAAAAAAATCAGGGCGGTAATGGCAAAAAGGGTAAACCCGGTGATGAGTAGCAAACAGGTTTTTTCCACCACGCTGTAATAGCCTCGATACACCAAAACGGAGGTTAAAGGTGCCATGATTAAGGCCCAAATGGCTACTGGCAACTGAGGCAGCAGCATGTTCAAGACCAAGGCCACTCCACCGATGATTCCGCCCATTTGGATAAACTTGATGAGCATGATCAGAAAATACAAAGCGATTGTCCAGCGCGCCTTGCCAATGCGGGGGCCGGGCAAATCGTCGAGGGTTTGCATGGCGGTTTTGCCGGTGAGGATGGTGTGTTTGGCAAATTGCACCTGCACCGCAACTTTGACCAAACAACTGACCAGGATGACCCAAAAGGCCACAAAACCAGCTTTGGCCCCGAGGGCAGTGGTAGCAATCAATTCGCCGGAGCCAACGATGGCGGCGGAAAGCACGAAGCCGGGGCCCAGGTGCTGCAACCGGTGCCAAAAGGTCACTGGAGGCGCTTGCACGGCGTCGGCGCGGAGTACATATGGATCTGACATGGTTTAAAAATAATAAAAGCTCTCGCCTTTTCAAAAATGCTTTCTATGTTTGCAAAAAAAAGTAACTATACAGCCCAGCGGTTTTGAAGCAAAAAAGAGGCAATTTTTTGTCAGGCAAGCTTTCTTTTTGAAGGCGATGCAGCGCATCGGCTGAGAAAAGAAGCGCAGCATGGCGAAAAATTGACCTTTTTTGCTCAAAATGAGCGGGCTGTATAGTTACAAAAAACTCTGATTTATGCAACAGTGGTCTACTCCTCCCTCTATGCAGATTGATCCTGCAAAAACCTATACGGCAACCATCAGCACCGATAAAGGCGACATTGTGATCCAATTGTTTCCTGAATTCGCGCCCAATACAGTCAACAACTTTGTCTTTTTGGCGAAAGAAGGATACTACAATGGCATCATCTTCCACCGGGTGATCAGCAATTTTATGGTCCAAGGTGGCGACCCTTCCAGCACCGGCCGCGGCGGCCCCGGTTACAAATTTGGCGATGAGTTTGCTGGCAACCCTTTGACTCACGGTACCGGCACATTGTCGATGGCCAATGCCGGCCCAGCCAGCAACGGCAGCCAGTTTTTCATTACCCACTCACCCCAACCCCACTTGAATGGGAAACACACCGTGTTTGGCCAGGTAAAAACGGGCCAGGAAGTAGTAGATGCCATTCGGCAAGGCGATGTGATGGTCAGTGTAACGATCATTGAGGAATGATGAATGAATCGAATGACGAATCTCCGGTCACTTCGACTCCGCTTAGTGACCAGAGATTCGTCATTAAAAAATAGCCAATGGAACCAATACCGTACCGCCTTGAACCCTTTCGCGACGATGAAATAGAAGCCGCTATTGCTGAGCTGTTTAGTTATCCGGCCTTTACCGAAGGCATGAAAATGTTTTTGCCGGAGCCATTGCTGCAACAGGTCATGCTGATGAAAGACCAGGTGCATACCGCCACCGATTTTCAAACCAAAATTGTGGCACCTTTTCTCAAGGTGATTCAGAAAATCAGCATCAAAGAACTGAGTGCCAGTGGTTTTGAACACTTGGGCCCCAGTGAGCGCTACCTGTTTGTTTCCAACCACCGCGATATTGTGCTGGATTCCGCTTTTTTGAACATCGTCTTGTTCGAGAATGGTTTTGACACCAGCCAGATTGCCATTGGTGACAATTTGATGATGCACCGGATTTCGGAGTTGTTGTTTCGCATCAACAAAAGTTTTGTGGTCCGCAGAACCGGAACCGCCCGGGAGTTGTACAGCTCTTCCCTACAAATGTCTACTTACATCCATCAGCTCATTACCAACAAGCTAGATTCCGTGTGGATTGCCCAGCGGGAAGGCCGCGCCAAGGATGGCAACGACCGCACCCAGGTTGGCTTGTTGACCATGTTGAGTTTGAGTGGAAAAAAAGACATCAAACAGCATTTCCAAAACCTCAACATCATCCCCCTTGCCATCTCTTACGAATATGATCCTTGTGCTTTGCTCAAAACCCAGGAATACCTCAACAAACGGGCCGATCCAGAAGTCAAAAAATCCTTCAAGCAGGACGTGGAATACATGCTCTTGGGCATAAAAGGACAAAAAGGCCGGGTACACTTCCATTTCGGGGAGCTGCTCACCGATCAATTGGAAGCTCTGGCTGAGGCCGACAACAGCAAAAAGCAGTTGGAACTGTTGGCGGAAATGATCGACCAGTCGATTCACCAAAATTATCACTTGTGGCCGGTAAATTACATCGCCTACGACTTGCTCCACAATTCCAACACTTACAAGACACACTATACCGAGCAGGAACTGGAATGGCACTGTCGTTTTTTTGAAGACCAGGTCAAACAACTCCAGCAAGATAGTGACGATGCAGGGTACACCTATTTGTTGACGATGTATGCCAATCCGCTCATCAACGCGAATAGTTATCACTAGGCATTGTTGAGTTACAATTTTTTACGCGGATTTTAAGTTTATTAGTTGGTCTAAAACACTCAACTAGTAAACTTATACCCGGTGACCGAAAACCAGCCACAACTCCATCAATTGCTCGCCAAATTGGAGCAACTTTTGCAAAAACAGAACAGTTTTGCAAGGGAAATCGAGGCATTGCGCCAGGAAATTGAAGCGCTTAAAAAGCCGACCACTGCCAACATTTCCGAGGTTCTAACTTCCGCCGCACCAGTTCCTCCTCCTAAAATAGTTAGCCCAGTCCAGACAACTCCCGAACAACCTCTAGCTACATCCGCCTCTGTTAAAACTCCTTACGACAACAAACTTGAATCATTTATTGGTGAAAATTTGATCAGTAAAATTGGGATCATCGTCCTGGTTCTGGGTGTGGCTATTGGTGTAAAATACGTGATTGACCACAATCTAATCAGCCCTGCCTTGCGCATTGCACTTGGGTATCTGGTGGGGATCGGTTTATTGGGTTTTGCCTTTCGTTTTCGAGCACAATACGTTGAATACAGTGCGGTGTTGCTGAGTGGTGCCACCACCATTTTTTACTTCATCACTTATGCCGCTTATAGTTTTTACCATTTGTATCCGGTGGCTTTGACCTTCGTGTTGATGTTTGCTTTTACGGTCTTTACCGTTTTGGCTTCCTTGTACTACAACAATGTATTCATTGCACTGCTGGGTTTGGTGAGCGCTTATGCCCTACCCTACTTGTTGGGCGATGACCCTGAGCGGATTGGGATGTTGTTTGCCTATATCGCGCTGGTCAACATCGGCATCCTGGTTCTTGCCATCAGCCGCAATTGGAAGCTGCTCAATGTGGCTGCATTTTTTTGGACCTGGCTCATTTTCGTCGCCTGGTTTTTGGAGTACTTTGACCCTAATCAGCACTTTAGCCTGGCTATGGGATTTTTGACTTTATTCTTTTCCATTTTTTACGCCACTTTTTTGGCTTACAAATTGAGCAAAGCGGCAGAAATGAGCGGCGGAGACGAAATTTTGTTGGTCGCCAATTCCTTGTTATTTTTTGGTTTGGGCATTTATGCTACGATTTGGCGATTTGAAGGGGATACTTTTTCGGGGTTGATCGCCTTTATCAATGCGCTCATTCATGCCATGGTTGCCCTGGCCATGTACCAACAAAGACCCAATCTGCACAAGATCAGCCAATTTTTGTCGTGCCTGAGTCTGGCATTTTTCACCATTGCCATTCCATTGCAGTTTGGTGGCAATTGGGTAACAATTTTGTGGAGTCTGGAAGCGATCAGCCTATTTGCACTTGGGCGGATGTACAAAATCACATTTTTGGAAATCAGTGCATTTATCGTGATGGGCCTCAGCAGCCTTTGTTTGGCCAATGGCTGGTTGTTTTTCTACGCTGGCTATGTGCCAGAATTACCAGAAACCCGGATTCCATTGCTACTCAACTTCAATTTTTTTACGGGGCTACTCTTTTGTGTTGTCTTTGCCGGAATCAACTACCTCCACCATCGTTTTGGGGCACAAAGCCCCTGGATAAAGGATCAGGAACAAAATGCATTTCTGGCTTCTATGCTCGGTGCCACATTGGTTATTGCTTTGTATTTTACGTTTTTCTGCGAGATATCCACGTATTGGTCTCAGGCTCAGGGTTATGCCTACATACAGTCAAGAAACTCAAGTTTGATTCCATCGAGCATTTATAATCTTGAGGATTTGAGGCTGTTTCAGGGAGTTTGGTTGATCAATTATTCGTTATTTTTTATTGCCGTTTTGTCTTTTGTCAATTGGTTTAAAATCAAAAGTAAAGGTTTAACCAGTTTGTGTCTGGGCTTAAATATCGCTGTACTTCTGGTTTTTCTTACCATGGGCCTCATTTTGTTAAATGATTTACAAGACAGCTATTTGCATCCACAAAATGCTTATTACCAAAGTGCTTTCAACGTGGGGATTCGTTATGTATCACTCTTGTTTGTGGTGCTTCTACTGAGCTCGGGTATCATTTATCTGCGTGAGACTAGCCTTTCGCAGGAACTGCGCTCCGCTTATGAGATTCTCGTTCACGGCAGCATTTTGTGGATCAGCAGCAATGAAATCCTCCTGTTGAATACTACTTTAGCCAATAAGCTAGGATTGAGTCTGCTTTGGGGCTGTTATGCCTTAGCACTGATCATCTTGGGCATTTGGAAGCGCAAGCCACATTTGCGGATTTCTGGGATTTTCTTGTTTGGTGCTACCCTACTCAAGTTGTTCTTTTACGACATCGCACATTTGGCGACGATTCCGAAAACGGTCATTTTTGTGGTATTGGGGTTGTTGTTGTTGCTGGTGTCTTATTTGTACAACCGTTATAAGGTGTGGTTAAATCCAGATCAAGAGCCTACAAACTTATCTCCTGATCATCAAAAATCTTCCCATTTAAACAGCGAATAATCCGCGCAGGGAAATTCTCCAAAATGCGGTAATCATGCGTCGCAAAAAGCACCGCAGCGTTGTTTTGTTTCGACAAATTCCGCATCAGCAAGAGGATTTCATCTGAAGTTTCGGGATCGAGGTTTCCCGTGGGTTCGTCAGCTAGGATGATGGCAGGCGTGTTGAGCAAGGCCCGTGCAATCACCACCCGTTGTTGTTCGCCGCCAGAAAGTTGGTGCGGCATTTTGCGCTCCTGGCCAGCGAGTCCGACCTGTTGCAAGACCAATTCGATCCGCGCCTGGATTTCAGCGCGTTTGACCCAGCCAGTTGCTTTGAGTGTAAACTGCAAATTGTCGAACACCGTCCGGTCATTGAGTAGGTTGAAATCCTGAAACACAATGCCCAATTTGCGGCGCAAGAGTGGGATGGTATTCCGATCCAATTTGGCCAGATCATACCCGGCTACTTCGCCCCGGCCATGGGTGAGGGGCAGCGCGCCGTACAAGGTTTTGAGCAAACTGGATTTTCCACTCCCCGTTTTGCCTATCAAATAGGTGAATTCACCTGCGTTGATGCGCAGATTGACCCCATTGAGCACTTCCTGGGTGCCTTGTTTTATGTTGACGTCTTGTAGCCTGACAATGATATTGCTCATAATGGACAAATCTACAATTTAGAATCGTTCAATTTTACAAAAAGCCGACAAAGATCAAGACCTAAACCCAGAATTTGCTGTTTTAAAAATGGAAAAGCAAGGGAAAGCAACTTACCTTTGCCGAATTCTGAGGCAGCCATGCAACATTAAAGGTAATAGCTGCGTCAAAATAAGCACAACAGTCTTTTTTAACAGGATACATTATGAAGCGGATCTATCTCATCGCCGGTATTATGGTGGCCATTGCCATCCTGCTGTTTGTCAATTCGGGCAAAGACATGACCACTTATGGTTCTTTTGCCGATGCCAACAGCAGCACGAAAAAAATCAAAATTGTAGGGAAGTTGGCCAAAAACAAACCAATGGTTTACGACCCGGCCAACGACCCCAACCATTTCAGCTTTTTCATCAAAGACAACAATGGTGAAGAGCAGAAAGTGGTGCTGCTGAAAGCCAAACCACAAGACTTCGAAATGTCGGAGCAAATTGTGGTAACTGGCCGGATGAAAGAAGGGGTGTTTGTCGCCACCGATTTATTGATGAAATGTCCTTCCAAGTACAAGGACGAAGAAGTTGCCATCAAGAGCAAACAGAACGGGTAAACAACATGGAAAAAATCCAATACATCGGTGAAACCCTACTGCCTGGGCAGATTGGGCAATTAGGGGTTTTGCTGGCATTTGTAGGCGCTTTGTTGTCCATGGTGGCCTATTGGTTCGCTACGCAAAAGCGGGAAAGTGCCGATTATGAAAGCTGGCGCAACATTGGGCGCTATGCATTTTTGACCCACGGTCTGGGGGTTTTTGCCGTGATCGGTGCCTTATTGTACTCCATGATCAATCAGTTGTATGAATACCAGTACGTCCAGGCTCACGTTTCGGAAGAATTGCCCATGAAGTTTATTTTTTCGGCTTTGTGGGAAGGCCAGGAAGGTAGTTTTTTGCTCTGGATGTTTTGGCATGTGCTCCTGGGTTTTGTGCTCTTGTTCAATGGTAAATCTTGGGAAACGTCTACGCTTACGGTCATTGCAGCCATTCAGGCAGTATTGGCCACGATGATTCTGGGCATTTACATTGGCTTTGGGGATGAACCATCCAAGTTTGGCAGCAACCCCATGTTGCTCTTGCGTCAAACGATCGATGCACCCATTTTTGCACAGGCCGACTATTTGAAGCTCATCAAAGGCAATGGCCTGAATCCAGCACTGCAAAACTACTGGATGACCATTCACCCACCAACCTTGTTCCTGGGCTTTGCGTCAACAGCCATTCCTTTCGCTTTTGCGATTGCGGGTTTGTGGACAAAGCGGCACACGGAATGGTTAAAACCTGCCCTGCCCTGGGCCTTGTTTTGTGGCTCTATCCTCGGCATCGGTATCCTGATGGGTTCGGCCTGGGCTTACGAAGCGCTCAACTTTGGCGGCTACTGGGCTTGGGATCCGGTGGAAAACACCTCACTGGTGCCATGGTTGCTCATTGTTGCCGGAGTACATACCAATTTGATTTCGAAAGCGACTGGACATTCCGTGCGCAGTTCTTATATTTTTTACCTGTTGGGCTTTTTACTGGTAGTATATTCCACCTTCCTGACCCGTAGCGGGGTTTTGGGTGAAACTTCGGTGCACGCCTTTACCGAAATGGGCCTGGAAAGTCAACTGATCCTGTTCATTTCTGCCTTCACTTTGGCTGGTCTTGGGCTGATGATTTGGCGCTGGCGGGAAATTCCCCATCCCAAGTCAGAAGAGCACACGACTTCCAAGGAGTTCTGGATGTTCATTGGTACCTTGATTTTGTTGTTTTCAGCGGTGCTCATCACGGGGTCTACTTCTTTGCCAGTATACAACAAAATCATGCAGGTCTTTAATCCTGCCTTTCAAGGTAAGGTCATCACCGAGCCTGTAGTGCATTTCAACAAGTACCAGCTCTGGATTGCGGTATTTATTGGTTATTTCTCAGGCTTTGCTCAGTTCTTGCGCTTCCGGGAAAACAACTGGAGCAAAAATGCCCTGCGTTTTGCGATCCATTTGGGGGTTGGGATGGGAATTGCGGGCCTATTGACCTACTTAAGCTCTCTATTGATCGAATTGCATACCTGGCAGTATACTTTGCTAACCTTTAGTGCGTATTTCACCATCGTCAGCAACCTCGACTATTTGATCACGCACCTGCGTGGCAGGCTCAAAATTGCTGGATCAGCCTTTTCACACATTGGCTTTGGTTTGATGATTGTAGGCATCATGGCTTCGGGGGTAAACCGCAAGATCATTTCCTCCAATGCCTTTTTGATGGATGGTTTGATTGCGGGTGGTGATGAAGAATTGAGCAAAAAGAACATTACTCTGTTCCGCAATGTGCCTACCATGATGCAGGACTACATGGTGACCTATAAAAAGGATACGCTGGAGCATTTTACCCGAACTTACACGGTTAACTACCAGCGCAAAAACAAAAAAGGGAAATTGGTGGAAGACTTCAACCTCTACCCTACCATCCTCTACGATAAATCTTTCACCAAAATTGCGACCTCCAACCCGGATACGCGGCACTATGTGCTCAAGGACGTGTTCACACACATCAGCGCCTTGCCGGAAGTGGAACAAAATTTTGAGCTAAAAAAACAACGCGAAGAGGAATTGAAGTACAAAGCGCTGAGCTTGGAACAAGGCCGTACTCAACTCCTCCACGATACCTTGGAGGTGGAAAACCAGGATACGGTGTTTCGCCGTACTTTCCAGATCAGCCTGGAGTCGATTAGTCGGAACCCGGTCCACCACGAGTACAAACCTGAACCGGGCGACTTGGCCTTTAGTACCAAACTCAAAGTGCGCCGCAGCGACGACGACAGTGTGTATTACGCCAATCCGGTCATCTTACTGCGTGGACAACTAATCTACACATACCCGGATCAAATCGACGACCTGAGTGCCAAGTTCAAAATCAGCCAGGAGGCCATAGAAAAGGTATTTGCACTCGACAACCAACTCAAATACGAAAACCTCAATTTGCGACAGGGTGATGTAGGCCAATGGCAAGACCTGAAAATCAAGTTCACCGGCTTCAATAAAGCACCCGAGCATCCTGATTACAGCCGCAAAGAAGGTGATTTGGCCGTAGGGGCCATGCTTGACATCACAGCACCCGATGGTAAAACCTACCACACGGAACCGATTTTCCTGATTCGGGATCAACAGCCTTTGAATGTTAAGGTGGAAGTGCCTGAATTGGGCTTGCACGTACGTTTCCCCTTGCTTGATCCGGGCAAAGAAACGATTCAATTGATGTTGGCCAAAACCACGGAACCAAGCAGCATCCCGGTTGAGGTGGCTACCGATGCACTGCCTTCGAACTACATTGTTTTGGAAGCGATGGAGTTTCCGGGGATCAATGTATTCTGGTTTGGCGCGCTTTTGATGATGTTTGGCTTGGGCTTTAGCATTTGGAACCGAATGAGCACCCGGCGCAGTACGGAATCATTAGCCTAACTCGACTTAGGTGTATCTTCAGTGTCTTAGGTTTCTTAGGTGGTGAAAAAGAAAAAGCCTTGCGGAGCAAGGTATTAATTTCACCACCTAAGAAACCTAAGACACTGAAGGAATCACCTCAGATTTATACTAAACACCAAATTGTGATTCAAACCATCAGCATCGTAGGCGCTGGCAAAGTCGCCACGCACCTCAGTAAAAGACTCCAGGCATGTGGCCTGCACATTCGTCAAATCTACAGCCGACAATTGGAAGACGCCCAGGAACTAGCAACAGCCGTCAATGCCCAAGGCATCAATCGTTGGAAAGACCTACAATTTTCGGGACTGGATTTGCTCATCATCGCGGTCAAAGACCAGGCCATTCCTGAAGTTGCGCAGCAATTAAGCACCCTTCCCAGCCACGCTACGCTCATTGTGCATACCTCTGGCAGCAGCCCACTAAATTGGTTGAATGCCCTTCCACGTCGCGGTATCTTTTATCCTTTACAAAGTTTTTCACCCGGTCGGGAACCGGATTTTAATCAAATTCCCATTTGTATGGAGGCCACTCATCCAGCCGATCAAAAGCTTTTGTTCGAATTGGGCCAACGAATCAGCCATAAAGTACAAATCACCAGCGAAGCCGATCGGCGCAGCCTACACCTCGCAGCAATTTTTGTCAACAACTTCGCCAATCATTTGTACCAAATTGCTGCAGAGATTTTGGCTGAACGCCAATTGCCTTTTGACCTGTTGTTGCCTCTGATTCAGGAAACGGCGGCTAAAATCCAGGGTCATGATCCAGTCGAAATGCAAACCGGTCCCGCCTTACGCGGAGATCGGGCTACGATTGAACGGCACTTGGATATGTTGGAAGAACATCCAGAGTGGAGGGAATTGTATGGGGTATTTACGGCATTGATTAGGGCGTAAATAGCATCATTTCAACTCTAGTACCGTTGCAGTCTTTCCCTTCAACTCCAAACTTTTCCCCAAGCTCAAAGTCTCCCCACTCAGCACATCCAGCGCACTCGTTTTTCCTTTGATCACTTCTGCAAAGCGGCCCAAATCGATGGACTTGCTCCCAGCAGTTTTATTCATCAACACCAGTACTGTTTCAGTCGCGGTGTAACGCGCAAACACATACACCCCATCCTGCGGGCCAAAATGTAAGGTTTTGCCATTGTGAATCGCCGTTTTTTGCTTGCGCCAATTCAGCATTTTTTTCATAAAAGATTGAATGCGTAGTTGATCTGGACTTAAACCCTGCCCAGTAAAGGCATTCACCGCATCGCCTGCCCAGCCGCCGGGGAAATCCGTGCGAATCAGGCCATGATCACCTGGCTTGGCGCTGTTGTCGAACAATACTTCAGTGCCATAATAAATTTGGGGAATGCCCCGAACGGTTAACAAATAGGTCAAAGCCATTTGGGTGAGGTCAACATCTTTTTTCAATTGGGTAAAAATGCGATCCATGTCGTGGTTGTCCCCAAAAACCATCAGTGCTTGGGGATTGGCGTACACAAAATCGTTGGCCAGGGCTTCGTACAATTTATCAAAACCACCTCTTCCTGGCTCCGTTAAAGCTTGCACCAAGGCAGCTTGCAGGGGAAAATCCATCGGGCTTTCCAAACAACTGGTATAGCCATCGTGGTTCTTTTTGCCTTGTTGCCAATAGGCGGCAATGAGTGGGTTGGTGCTCCACTCCTCACCTACGATGCTAAAGTTGGGATATTCGCGCATGATGGAGCAGCTCCAGTTTTTCAAAAAGACTTTTTCTGAATACGGATAGGTGTCCTGGCGAATACCTCCTAGTCCGAGGGTTTCAATCCACCAAATGCTATTTTGGATCAGGTATTGGGCCAAAAAAGGATTTTGGTGGTTCATATCGGGCATATCGGGCACAAACCAGCCTTGGGTCATCAGTTTTTTGTCCACTTGCGCTGCGTAAAGGTCTTCGTTGACGGTGCGGCGGTGGTTGGTAACCTGCATGGAATCGGGGTAATTGATCCAATTTTTGAAAGGCAGATCATCCATCCACCAGTATTTTACGCCAGAGTGATTGACAACGTCGTCTTTGATGAGTTTGATGCCCTTTTCCCGGGCTTTATTCGCCAATTCTTTATAGTCTTCCAAGGTGCCAAAGCGGGGATCTACTTTGTAATAGTCCGTAATCGCGTACCCGTGGTAAGACCATCTGGGCATGTTGTTTTCGAGTAGTGGTGTAGGCCAAATGGCTGTAAAACCCATGTCTGCCAGGTAATCCAAACTATTGATGATACCCCGGATATCACCTCCGTGCCGGGCGTAATCTTCCTTGCGGTTGATCGTTTTTTCCCGTAGAGTATCACTTTGGTCATTGCCTGGATCGGCATTGACAAAGCGGTCGGGCGTCACCAAATAAACGACATCTTTGGAACTGAAACCCATTTGGTTTTGCGCGGCCTTATTGCGTGGCAAGAGGGGGTATTGGTAGCTGATCGCTGCCATTCCAGCTTTCCTGAAATTGATGGTAAACTTGCCAGATTTGGTGCCGGGTGCGATCAAAAGACTGATAAAAAGGTAGTTTTTACTATCACCAGGCTTTATAGCTTTGATGCTTACTCCCGGGTAGCTGATACTGGGAGTGGTCGTACCGATATTGGGGCCATGTACCAGCAACTGGAGTTCCGGGTTTTTCATGCCCACCCACCAATTGGAGGGTTCGATGCGTTCAATTTGAGCAAATAAGCCCATTGCCCAGAGGCTCAACAGCCCACTGATGATCCATTTTGATTTCAACATTGCTAATCTGTTTAGGTCTCGGAGTAGGTGCCGAGTAAGTTTCAAGCGGTAAAATAGAATAAAAAAAAATAGCCACAAAGGCACGAAGGCACTAAGAACAATTGCCCTTAGTGCCTTCGTGGCTAACTAGCCCTAAAAGGGCGATATATACAATGAAAGGGCGTAGCCCTTTATTTCTCGCTCAAACTCATCCGAATCTTCTTCTCCAGATCACTCACGGTCTCTTTGAAAAACGGATCTGTTTCCATCAGATCCTGAACGGTACGGCAAGAATAAATCACCGTACTGTGATCCCGACCGCCAAATACTTCACCCAGCGCTTTCAACGAGCGGTCGGTCATGTTTTTGGCCAGGTACATGCTCAATTGGCGGGCAATCACGATGGAGCGTTTGCGGGTTTTGCCATTGAGGGTTTCTACCGGCACTTTAAAATATTCCGCTACGAGTTTTTGGATGAACTCGACGGTGATTTCTTTATTGATTTCGGTTACAAAATTCCGCACCACTTCTTTGGCCAAATCGATGTCGATTTCACGGCGGTTGAGGGAGGATTGGGCGATCAAACTGATCAGCACCCCTTCCAGCTCGCGGATGTTGTTTTTAATGTTGTAACAGATGAACTCAGTTACATCCTGGGCGATTTCAACTCCCTCCATCATCATCTTGTGCTCAAGAATGGCGATGCGGGTCTCGAGATCGGGTGCCTGTAGGTCAGCCGAAAGGCCCCATTTGAAACGGGAGATCAAGCGTTCCTCCATGTCCTGCAAGTCCTTAGGTGGACGGTCAGAAGTCAGGATGATTTGTTTGCCGTTTTGATGAAGCTGGTTAAAAATGTGGAAGAAAATATCCTGGGTTTTTTTCTTACCCTCCAAAAATTGGATGTCATCCACAATCAGCACGTCAATGTGTTGGTAAAAAGTGACCACATCATTGATGGCGTTGTTTTTGATCCCCGCGATGATTTGATTGGTAAATTTTTCGGATGAAACGTAGAGTACCGTTTTAGCCGGAAATTTTTCCAAAATCTCGTTGCCGATCGCTTGAGCCAGGTGCGTTTTACCCAAACCCACGTTGCCAAAAATGACCAGCGGGTTAAAGGACGTTTGCCCGGGTTTGCGCGAAATGGCGTACCCTGCCGAACGAGCCAGGCGGTTGCAATCACCTTCGATGTAATTGTCGAAGCGATAGTTGGGATTTAATTGTGGGTCAACCTTCATCTTTTTAATCCCCGGAATCACAAAGGGATTTTTGATGGAGTCGGTATCCACATTATTGTAATAGGGCAATTGGTCAGAAAGAGACACATTACCGGGGTGGCTGGAACTCGGTCTTTCAAAACCATTCCCATTTCCAGCATAAGGTTTACGTTTTTCTTCTTCGCGGGGGTCGTTTACCAAAATTTGGTATTCAAGGCGTGCTTTGTCGCCTAACTGACTACGGATACTTGTTTTGAGCAGCGAAACGTAATGCTCCTCCAACCATTCATAAAAGTACTTATTCGGTACTTGAATGGTCAGTGCGTTTCCATCTAGCCGTACTGGCTTGATGGGCTCGAACCAAGTTCTGAATGCCTGCATATTCACATTGTTGCGAATGTTTTGCAGACAGCTCTCCCACACTGTAGCATGATCTTTAACCATTCTCCAGAATCTTTCGCCAAAGGGCG
Organism: Haliscomenobacter sp.; assembly: GCF_041740695.1. Classification (GTDB taxonomy): domain Bacteria; phylum Bacteroidota; class Bacteroidia; order Chitinophagales; family Saprospiraceae; genus Haliscomenobacter. Next base: position 106,428 of record NZ_JBGSLK010000108.1, on the reverse strand, counting down.
TTAAACAATAAATAGTCTCAATTTGTAAAAGAGAGCGTATCAGTAAGTTAGCAACAAAGATGAGTTTGTTCAAGCGATTTAGTTTCGCAATTTGTACAAACCATTCCTTCCATCAGAGGGATACAAAGATGGAAAAAAGAATCCGTTTTGGGAAATCCGTTCGTCGACTTTTTTCTAATCAGATGAGCAAAAAAGCTGGAACTGCCTGTAAACCCATGGAGTCTGGGCCGAAATATTTTTTTTGGGTTTGTATCCTGTCTTGTAATTTCAACACGCTGAATATTTGTTCTAAATTTTTTGTTGTCTAGCCTCAATTATTATGCAATTTCTTGCATTAATTTCCTTGTTCCCTCTGTACATAATATGCAGCATTTTCAGCAACAACGATATCTAAAGGGAGATGCTGCACCCGAGGTAATTGTTTTTTAAAAATAAAATAATCCGTCAGGTTTTTGATCGCCAAATACCCTTGGTAACTGGCATTCTGGTTGATTAAGAAATCAATTTTTCCCATTTGTAAAAAGTGCAGGTTGTTGGGTAAAAGATCGAAGCCCAGAATATTCAAATGAGGCTGAGCTTGTTCTTGAATGGCCTCTACAAGTTTGTAGGCTCGGGAGTTGGTGACAAACACTGTTTTTATGTCATCATATTGTTGTAGAAGTTCATTCAGTAAGCTATCCAAACGTTCTGGGTTGTCAAAATCTTCCACGTCCTGTCGCAGTACGGTGAAAGAATTTTTGTCTTTTTGCGCCAAAAAATCCCGCAAGCCTAGTTCTTTGTCCATGAGATGTTTGGCATTCAGGGTTTCCTTATCGAGGTTGAGCAATAAAACCTTACCTGACCCATTCATGGCCATACTAAGCAATTTGCCAGCCAGTACCCCACTTTGATACGAATCTTGCCCAATGTACGACATCACCTGAGGGTGTTCAACATCTGTGTTGACCAATATAGTAGGAACTTTTACTTCAACACAATGGTCCAAAAGCTCCAGGGACTCTTTAAGAAAGATCGGAGGAAAAACCAAGGCATCTGGTTTTTGATCAATCAAGGCGATGGCACTTTTTTTAAAATCCTGTGGACTGAACAAATCAAACATCTGCTCCACCAAACCTACCCCATAATGTTTAACCGAATGCTGAGCGCGTCGCATGCCTAGTAAGGGCAAATCCCAGTACGGATCGCTGTGTAGCCGGGGCATCAGCACGCCAATCTGGATGGCTCGATTGAATGCTAAAGTACTGGCAATGAGGTTCGGTTCAAAATCCAGGGCCTGCATCACCTGCAAAACTTTCGCTTTTACTTCCGCCGATACCCTACCCCGCTCATGAATAACCCGGTCTACCGTTCCTACCGAAACGCCGGCTTGCTCCGCAATGTCCTTGATAGTGACTCGTTTATTCATTGCTTAGATAAAAAATTAAATGCAGAATAAAATTTCAGGGTGTACGCACACACAAAGGTAGAAAAAAGTATGTGCCCGCAAACGCTAAAATTTTTTCTTGTGTGTGCGCACACACAATTTAAAAAAATATCTACCTTTGTCCCAAGTGAGGTAAATAGGATTAAAGCGCTTATTTTCGCCAGTGCGTGTTGCACCAAAGTTCGGTCGCACGTTGAAGAAACTTCATCAAATAAGCTATCGGCAAGTGAAAAATAAGGCAGTCATTGGAATTGACATCGGCGGAACAGGTACCAAACTGGCCATCGTCGATGAAAATGGACAAATCCTAGAACGCAGCAGTTATTATACCCAATCACGGAAAGGTGCAGAACCTTTTATAGTAGGATTGACCGAGGCGGTGAATGAACTGCGCAATCGGGTTGCTGCTTCAAATGAAATCATCGGGATTGGGATTGGTACTCCAGCCTGTAATGAGATGGAAGGAACCATTACCGGAGCAGCCAATATGCCATTTCCCGAAACCGAAACGGTTCCCGTTCGCCAATTGGTGGAAGAACGCTGTGGATTGCCTACCCGATTGGCCAACGATGCCAACGTGGCAGCCTTGGGCGAAGGCCAGTTTGGAGGCGCCAGGGGAATGAAAAACTATGCCCTGATTACTTTAGGTACAGGTGTAGGCTCTGGGGTTATTGTGGATGGAAAAATCGTCATTGGGCAACATGGATTGGCCAGTGAGTTTGGGCATACCTTTGTTGTACGCGATGGGCGCAGTTGTGGTTGTGGCCAAAAGGGATGCATCGAAACTTATGCTTCTGCTACGGGCATTAAGCGAACTGTTTTTGAATTGATGAGCACCTATACCCAGGACAGTCCGTTGCGAAATTTTAGCTATCACCACCTGAGTGCCCGGGACATTACCCAGGCCGCTCATACTGGAGACTTTTTGGCTCAAGAGGCCTTTCGTTTAACTGGAGAAATTCTGGGCTACAAAATTGCCGACCTGATGGTTTTATTTGACCCTAAGGCCGTTTTTTTGGCGGGTGGTTTGGCTCTGGCGGGGTCGCTGATCTTGGATCCTACTCGGGAAAGTTTGGAAAAGCATACGATGCCCATGTTCAAAGGTAAATGTGAAATAAGATTGTCTGAATTGGGCAGTGAAGACGCGGCATTGTTGGGCGCAGCATCGCTAATTTATCGTTCGTAGGTTTTTGAATATAAAAAACGTTCCACATGGACTTTCTAAAATACCAGCTCAAGTCGGTAGAAAAAATTCCGACCAAAGTTTGGGCAGATGCCCGCGAAGGCTCAAAGCACGTAGCCCAAAGCATCGCTTTAGCCATTCGTCAACGGCAACAAGAAGGCGAACACATCGTATTGGGCCTGGCCACCGGTTCCTCTCCGATCCAGGTGTACCAGGAATTGGTGCGCATGCACAAAGAAGAAGGTTTGAGTTTCAAAAACGTGATCACCTTCAACTTGGATGAGTATTTCCCGATGAAACCCGATGCACAACAAAGTTATGTGCGTTTTATGCGGGAATACCTCTTCGACCATGTGGACATCAAAAAGGAAAACATCAACATTCCCGATGGCACCATCCCTATGGAGCAAGCGGACGAATACTGCCGCCAGTACGATAAAAAAATTGAACTACTGGGGGGAATCGACATTCAGTTGTTGGGCATTGGCCGCACTGGGCACATTGGTTTTAATGAACCGGGTTCCTGGGACACTTCCGATACTCGCCTAGTACGCCTGGATGCACTCACCCGACGGGATGCGCTCAAAGATTTCCCCAGTGAAGAGGATGTGCCTTATCGCGCTTTGACGATGGGCATTCGCTCAATCATGCGGGCAAAAGCGATCCACTTGTTGGCCTGGGGCCAACACAAGGCTGATGTGCTAAAAAGAGCCGTAGAGGAAGAAATCACGCCTTCTATTCCTGCTTCTTTTTTACAAAAACACCCTGGTACTCGGTTCCATTTGGATTATGGGGCGGCAGAGGCGCTGACCAAGTACGAATCACCCTGGTTGGTAGGTATGTGCAATTGGGATGACGATTTGATCTGTAAAGCGGTGGTGTGGTTGTCCCAAAAAGTGAACAAACCCATCCTCAAACTCACCAGTGAAGATTACAACGAACACGGGTTGAGCGACCTGACCCTTGAATACGCAGCAGCCTACGAAATCAACATCAAAATATTCAACCGCCTGCAACACACCATTACAGGCTGGCCCGGCGGTAAACCCAATGCGGATGATTCAACCCGTCCTGAGCGGGCCAAACCTGCCAAAAAACGGGTCATTATCTTCAGCCCTCACCCCGATGATGATGTGATTTCGATGGGTGGAACTTTCCTGCGTTTGGTAGAGCAGGGACACGAGGTGCATGTAGCCTACCAAACTTCGGGCAACATAGCTGTACACGACTACGATGCCCTGCGTTTTGTAGAATTTCTGCAAGAATACAATGAGTCCGGGGCCAACAATGGTGCACAAGAAGAACTGGACAAAAAGTACAAAAAAGTCCTCAAGTTTTTGCACGACAAAAAGTCCGACGGTGTGGATATTGCCGAAGTGCGCAGTGTAAAAGGTTTGATTCGCCGGGGTGAAGCCCGCGCGGGAGCCCGTTTTTGTGGTCTGGATGAAAAACACATCCATTTTCTGGACATGCCTTTTTACGAAACAGGTCGTACGCGCAAAAACCCCTTGGGTGAAGACGATGTCAAAATCATTGCGGAATTGATTGAAAAAATCAAACCGCATCAGGTTTACGCTGCAGGTGATCTGGCCGATCCACATGGTACCCACCGCGTTTGTCTGGACGCCATCTTTATGGCTTTTGAAAAATTGAAGGAAGAATCCTGGATGAAGGATTGTTGGTTGTGGCTCTATCGCGGTGCCTGGCACGAGTGGTCAACCCACGAGATTGAAATGGCAGTGCCAATTAGTCCTGAGCAATTGCTGAAAAAGCGCCGAGCGATCTTTATGCACCAGTCACAAAAGGACCGCCCACCGTTCCCCGGTAACGACGAACGGGAATTTTGGCAACGCGCCGAAGACCGCAACCGCGAAACGGCGCTCACTTATCGCCAGTTGGGCTTGGCGGAATATGAGGCGATTGAGGCGTTCCGGCGTTGGAAGTTTTAACACTGGCTTTTAATTCTGAGGTGGCCCTTTAGTGTCTTAGGTTTCTTAGGTGGTGAAGAAAGTTTTTTTACCACCTAAGAAACCTAAGACACTGAAGAACCACCTCAGGAGTGATTTTTCAAATCAGATTGCATGAAACACCTACTTGTTTATTTATCCCTATTTCTGAGCGTTTTAGTCAAGGCCCAGTCCCCTACCCTTCCCATTATTCCCATTCCACAAAAAATCACTGCCAAGGCTGGCCAATTCGAGTTGAACGCTCAAACGACGCTACGTTTTGACCTCAACAATGAACAAATTGCCCTGGCTAGCAACTACTTCAATCAATGGTTGAGCAAGTATGCGGGTTATAGCTTGTCAACAGGCAAACAAGACAAAAACAGCATTGTCCTTGAATTGACTCCAGGCGTCGGTCAAGCCGAGGGCTACCGCCTGCAAATCAGCAATGATCAAATCAAAATTCAAGCCTGGCAACCCGCCGGATTGTTTTATGGCATTCAAACCCTGATCCAGCTTTTCCCTGTCCAAGCCGCAGCAAGTACCAAACTCGCCGCTGTCGAAATCGAAGATCACCCAGCTTTTGCTTATCGGGGAGCCATGTTGGACGTAGGGCGTTATTTTTTCCCGGTTGAACAAGTCAAGGCCTTCATCGACATGCTGGCGCGGTACAAAATCAACCGCTTCCACTGGCACTTGACTGAAGACCAGGGTTGGCGGATTGAAATCAAAAAGTACCCCAAACTGCAAGAAGTAGCCGCCTGGCGCAGTGAAAGCATTGTTGGGCACTACAACACTTCACCACGTAAATTTGACGGCCAAAAACACGGGGGGTATTACACCCAAGAGGAAGTCAAAGACATTGTGGAGTACGCCCGCAAACGTTTCATTACGGTCATTCCCGAGATTGAAATGCCAGGGCACGCCCAAGCGGCCATCGCGGCATATCCGGAATTGGGGTGTCTCGATGAAAAACTGGAAGTAGGTAAGGTATGGGGTGTATCCTCAAATGTGTTTTGCCCCAACGAAGCTACTTTTACTTTCCTGGAAAACGTACTCAGCGAGGTCATGGCCCTTTTCCCTAGCCCATACATTCACATCGGTGGCGACGAATGCCCCAAAGACCAGTGGAAAACCAATGCTACTGCGCAGGCCATCATCAAGCGCGAAAAATTGAAGGATGAACACGAATTACAAAGCTACTTCATCCGGCGCATGGAAAAGTTTGTGAACCAACAGGGCCGACAAATCATCGGCTGGGATGAAATATTGGAGGGTGGTCTTGCCCCCAACGCTACGGTGATGTCCTGGCGGGGCACCGAAGGCGGCATTGAAGCAGCCAAACAAGGCCACAATGTCATCATGACGCCCACCTCCTACTGCTATCTAGATTATTACCAATCTTTACACGCCGATGAGCCATTGGCCATCGGCGGCTTTTTGCCCTTGGAAAAAGTATACAGCTACAATCCCATTCCGGCTGAATTGAATGCGGAGCAAGCCAAATACATCCTGGGTGCACAAGCCAACCTGTGGACCGAATACATCAGCACTGAATCAAAATTGCAGTACATGTTTTCGCCCCGCGCACAAGCCCTGGCGGAGACGACTTGGTCGGGCGAAAGCCGGAAGAATTTTCCCGATTTTGTGCAGCGCCTGGCAGTACACATGCAACGCTGGAAAAAAGAGGGCTATAATTTTGGCAATCACTTGTATGATGCAAAAGCAATGGCGAAAGTGGAAGGGAATGGCGTCAAATTTGATGCCTCCAATTCCGCCAAGCAGGGTACCATTCGCTACAGCAACAATGGAAGTGTCCCTACTGCAAGCAGCCCAGTGGTGGATGCCAATCAGGCCATTACCCAAAGTGGAAAATACGTGTTTCAAACTTTCCAGGAGGGACAAGCCATCGGTCGTTCGGCTAGTTTGGAATTGAGTTTCCACCAAGCTGCGGGTAAAAAAATCACCTTGAACTCGGAACCGGCCAAACAATACAGTGCAGGTGGGCCAGGCTCGATCATCAATGGGGTAATCGGCAGCGACCAGCGTTTTAACGACGCGGAGTGGTTAGGGTTTTCAGGTAAAGATTTCAGCGCTGTAATCGACCTTGGCAAAAGCAGCAGCCTCAAGCAAGTGAAGCTCCGCTTCTTCAACAACCCCTCCCAATGGGTGTACGCGCCTAGTGAGGTAAAGGTAAGTTGGAGCAACGATGGGCAAAATTTCAGTAAAAACCAAAGCAGCAAGGTCAGTGCAGGCCAGGACAAAATTGTTGCCTTAAATTTGGCGCTGAAAAATGCCAAGGGTCGCTACCTGAAGCTGGAAGTTAGCAATTTTGGGGAGATTCCAGCGGGAGCGCCCGGCGCGGGTAGTAAAGCTTGGTTGTTTGTGGATGAAATTGTGGTTGAATAAGGCACCACGAAGATTTTATGCTATTTTAAAGCTGACAATTTAACACAACACTCTATGTACGGCATAACCAAAAAAACCTTAACCGATGTTTACCAGGAACTGGAAAGCATCGAAGTCAACGACAACGCTTTTGAGCCCATTGCTGAATTGCTGGAGGAAGCCATCGGCCTGAGCAGCAAAATCTGCCCCCGCAACAGCTATACCCTGACTGCTCTGGAAAAAACCTGGAAGCAAAAGTTACAAGCTGCGGGTGCCATCGAAAAGCACTTGCCTTCACACCTCACTGAGTTGGATGAAGTGCGTAAGGGGGTTATGATGGAGGTGTATTCGAATTTGTATTTTGGGATTTGAGTAAAGATTTATCATCGATTCTTCTACTATTGAGCCAAGCGCCCCAGCATCTCATCGTCTTCGTCCAAAATGGCGCCGAGATTCAAGGAAAGGTTAATTCTATCCATATCCAGGCTGCCCTTTTCGAGTACTTCTTCAATACATGCCCCTCCATATTTTAAAAATACTTCCAGCGATGACAATTCTTCAAAATTGTCATCGCCGAGTAATTTGGTACTGCGCAAATTGGTGCCGTACAAGTAAAATTTCAGCTTGCTCATTTGGTAAACTTCGGTAATCAGTTCATATGGTAGTTGTTGGTCTAGGATTGCTCGATTTTGTTCTTTTACCAATGAACTGAAATTCTGAAAATAACCACCATATTCTTTCCATTGGGGTTTTCCAAGAATGATTTCCACTATGTCCTTTTCTGATCGAAAAGCAGAGATAAGTTCCCAAAATTTCATAATAAGTTTTTTGCGTTAGTAGAAACATCTACAACAATCAAGGCTTCCACACCTTCAGCGCCATACTCCCGCCACCAGCCTCAGCCCGCAATATTATTAATCCACTCACCTGCGCCGGAATCTGCAAATCTAACTCGTGCACCCCCGCGCTCAGTTCACCCTCAAAAACCTGCCCTAGCCTTTGCCCCAATAAATTAAACAATTCCAGGCGAAGTTTCAAACCTTCTTCCAAATTCAGCTTGATCCGTGCCCCTTCCTGATACAAAGTAGGCACTTCCATTTTTACGCCCAATAGTGACAAAGCCTGCCGCGTTGAAGTAGCCACCCCTCTAACCCGGTCCCAATAATCACTTTTTTGCGTACGCAAGCCTTCTGCACTGGCCACTGGGGATTTGATGTCGATATAAGTATCTTTTTGATAATCGTAGGGTGGCCATACCGTAAGGCCAGTGCTATTGGGGTTGCCTGTGCGGGCAAAATTAGTCCAGTAGTCCATCATGGCTTTGGCCACTACCTTATCGTTGTTGTTGAATAAAGCTCCTTTGCCGTAATTTGACTCCTCAATGCTTTGAAAAATGAAAGGCAATTCCAGGCCATGGGCTGCCCCATAAATGACCCCTATTCCAGCCTGGGCATGTGAAAAGAAGTAACGCCAAACGGGTTCCGTTTGAAAAACGTCCAGGCCTTTCGCCAAGCGGCGAGCCGGTGCAGTGAACTGGGCGTCCGTCAAAGTTTGAATGTAAGACTGTCGCGCTTGGGCATTAGTGGTTCCAGGCGGATACAAAGTTAATCCCTCCGCTTCATAGGCCTCTGGCACGGAGGCATCGAATAATGAACGGACTTGTGCGGGGGTCACCACCAAAGGGCTGGAAGCCGACATTTCATCGGCATTGGAGCCCAACATGACTGGCATTTTGTGATGTTGGCCTGTTAAAATTACCAAAATAGGGTCTTTGGGAATAATCAGGCCATCGACTACAGGCCCCCAACCTAAGCTTACCTTCCCACCAGAGAGCGGGCTTTCTAGCTCCGCAACGATTTTTCCAATGGGCAGGGCCTTCAGGCATAGTAGCTGTTGATCCAAAGTACCGGTGGCACACCCCATGCGCGAAGCAAAGGATTTACCAATGTTTTCCCCAACAAGATAAGGTGAAGCTACGGGAGAACCACTCTGAATGGCTGCCCGATGAAATAGCTCCTTCGCCGTAGGTACAGTCAACAGAATGGAAGTATTCACTGCCCCTGCCGACTCACCAAAAACCATCACATTCCCGGGATCGCCGCCAAATTTTTCAATGTTGTCTCTGACCCATTCCAGTGCCAAAACCTGATCCATGGTACCATAGTTGCCCGAAGTTTTGGAGCTACTGGCCGCAGCGACTGCTGGATGAGACATGAAGCCCAGCGCACCTAGTCGATAATTGATGGTGACCACCACCACATCTTTGCGGGAAGCCAGGAATTTGCCGGTGTACAAAAAGGCACCTCCATTCAGCGTCTCCGAAGCCGAACCTTGTTGATTGCCCCCGCCATGAATAAAGAACAGCACGGGGCGTTTGCCTGTCAAAGCAGGTGTCCACACATTGAGGTAAAGGCAATCTTCCTCCCCTTCCGTGATGGCACTATCCTGAGTTGGGCTGAAGTTTTTTTGTGGACATTTGGGTGAAAAGTCGATGGTCATTCTGGTTTGGCTCCAGGGTGCTGGTGGCTGTGGTGCTTGCCAACGCAACTCCCCTACTGGCGGTTTGGCATAAGGAATTCCTTTGAAAGCCAGTGCCCCCTCCTCCGTGATCCCGGAGATTGGGCCATAAGTTGTGGAAACACTTGTTTGAGCAGGCAAAATGGTCGCAAATAGGCTCAGGAAAAGGAAGTAGGATAAAAATGGTCGCATAGGTTTGGGTTTTATGCCAGCTTGGACGATTCGTTGAGGCTTTGGTTTAATTTTATAATTTTTAATTGATGAGAAAATTTCGTCGGAGTAAAATTTATTTTAAGGAATTTAGTTCAAACCACTTAGTTTCCTCAATTTGTGTACATTGTGCTTGCTTCAACTTTTACCTACATGGATATCGTACAACAACTACTGGATGCGCTTGGGCCGGAATGCGTCAAGACTTCAGAACAAGCCTCCCAGCGTATGGCCAGCAATTGGGTCAACGCCCAAAACTTACAATGTCGAGCCCTTCTATTGCCTCAAACCACCGCCGAGGTATCCACTGCTCTCCAACTTTGCCACGCAGCCAATCAGCCCATTGTCCCACATGGCGGCCTGACCAATGTGGTGGGCGGCGTCCAAACCCAGCCCCACGAAATCGCCCTGAGCCTGGAACGTATGAATACCATTGAAGCCATTGATGTAGTCAACCAAACCGCTACCGTGCAAGCTGGGGTAGTATTGCAACAGCTCCAAATTCAATTAAATGCTGCTGGTCTCTTTTTCCCGCTCGATCTTGGTGCCAAAGGCAGTTGTATGATTGGCGGCAATATTTCGACCAATGCCGGCGGTTTACAGGCGCTGAGGTATGGGGTTACCCGCAATCTTGTGCTGGGTTTGGAAGTCGTTCTGGCCGACGGAACCATCATTTCATCCATGAATCATTTGTTGAAAAACAATGCGGGCTACGACCTCAAACACTTGTTCATCGGTGCAGAGGGCACGCTGGGCATCATCACCCGAGCGGTACTCAAACTGGAAGCCTTGCCTTTAAGCCGCAATACGGCCTACATCGCGCTTAACAGCTTTGATCAGGCTTGCGAGTTTTTAAGTTTTGCAAAAAAAACGCTGGGGCATACCTTGACTACCTATGAATTGTTGTGGCAAGATTATTACCGCTTGATGACTTCTCCACCTGCCCGATACGCCCCTCCCCTGCCCCAGGATCACGCCTATTATGTATTGCTCGAAACGGCGGGGTATCACCCTGAAAATGACCAACGCCTGTTTCAGGATACGCTAGAAAAAGCCTTTGAAGCTGGCCTAATTGCCGATGCTTGTTTGGCGCAAAGCCAACAAGAACTGGACTGGTTTTGGGGCATCCGAGAGCAGGTTGATTTTATTTTTTCGGTGCACCAGCCGGTGTTTTTGTTTGATGTGAGTCTGCCCATTTCTACAATGGAGACTTATACGCAGGAGATTCGCCGGGGATTGCAACATGTATGGCCAGAGGTTTTTTTATACGTCTTCGGGCACATGGGCGATGGCAATTTGCACTTGTTTGTATCCTGCGGGCAAAATGACCATGCAACCTGGCATCAGGTGGAGGAGATTGTATTTGGTCCATTGACAGCGATTGGTGGCTCAATCACGGCGGAACATGGAGTAGGTTTGGAGAAAAAAGAGTGGCTGCACCTGAGTAGAAACCCTGCCGAAATTGCTTTGATGCGGCAATTAAAAAGTGCCTTAGATCCGCACGGAATTTTAAATCCGGGGAAAATTTTTTGATTGTTAAATTTGAGGTATTTCTTGGACAATGGGCAGCCACATAGGGCAGCCCCAACATACCCATTTTATGATCACCTATACAACCTCACAAACAACTGCCGAATTGGAAGGCATCCTCCAACTGCAGAAGGCCAATCTTGCCCAAGGATTGACCCAGGAAGAAATTCAAAGCCAGGGTTTTGTCACCGTCAGCCACACTTACGAACAACTCGCCCAGCTCAACGATATTGAGCAACACCTCATTGCCAAAGATGGGGAACAGGTCATCGGTTACCTACTCGCGATGACTGCGGCTTCGAGGAATGACATCCCCATCTTAGTCCCCTTGTTTGAAACCTTTGATCGGGTTGAATACCTGGGTAAAAAAGTCTCGGATTACCATTACCTGGTGGTTGGCCAAGTGTGTATCGGCAAAGGTTACCGTGGTCAGGGTATTCTGGATCAGTGTTACGCTGCGTACAAGGAGCAGTTTAGTCAGAAATACGATTTCGCCATCACTGAAATTGCGCGCAACAACCCTCGCTCACTCAATGCCCACAAAAGAATTGGATTTAAGGAAATTCATTCGTATTTCGATCCAAACCAAACGGAGTGGATCATGGTGGTTTGGGATTGGAGAAAGGTAGTTTAAGTCGGTATTGGATTATTTTTGGTTGGAAAAATCGATTCTCACCGATTTTTCTTATACTCGTAAATCATTTCAGTCCAGACACCTTTTTCAACCACTATTGACCATACCATGAAACGGAAAACCTTCCTTAAAACCTCCTCCATTGCGGCGGCTGGAACCATGTTGTCGCCAATGGTTGCTTGTACACCAAAAGCAAAAAACAAAACGATGCGCACGAACTGGGCTGGCAATTATACCTACAAAGCCAAAAACCTACACCAACCCAAAACAGTAGAAGAAGTCCAAGCCTTGGTCAAAAAACTGGGTCAGCAAAAAGCCCTGGGCTCCTGTCACTGTTTCAACAACATTGCCGATAGCCATTTGAATCAAATTTCCACCGCCAATCTCAATCAGGTTGTCTCCATCGATGAAAAAACCAAAACGGTAACCGTGGAGGCTGGTGCCCGCTACGGACAATTTGCGCAGGAACTGGATCAAAAAGGCTACGCCTTGCACAACCTGGCTTCTCTGCCCCATATCTCGGTAGCCGGAGCATGTGCAACCGCTACGCATGGATCAGGCGTGACAAATGGGAACCTCGCCACGGCAGTATCCGCTTTTGAAATGGTTACACCTAGCGGGGAATTGATCAACCTGAGCCGGGCGAACAACGAAGCGGAATTCAACGGGGCAGTAGTAGGTTTGGGCGCTTTAGGCATCATCACCAAAGTTACCCTTGACTTGCAGGATACTTTTGAAGTTCGCCAGGATTTGTTCCAGGACTTACCCTTACAATCCTTGCAAGACAATTTTGAGGCCATCATGTCCAGCGGCTACAGCGTGAGTTTGTTTACCGATTGGCAAAATAAAGTGATCAGTCAGGTTTGGGTAAAACGTAAAGTGGATGCTGAAACCAGAGATTTAGGCACTGATTTTTATGGGGCTAAAGCCGCCACGAAAAACCTGCACCCCATTACCCGTTTAGACGCCGAAAACTGCACCGATCAAATGGGGGTTCCTGGCCCTTGGTACGAACGTTTGCCCCACTTCAAAATGGGCTTCACCCCGAGCAGTGGCAAAGAATTGCAGTCGGAATACTTTGTCCCGCGAGAAAATGCGGTAGAGGCGATTTTGGCCCTGGAAAAAAAGAGTGATCTGATTTATCCCCAATTGATGATCAGCGAAATCCGCAGCATCGCTGCCGATGATTTTTGGATGAGCCCTGCTTATCAGCGGGATTGTGTGGCCATCCATTTTACATGGAAACAACATACGCCCGAAGTCACCAAGCTGCTGCCGATGATTGAAGCGGAACTTGCGCCATTTCAAGTGCGGCCACACTGGGGGAAGTTGTTTACCATGGCTCCGGCGGTGCTGCATGCGCGGTATCCGAGGTATAGTGATTTTTTGAAGTTGGTGAAGCAATATGATCCTGAGGGGAAGTTCCGCAATGCTTTTTTGGATTTGAATGTTTACGGAAGTTAGGAGGGAGATCCCAAAGCGGCATATTTTCACAAAGAACACCAAGGACCACAGAGGACACTAAGGCGAGATGTTGACAAAGCAATGCTCATACGTTTTGATTTCTATTACCCTCATTGAGGGCAAAAAACCCTGTCAACGTCTCGCCTTTGTGTCCTCTGTGGTCCTTCGTGTTTTCTTTGTGAAAATTTGTCGCTTTGGTCTTTTTATAAACCTTGGGAAACCTTTTTTCACAATTGACCTCCATGCCACTCACCCGAATCATCCTACTCACCATCCTCTCCCTCATTGCCTTTGCGAGCAACTCGCTCCTCTGCCGCATTGCCCTGAAACAAACCGACATTGACGCAGCCAGTTTCACCAGCATCCGGCTCATCGCGGGGGCTATTGTGCTTTGGGCAGTGGCATACCTGGGCAAACGGAAACAAGTAGGTCAGGGGAACTGGCTATCGGCGCTGGCGCTGTTTGGCTATGCGGCAGCCTTTTCTTTTGCGTATGTAAAACTTCCGGCTGGAACTGGTGCTTTGATCCTGTTTGGCGCCGTCCAGGCAACAATGATTGGATATGGTTTGTGGAAAGGAGAACACTTAAAAGCCCTGCAATGGATGGGCTTAATGCTGGCACTCGGCGGCCTGGTGGGATTGGTCTTACCTGGATTGGCTGCTCCCCCGCTCGGCTCTGCGTTTTTGATGTGTGTGGCCGGAGCTACCTGGGGGGTGTATTCCTTACGCGGCCGAGGTGCTGGCGATCCGACCAAAGTTTCGGCAGGTAACTTTTTACGGGCTGCTCCGATGGCGATTGTGTTGAGCCTTTTGTTGTACAAACAAGTGGAACTTGATCCAGCTGGAGCTGCATACGCCTTGGTTTCTGGTGCCATTACTTCAGGTTTGGGATACATCTTTTGGTATACTGTTTTACCTTCTTTAAAAACGAGTAATGCGGCGACCTTGCAACTCAGTGTACCAGTAATTGCAGCCTTGGGTGGGATTGTTTTTTTAGGTGAGCCGCTCAGTTTGAGGTTGGTTTTGGCTTCGGTGGCAATATTAGGGGGGATTGGATTGGTGGTTTTGAAAAGATAAATCATTTTGCTAAAAAGACGCACGGCCGTGCGTCTCTACCATCTGGCATTGCCATCAAGCTAGTGCATTTATTTGATCACCCCCAAATACCGCCCCAACCAATACGGCAACAACCAGATATCCCCCGCACTGTGTTCTTCGTTGCCATTCCCCTTTTTCCGATCCAAATTGAACATATTGGCGTTGTGCCGCTGAATAGGACGCTCATCAGGAGGCAAAACTTCAACAATGGTTTGACTCCGAAAATTAGGGGTCATTTTTTCAATGTCCTGGCGCTGGCTGTTGGCAATTTCCCAACTGATCAAATCAAGGGGATGTTCTTGTAAGTACCAAATGGCTTCTTTTAAATCAAAATTCGCCGTCCCCGTTAAGGCGGTAAAGAGATTCCAGAGCCCTTCCTTTTCAGGCCTTTCCGCCTGCCAGTGGTCGAGGATGGCCTTGCGGTAATGCCTTTTGAGGGTATCGTTCAAGGCATAGCGATACAGACCCCAATAGCCCAGAAAATACATCTCATCATCCGAGTGATTCCAGGAATCGGAGAGGGTTTTGCTCAAATCATTGGCCTCCTCGGGCGCGTACCCGATTTGGCGCATGGGTCGCATCAGGTTTTCAAAATAGCCCTGTTTGTTGAGCAGTTCAAAAGCTTTGTCCCGGTATTTGGCCTTTTTGGTGAAAAAATACGCCGTTTGCAACATCGCGATGATGTTGGATGAGTTTAGTTTGCGGTCACCAACATTGGTGGGTAAACCATTGACGTAGCTGGGGTTCCAACGCCCCCAGCTGGTGGGTTTTCCATCATAATCAATCAAATAAAGGTCGTTTTTGACAATATGGGACATCAAGGTATCGATGAGCACAATGGCCTTTTTTTTCAAAGCGGGGTCATCGATCAGTTCCGCCATTGCCCCATAAGCGAAAATATGCCCAATGACCTCATCGCTGCTGGTGGTTGATTTCCAGTCCCATTCTGCATCGGGGGAAGGCTGCCAACGATCAGGGTCGGCAAGTTGAGGAATGTAACCTCGGCGTTCAAAAGAGCGGGCCGGAAAGCCAGGAACTGAATTGACGCTGAACAAACGTTCCATAGCATCCAGGGATTCCCGGCAATTTTGCAAGGCCTCGGGGTCTTTGGTCATCTTGTATCGGAAAATCTCCGCGCCCAGGTACATCGCAGTCCACAGGCCATCATTGTCGGAATCCTCAAGGTAGCCCGCAGCTAGGCTGCCTTTTTTCAGGCCACTCAAAGAGGCATTAAATCCATTGCGGATGTGGCGCGTACGAACCTGAGTTTCAAAAAAAGCGGCTTTTTCCTGCAAGGTCATTTGTTGGAAATGGATTTGCGCGAGGCCTTTTTTAGTCAAAATCAAAACGGAACGCTCTGGGCCTTCCGCGATGTGGAGCACTTCATTGCCCGGCAACCAACGTTCGCCTTGGTAATAGTCAAATTTGCCGTCTTTGCGCAGGGCAAAGGCACCGTTGCTGCTGCCGAACCACACCTTGTCGGCAATGGTTTGCACTACTGTGATGTTGGGGACAGGTAATCGCTGCTGTTTGACACCCAGGGTTTGGGTTTTGAGATCAAATGTTTGGTATCCATCATTGAGGCCAATGATGATTTTTTGCTGATCGGGGCTAAAATCAAAAGCGGTAAATCCAGTTCCCTCACACAGTTTTTGCAGATTTGAGGAAGCTGGTGAAAAGCGATACAGCCCTTTTTTACCCAATATCCAAAATGTTTGTGTGCTTTTTTGCCAACGCAAACTTAGTACTTCGTCACCGGGCAACTGGCCTTGCCAAAGGGTTTGTGCCTTCAATACGTAATGCAATTGCTGACCATCAGAGATCAGGAAAGCAAAATCTGGACCTACTTCCAATAGTTTGGCATTGGGTAAAGTATGTTTGGACAATAAGGTACCCGCCCAGGCATTGCTCAACACAGTTTGATCGTCCTGGAAAATAAACTGGTTTTGGTGCAGTGCCATTGCTGCGATTTTTTTATGCGCCAGCGTCCGGTACGTAAGATCGGGTTCCAGGGTGCCTGGGTACAAAAAACGGCCGTTGTATGGCTGCAGCAAACCAGCCGAGCTGTAAATTTTGATCACGCCATTGCGGTCAGCGAACACCTTTCCAAATTGGAGCTCGCTGTTGTCAGGCAAGTAATATTTAACGCTAAAGTCTTGTACAAAGGGTTTATCGAAGTGTACGGGCTGTTTGGTTTGTGCAAGTAAGCTTGTAAAACAGCACCACAACAGGATACAAAGGCTGCTATTTTTCATATTTTTCTTCGTTATAGTTTTTTAGGGTCAATAACGATGTATTTAATGGCTTTTTGGTCACTTTTCAAATGGTAAGAATAAGTAAGGTGGAGAAATCCATCCTCCGTCTGTATCAAACAAGGATAGGAAAAACCACCTTGCCCCTTCGGTACATTTTCCAGCGCAGTTTTCCATTTCCAGGTTTTCCCCTCATCATCGGACAAGAACAAACTCAGGCGGTAACGGCCATCCTCCAAGTCATTGCCCACAAAAGCCCATTTGCCATCCCGGAGCACCAATAGTTCGACACTAGCGGTATTCGGAATATCAGTTTTTGTGGCGGGCGACCAACTTTCGCCCAAATCACTGGACTCACTCAGCTGCACGCGTGGGGGCGCGTCCCCGCTGTCGCGCAGGTACGCGAGCAATTTTCCATCTTTTTTTTGCACAATGGCAGGCTGAATGGGGCCTCGACCTACGAGGGGTAAACTGGGTCGCCAGGTCTGGCCTTTGTCTTCCGAAATGGCCATCATCGAAAGGTTAAAGCCATCCGAATACAGCGGCAAGATGATCCGAGATCCAATGATGAGTGGTTTAATCCGCGTCATCCAGCCAAAGCTACGCTTGACGGGGTCTTGGCTGGCAGCGATGATTTGTTTGTCGTAGGAGGGAGCGTATTCGGCCCAACCGGCCGGGTTTTCAGGGAGGAGCTTGAATTGTTTGGCCACTTCTTCGGCAAAGCGGGCATCGGGTTTGAGCAAAATGTTGTCCTGCCAATTCCAAATCGGTGGGCCACCATTCAGGTAATCGGTCGAGGTACGCAGGCGCAAAATCGATTGTTCCCATTTGTTGGCTTGTACGGCAATCCAGACCAAAAAGAGCGTGTTGTCCTGATTCAAAAACAGCACTGGATTACAATCTGGCAAGTTTGGGGTATCGGCCATTAAAAAGGGGTCACTCCAATTGGTTTTGCCTTTTTCCAGGCGCGCGCCCATCAGTTTGACATCGTCGGCAGTACGTTCGCCGCTGCCGTAAAACCAAACCGCCAGCATGTCGCCATTGGGCAAATGGACGAGGCTACTACCGTGGACATGTTTGTCTTGTAGGGAAAAAATCAGCATGGATTTTTCAAAAATGGTCGTTTGGCCAAAAGCAAGAATAGCGCAAACCAAGGCGATGGCCAGACAGGTGTTTTTTTTCAGCATGCGATCGATGGCTTGTTTAAAATAATAGACTTTATGGCGTTTGATCACAAATTAATCGTTAGACTTGTTGCGACGCGAGACTACTTGGCTCAAAAATGGTCTTTTTTCCCTGATTTTCGTTTGTTTTTTCGTCCGTAGCGCTGCTACGCACTCAAAAACAAGCCTCAATCAGGAAAAAAATCCCTTATTTTTGATCTCAAGCGCTCCCGTCGCAACAAGTCTATTATTATTGGATAAAATTTTCAGTCCACATGAAGTTCTACCTAAAAAAAATCAGCCTGTTCCTGCTCCTGGTTTTCCTGATCAGCACCCTGGCTTGTGCCCAAAACAAGGTAAGCCCACAAACTGCCTTAAAAAGCTACATTGATACAAAGGACAAGTCCTATCAGTGGGTTTTAAAAGATTCTACAACCTTGGGTACGGTAAAAGCCTACCATTTGCTCCTGACTTCCCAAAAATGGCGGGAATATACCTGGCGACACCAGCTCACCGTGTTTGTACCCAGTACTACTCAGTACGATGGTGCTTTGCTCTTCATTACTGGCGGTTCCAACAAAGCGGAGCAACCCAATTGGAGTACTGCGGATCAGCTTTGGGCACCATTGGCAGCTATCGCTGAAAAAAACAAAGGCATTGTCGCCTTGATCAAACAAGTGCCCAATCAACCTTTGTACGGTGACATGACCGAAGATGAACTCATTTCTCATACCCTACATCAATTCAAAACTGACAAAGACTATACCTGGCCCTTGTTGTTTCCCATGGTCAAATCGGCGGTAAAAGCGATGGATGCCGTGCAGGAATTCAGCAAACAAAAGGTCAAGCATAGCGTCAATAATTTTGTCGTAACCGGTGCCTCCAAACGCGGTTGGACCACCTGGCTGAGCGCGGCCATCGACGACCAAAGGGTAAAAGCCATCGCGCCGATGGTCATCGACATGCTCAACATGCCTGTTACACTGGACTACCAATTCAAAACTTATGGTGAATACAGCGTGCAGATTGAAGACTACGTCAAACTGGGCATTCCCCAAAATACCGATACCGAGGATGGCAAAGCCATCACGGCCATGATCGATCCTTATTCGTACCGCAGCAAACTCACGGTACCCAAAATGATCTTCATCGGTACCAACGACGAATATTGGACGGTGGATGCCATCAAACACTATTACGACCAGATTCCGGGCAAAAACATGATCCATTACGTACCCAACGTTGGTCACAACCTGGGGGGCGGCAAACAAGCTTTTGAAGCCCTCAGTGCTTTTTTCGGCCTCACCATTGCAAATAAAGCTTATCCACATTGCACCTGGGCCGTCAATGAGGTTTTGGAAGGGGTAGAACTTACCGTCAATGCACCAACGCAGGATTTGGTAGAAACAACCTTGTGGGCCACAAGCTCCGCCGATCGAGATTTCCGCAACAACCTCTGGTTGAACAAAAACATCAAGCTCAGCGGTACCAATACCATCAAGGCCTCCCTACCCTATCCAAAAAAAGGATACCAGGCCTTTTACCTGGATTTGAAATACAAGGACCCGAATGGTGGAACTTTTACGACGAGTACACGGGTGTATGTTTGTGATGCAGCCGGAGTTTTATAAAGATGAGAGATGAAAGATGAGAGATGAAAGGGGTAACTCGAAATTTCATCTTTCATCTTTCATCTCTCATCTTTCATCTCTCATCTTTCATCTTTCATCTCTACTAAAGCAACTTTTTCTCCCCACAACTCATCATTTAGTGTAATTTTGCCACTTCAAATCAAAAATTAGGAATGAGTACTAAAAAACCTAATCGTAAGCCTGCTGGTCCAGGCCGTCAGGAAAAAGAAAATCCTACCCCCCGCACCCAACCTACTGCACGCCCTAGCACTGCTGGCAGCACAGAGCGTGTGCGCAGTAGCACAACTGCTTCAACCCGCACCCCACGGGTCAAAAAAGAACTAATTTTCAACCGCAACAATTATATTCTTTTGGGGGCAGCCGGATTGGCGATGGCGCTCGGGGTTATTTTGATGTCTGGGGGCTCGATGCCCGACCCCAACACCTGGGATGAAAACATCATTTACGGTCCACGTCGGATGGTCATTGCACCAATCATGATGTTGGGCGGAGTTGTATTGGGGATTGTTGCCATTTTCCGCAAATAAGCCGCCATGTCTGAAATAATCAGCGCAATTGTGCTTGGCATTGTCCAAGGACTCACCGAATTTTTGCCTGTAAGCAGCAGCGGCCACTTGGAATTGGCAAAGTACATTTTGGGAGATACCAGCATGGCTCAACAAAGCCTAATGATGACTGTCACCTTGCACGTAGCCACTGCCTTATCTACCATTGTTGTTTTTCGCAAGGACATTGTCGAGATTTTTCGAGGTTTGTTTGCTTTTAAATGGAACAAGGAAACTGAATTTTCTGCGAAGATCATCCTGTCTATGATTCCTGCGGCAATCGTTGGTGTATTGTTTGAAAAACAAATCGAAGCGCTTTTCACCCGCAATATTCTGCTGGTTGCTGGCATGTTGGCCATTACCGGGGTATTGTTGATGCTGGCCCACCGCGCCAAAGATACCGGAAAACCTGTATCCTACTTCAGTGCACTGTTGGTGGGGATTGCCCAGGCGATTGCAATTACACCTGGAATTTCTCGCTCTGGCGCCACCATCTCTACCTCGGTATTGTTGGGCATTGATCGGGGTGAAGCTGCCCGTTTTTCCTTTTTGATGGTTGTTCCCTTAATTCTGGGAAAACTGGCCAAAGATCTTTTGGATGGGGAATACGGCCAAACTGAAAACATGATCGCATTGGCATCAGGATTTGTTTTTGCCTTTTTGACCGGTTTATTTGCTTGTCGCTTGATGATCAGACTCGTAAAGGGTAGCAAACTCATCTATTTTTCGATATATTGCTTTGCTGTGGCAATCATCGCAGCAGCCTACATCCTGAGCAAAGGATAAAATTTGTCAAACAAAATCGGCCATATGGACCCGAATGCCGAAGAGCGGCCCCTGAACAGTCAGTATTTCACCGAAGGCGCTGTATTACTCGTGGACAAACCACAGGGATGGACTTCCTTTGACGTAGTGAATAAATTGCGTGGTAAAATCCGCAACTTGTTTCAGCTCAAAAACATCAAAGTTGGGCATGCAGGAACCCTCGATCCGATGGCCACAGGCCTATTGATTGTGTGTACAGGTAAGGACACCAAACGCATCAATGAATACCAGGATCGTTCCAAAGTATATACAGGTACGGTTACTTTTGGTGCTACCACTGCCTCGTATGACGCAGAGACAGAAGTAGATGCTACTTTTCCGTTTGAGCACATCACTCTTGCCCTATTGGAACAAGCCAAAGAAAAGTTTCTTGGAGAAATTGAACAGGTTCCACCGATGTTTTCTGCCATAAAAGTAGATGGGCAGCCGTTGTATAAAATGGCGCGGAAGGGTGAAAGTATTAAAGTGGAGGCCCGTAAGGTGCACATTTACGAGATTAATTTTACCCGTATTGAATTACCCGAAGTGGATTTTGAGGTGCATTGTAGTAAAGGAACATACATTCGATCCTTGGCTTTCGACTTGGGTAAGGCGCTAAAAAGTGGTGCTTATTTGAGTGCTTTGCGCCGCACCAAGATTGGGGAATTTGAGGTGGATAAGGCCATGTCAGTTACCGAATGGGTGGAATGGATGGATGGGAAAATTCATGCCTGAATTTTTCATCCATAAAGCCTCTTTTTCACCAATTAGGCATTTATAATTGAACCATCTAAGACATCTAAGGGACATCTTAGATGTGCAATGCCCCTGAGGTGTCCCTTAGATGTCTTAGATGGTTCAATAAACATACGGCGAAGCCGCCCCTGAAAAACTAAAATGTTCAGCAAAGTCAACAAAGTAGTACTAATCAGGATTGAGTATATCCTTTGATGATCTTTTCAAATAAACTTCCAGGCAACAATCCTTTCAATTTCAAAGACAATTTCTGATAAGATTTTCCTACCGGATACAACTTGGCCATTTTCTCTTTCTCCAAAATCTGAATGATCTCAGCAGCTACGTACTCAGCCGTGGAGCCTTTGCTCACGCCATCGTTCATGTTTTGAGCCACTTTAGCAAAAACACTGTTGTAAGCCGGGTTATCCGCCGCATACTCCATGATGCGGTGAGCGGTGATGGAGGTTTGAATGTCCCCACATTGAATGGCACATACTTGTATCCCAAAACGACCTACCTCCAGGCGCAAAGCCTCAGTAATGCGATCTACGGCGGCTTTGGTTGCACTATATACTGCCCGGTAAGGCAAGGCTACTTCAGAAGCAATGGAACTGATGTTGATGATTTTACCAGACTGGGCCTGCCGCATGTGCGGGAGCACGGCCTGGGTGACTCGAATCAGGCCAAAAACATTCGTATCAAAAGCTTGCTGAATACTATCAACACTCATCACTTCCAATGGCCCGGCAATACCAATTCCAGCATTGTTGATCAGCACGTCAATTTGGCCTTGTTCGGCGATGATTTGATGAACAGCGGTATTTACGCTCTCTTCGTTTTGAACATCCATGTTGAGCAAGCGGAAGCGGGTTTCATCACCCGATTTCCGACTGGTGCCATACACGATGTATCCTTTTTGAGCCAACAAAGTGGCCAGGGCCTCACCTAATCCAGAGGAAGCGCCAGTTACCAGAGCTATTTTTTTCATGATTCGGGGCAATAAAAAAATTAAATGTTTCATTTTGCCAAAGGATTAGATAAGTAAACGTTTCATTTTAAGTGTCTTATCTAATCCTTTGGCTCAGGAAAAATGAACACTTATTTTTGCCCCACTACTTAGCGGGCAAATTTTGGGGCGGGGATCAATTCTTTTGAACCAGTACTGTATTGATAAAAACCTTCGCCACTTTTTGCGCCCAGCTTTCCAGCGGTGACCATATTGACCAACAAGGGGCAGGGTGCGTATTTGGGTTGGCCAAAACCAGCTTGTAATACCCGCAGGATGGACAAACATACGTCTAGTCCAATAAAATCGGCGAGTTGCAGCGGCCCCATTGGGTGGGCCATACCCAGTTTCATGACGGTATCGATTTCCGTAACTCCAGCTACACCTTCGTATAAAGTGTAAATGGCCTCATTGATCATCGGCATCAGAATGCGATTGGCCACAAAACCTGGATAATCGTTGACTTCTACAGGGATTTTACCCAAAGACTGGGATAGCTCCATGATGATGCGGGTGGTATCATCGCTGGTATCAAAACCCCGAATGACCTCTACCAATTTCATCACCGGAACGGGGTTCATAAAGTGCATGCCAATCACCTGGCTGGCCCTTTTGGTGACCGCAGCAATTTGGGTGATCGAAATGGAGGAAGTATTGGTGGCTAAAATTGCTTTTGCGGGGGCAAAACCGTCTATTTCCTGGAAAATTTTGAGTTTGAGACCTACATTTTCTGTAGCCGCTTCCACCACCAAATCTGCATTTTTCACCCCTTCTTCAATACTGGTGACCGTATGGATATTGGCCAGGGTTCGCTCCTTATCAGCTGGCTGGATAGTCTCTTTTTTGACCATCCGGTCCAGATTGTTGCTGATGGTTGCCAGGGCTTTTTCCAGGGCAGCCGCTGAAACGTCGATTAAAGTAACCTGATGTTGGTGCTGGGCAAAAACGTGAGCGATGCCATTTCCCATGGTTCCTGCTCCGATGACACTAATGTTTTTCATACAAGTAAAATTCAGGCAACGAAGGTAGTGGATGTCGCTTCAAAATGCAACCTTGTTATAGATTTTGCCCGGCTTGGTCGAATTTTCAAGCATGGCTTGGTTCACCCGGGTAGTTTTGGGCGGTATTTAATTATCACTTCATTAAACCCGTATCTTAATGAAACTAAGAAGAAATGTCTATTTCGCACTTTTGATTGGTCTGCCTTTGTTTTCATGTAGCAATAACGTAGCAGAGGAAAAAGCTGCCCGTGAAGCCGAAGAAGAAGGTTTCCATCTCAACATTTCAACTAAGGATGGCGATGTAAAAATTGATGCTTCCAGCAAAGGCGACAAAAAATCTGGTAAAGACAATGATGGCTTTCACCTGAACATTTCGACCAAAGATGGCGACACTGAAATCAATGGCCTCAACCTCGAAAACAGTTTTGAGGGGCTGGATTTGAAAATAGATGGCTCCGCATCCAAGCTGGACGCCAAAGTGTTGCGCAGTATTTTCCCCGATCACATTGGTTGGTTCAAACGTAGTGAGTACAATTTTCAAAATGCCCTGGGTTTGGTGTCCAATGCCGAAGCCCAATACATCAAGGGCAAACAAAAAGTAACAATTGTGGTCCTAGGTGGCGCCATTGGTGGCATTGCCGGAGGGTTCAGTGATTTTTTTGAGGGCGAATTTGATTTAGAGGACTCCGACATGCACCAAAAAACCGGGGAGTGGAACGGCATAAAATACGTAGAAGGCTACGACGAAGAACGCCAACAAAACTTCATGCACATGGTACTCGACAACCGCATCGTAGTAATGGTTGCTGGCGAAAACATGTCGGAATGGAATTTTAAATGGTGGTGGAAACGGATCAATTGGAAAAAATTGGAGTCTTAACAAAGTTATTTTTTTTATAAATTGTGCAGGTTCTTCTTAAAACCCGAATTCATGCGCAATTTGCTCTTTGGACTGCTTTGTGGCAGTTTTTTATTTACTTGTTCTGCACCAGACAAGTCTACCGAACTCCTCGTCAACGCCGATTTTGAAGCCATCGAGGTAGATTTGGAAGACTTGTTTGCTGCTGAGCAATTCCCTAAAGATACCGTCATCACCATTGAGCACGACGAATTTTTTAAGCAAAAAAAACGCTATAAGGCCTATCCACTAACGCCGATTCTTAAACCTCTGCTAGCCAAAGTCAAAGATACCACCAACCTGCGGGTTACTTTTACTTGCACCGATGGTTACGCACCCAATATGAACTTGAGCAAAGTGCTTAGCCATCAGGCTTATCTGGCGGTACAAGACCAGGATCAGGCTGGATTAGGGAAAGATTGGGCTGATTCCCTGGCCAACAAGTTTAGACCTTATTATTTGGTTTGGCAGGACACAAAGAAAGGAGATGCAGGTTTTGCCTGGCCATATGGATTAGCTAAAATCCGCATTGCCTCTTTTTTCTACGATTTTGCCGACGCTTTTCCCTTGCACAATACTGCTGTCCAAAAGGGATTCCAACTTTTTCAAATCCACTGCATGAAATGCCATTCAATCAATAAAATTGGCGGGGTAATGGGACCTGAATTCAATTACCCCAAAAGCATCACTGAGTATTGGAAAAAAGAAGATATGTTTAATTTTATGCGCAACCCACAGTCTTACCGCTACAGCGCAAAAATGCCTGCAGTTGGCCTTTCCAGGGGAGAGTTTGAGGAGATTTATGGCTATTTGGTAGAGATGAAAGGAGTGAAAAGTGAAAAGTGAAAAGTGAAAAGTGAAAAAAATACATCAACTGGTGAAATCCAAATGTTGTACTTACTTTTCACTTTTCACTTTTAGTTTTTCACTTAAAAGTCAGTGTTCGCCTCTTTCAAGTCCAATGCCTTGATCCAAATATTCCGGTAGAGGACGTTGTGGCCTTCGGCTTGTAATTTGAGGCCACCAGGAATGTCCGTGATGCCCTTGCCTCCATCGTTGCCACCATCAATACCCGAATTGGGTCCACCCCAAACCTGCTGGATGCGTTGGTTGACGTGTACTTTTTTACCGTTGAAATATACGGTAACCAAGGCTTTTTCACTGAGTTTGCCGTCTGTAAATCTGGCAGCGCGGAAGGTAATGTCGTAGGCATTCCATTTGCCTACCCCATTGTAGGCGTAGTATGGCGATTTGGATTCATTGATCACCGCAGCCATACCGTGGGAGGTTGAATCGCCGTCGAGTACCTGGATTTCATAACGATTTTGTAGGTAAACGCCACTGTTGCCCCCTTTTTCCGAAATGAAAAATTCTACGTGCAGGCGAAAATCGCGGAAAGCTTGTTTGGTAACAACATCAGCACTGCCATATTTGCCTCCGGCAGCAGCAGGATCATTGCTGTTCATGGCCGTGCCATTGTCTACAGGATCATTGACGATGGCCCACTTGATGGGTAAACTGGCGGCCAAGCGTGGGCCATTCCAATAAGTCCAATTTTTATCCAAGGATTTACGGGAGCCATTAAAGTATACTTTGGCGCCTTTGGCGGGCTTAATGCCTACGCCCACTTGTGCTTTTATACCATTGATAATAAGCAAAGTACAAAGGAGTGCCACAACCCATTGAGCACTTTTAAGGGAAAATTTTGCGATCATGTCTTGCAGTTTAATGTGCTCAAATATTGAATTTTTTTTCGAGAAATTGGGGTTAGAAATGGTCTTATTAGAGAGAAAATATTGAACGCCTTACCGCGCCGTCCAGCCACCATCCACCGTCACCATACTCCCGACCATGTAACTGGCAGCCTCACTAGCCAAAAAGATTGCAGCTCCCTGAATTTCTTTTAGTTCCGCCCAGCGGCCCAAGGCTGTTGCACCCACCACAAATTTTTTACCCTCTTCTGTGTCCGCGATCGGCAAGTTCATTTCGGTTAAAAATGGCCCAGGGCAAATGGCGTTGACTTTGATGTTGTAAGGTGCCATTTCCAGACCCAAAGCGCGGGTCATTTGCACCACGGCACCTTTACTGGAAGTGTAAGGTGTACGATTGGCCAGGCCGACCAAACCCAGG
The DNA here is from genome assembly GCF_041740695.1 of Haliscomenobacter sp. Lineage (GTDB taxonomy): Bacteria > Bacteroidota > Bacteroidia > Chitinophagales > Saprospiraceae > Haliscomenobacter. Next base: position 79,847 of record NZ_JBGSLK010000108.1, on the reverse strand, counting down.
GTGCTGGCCAGATTGATGATGCTGCCTTTACCCGCTTTTTTCATGTGGGGAATCACTGCTTTGGAGCACAACCAGGTGCCCGTTACATTCACCTTCATCACCTGGTTAAAATCTTCCAGACTCAGTTCGTCGATGGCACCACGGATGTTGATGCCCGCGCTGTTGATCAGGATATCGATGCGGCCAAAGGTGTCGATGGCTTTTTGGGCCATGGCTTCGGTGTGGGCTTGGTTGGTTACATCGGCAGCGAAAGCGATGGCTTGAATGGGGAAAGCCTGGGCAAGTTCGGCAGCTGCTTGGAGGCCTTCTTCTTCCTTGCGGTTGACGAGCATGATATTGGCGCCTGCCGAAGCCAGAGCTGCGGCCATGGCGAGCCCCAGCCCTTTGGATCCTCCGGTGACAATGGCGGTTTTGCCGCTCAGGTCGAATAATTTTATGCCGGGCAATGTGTGTAGTCCTTGATCCATGTTCTTAAAATCGACGTTTTGATTTAGCTACAAATTGAACACATTATCTAGCTAGCTTAGGTGATTCCTTAGGTGTCTTCGGTTTCTTAGGTGGTTAAGATTACTTTTTGACACCTAAGGAATCACCTAAGCTTTAGCCTAAACCTAATTTATTCTTGCTGTAGCTCAAACAATCGAGGACGTTTTTTTCCTCAAATGCCAGCTTTTGTTCAAAATCCAAATGTTTCACCGCAGGTAAAGTTCCTGCGTACTTTTTCGCCCGCACCATCTGGATGGTTTTGGCCAACTCAGTAGCCGGAGTTTGAGCAAAAGTGGCCCAGTACCCCTCGCTAAAGCAAGGAATTTGCAAAGGGTCCCGCGTGATCATTTCCAGGTTGAAGTTGATGTCTGGATTCATCTTTTTGCACAAATCCAAAGCGGCCCGCAAATCGATTATTCCAGTGCCCAGGGGGACTTCCGACATTAAAAACCCTTGTTCGTATTCCGCCACTCCAACATCCTTTACATGGGTGGAAAAAGCATAAGGAGCTAGAGCTTTGATCACTTCCATAGGGTCTTCCAACAGGGAAATGTTGTTGCCAAAATCGAGGGTTACCCCTACCCAGGGGCTGGCAATGCCCTTGAGAATTTCGATCAATTCAGCAGCTTTCCAATCCTTATGGTTTTCGACCGCAAGTTTGATTCGGTGTTTTTTCACGATGGGTTCAGCCCATTGCAGCGACTGAATGGATTGTTTTTTGAAGGTCGCAAAAGCTTCAGGGCTGTTGAAATTTTCGTACCTGCGGCCATTTAGGCACACCGTGCGGAGCACCTGTGCACCAGCCTCCTTGGCGGCAAGCACTTCTTTTTCAAAAGTTGCTACATCTTCTACCGTTTTGGGTAACCCAATACTGCCTTCGAGGTAAAGCCCCAATTTTTCGCGACGCTCCCGCACTTTTTTGGCAAAGTCGGTGGTCCAGTTGTTGAGTGTAACCTGGATTCCTCCAGCCCCAAGTTCCTGGCAATGTTCCAAAAGTTGGATGGCGTCGGTAAAAGCCGGATAGGTTTTATTCTCCGTTTTGGCATTCCAGCGGATGGAATACGAATGGACGATCACGCCCATGGCAGATTCCACGGTCATAGCGGATAAAAAGTTTAAGGGTTGAGCAAAAGCCAGGAGACCAAGAGCGGAGGTGTGTAAAAACTCCCTGCGCTGAAAGTCAGTTTCCTGAGTGGTCTGATTATGAATGGATTGAAGGTGCTTCATCATGGCTATTGTTTCTGTTCTTTAGGTGTTTTTCCAATCGGCCATTTGGCTTTGACGTATTTGTCCAGGTCATTTACGGTCCAGGGCATCACCCGCCCTTGGGAAGTGTGCCGGGTGCTGCCTACGGTACTGGAGGTAACTGGCGAACCCTGATTGCCCCATTCATTCCGGATGTAAGTCAGGATAGCAGCTATATCGGCATCATCCATTACGGAATGTGCGGGCATTACGGGTAAAATCTCAGGTGCGCCATATTTTTTGCCTTGTACCACAATGGGACCTTCGAGGCCGTGTAAAATGATCAGCGACAACCTTCTTTCATCCCCCAGCACCCATTCGGAGCCCGCCATTGGTGGCCCAAAACGATCCATTCCTCGGCCATTGGTTCCATGACAGCCTGCACAAGTTGCCAGGTATTTTTGCCGACCCAGGGCGAATTGTTTGCTGGCTTTTTCGTCCAGCGTATTTTGGATTGCAAGTGATATTTCTGGTTTAAAACCCGGCCAACTGAACATATTTTTGAGGTTTGCCGTCGCGTTGGGTTCCAAAGGCAAATCGCTTCTTTTCAACAAGTCTGCTTGAATGGGCAGTGCAATGGGTTTTCCACCTTTAAAATTGAGGGCAGCAATAGCCAGTGCATTGAGCACGACCTGTTCTTTTTTTGCAAAGGTTTTCCCCTGATTGTGCAACAAATTCAAGAGCTGCATGAGTTCAGTAGGGTCTTTTTTGGCCGCAATGGCGGTGGTCAACATTTCCAGAAATATTTCCTGGTTTTGTTCCAGGTTTTGCCAATTTGGGTTTTGCCAAAGTTTTTGCAGAAAAATCAATTCCAGGTCTTGCAGGCTGCTCATTACGGCATCGCGCAGCAGCGGTAAATCGGAAAATCGATCGATAATTGTTGCGTCGACTTTCAGATTTGCTTCAGAGCTAAGCATGTGAGCACTCAAGGCGCATTGCAAGGCTACTTTTACTTTGGCAGTTTTGGCCAATTCAAGCACCTTTTGGGCTAGTTTTTCATGCAACTGCGGAGTTTGAGTGATGGACTTTTCCAGCAATTGTAAGGCAGTGGTTTTGACTAGGTCTTGAGGGTCGTCAAGTAATGGCAAGAGTTGGGCAGACTTAAGTTGTCCCAGCCCCTCCAATGTCCACAAGGCGTGAAAGCGCGCCAGGGTGAAATTGGATTGTTGGATTAGCGTTTCCAGCAAAGGCACTGCATCCAAATCCGCTTTTTCTACCAATAAACGTTGGGCCATATCGCGTTGCCAAGCTTCGGAGTGCGATAAATGTTGTACTAGTCCAGCCGTACTCAAGGTGCTTAATTTCTCGACTTTTCTGGGGGTCCAGTTGTTCGGTACAATTCGCCAAATACGCCCCATGTGGATGGGCAAAACCAGTTTCCGTTTGAGCGTTTGTTCGCGCAAATAAGGCGTGACATAAGCTCCGTGCTGGATCAAGCCTCGGTACATATCCGCTACATAAATTGCTCCATCGGGGCCAGTGGTCAAATTGACCGGGCGGCAACGTTCGTCGGTAGAAGCAAAAAATTCTTTACCAGGATTGGGATCAAAGGCATTCAACAAGGCCCCATTCTCTCTGACCACATTTCTTTTGATCAAATTCCCAGCGGGTTCACAAACCAGAACATTGCCGTAATACTCCTCTGGAAATAAATTGGTTCGAATAACCAGCGGGGAACATGCCGCCGTAAACTCCAACAAGCGTCCTTTTTTGTTCAAAGTGCCCGGGATATAGCCCCGATTGACGGCAGGGGTTGCGCGAATTGGAAACACCTTGCGATCGATGGTCAATCCGTGATCGATGCCAGAAGAAGGTCGATGGTGTGGGTTGCGGGTAAGGCTATTGGGCGGTACCAAGTCGGCATGCAACTGCGACCAATTGTAATTGTAAAACAAGCGCCCTTGGTCATCGTGGCTCATGCCCCATTGCCCTCTGAATTCGGTGCTGTCTCTTTTCCAGGCGCCATTAATCAGTCGATACCGCAGCCGGGACTTGACATTGTAGTACCAATTGTCGGTATTGAGCATCAGGCCATTGTCGGAATGTTCGGGCAGGCCATTTCGCGCATAAGTGGAATCCAGCAAAATTTGGGAATCGGCTTGTAAATCCCCGTCCAAATCCTGGGTAAGCCAAAGGGCTTTACTGTGCGCAACCAAAGCGCCACCTTTGATCAAACCCAAAGACCTGGGCATCACCAGACTGTCGAGGTAGAGGGTGCTTTTGTCCATCATTCCATCGCCGTCGGTGTCCTCCAAAATAGAGATGCGGCCAGTGGGCAATGTTTCCCCTTTGCCGTCAATATCGGGCATAAAGCCCCGCATCTCCACTACCCACAAGCGACCATCGGCGTCAAAGCTCAGGGCAACGGGCTCTTGGACCATGGGCTCGGCGGCGACCAATTGTACTTTGAATCCGGGTTCTACCTGAAAGGTGGCGAGTTCTTCCTCAGGAGATTTGGCGGGTGAGGGCTCAGTATAAAATCCATACCTGAGCTCTTTTCCAGTAATGAAAAATAGCAAAATGATTGAGTAGAGTGAAAAACGGAGAAGAAACATAAACTTGCGCCTGTGCTGAGTCTGTTGAAGGAAAAATCTCTTTCGTAGCGAAGTTTAATATTTTATTTGATAAAAAATAAAAAATGCCAAATAAAGTAAAGATAAAAATTGGTTCAGGTAGATAATTGCCAGTGAATGCCCATCACTTGTGGAATCAACGCTTGCACCCCATCATTGTAGACCACAAAATCGGCCAAGTTGACCTTTTCCGCTTCCGGCATTTGTTTGGAGATGCGGGCTTCTACGTCTTCCCGTTTGGCACCATCCCGAGCGATCACCCGTTCGATGCGCAATTCGAGTGGCGCCGTGACCACGATGATTTTGTCCAAACTGCGGTAGGAACCACTTTCATACAGCAGGGCGGCTTCCTTGAGGGTATACGGCACATCCTGTTGGGCGGCTTGCCATTCAAGTCCATCTCGGCCTACGGCAGGGTGAACCAGGGCATTCAGTTGAGTGAGTTTTTCTTTATCATTGAAAGCTACTTGGGCTATGTGGGCGCGATTGAGTACCTGAGGTTCCAGATAGGCTTCAGGTCCAAACAATTTAATGATTCCAGCAATCAGAACGGGATCATGGCTCATCAGGTATTTAGCCCGATCATCGGCGTAATAAATGGGAATGCCGAGGGTTTCAAAAATTTTACAAACGGTCGTTTTGCCGCTGCCAATGCCGCCAGTGATGCCGAGGTGCTGCATGATTAATCGGGTATCATGATTTTTTCTTTTATTCAAAAATAGACTTTTTTTTTGATTGTCAAAATATTTTTTCAACTTTGTTTTAAAATCTAGAACAGCGTACAATTCAAAACAAGCTATTTGCTCTTATGGCTAAATTCAGAAGAAATCACACACCACAAGGCTCTGGAAGCGGTACTGCAGTGCGCGTTGGGCTTTTTGCCGCCATCATTACCGGGCTCATTGCAGTTTACAATTGGTTTTCAAATTCTCCCGCAAATCTTCCCACTGATGAGACCAAAACCGAAGAAGTCGTCACCCCGGTTGATAAGGTTGACGATCAGGAATTTTACCTGCCTACATCAAGTACAGGCGCCATTGTACAGCACAAATACTACACCCTTTCGTACAACGAGCGCCACGAGCAAGCCGAGTGGGTAGCCTACGTACTCACCCGCGAACGCCTGCAAATGGAATGGCAAGATCGCCCAGATCTGTTTGAGGCCGATCCCAAAGTGCGCAGCGGTTCGGCCACCCTGAGCGATTATCGCGGATCTGGTTACGATCGAGGTCACCTGGTGCCCGCAGCAGATATGGCCTTCAATACCACTGCGATCACCGAAACCTTTTACCTTAGCAACATCAGTCCACAAGCCCGCGATTTCAACAAAGGCATTTGGAAAGAATTGGAAGAATTGACCCGCGATTGGGCCATCAAGTTCAAAAAACTCTACGTCGTCACCGGGCCAATCCTGAAAGATGGCGGAAAAGGCACGATTGGCAAGAATGAAGTGACAGTTCCTAGCGCATTTTATAAAGTTTTGCTAGATTTATCCGATCCAGATCAAAAAGCGATTGCTTTTATTGTTCCCAATGAAGTGAGTTACGATCCCTTGTTCAAATACGCCGTTAGTATTGACGAAGTAGAAAAACAAACGGGCATCAATTTTTTCCCAGAACTCATGACTCGAGAATTGGAACGTGAACTGGAAAGTAAATTCAACCGCGATTTTTGGCCGTTTAGCAAAAAAAAGTTTGATTTGCGGGTGAATAAGTGGAACAAAGAAGAATAAGGCTATGTCTAAGAAAGAAAAATTCATTGAGGAAGTTACCCAGGGCTACACCTTCAAAGGGGCTTCGATTGCATTGGGTGGAGCGGTATTGGATGGTGAATCCATTCCAGGCCTGACCATCAGCGCTCCTTTGCGCATGTTCAACCGCCATGGCTTGATCAGTGGCGCTACGGGTACGGGTAAAACCAAAAGTTTGCAGGTACTGGCCGAGCAACTTTCCGAAAATGGCGTTCCAGTGCTGTTGATGGACATCAAGGGCGACCTCAGTGGGATTGCTATGCCGGGTGAAGTGAACCCTAAAATTGAAGACCGGCATAAAAAAATCGGCATTCCATTTAAAACGGAGGGCAACCCGGTGGAGTTTTTCACCCTTTCCAGGGAAAAAGGGGCTCGCCTGCGGGCTACCGTAACCGAGTTTGGCCCGGTCTTGTTCTCGCGCCTGATGGACATGTCGGATGCACAATCGGGGATCCTTTCAGTGATTTTTCAATACTGTGACGACAAAAACATTCCTCTGCTCGATCTGGAAGACTTGCGCAAAGTCATCCAATGGATCACCGGGAAAGGCAAAGCGGAAATTGAAGAGCGCTACGGTACCATGAACTCCGTTTCAGCTGGGAATATCCTGCGCAAAGTGGTAGAACTGGAGCAACAAAAAGCCGATGTTTTTTTTGGAGAACCCTCCTTTGAGGTAGACGACCTTTGCCGCAAAGATGCCAATGGCCACGGTTCGGTCAACATTGTGCGTTTGACGGATATTCAGGATCGTCCCAAGTTGTTTTCCACCTTCATGATCCAATTGTTGGCAGAGATTTACAGCACCTTCCCAGAAAGAGGGGATCCAGAAAAACCAGAGTTGGTGATCTTCATCGACGAAGCGCACTTGGTGTTCAATGAAGCACCCGATGCCTTATTGGATCAAATCGAAGTGATCATTAAGCTGATTCGTTCCAAAGGGGTTGGGGTGTTTTTTGTTACCCAAAACCCGATCGATGTGCCGGATATCGTGCTGAGCCAGTTGGGGCTAAAAATCCAGCACTCCCTCCGCGCCTTTACCGCCAAAGACCGCAAAGCCATCAAACTGGCGGCAGAAAACTTCCCGATCAGCGAGTATTATGAGGTGGATGAAGTACTCACGCAATTGGGTACTGGGGAAGCATTGGTGACCGTACTCAACGACAAGGGGATCCCCACTCCCCTAGCCTACACCTTAATGCGCGCACCACAATCGCGCATGGATGTGCTGACGGATGGCGAAATTGACCGCATTGTGATGCGTTCTTCATTGGTAGCAAAATACGATGAAGTGAACGACCGCGAAAGTGCTGCAGAAATTTTGCAGCGCAAAATGGATGCAGTTCGTGAGGTAAAAGTCCAGGCAGAACGCCGGGAAGAACTGGAAAAAGCCAGCAAAGAATCCAGCCGCACCAAACGGGGGGAACGCAGTTTTGTAGAGGACATCCTGCGCAGCCCAACCACGAAACAGATTGCGGGGACTTTGACCCGAGAATTGACTAGGGGCTTGTTGTCGGTTTTAGGATTCAAAAAAAGAAGATAAAAGAAGTTATAAATGATAAATGATGAGTGATAAATGATGCTACCGCAGCGACTTAGATACTCTGTTTTTCAAGTCTGTTGTGGTATTCATCACTCATCATTCATCATTCATAACTCACAAAGATTACTTATTTAACAAGATCATCTTCTTCGTTGCAGTAAAATCTGCAGTTTCCAAAGTGTAGTACAACACTCCACTGCTGCGCAACTGCTCGTGCTTGAGGGTAACCTGGTTCTCACCTTTGGCGTAGTTGCCTTCCAGGCGATAAAGTAAAGCACCTTTAACATCACGCACCGTCAAAGTAGCTGCACTTGCTGTGGGCAAGTAAAAACCAATAGACGTTTCCTCCACAAATGGGTTAGGTGTGTTTTGGTGCAAAGCCGCCAAATCACTCAGGGTTGCCCCTTTCACCTCCAATTGTACATCCATCAGTTCATCCTCTTTGTCATACGCTTCTTTAGGAGTCAATTGGCTATTGAGATTCAACACCTTGCTCAAAAGCAGGTTGGACTCTGCTTTGAGGTGTAGCGTGAACAGTACCGACTCCGCAGTTGTGCTGGAAAGAGGGGCACCTGCAAGCGGTGCCCCAACGTATGACGATGTAATTTGGCCGGAACGAGGGAAGTAACCAAAATGGTCGGCTTTCATCACACCATTGTATTCGATGTTCTCCAATTGAGCCATTGCTGGATCAACTTGTAGTGTAAATTGGAATCCTTGAATAGCTGCCAGATCCTTAGCCCGGATGGCTACAGTGTAGCGTTGTCCAGCTTTCAGTTCCTGCTCTTCAGTAGTCAATTGCAGGGCTTTGGTACTACGTACCTCGGCACTTGCGGTGCTGCTCACTTGGGCGTTGCCATTGACATCGCCCATTTTGATGGCGATAAAATTGGCCTGAACTTTACCCGCCAAGTCATTGACGTTCACAACCTCTGGGAAAGCTTCTATCCAGGGGTTGTTTGGGTCGGGGAACTGGTAAGCTGCATCCACAAAACGCCAGCTGGGCACATTGCTGAAACGCTCGTCAATGTTCAGGATCAACTTGCGCATCTGAATCATGTCCAGGGTAGAAATCGACTTGGAATTGTTGACATCCGCAGCAATCAAACGGTATGGATTGTTGATCGTTTGTACACCGAGAATGTGTTTTTGCAATTGTACCAAGTCAAACGTAGATACTCCGTTCAGGTGATCCTTGTCCAGTTGTGCAGCTACCGTAAAGTCACTGTCAAGAGGTAATTTGCCAAAGTTGAACAAACCGTTGGTCAGTGTATTCTGGTTCATTTGAGCCCCACCGCTGACATCAATTTTCACTCCCAGCACAGGTTCTGCGTCATCAGTAGCTACCAAACCACTGATTTCGCCAGTCACAACGTTACTAGGATCAGGACAAACCTTGCGGTTGTCTTGTACCTCTACAAAAGTGACGCAGAAATCATGGTTGCCTGCATTGTCCCAAGCGTGCAATTCAACCAATACAACTTTACCAGCGTCAGCGCAAGTCAGGTTGAGACCAGTTTGAGTAGATACTACTGGTTCCCCAACCCGGTTGATCGAGTATTTGGTCACCAATTTCAAACCTTCCTGTGTTTCTGGTCCTTGACCGTTGCAATCGTAAATTTTGGAAGCAACAAAATCAGAAGCCCATATCGCCATCATGCCACCATTGTTGCCATCAGGCATCAATTCAGTGCTCAGTCCATTGATACAAATTGGTGCTGGTGCCTTACAATCCTTCACCACGAATGGGATCCGGGTCGGTAGGCTCAGGTTGCCACATTCATCCCGGCCAACTACGATCAAATCGTGGGTGCCTTCGGGCAGGTTGCTCACGGTGATTTCGTATTGTCCATTGCCCAGGTCTTTGGTACTCCAACGTGGGGTGCTGTAAGTAATCATCTTACCAGCATCCAGTGACTGGAATGGTGCAATCATCAGTTGTTGACGTTCCAATTCTACTTTATCGGTACAATTGTCTTTGATCGTCACCACCTTGGTGATGTTGGCAGTGCAGGCGATTGGACTGGTGCAGAAGGTATCTCTTACACCCGTAACCACCGGAAGTTCGCTGTCGTACACTTTGATGATTTGGGTGTACATGAAGCTTTGGTAGTATTCACCTTCAATTGGTACCACCTTATTCTCCACTAATTTAGGTGTTGTACCACAGGTAGGTGGATAAAAACGCTCGTCATCGGCATTGTTTGGAGTCAGGTCTTTCGACAGGTAGAACTCTTCATTGCCATCCCGATCTTTGTCCCGAACCAGCACGTAAATTGGTGCCTTACCGTAGTTTCCAAAGGTACTGCGTTCTACTACGTATACGTTGCCTTCCGCCATTGGGTCGCCGCACTCATCGGTGTAAGCACACCAGTTGATGACGGTATAGGTACGGAAGATTTTGTAGCACTCATCATCCGATGCATCGTAACGTTTGTCAAAAACGTTCACGGCCAGAATGTCACAACCCAATTCGTCGGTCAGCACTGAATCAACGATTGGCGTTTTGCAATCCGAAGTAGCATCTTTAGGGAAACAAATGTTGTACTCGTGGATGCCCAGTACGATGATTTTCTGGCTACAGGTAATTGAAATTGGGCCTTTGACCGTTTGTTTGGTCAAAGTCCATTTGCGGATGATGTAACCAGCACCACACTTCAGTTTTTTCTCCACGGTGTACACAGTATCCAGGGCTGCACAATCGTTGCCACTGGTAATCGTCAGGTCACCAAAGATTTTTGCTGAAGCTACTTTGTCGTCGATTGAGCCCAGGTTTTTGTCATCACAATAGATGGTGACGTCCCAAGGCGCATTACAAGTAGGTGCTACTTTGTCTTCGATCAACAAGTCCATCCAGCAGTAGTTGGTATTGCCGTAGATGTCACCACCCCACAATTCAACCGTTACTCTTTCGCTCAAATCGCAGCAGAAGAATTCAACATAATCTAACAGCGGCGTCATCAACTTGCCACCTTTCAAAATGAAGGTTTCGCCAAAGTCTGCAATGTCGCCATCGCCATTTAGGTCAAAACCATCTGCTTTGGTCACATCTCCATCCGCAGGTAAGGCATCCAATTTGCCGTTGCCGTTGGTGTCGTAGCCTTTTTGGATGAAGCTCGCAGCACAGCCATCGGGTACATTGCGGCGGACTGCAATCCAGGCCAGTTTGCAATTGTCCCAGCTGCCTTCGTCGATGTCCGCTGCACTTACTTGCGCATAGCCATTGGTATAGCCATTGGCGTTGCTCAAGGTCACATGTAGGTCATCGTCGCACTTCATGACGGGTGCAATCTTGTCTTTTACTTCAAAAATGAAACAGGCAGTAGAAGCATTGTAACAACCATCGAAGGCATCAATCACCATCAGGTGTTTACCTATTGGAAGGCCAATCATCATGCCGTTCATTACTGCATAATCCACTTTTTCCCAGCAGATGTCCTCCTTGTTGCAAGCGCCTAGTTGATATTCTTCATGGTCGCCGCGCAATTTAGCACCATTTGCATCACGGGTTCTACAGAATGGATTATCAGGGCCTTGGTAAACAAGGATTCCTTTGACGTAGCGATCTTTGGTGTACACACTCACACTGACATTGCCCAGCGTACAGTTGTCCTTGATCGTCACTCCGAATGCAGACTTGATACCCGCAACCGTTACAGGAATCGCTGCAGTACAATCCATAGGACCGGTTGAGATGTCGAATGGAGCGCCGTGAGCATACTCATAGGTAGGAGCTTCAAAGTCACCGATTTTGATCAGGACGTGGAAGGTATCCACGATACCTCCTTTACACCAATCGAAAACATAGATTTCGCGATCGATTTTCAGCCCTTTGCCATTGCAGATCGGGAACTCGGTGTCTTTGATTTGTACTGAATAGTTGCACTCCACCTGATCCAGGAAGAAACGACGATCCAAATCTGGAAGCATGTGAAAAGTGCTGTTGATGCGGGGCATCCAGTCTTCCTTCTTAATCAAAGACTTGTCTGGACTACATGCATTGTAAGTCACTGTCCAGTCATAAGCAGGTGCAGCAGGGTCTTTTTCACCCTTGCCAGTAAAGGCAAATGCACTTAATGCAGGGCGCTTCAGCACAATTACTTGCACGGTATCTTTGATCATTCCATTACAATTGGTAGCTACCCATGACCGGTAGATTCTACCCCAAGTGCCCGTAGCGTTGATCGAATCACATTCGTAAACTTCCAGTCTGTCGCTCCATTTTACAGACACTTTACAAGTTGGGTCGCAGTAGAAAAATTCGGCTATCCCCAGGTTCAGCACTTCGTCATTGATGTTGCCACCAGACACAATTGTACCTGCTGGAATCTGCCGTGGAGAGGGTTTAACGCCTAGCTCACCAATCGTCTTCGGATTATTCACAATAAAGTTGGCATCAAAACAGTAAACTGGATTGGGCGTAAAACTTGTCCGTGCAATCCGAGGACGGCTGCCATCTTCTACCAGGATTTCACCCCAGCACAAGATATCGGTACAGCCGTTTCGTTGAATGGAATAACGCAAGCGCATTCCAGCGTACTGACCCGTCACCAGGTTTCCTGGTATTGGCCGACCATTCATATCGGCTACCAGGAAGGTGAATCCAGCTGCTGATGGATAATTGGTGGTTCCCACCAATACCATTTCAGGGGTGATCAACACTTCGCAGTTGTTGCCTAATTTCACTTGCACATTGATGCAGGAAATCGGTGCACACAAAATGTAACCTGCATCCAGTGTGGTATTGCTTTGCCCACTTGTCAATAAAGGCGTTGCAAGAGTGTGGCCTGTGAAAGGATCGGCATCAGAATCTTTGCTATCGTTGTTCCCTACATTAGGCTCAGTAGTTGAATACAAATGACCATTAACCGCAGTAGTTACATTGAACACCACGTAGTAACTGCCCACAGCCAAGCTGTCGAACAGGTATTTTCCATTGGTATCCGTTATTTGTGGCACCACTGGAAGGCCATATGCATTAGTCGTAACCACAGTATTGGTTGCGGCATTGTACAGCGTAACCGTTACACCAGGTAAGCCTGGATCGCCAGGATCTTGCAAGCCGTTGCCATTATTGTCAACAAAGGTCGTGTCGCCTACGCTTACAGGTAGATAGAAGCCCGCATCCAGAGTCAGGTTTTTTTGTCCACTCGTCAGTAGACCCGTTGGGTCGCTTTGGCCAGCAGCGTTGGCATCAGAGTCATCAGCATCATTGGCATCGGCGTTTACATCTTCTTTGGTCGGTACATAGTTGGCACCATTTACAGCGGTGTTTTTGTTGAACACCACATAGTAATTGCCAACCGCCAGACTATCGAACAGGTACTTCCCATTCGCATCCGTTATTTGTGGCACTACGGGAAGGCCAAAAGCATTGGTAGTGACCACCGTATTGGTTAAAGCATCGTATAGCGTAACCGTTACACCAGCCAAGCCCTGATCACCAGCTTCCTGTAAACCGTCGAAATCATTGTCAATAAAGGCAGTGTCGCCTACAGTTACGGGTAGATAGAAACCAGCATCTAGGGTCAGGTCGCTTTGTCCACTCGTCAAAAACGGCGTTGCTGCGGTACGTCCAGTAGTTGGATGAGCATCGGAGTCATCGGTATCATTGCCGTTGCTGTTTACATTCTGGGTGGTAGGCGCATAATTCGGACCATTTACCGCTGTGCTTTTGTCAAAAACCACATAGTAGCTGCCCGGAGGAAGCTTCGTAAACAAATAGCTGCCATCGGCACCAGTAACTGTGATATTATTGTAAGGCTTACCTGCTGCATCCAGGGTTACAGGTGTGCCATTGGCGTTGAATATCGTAACGGTCACTCCAGCCAGACCTTCATCCCCCGCTTCTTGCAAACCATCTCGATCGTTGTCTACAAAAGCCGTATCACCTACTGCTACTGGTAAGAAAAAGCCGGCATCGAGGGTCAGGTTTTTTTGTCCACTTGTCAAAAATCCGGTTGGCTCGGTCTGGCCGGCAGGATTGGCATCGGAGTCATCTGCATCGTTGCCATTGCCGTTCACATCTTCTTTGGTTGGTACGTAGTTGGCACCATTGACAGCCGTGTTTTTGTTGAACACGACGTAATAGTTGCCTACCGCCAGGCTGTCAAAGAGGTATTTGCCATTGGCATCGGTAACTTGTGGTACCACCGGAAGACCATATGCATTGGTGGTGACAATGGTGTTGTTGGTGGCATCGTATAGCGTAACTGTTACACCGGGGAAGGCTTCATCTCCAGCGTCTTGCAAACCATCGCCATTATTGTCGATGAAAGCAGTGTCCCCTACGGTTACGGGCAAGTAGAAGCCGGCATCGAGGGTCAGGTTTTTTTGACCGCTCGTCAAAAATCCTGTTGCTTCAGTTTGGCCTGCTGAGTTAGCATCGGAATCATCGGCATCGTTGGCATTGGCGTTTACGTCTTCTTTGGTTGGGACGTAATTGGCACCATTTACAGCGGTATTTTTGTTGAACACCACGTAGTAGCTGCCTACCGCCAGACTGTCAAAAAGGTATGCTCCGCTGGCATTGGTTACTTGTGGCACCACTGGAAGGCCATATGCGTTGGTGGTGACTATGGCATTGGTGGTGGCATTGTACAACGTGACGGTTACACCTGCCAAGCCTTGATCACCTGCTTCTTGCAAACCATCGAGATCATTGTCTACAAAGGCGGTATCCCCTACGGTTACGGGCAGATAGAAACCTGCATCGAGGGTCAGGTTTTTTTGACCGCTCGTCAAAAATCCTGTTGCTTCGGTTTGGCCAATAAGATTGGCATCAGAGTCATCAGCATCGTTGGCATTGGCATTTACGTCTTCTTTGGTTGGTACGTAGTTGGCTCCGTTTACTGCGGTGTTTTTGTTGAACACCACGTAGTAGCTGCCTACCGCCAGGCTGTCGAAGAGGTACGCTCCGTTGGCATTGGTTACTTGTGGTACAACGGGAAGGCCATATGCGTTGGTGGTGACTATGGCATTGGTGGCCGCATTGTATAAAGTAACGGTTACACCCGCCAAACCTTGATCACCGGCTTCCTGTAAACCATCGAAATCATTGTCCACAAAAGCGGTATCGCCTACGGTTACGGGCAAGTAGAAACCTGCATCGAGGGTCAGGTTTTTTTGGCCGCTGGTCAAAAATCCTGTTGCTTCGGTTTGGCCTACTGAGTTGGCATCAGAGTCGTCGGCATCGTTGGCATTGGCGTTTACGTCTTCTTTGGTTGGGACGTAGTTGGCACCGTTTACAGCGGTGTTTTTGTTGAACACCACGTAGTAGCTGCCTACCGCCAGGCTGTCAAAAAGGTATGCTCCGTTGGCGTTGGTTACTTGTGGTACTACTGGAAGGCCATAAGCGTTGGTAGTGACCACAGCATTGGTGGCGGCATTGTACAAAGTGACAGTTACACCCGCCAAACCTTGATCACCAGCTTCTTGTAAGCCATCGAAATCATTGTCCACAAAAGCAGTATCCCCTACGGTTACGGGCAGGTAGAAGCCGGCATCGAGGGTGAGATCCTTTTCGCCAGCGTTCAAAAATGGCGTTGCTGCCGTTTGCCCATTTGTAGGACTTGCATCGGAGTCATCTGCATCGTTGCCGTTGGCGTTTACATTCTGGATGGTCGGCACATAATTGGCACCATTTACAGCGGTATTTTTGTTGAACACCACGTAGTAACTGCCTGGGGCAAGGCTATCGAACAGGTAGGCACCGTTGGCATCCGTTACCAGCGGATAAAGTGGAAACCCATAGGCGTTGGTAGTAAGCGTAGTATTGGTGGTGGCATTGTACAGGGTAACAGTTACCCCTGCCAAACCTTGATCACCAGCTTCCTGTAAACCATCGAGGTCATTGTCGACAAAAGCGGTGTCGCCCACACTTACGGGGCGAAGTGCTTCAATTTCAATTTCCCTGATACAAGAATCCCGGTCACAATCGCTGATCACTTTGTATTTGATGTTAAGAACACCACCTACACACAGTTCGGGGAATACAACGGTGCTGAAGGTTGCTACAGCATTGCAGCCACCTGTATAGGAGAACTGGGTTTTGTAGGCATCCAGAAGGGCTTGTGCTTCGGTTACAGAAGTACAAGCAGTAATAAACAGTTTTTCCTCTGGACAAGAAATCACCAATGCTGGCGGCGTAACGGTGAAGATTTTGGTGCAAGTTTGGGTGTTGCAGCCAAATGCGTCAACCACACGGTAAGTAACGGTAGTTGTACCGCCACAAGCAGGGGGTGCAGTAGGTTCGCCATCAAAACGTCCCGTAGCATCACAACCACCCGTCACACTGAAGTCGCCCAACCAGTCTTCGAACTGGTCATTGATTTCAGTCTGGGTTTTGCAAGTTGTAATGTTGACATTGTCCGCACAATTTAAGGTGATGCTTGGATTGACGGTGCGGATGATCGACTTGGTGCAGGTCTTGGTATCACAATCGCTAGTCACCGTATAAGTAAGGCTCACCGTGCCACCTGTACAAGGATTGGGCAGCACAACTGCTGAAAAACTAGGGACAGCATTGCAACCTCCGCTGAAGGAGAACAGTGCTTTGTAGTTAGTCAACAAAGTTTGTGCATCGTTGGCCGAAGTACATGCTGGAATGGTCAGGTTGTTGGCTGGACAGTTGATCACCAATGCTGGAGGCGTAACCGTGAAGGTTTTGGTGCAGGTTTGAGTGTTGCAACCAAAAGGGTCGACCACCCGGTAGGTAACCGTTGTAGTGCCGCCGCAAGCTAATGGAGCTTCGGGTTCGCCATCGAATCTTCCGGTAGCATTGCATCCACCAGTCACACTGAACTGGCTCAGCCAATTCTCGAATTCCGTATCGACCTGATCCTGGGTTTTGCAAGTGGTGATGTTGACATTGTCCGCACAATTCAAGGTGATGCTTGGATTGACGGTGCGGATGATCGACTTGGTGCAGGACTTAGTATCACAATCACTGGTCACCGTATAAATAAGGCTCACTGTGCCACCTGTACAAGGATTGGGTAAAACAACTGCTGAAAAACTAGGTACAGCATTGCAACCTCCGCTGAAGGAGAATTGTGCTTTGTAGTTAGTCAAAAAAGTTTGTGCATCGTCGGCCGAAGTACAGGCTGGGATGGTCAGGTTGTTGGCCGGACAGTTGATCACCACGGGTGGAGGGGTAACCGTATACGTTTCAGCACAAGTTCCAGCAATGAAAGGCTCACCCGCGTCAAAAATATTATTGTCAATTACATCATCATACAGTAAATAAGTATAGGTGCGGGTTAAACCACCACCGCATAAGGAACCGCCATTGGTAGTGGTCACTTGGATTCTGGCTTCTGTACAAAAAGTAACCCCGCTGAATACATCAGTTGGGTTGGTTTTTGGACCAGGTACACCACTCAAATCACAGCCGATTATTGGTGCAGGGGTGGTCAGTTTACATAAACCGTCTAATTTACAACAGGTAGTATTGATCACTTTACCATAAGGATCACAACCAGTTGCTACTCCTTTCTCGCGGAGATAAATGGTATAATTACCGCTGTTGACCGGAAGGAAAATTGGATTGACCAGGCCAATCCAGGTACCAGCAGTTCCATCAACCTGGTATTCATAACCATTGGGTGCAGCAGCACCACCCGTTATATTGGTCAAATTAACGGCTACGTTGCCCGCCACTTGATTGTCACAATCTAGTGTGAGCGTAAAATCCAATGGATTGACAACGGCGAGGATTTGTACCGATGGATCAGAAGAACAACCTTTATTGTCAGTTACAGTAATATAGTAGGTTCCTTCTGCCAGGCCATTATAAATCAGGCTTGTAGTGGTTAGATTGGTAATGGTTGGCGTAATGACGGGGCCATTTGCGGCACCTTGACGGATCACAAACACATAAGGTCCAGTACCCCCACTGGCCACAGCGGTAATTTTACCAGTTGGTGGATTCCGGCAAACGGGTTGCTCTGGCGTTAAAACAATGCTTGGCAATGGATCAACCGTGAGGATATATTCGCAAGAAATTGGGCATCCATTTTGCCTGGCAGTGAAAGTGATGGTATAAGGTCCCACGGCAGTAGCGGCTACATTAAACCTCACTTTGTGCGTACCCTGACCAGACGCAATGCTGATTTGGGAGTTACTGGTGGACCAAACGATATTGGTATAGCCTGAACCAGCATCGTACTCCACATTTTGAGTACCCGCGCAAACGGTCTTGGGCGCAATTATCGGACAAGTTGGTACGGTTACGCTTACCATTTTGGTACACTCGCCGCTTTCGCAAAGGGTGACATTGTCAACTGTACTGGTCTTTTGGGTCTTCAATTTTACCTCAAAACTTCCACTAGCAGGTGCCGTTACTTCAATGCTAACGGTACCTTGACCAGTGAAAGTTGCGCCCGTCACCGTCCATACATAATTGGTCATTCCCGCAGGGCCAGTGAAGGTGATTTTTTCGTTGCGGCAAACACTGTTGTTCCCCGTAATGGTACAAGACAATTGAGCAGGCTCGACGATGATATTTCCGGTACAAGCAACTGAGCAACCCACATTACCAGTTTTGGTTGCCGTTACCGTATAAGTGCCTGCACTGAGTCCGGTAAAGATACCCGTGGTGTTGCTTGCCGAAGCGGAACCAGAAAGGACATAGTCAAAAGTACTGCCTACGGGATTGCCATCAGCATCGGTCCCACTCGCCGTAGCGGTGATGGTTCCTTTGCCGCCGAAGCAGGCAATTTGGGTCCGTACACAGTTAATGGCAGGAGTAAAACCATCTTTTACAATGGTGGTACAACGCGCAATACAGTCATTTTTGTCTTTGACAGTAATGACGTAAGTTCCGGTACCCACTGTAGCTTCATAAGGAATGGTTTGCACGGACTCGGCAATGTCGTTGTTCCCGCCGGCAATTTGATCCACACTTACTTTATAGGGCCCACCCACATCACTGGTCACACCCGTTACCCTGATTTTACCATCGGATAAACCTTTGCAGGAAGTGTTCACACTTGCACAGGTGATGGTGACGGGATTGGGTTCAGTGAGGGTAACCATTTTAGTGGTTATACAACCGTTGGCATCGGTCACCGTAATGGTGTAGGGGCCGGGCGCCAAGTTATTGAAGCTTACTGCTCCTCCATTGCTGGTTTTATTGGTCTGCCCCGTTACACCAACGGTGAAATTGGGAGTTCCGGTGGTAGGATCCACTGTGATGGTTCCGTTATTGGCCCCAAAACAAACGATGTTTGTGGGGGTAACATCAAAGTCTACACCGGGTGCAGCAAGAACCGTACAAATTGTCGTTTTGCTGCACTTGCCATTCGGGCCATAAGTTACCGTTACTGTATAATCACCAGGCAACAAATTGCTGAGTGTGGCATTGGTATTGCCATCGCCCCAATTGTAAGTAACGGTACCGGGATTTCCTCCTACAGTTACCGTTACAGAACCATCGGCTGAACCACCTGGACAATCTGGGTCAGATGAACAGCTGAGGGTTGCAGTAGCTGAACCAATTGTGACACTCGCTTTGCAATATCCACAGGTTGCATCATTACTAGGAATAACCGCATTGGCGAGCGGTTTGTAGACCACTGCAACGGTATAACTTCCCGCAGGCAAGCCACCGATGGTATTGGCACCACTGACTGCTGCTTGACTTACAGTCCATGCTCCGCCGTTGCCGACCCGAATTTCGTAATCGCTGGCCATTGTTCCTGGTGCGGGTGTGAAATTTACAAAGACCTTTCCATCTGCACTCATTTCACAGGCAGCTTCAGTTCCAGTAACGTTCCAGGCAAAAGTACGGTAAGTGACGCATGCTTTAAGTGAACCGGTCACACTGGTGATGGCTTGTAAGTTTCCACTGCTAATGGACAGTGAAGTAAACCCGTCGGCCAATCCTTCAAAACACACATTTCCGCTACAAGTAGCAGCAAATAAATCAGTGTAACTGCCTCCAAATTCTACAGTAGAAGTTTGAGGGACAAATGTTCCCGACGAATCTTTACCTGGAGCTAGAGTGATTAACCCTGTAAATACGTTAGGCGTAAGCGGGGTAAAAGCGATATTATTCACCCAAGCTTTGATACAACCTTCTAGCCTTACACGGGTATTTTGGGTGCCTGAACCGATATTTTTTACGTTCCAAGTGCCCTCAAGCCCCTGAGTCACTAAAATCTTATCAAAGCCAACGGCATTACAAGCTGGCTTGGGAATACAGTAGTTGTTTTGATCGAGGAGCAGCCAGTTTGAGCTGGCAGTATTGTTGCACAAGGGACCATTGGTGAAATCGCACTCTTCAATAGTTCGAGCGCAATTGGTTGTCCAGTCGGTCTTCTCTCTGATGTCAATTGGAGTGACAGTGCAACTTTGAGTGGAGCCAATTTGAGGCATAGCTAGCACGATAAGCAGCCAGAGCCCCAATTGGAGGTAGGTGTAAAATTTTTTCATAAAGTGATTATGATGTGTTCAATACTGGAAAAAAAAAATAAAAAAACATCAAGTACTAGTCGTAATTGTACTTGATGCAGATCTTAGCTTTTAGATTTGAGGTAATGGTCGAAACGTCGTCTTTAAAATTGATCAAACCATTTACACTCAATGGAATATTCAGGTTACCGCTGCCAGTGAAGGCTGCCAGGTTCGTGGTAATCAGCTCGGTATTTTGTTTGGCGTCTTTGAATGTTTCGGTAAAGCCGTTTTGCTGCATGCCTTCATCCCGCACGGTTTTGCTAAACTTGGCGCTGGATTGATGTACCTTGGGCGCCTGATTGGGCAATTCGGCCGTCAAATCCACATTCAATAGCAGGGCATAATTGTTTCCCTTCACTTCCTTTTCTGCTACATCAGCCATGATCATGCACTCGGTCATGATTTCCACGCTGCGCAAAGTGCCCAGTGCTGGGTCGAATTTGGGCAAGCTCAAGGTTGTGGGCTGACTGTTGTTGAGGAAAGTGACCTCGTTGCAAGATTCTACAGTGGCGATGATGCGGTTGGCTGTAGTATCCACACTGTTTTGGACAAAATCTGTCCACAAAAAGAGTGTTACAAGCGGTAAGGCGAAGTACAACAAAGTGCCCTTCGGCATTTTCTGGTGGTGCGGCGAATTCTCCCAAAGTCTTGTTATTGCTTTAGGGCAATACTTTAGCATCCCGCTTCCGGTGTGGAGCAAGTCGTAATTTTTTTTCATGAGAACATTTTGATTTACAAAGTCATTAATTACCAGTACTATAGACTAGAACAGGACAAACCTCTTCCATCTATAAACAACAATCAAGTTTTTTATAGTAAAGAAAATACTACTCTGAAGACTGAGGAATTAACCTAGTCACAGATGCAAAACCGAAAAGTTAGCGCAGTGGTAGAACTTGAAGTGCTAAAGCACTACAAATCAAGCATTACAGAGGGTACTTGGTAGTTAAATTGAAAAATAAAGGGAGTTGAACTTTCAGAAAGGGAGTCAAAAGTATTTAACAGCATAATTCTATTACAATGCAAATGTAGACATTCATTCGGTAAAATGAAACACAGTAGCTGAATTTTTCAAAAAAAGTAAAATAGGCGACCTTAGTATGACCTTGTGTAATTTTACTCCTCTACAAAATCCAAATCTTTTCCATACGTTTCTTCCATAAACCAGGCCGCGGCAATCGCAAACAAAAACAAAATTACACCCGTTAGCCAAGCCCCTGTAATATAATTATTTGTGCTGCTGCGCAAGCCCTTAAACATCCAGATAATCAAGGGCAGAGCCCCTCGCACCATGTTGGGAATACTAATGGCTGCGGAAGCCCGTAGATTGGTACCAAACTGCTCTACGCCCATGGTGATGTACACCACGTTGAATCCTGCACCAAAACCCATGCCCCAGCAGAGGGCATAAAAAACACTGGGGCTATTGCCATTTTGCAGAAAATAAAGGGTACAAAATACCAGCGTTATGCCTACAAAAATGAAGTAGGTTCTTTTGCGGCTTTTTAACCGTTCGCTCAACCAGCCTACCGAAAAGTCGCCTAGGGCAACACCCAAGTACAAACAAACAATCGCCGTGGCTGGGTCAACCCCACTGATGTTGAAGGCTTGTCCGAATTGATCAGCAAAAGTCACCAATACGCCAATGATGTACCATACCGGCAAACCAATGAGGACGCATTGCAGGTATTTGATGAAGCGTTTTTTGTTGGTAAAAAACATCAAAAAATTTCCCCTCTGCGCTGTACTTTGTTTGACCTGGTGGAACAAACTACTTTCTCGCACACTCACCCGCATGAGCAAGAGTCCAATTCCTAAAGCACCACCAATGTAATAACAGGTTCGCCAATCAAAGTAGCGGCTCAATAGAAAGGCAAAAACCACCCCGAAAATCCCAAACCCGGCGATAAAGCCGGTGGCCATACTTCTTTTTTCCTTGGGCAATAATTCACTCACCAGGGTTACGCCAGCACCTAATTCGCCAGCCAGTCCTACCCCGGCAATGAAGCGCAAGATGGCGTATTGCTCTACGTTCACCACCATACCATTGAGGATGTTGGCAATTGAATACAACAAAATAGAGCCGAACAAAACGCTCAAACGCCCTTTTTTGTCGCCGATGATGCCAAATAAAATACCACCCAGCAACAAACCAATCATTTGTACACTGATGATGAATTCACCTTGAATCAACACTTGATCGGGGCTAAGTCCCATATCAGCCAAACTGGGTTTGCGGATGATGGCAAACAACAACAAATCGTAAACATCCACAAAAAAACCGAGGGCGCTCACAATCACGGCAAGCTGAAAAATGCTGTTGGTGTTTTTAGACATGACTGGGCGGTTAGTGGCTCTTTTGGGTTTGTCCAGTAAATGCCCGATCGGCTTTTGGAATCTGATCAAGCATTTACTGGCAAAGGCTTATTGTTGTGAATAACCAACATGTTGCTCCGTTGGCACAAATTCAAAGTCGATGATTTTATTCTTTTTCAAAAACAGCAGAATCCCTCTTACCGTCTCTTTCAGCGTTGGATCTGGCCAACCTACTGGAGAGGCATTTCGTGCAGCCTGGAAGTTGCTGCTGTCGTAGAGTTTGAACTCCATTGCCGAAATGTTCTCCACTGAGCGCACCAAAAAGTCAAGCAATGGGAAAAGCAAGTCGTCTTTGGTACAACGTTCAAGGATCACTGGGACAAATTCCTTGAGTGGGTAGATCACAAACTCTCTGCCCGTAAGTTCAGTGATGATGTCCGTAATGTCGCGCATGTTGGAATAGACATCTCGAACGACGTGAAAAGTCTGATTGACGGTATCCGGCATGTTGGAGGCAGCCACGATGTTGTGGGCAGCTCGATCCGCCGGAGAAAAACTGACCTGATTTTGAGCATCTACGCCGATGTTGTAATTGAACATAAACGCGATCAGGCGAATGGAGATGTCAAAGTTGTGGCCTCCTCCGTGGATGGACGGTGTAATCAGGGCCGGACGGAAAATACGGCCGTGGAGTCCACGGCTCAGGGCATCCTTCACGATTTCTTCCGATACCCATTTGGTTTGGCTATAGCCGAAATCGAGGAGATTGATGTTGTCGTTGGTGGTCGATTCATAAAGCACATCTTTGACCGCCCATCCAAAGATAAAGGTGGTGGAGATGTGATTAAAAACCTTGGGGTTCCCATGGAAAGCGAGTTTGAGGATTTCGTTGGTGCCAACCACGTTGACGTTGCGCATCCGATCGTAATTGAATAGATAGTTTACGGTAGCGCCATTGTTGTAAATTTCCTGAACATTGTTCGCCAAAAACTCCCATTTGTCCCGACTTAAGCCGAGTTGTTGTTGACCTAAATCGCCACATACAGGAATAACCCGCTCTCTGAAGGCCGTCTCCAATTGGGCGTTCATCGGCTCTACGGCATCCATGGCGGCCAATAAGCGTTCCATACCCTGCTCTTCACTGGAGGCCCGGACCAAAACGTACACCCTTTGCTCGGTTTGCTCCAGGATACTTCTTAGAATGAAAGGGCCAAAGAAGCCCGTACCCCCGGTAAGCAACACATCAGTCGCACGGTGCTCTACGGGATAGGTTGGTACTTCTGGATCAAACGACAAATGGACATCGCTCAACATGATTTTTTGCTCCATTTCGGTATGCTCCTTCTGCAGCGTGTCAATCATTTTTTTCAAGCGCAGAATTGCCAGTGCCGATGCGGATTCAAATTGTGCAACCAGGTCAAACAATTCGGAAATGGAAATCTCCTGAATTAAGCGCAGGTCAATTTGTTTTGAGAGCGCATCCGCACCTTTTTCTTTGAGCAGTTCCTTGATGTCGTGCATCAAAACGGCCAGGTCGATTGATTCAAGACCAGCCTTACCCAAGGTGTAGGTTTCTTCTCCTGTAAATCCGTACTTCTGTTTAAGATCGTCCAAGGGCGAAACCGGGCCTTTGCATTCCTCATGGAAATGTTCAACTGCTGCCGCGCCAGAGAACTGCTCAAGCACATTGAACTGCCCCGCCTCCCATAACTCTTTGGCTTTGTGCCGCATGATTTTGCCCGAGCTGGTTTTGGGTATTTCCCTGGCGGAGACAAAGGCAATAATATGGGTTTGTACATTCAAGCCCTTGCGGATCGCATTGACGATGGGAAGTGGATCCGGCAGGGATTTAGGGTTTTTGACCCCAACTACTACCACGAGTTTTTCTTCTCCCTCAAAAACATCAAAGGCGGCAGAAAATCCGTGGCGCACGTGTGGCGTGGCCGTTTGTTCTACAATTTTTTCAATATCCTGCGGAAAGTAATTGAGCCCCCGGATGATGATCATGTCTTTTTCTCGGCCACAGATGTAGAGTTCATCCTGGTACAAAAAGCCAATGTCTCCTGTACGCAGGTAATTGTTGGCGTTTTGGTTTTCACCAACAATTGAAGCCTGAAAGATTTTTTTGGTCATTTCTGGTTTGTCCCAATACCCCAGACATTTGCTTTTTCCACTTAGCCAAACCTCCCCAATCTGTCCTTCCTTGAGTGCATGTCGAGTTTGGGGGTCCACAATTCTCACGATGATATCCCCCAGTGCTGCTCCACAGTTCATGATATTGGTTCCAGCATCCGGCTCAGACAATACCGGCAACAACTTCAGTTTGTTTTGTTTAAAAGCAACCGAATCCACCGATACATAAGTTCGACCATAATTGGTCACCGCTAAGGTATTCTCTGCCAAACCAAAGGCAGCGAAGATTGATTCTGGTTTGAGCCCAAAGGGTTCAAAAAACTTCAAAAACCGCGTGTATGTAGCCGGAATGACTGGCTCAGCGGCGGTCATCAGGTATTCGAGTGAGCTCAAGTCAATTTTTTCCAGCGTTTGCTCCGAAATTTTTCCAGCTTGCAAGCAATATTCGAAAGCAAAATTGGGCGCCGAAGAGTGGGTTGCTTTGTATTTGGTGATGGTTTCCAACCACAAAGCCGGGCGCTGTATAAAGTCAAGAGGAGAAAAGCCATAGGTGGTTCCTCCCTTTAAAGCAATGTAAATATAGTAACCGATCAAACCCATGTCGTGATACTGGGGCAACCAACTCACTCCAACTGGGACGAATTCGGTGGCTAGATCGCAGTTGTGCAAGATGTTCTGGTGAGACACCATCACCCCTTTGGGTTCACTGGTTGAACCAGAGGTGTATTGTAAAAACAACACATCAGAATGCCCTTCCTTGAATCCGTTTTTGTTGACGTCTCTGAAATCTTCGGTGTTGATCCAGCTGAGTTTAGAGATGTAGCTCGTGCTAAAAAATGATTCCGCGATATTGGTGCGAGATAGATTGAGCTTGACCGACCAATAATAATCCCGACTGGTCAGGATGGCCTTAGCTTGGCAATCCTTGGCAATGTAGGTCATTTTATTGAGCGATGACTCAAATCCGTGTGAGGTGGGTGGATAGGCAGGCACCGGAATCAACCCCAGGCGTGCGCAAGCAAAAAAAGCACAAATCATCTCTAATCCCGGTGGGTACGCCAGTAAGATGCGGCTTCCTACAGGAAAGTTATGCTCATTGTACAAATTACTCGCAATTGCGTTGGTGCGATAGATAAATTCACTATACGTGTATTTCTCTGTTTGATTGCCAGAAATATCGAGGAATGAAAAGAGGAGCTTGTCCGGTTGTTGATCCACCCAGAAATCAAGTCTTTCAAAAATAGAATTCATAGGCAAGGCTTATGCGTTTATTGTCAATTGGTTGTTCGAATTGTTTTCTTTCATTCAATAAGTAGTGGGCCATTGCCCCTAAGAGACAGATGCATTACTGTCTTTAGCTAAGTTTTGGGAAGTCACTGCTACCGGCGGTTTACCCAATAGCCTGAGCAGCTTGAGGTGATGGGCCATTGCCTGATACATATAGCGGTTTTCGCGGTATTCTACTCCAAATTCAGCCGCGGTTTCCCGGACTATTTTCGTCAATTTGGGATAGTGGGTATGTGCAACTTGGGGAAAGATGTGATGGACCACGTGGTGATTCAAGCCTCCACAAATAAAATTTGCAATGCGACTGCGGGTTGCATAATCTGTGGTGGTAGCAAAAATATGGTCAGCAAAATCCAGGTCATGGCGTGTTTCAGGAAACTCGTTGATGTCAAGTAGGTGCGCAGTCTGAATGATCCAAGCCGCTGCCAACCCCATAATGAGGTGAGTGACCACAAACGCAAGCATAACTTGCCAAAAAGAAAAACCGAGCACCATGACGGGAATTGCAATCATATAAACGAGGTAAAGAATTTTACTCCCGATGATCGTAATCCATTCTTTCAAGGGATGTTTTACGTTTTCGATGTGCTTGTTGTTTTTGAAAAACAGGTATTCAAAGTCCTTCACAAAAAGGAAATCGAGGGTGGTAATCCCGTACATGAGAAAAACGTAAAGGTGTTGGAACTGGTGCATCCATTTCCACTCCGCATGAGGAGAGAAGCGAAAAATGCCATGGGCAAAAATTCCCTCATCGTCTCCATAAACGTTCATTACGGCATGATGCCCTTTATTGTGCATGATGCGCCACATGTAGGAGCTGATGCCACAGGCGTCCAGCACATAACTGAGGGTTTTATTGATGATTTTTTTGTTAGAGATGGAGTTGTGGTTGGCATCGTGGGCGATGTTCAAAAACATAAAAATTTGCCCCAACCCCTGCAATAAATACAGGAAAAAGAACTGTGTGTAGTTCCAGCTATACGCAAACCACAACACGTAACTTCCTATCCACCAAGCCAATGCAAAAACAACTTTTAGGGTCATTTCCCAGTTGCCTTTTTTAGAAAGCTGATTTTTTTCAAAAAAATAATTCAGCCTTTCAAATAAAACCTTTTTGAATGCCGCGTTGTTATCGACAGAAGTGGTTGACATATTTAATAGTGTTTTTTGTTTCGAAATCGCAGGGAACTTTCAGTTCAACAAGTCTTTCATTGCAGGAAGTAGGCAATGAAAGCAAACCCTTTAATCCCCAAATGTAACAAGCTTGTCTATATTTACTAGCCTGTTGATCTATATTATTTGGTAGTGTGTCTGTGCTACATTGAATAACCCGATGCAAAACTTAGATTTTCAATCGTCCACCTTCAATCCAAGCCCGTTTCTGAATGCATTCCAAAATCTCTGACTCCTCGTGCGCGATCTGCAAAATTGTTCGCTCAGTGTCCGCCAATTGGCTGAATAGGGCTTGTACGAGAGCGGTTCTTTCGGCATCCAAACCCTGAAAAGGCTCGTCCAAAATCAGGACTGGGGGGTTGAGCGCCAGGGCCCGGGCAATCATCACCAGCTTTTTTTCACCTGAAGACAATTGCCCCAGTGGTGTCTGGGCAAAAATAGCTAAACCCAAGGCTTCTAATAAAGCATTAAGGTGGATTTTCTCCGCTGACGTAATGCGGCGCACCAAAATCTGGGTGCCGCTCAAGCCCGATTGTACCACATCCAATACCTTGGCGCTTTGTGGCCAGTAATTTTGGATTTCGGGGGACACAAAGCCGATGCGGGCTTTGATTTGCCAGATGCTTTCACCCGAACCCCGTTTTTTGTCAAAAATAATCAAATCCTGCGCATATGCACTCGGATTGTCGGCGTACATCAAACTGGTCAGGGTCGTTTTGCCCGAACCATTCGGGCCTTGCAACAACCACTTTTCCCCTTTGCGAATACACCAGTTCACTTCGCGGAGCAATTGTTTCCCACCTGCCTGGATTTGTCCCTGGCGGATGTCAAAAACGCGTTCAAAGGGGGCAGCAGGGCTGTCAAATTGAGGCAATTGCAGTAAGTCTGGCATGACACCACTCCGCCTGGTAAAAGGCATTAAATAAATACACTCCACTGCTGCATCCTGGGTAAAATGGGGTTTTACAGTCAGGATTAACAAACAACAGCCACTGCGCTCGTGAAAATGCCGCAAAAAGTCTGATAAATCAGCGGTCGACTGCGCATCCAATCCGGTGAAGGGGTTATCGAGGATGTAAATTTGGGCGGGTTTAAGCAAGGTTTTCGCGATGAGTACCTTGCGGGTTTCCCCGCTTGACAATTCAATCATTTCCCGATCCAATAACTTGGCGGGCAGAATGATTTGGGCGAAATCAACGGTAGCCGGGTCAGCCTGTTGGAGTTTGAGAAAATCAATGACTTTGATCGACTCCAACTTTGCTCCACTCTGGTAACGTTCCTGATAATAAGAGCTGGAATATTGAAACACCGAGCCATCGGCAGTAAAATCGGTGTAGGAGATTTCGGTCAAGCTGAGCTGGCGGGAAATGTTGTTTTTGTTGAATACTTTGCCGCAGAGGACGCGGGCCAAATAGGATTTACCGCTGCCATTGGGGCCAGTGATTTCGTAAAGGTGCTGAGCCTTTAGTTCAAAATTGAGCACCTGATCACCAATGGGTAATCCAGCTACAGTTATGAGCGACATTGATACCTGTTAAAATAATTTAGCCACGAAGGTACAAAGATCCCAAAATGTTCATAAGGGGCGATAAAAAAATAAGTGCTCATTTTGCCCCACTACTAAGTGTTTTAGCAAAAGTAAAATTTCATGATTGATATACGGTCAAATAATTTTCGCTGAGTTCATAAGTCCCTTTACCTGAAGCCTGATCCCGAATGACCTGCTGCCCAATGTAATCCAGAATGGTGGATCTTTTCTCTAGGGGTAATTTGGTTCTTGCCACCCACTGTTGCTCCGAGGGGATGTCAATGATTGCCAAGGCGTCACCTCCACCAAATTCCCACCACATGTCGAATTTGGTCTCATTGCTTTCAAAAAAAACGGTGCCGCCTCGACCCTCAGTGGAATAGCGCAAACGGGCGTTGCCCAAGGTTTCTGCCAATTGCTGTAAGCTTGTTTTTGGCACGAATGGGTTGTTGAATCGCAATTTCACGGCTTTAATATTGGTGATAAAATCAAGTATTTAGATGTGTGGCTCCACACTATTGGACATTTTGCTCGGAGGTGATGAATAGCCCCAGGCTGAAGCCCGGGGCTATTCATGTCCTCCGCGTTTGAAAAACAAAAATATCCAGTAGTGTGATGTGGCTCAACAAAATAAGCATTTTTGAAGATTTACTACAGTGCTCTGTGTCCAAAAAAATCACCCATTCACCCCAAACACCAAACGTGTTAACTTCCAACGCTTGATCAAAAACTCATACAAGACCCAGCACACCCCAAAAGTCCCAAAGGCCAGACACAGAAACTTCAATTCAGGCGACCAGGCCCAATTGGTCATGGGATAAGCCAAGCTGATGATCACACTTTGGTGCAAGATGTAAAATGGGTATACGGCTCGATTGGCATAACTCAACAGCATACTCGGGCGATTCAAATACCGGTCGGCATAGCCAAAAAGAGCTACCAACGCACTCCAACTATAGGCAGTGTTCAAAAACTCAAATAAAGCTTCCAAACTTGCCGTCCATTTTACCTCGGGCAACCAAAAACAAAAAGTCAGGACCAGTCCTAGCACAATCGCCAACCCCAAAGCCCACACTCGCCAACGGGTCAACGCTTGACGGAAGCCATCGTGGGTACCCAATACAAAGCCGAGGATAAAAAGTGAGAGGGAATGAAAATGGTTTTCCCAATCCCAGATCAGGTTATGCGTGGTTGGAAATTCGATCACAAAATTGGCTGCCCAATGCCAAATCACTACGGGAAAGAACAACCAGAGCGGGTTTTGGGCTTTTTCCGCCAAATACGCCGTCAGTTTTTGGCCTCCTGCACTGCGCAACCAGCTCCAAAGCGGGATACCGATTAAACTATACACCAAAATATACGGCAAGTACCACAAATGGTGCCAGCTGAAATTCCCCTCCGGGTAAGGTTGGAATTGAAAAACCGTAGCCCAAAACTCCAGGTAGTTGTAAGTCTCCCCCTGAGTCAATCGTTCAAAATAAATCTGTGGTGGTACTACGACCAACATGCCAAATAACAAGGGAATGCCCAAGCGCTTCAATCGGTCCAGAGCAAAGGCTCCCGAACTGCGTTTGCGCAACAAAAATTGAATGCTCATGCCCGAAATCAAAAACAACAAAGGCATCCGCCAACGGTTGAGCCACCGCATGGGGAGTTCCATCCACTCAGCCAGAACATTGTTTTTGATGTGCCAATCCCAGGATACAAAAAACATCCCGGTGTGGTACACAATCAATAAGGTGAAAGCGATGACGCGTAGCCAGTCCAGGTCGTAGCGGCGGGTGCTCGTGGTGCTGCTCGTTGGTGCGTGGGTGGGTGTTTCTAAAACTTGTTGACGCATGTTTCTTTTTTCTGCAAAACTCGCTGCAAACTAGGCAAAGTCGTGCATGTGCTCGTTGGCGAGATGTACGCGATAGGTGGGAAGTACCTTCTGCTCGCTCATTTAAGCTTCGCTACTGAGGTGATTCTTCGGTGTCTTAGGTTTCTTAGGTGGTGAAAAAAAGTATTCTTTACCACCTACACTAAAGACACACCTTAGTAGCCATAAATCCCTTCTAATTTCATTCCACTCCACTCCGCCACGCCGTAGGCGTCATTCCGGTCTGTTTTTTAAAAGCCGCGTTAAATGCTGATTTCGACAAATACCCCACCCGCTCGGCAATGTCTTCAATGGTCAGCTCGCGGGTATCCGGGTGGCGCAATAGCCCTTGAGCATCCGCGATGCGGTACTGTGCCGTCAATTCAAAAAAACTGGTGCCCAAATTCTCGTTCAAAGTTTGAGTCAAGTGATGCGGCTGAATTTTTAACAATTTGGCCAAACTTTGCAAGGAAAAGCCCGGCTGTAAGTAAGGTTTTTGTTCCTGCATCAGCGTTCGCAATCGTTGGGCAATGTCTGTCTTATCATTGTCTTGTAAGGAAGAGCGGTGGTATCGACCTTTTTCAGGTTGCAATTGATCGAACAGGGCCGTTCGGCGCAACATCGTCCCCATGATCAGGTACATGCTCAGTGAAATAAAACTGGCGATGATGTGGTCGCCACGGTCGTCATCGTAGTACATTTTGGTCAAAAACAATACCACCAGGATCACCACGCTGATCAACACAATGCCTCGTGACCAACCCAAGCGCGTATTGCTGGTAGCCCAAAATGAAAGTTGAGCCTTGCGAAAGGCCTGCACCAACACCCATACTGACAAGCCCACGTAAATTGCACCCTGAATGAGCATGGCTTCATCCAGCCATTCTTGCAAAATAAATCGCCACCTCATCCCAGTATAGTCGAGGGTTAGTTCAGCCAGTTCTGGGTGCCAGGCATCAATGTTGCTGTTGTATTTGTAGGGAATGGGCAAGGAGTAAAGGGCAAAGCAGGAATACAAAAAATAGATTCCCGCTGGGGCAAAGTGCAGCCAGGTGAAGCGTCCACTTTTTCCACCCAAATAAGCTTGTAAAGCCAGGTAAAGTGCTGGTGCAAAGATAAAATTACCCGGTTCGGAAAAATCAACCAACCATAAGGTCTGGAACATCAAATTGGAATACCCCAACCATACATCAAACACCAAAATGCTCATGACCAATAAGGCCAGGCCAAAATAACGATTGGCCGTCTCCTTTTGCCGCAAAAAGAAATAGGAAAGGAATAGCCCTTGGGCGATGCCCAGCAAGATGAACAACACAAAAAGATCGGCGTGGAAAGGTGGAAAGCTGTTGGGCATAGGGTCAGGATCTAAAGCGATTAAGAGGGCGATTCGGGATTATTGGAGTAAACTCCCTAGATAAAACCTATTCCACCTTCCCCTTCTGATAATACCCAATATCCGTAAAATTAAAATACCGTCGTGGCAAATCGGCATAAGGATAAATTCCCCACTCGGTAAAAAAGGAATTGTTCGCACTCAAAGTCCAGTCAAAACGCGCCGGATCTTCGTCGATGACAATAGAGCGCGGTGCTTCGGGATTGCGCAAGGAAGACAACAACCAAAACTCAAACGAGGAGCCCCAGCTCATGATCAAAGTGTCCATCGGCACATCTTTTTCGCTGATGATCAGTTTTTTGTTCTCCATTTGTTCCAGTTTATCGAGCATCTGGTTTTGTAAAATCAGGCGATTGGTGTAAGGCTGGTGTAAGGAGCCGATGTGGAAAATGCGTACTGCCAATACAACGCCCAACAATCCCAGGGCCACTGGAGTCCTTTTGATCAGTGGCAACACATCAAACACCAGCGGCAAAATCACAAAGACACTCAATGGCAAGTAAAAACTCTCAATGTGGAACTGCGGCATGCCTTGGGCATACGATACATTCACCAGCAAAAGGTAAGCAAAAAACATCCCACCGAGTAAGAGCAATTTCCACCATTTGCGCTGCATGGTCAAGACCACCAAACAAACCAATAGGCCAATCGGCAGGAGGTAATAGTCTTTTTTGCAGTATTCGATAAAATTGAAGTTCGACTGGATGTTGAAATAACTCGGCAGGGTTTTAAAGTTGTTGATGCCCTGGCTGGCCTGGTTGTCGTAAGCGGCAGTGGGCATTATGTAGTTTTTGAACAACAAAATCATCGCAGACAAAATCGCCACCGTCCAAAACTGCTTTTTAGGCAGGCGCAATTTTTCATCCAATAACCCAAACAACATCAAATAAGCCAATAAAAATGGAATGAGTGGGTGGAAATACAACAGTGCAATCAGGATCAGGAAAAAGGCCGAAATTTCAAAGGCATTGTAATCCGCCCATTGCCGCTCCCGGGTCATGAAGGCCAAAAAGACCATCGACAGCGCAATGCCCTGGGCAAATTCAATTTGCATCCACCAGAAGGTATAAGAAACCATGAAGGTATTGATCAGCAAAATCCCTAGCGCCAAGCCGCTGTTTTTGAACCAGCGCTGCACTACGTAAAAGCAAGCAAAATAATAAAACACCACCCCAACCGAATAAATGATCATCACCCATTTGATCGGCAACTGCAACTGTACGGCGATCCAGGGAAAAAACTGAGTCAAAGCCGAGCCAAAACGATTCGCTTGAATCGCAAATTCGCCCGAACTGGCAATGGAAAAAATCAAAAAGGCGGGGTCAAGGAAAATGGTGCGTTCCTGGTAAAAATAGGCCGCTAGTGCCCCCAAAGCGAAGTAGCCACAAAGTCCTAAAATCAATACATGCCTTGCTTGCATAACTTTGTTTTAATACATTTTAGGGAACCAAAAATTATTGAATACCAAATCATTTCCCTTCCGCCAAAAAATATTATCCTCTGGGCGACCGACCTGCCGCACCAAAAACTCATCGACATAAACGTCCTTGATGTCCATGTCCTTGTATTCCAGTTCCATCCGCACGGTAGCCCCCCCCCGACTGGCATTGATCGGAAAAACGACCAGGCCCCAACCGTTGTTGTCCAGCACCTGTAAGTCGAATTTACAGGCATTGTGTACAATCAAACGTTCATTGCCCGCTACGTCAATCTCGAAACCTTTGAAGTTCATTCGCGGACGTTGGTCTTCACCTAGATAGACCCACACCGAACATTCGTTGTTTGCCGCTGGTGTTTGAAAGGTCAAAAATGGTACCTGTTCGCGGCCTTTGCCCAAAAATTTCCGATGCCCGACAAATGCACCTTTGCCTTGATAGGTTTTGGGAGATTTTAGTTTATCAAAATTCTCATAATAAAACTGATAGCTGCTATCGGGCAACAAAAATCCATCCCGCTGAAAACCTTTTTGTAAGGTGCCTTCATAACCTCCTTTGATGTCTTGCCGCCAGGCATTGATGGCTTGATCAAAGGCTTCCAAAGGCAATTTTCGCAACTGCACCAGTGAATCTTCGTACAGCATTTCGCTGAAGCGCATCAAATAACTGGTGCCCTGGTTAGTAGAGAAATACTGGCCTTTGTCCAGCACAACCAAAAAGGGTTTGTTGTTGGGCAAGTCTTTGAGTACCGGAACCGGTCGATAAGGCAGCATGTCCAGTGGAACCCGCTTGATCGTTTGTGCAAAGGAAGTACGACTCATTTGCACCCCCATGTTGCCAAAACCATAGAGCCAGCCCGGTAAGGTGGCCAGTCGCACCGCGTTTCCGGGTGCATCTACAATAAAATTTTCCGAACCTACATGAAAATAAGGCATCGGCAAAACGGCCTGATAGTCCAATAATTTAATGTCCTTGAACCAATAACCCGGTCCGCTTTCAAATTCCTGACGATTGTAGTGCGCCTCGTCTTTCCAGGGTTTGATGAAGGAAGCGGTAGACATGAAGTAGGATTCAATGCCGAGTACCAGCAAGGCCCCACCTATCAACACCACTCGGCGTGCGCCCGTCCAAACCTGCGCTTTTTGGTACAACAAATACCACAACACAATCCCCCAACCGTAATAAAAAGCCCAGGCAAAACGCCCTTGGCCCCTAAACTGGCGGAATGGGCCCAGGTAATCAATCAAAAAATCGAGACCTGGCAATACAAAGGGCAAGCCTAAGGAAACCACTAGCATCAGGAGAATGGCCGGAAAAAACAAACGCAGGAAACGTGGCGCCAATTCTTCAGTTTGGGGCAATAGTTTTTTGCGAAGCAGTGGAATAAAAAAGGCAATAAACCCAATCACTCCAACCAATCCAATGTAGATTTCGCTTTCAAAAGTCATATTCCGAATGTCCACCACGTTTTTGTCAATCCAGGCCCAATAAGGCATTTGAATCGCAGTGATGATGCCTTCCCAACGCGCCCGGTAGTCCAAAAAGCCAAAAGGTGTGGGTGGCCGATCCGTCACAGTATCCGTGCTCATGACCCAAATTTGAATGAGCATGAAGGGTAAAATGACCTGAATTCCGTAATGTAACCCCAAACGGATGACTTCTTTCCAACTTTTGTTCCGCAAAAAAGTAAACAAGAAATACCAGCCAATCAACATCCCCGCAATGGCCAGGTAATACAAGTGAATCAGCCCATAAACGCCAATGACCACACCAATGATTCCGCTAATGAGGTAAGATGGTTTTTCCTCAAAACGCAGCAATAAATAAATGATCAAAGGCACTACAAATCCATAAGACAGGGCATAATGGGCAATGGGCCGGAAATGCTGTGGCGACATCAGCATGATGCCCAGTGCAGCTAGGGTCGCAAACCAAGGTGCTACCTTCAAGCGGGTCAAAATCAAGTACAGCAAAACGGCACAAAGCAAAAAGGACAGCACAATTGCAATGTTCATGATTGCAATGGTATGCTCGGAGATATCGACAATATTTTGACTGATGAATTTCAGGGTATTGGCCAAAATGGGTTGGCAATCAGTATACATGATGTGTTCCCCATACGGATAGTTCATCCCCTCAAAATGCGTGTAACTGGTATCATGTTTGACGTGGTAATAAACCGTAAAGTAGTTTTTATAACCATCTCCATAGAGGTTAAAGAAGGTATTATCGGGATCCGTAAGGTAGGGTCGATAATGGAAAAACAAGGCCGTAGCCGACAGCAAAATGGTAAACAGCAATCCTAAACCTTTATGTTGGGTCATGATCCTCAAGTTAACACGGTAAAATTAAGGCAAAAATTCCACGAGGCAATCGTCCACGTAAACGTTCTGCAGGCCGGGATTGTGAATAAAGCACCGAATCTGATTTTCGGGGGCGAGCAAATCTTTAAGCGGCATTTCCAGACTCAGCTGTTTCCAGCGGTTGGTACCCATGTCTTTGCCCAATACATTGACCTGATCAACTTTAAGCGGGGTATTTTCCGGGCTCCAGACCTGAATCACTAACGCAGCAGCTGTTCCCGCATCGGGAATCAATACATAAGCACTAAAGCGGACTTTGGAAAATTTCTTGGCTGATATACTTTTAAACTGCTGGATAAAAGCCGGGCTAAATTCCAAAGCATTGCTCATCCGACAAAAAGATTTTCCGCTGTGGCTCACTTTGCCTAATGATACATTAGGGTTATAACCAAATTGGCCTTCAAAATCATTTAGGAAGGCAAATTCCCCTAGCGTTGTAGCTTCTTTTTTACAAGCAAAAGTAATGGTGAGCGCTAAAAAAAGACCAATGCAAATTGTGTTATATTTCATAAATAACTTCATTTAGCTTTAAACAATCCATATTTCAAAATACAATAAATCGCCCGGAAGCCATCCTTCCAGCCAATTTTTTTGCCCTCCTCGTAAGTCCGACCATAGTACGAAATGCCCACTTCATAAATGCGGACCCCTTTGATGCGGGCGATCTTAGCGGTGACTTCGGGTTCAAAACCAAACCTTTTTTCCAACAAATTCAAATCCTTTACCACCTTGGTATTGAACAACTTGTAACAAGTCTCCATATCCGTCAGGTTGAGGTTGCTAAAAAAATTGGAGAGAAATGTCAGGAATTTATTGCCTATCGAATGCCAAAAGAACAGAATGCGGTGGGGCTTGCTGCCCATAAAGCGTGAACCATACACCACATCAGCAAAACCTTTCAGCACCGGTTTCAGGAGGTCGTTGTATTCATCCGGGTCATACTCCAGGTCGGCATCCTGAATGATCAGGTACTCGCCTGTAGCATGCTGGATGCCGGTATGTAGCGCGGCACCTTTGCCTGCATTGAGTTCGTGTTTGTAGTATTGCAAGTTAAGTTCGGGATGCTGGTTTTTGAACCTAAAAATCGCCTCCTCCGTATCGTCTTTGGAACAATCGTTGACCAAAATGATCTCCTTTTCAATGCCATTGATCAAGTGTACCGCAGCAATTTTCTCCAGAATCAGGTGGATGGTTTTCCCTTCGTTGTAGGCTGGCACTACAATCGACAGTTTTTTGATCACCACGGCATTATTGTTCATCAAAAGCTTCCAGTTTAAGTTCGTCAACCAGAATCGGCATCACCCCTCCCCCATTCCAAACGGATACACCGACCCGGTCAAATGTTGCCTTGGGGGCTTTGATGTCGAAAAATAAAGTTTTGGTTTCCCCGTCGTTGAGGAAGCGGTACACCCGGATTTGTTCCGCTTTTAAAATTTCTCCTGAGTTGTAAAAGATCAGCAACAATTGAGGGCTCGACCAAATGTTCCAATCCTTGGTGCGGCAACGAAAGGTGCCACTGGCCCGGAACCAGCCTGCATCACTATTGGAAATTGGGGATGAAAAAACGGCCAAGCTTTGTAGATTGGCATTCAAACAGGCACTGCGTTGCCCTTCGATGGGCGGCAGGTCACAAACTGCAGTTGAAGTATCCTGTTCAAAGTTTTCATACACCAATTGCCGTACGTTTTTGCGCACGCCATAGTATCCAGGTTCATTGGTATCCAGCAATTTGAGCGTTTCGTTATCGGCCTTTTTAAACTTGCCCAACACATTCCAGAAATAAGCCCGATTCACCTGTTCAGGCACAAATAAGCCCCCCCAATGCGCCTGGTGGATCCACCAGAGGTTGAGGTAAATGCAGATGATGGCGATTGCACCAAAGATGTATTTCCAAATCCGACTTTTTAAACTCGCTTCCACAAATGCTGTCAATGGAAAAGCCAAAATGGGATAAGCCTGGACCATCGCCCGTTGCCCCAAACTCCCACCGTACCACCAAATATCCCAGGCAAATGCGATGTAAACGAATAGAAAAGTGAATGCCAAAAGCCCCGGAAAGAGCGTCCGCTGTTGTTTGGCCAATTGATTAAACCCGATCAAGGAAAAAGTCATAATCGGCGTATACACCAACCAACCCGCACGGTAACTGAACAAACAATCCCATACATGCGGATGCAACCAACTGAATCCTTCCTTTTGATAACTGTATACAAACCAATCGCCAGAGACGTATTTCCAATAAATCAATTGCAAGGAGCCAACCAATCCACATACCACAACGGCCAAGGCCAGATAGCGAAATTTGTCTTTGATGAATTGCCATTTTTCTGCCAATCCACTTTTCAGCGGCAAATTAAACGACCACAGTAGGGGAATCAGCGCGCTGATGATTTCCGTAGGGCGCACCAAGGCCGCCAAACCAACTACCAGACCAATTCCTATCGCTTTGAGATAACTCGGCTTTTCATAAAAACGAATGGTCACTGCCAGCAACAAGGCATACAAGGTAAACAGGTAGTTGTGCGTCATCGACCCAGTGATGCCGCCATATTCCAGATAATTGGTAGCAAAAACCAATAAAATTAATGCAATGCCTGTAGCGAGATCACTAAAAAACCGCAGCAAAACCCTTCTCAACACCAAAAGCCCCAAAAACGCCACCAACAAGCCCCCGAAAGCCAGCATAAACTGATAGGGAAATGAGAAACCATCCGCCGGATGGGCATCACTCAGCGAAGCCCAGGCGTGGGCAACCAGGAAAAAGGGCGAATACAAGACGGCCTGCCCCAGGGAATACTTCATGACATAGTTCCCACTGGGGTGCAAAAAAGCTTGTTGAAAATCAGGAGTAGGGCGATATTGTTGGGTAATTTGATCTTTAAAGTGCAGCTGTTTGATGTCCTTGTAGATAAATAGAGCGGGCAAATAGTAGTAGTACCCGGTGACATCCCAGCCAATGGTCGCTTCGGCATAATGGTTCTTCCAACGTGGGAAATAAAAAAACAGGGCTGAAAAGAGGATTGCCCAACAAAGAAAAAGACTGAGCAGGGACTTAGGTGCTTGCATTGTAACTTTTGTGGCAAATATAGATGAAGAAAATGGACAAAACTGCTACTTGTGCAACAAGATAGGGTTAATTTATTGCTTACTCAGTGCGGGTAAGCAATAAAAAAATAGTTGCGCTTTTGAAAAAACTGGGCTTCAAATTCCTTTTGATCAAAAGCCCCCTCCCCCTTCAACCAGGCCTTTAAAGTACTAATCGTGTACCCACATTCCGTGAAATAAGTAAACACTTGCTCCGGCCCCGCACCATAATAATCCGATGCCCCCAAACCATGTTCGAACAAAACCACTGGGCGTTTTTGTATTAAAGTTTCTTTTGCGCCTTCCAGCACCAACATCTCCCCCCCTTCCACATCTATTTTGATCAGGTCAACTTTTTGATGGGCTGGTAAAACATCATCTAGCATGGCTGTACGCACCGTAATGCTGGTATCCTCTTCATCCTCCCGATCATATTTGCGCTTGCGCAAGCCACTGTAGGAAGGGTTCGACACGACATAATTAAAAGTAGCTTCACCCGTCTGATTGCTCAGGGCAATGTCCAAAATCTCACAATTTTGTCCCTGGTATTTTGCTTGTAAAGCCTGAAACATAAATGGAATGGGTTCAAAACCATAATGTTTACCCTGTGGTGCCGCCTGCAACATCACATCCAAAACCTCGCCTTTGTGGCAACCTACATCTACACAAGTACTATCGGCCTTGCATACCTTTTGAATCACCGCCCGGGTTTGGCGGTCATAACGCTGATTTTGCGTAAAGGCAATCGGCAATTTTTTGAGTAGTTGTTTAATGGCTTCTTTCATAACTTAATCAGTGCTTTTGTCTTTTCTCCATACACCGTAGTCAGGAGAATTTCCACGTTTTTGGGTGCTCGCCTGAGCGGTATCAGGTAGTAGGCACCCTTTTTCAAGTGGTCTTTGCGTTGGACAACCCTGGGACGCAAACGGTTTAAATACACAATCGTTGTATAAGCCACCACTTTTTCCTGGTAGGCCGTGTAGAGGGGCGCATCGCCCACAATTTGATCAATTCTTTTGGCCAGTGCTCGATCTCGTTGCCCTCCACTTTCGTCGTTGCGTTGAGGCAATACCGTGCCATCGAACACGATCCGTATGATCGCAAAAGCAATCAGTAAAATCGGTAGCGTAAACTGTGGTTTTCGCCAAACTGCCCAAAAGCACAAACCCATCGCAACAAAAGTGCCCAGTGCCCAGACATAAGTACTGGTAAGCATAAATTGCAATTCCGGCAGGTGTGGCAAGACCCAGGCCCCCAAACTCAAAATAGCCAATATCCCCAAACTCAAGATTCTAAACGTCCGTTCTGTCCACGATGGTGCCCCAGCCCTTTGGGCATACACCCAAGCCAAAATCAAACAAGCCAAGGGGTACAACATGTACACATAACGCATCCGGGTGCCGGGCGAAATCCAGTAAGGCAAGGCATTGAACAACAACATCAGGGTACAAAACCGTACAAAAGAATTTTGTTTGAACAAGACTGATTTCCAGTCCTTGCGCCACAAAAAAAGCAGCAAAAAGCTGGCCGGTGCCATGTCTCCAATCCAATTCAAGGGAAAAAGCAGTAAATGGCTCACAAAATCGCCCAAAGAGTTGCTAACTACCGTCCGATCGCCGGATTCGGTGAGCATCCGCGTCCACACCCGACTCAAATCGTGGTACTGAGCGTATTGGGAATAGTAGGCAAAAAGTAAGATTCCCAGCAGTGCAATACCCGCAAAATGGGCCGGGTAAAACAACACTTTAAAGCGTTTTTTGTCAATAAAATACACCAGCAAAGAAACAGCCGTAAACACAAAAGAGGGCAACCCTTTGGTCAAAACGCCTAGCGCACAACTCAAATACACCAACAAAAACAGGGGCCAATAACGCTCCTTTTCCCCAAAATGATAAATGGCCAAAATGCCACTGAACACGATCAGGGAGTAAAATAAATCAATCTCCGCCAACATCGAGAAGAACAACAACACCCCCGCCGCCGTCAAAAACAACAAGGCACCCAGCATGGCAGTGGGCACCTCCTGCCAATAGCGTTTTGCGGCAGTATACAGCAAAGCAGCGATACCAAAGCTGGACAAAACCGTGGGTAAACGCAACCCAAATTCGTTGAATCCGCCAAAAAGTTTCGAAAATGCAATCAGCAGCCAATTGTACAGTGGTGGTTTGTTGTAGTAATATTCTCCGATCAGGGTGGGCACCCAGAAGTTTTGATTTTCCAAAAG
This sequence comes from Haliscomenobacter sp., assembly GCF_041740695.1. Classification (GTDB taxonomy): domain Bacteria; phylum Bacteroidota; class Bacteroidia; order Chitinophagales; family Saprospiraceae; genus Haliscomenobacter. The sequence continues at coordinate 39,002 of NZ_JBGSLK010000108.1, read as the reverse complement.
TTCCATCGCTACGATGGTTCGGCGAGGTTCTTCCAGGTACAGTGGTTGCACCCCCAAATTAAAAAGGTATCCGATGAGCAGCAAAAAAGCGGCGCAGAAATAAAGTAAATTGTCACTGAGTCGAATACCTTGCATGCGTAAAATTGGAATATATTGGCTAAAATTTAGAGGCGAATAGAAAATCTCCCGCTTTAGCCTTAATTTTAGAGCCTATTGGATTTATTGTTTTAGGCGGGTCAAATTTACTCAAAGCGAAATGAAAAGTGGAAGAAATTACGATTTAGCCTTGCTTTTGCTAAGATTGGCTTTTGGTGGGCTGATGATGGGCCTCTGGGGAAAAAGCAAGTTTTTGCAATTGTTGACCGAATATCCGGTGCAGTTTCTCGATCCTTTTGGCATCGGAGATCAGGCGACCCTGGCGCTATCCGTTTTTGCTGAAGTGTTTTGTGCAGCGCTGATTGCCCTGGGTTTGTATACCCGCCTGGCCTGTATTCCACTTATTTTCAACATGGTCATGGCCATTACTTACGGGCACAATGGACAGCCCTTCGTGGAGCGCGAACACGCCATCACTTACCTGGTGCCCTATGTGGTCATTTTTCTCATGGGCCCTGGCTGGTATTCTCTGGATGCCCAAATCCGTAAATCGCTGGACTAAATGAGAACAACTCTTTTATTTGCAATAATGCTCCTGTTTTTTGCCTGCAACAATCCTCAGCAGAAAAAAGAGCAGGACACTGGATACCGTACCATCGAAGGACAAACGATGGGGACTTATTACCGCATTTCTTATCAAGATAGCCTGGATCGCGACATCCAAACCGAGATTGAAAAAAGCCTGGCTGAGTTGAATGGGGAATTGTCCACTTATGACAGTACCACGCTCATTTCAGATTTTAATCAATCCACTGCCATCCAATTCAATGTTCCAATGAGGGCACGCCATTTTTTGGCCAACCTCAACAAAAGTGCTCAAGTATACCGCAGTAGCGATGGCGCTTTTGACCCCACTGTAGCTCCCTTGGTCAATTATTGGGGCTTTGGATACACAGGTTCCAAACCCATCACTGAGGTAGATAGCACAAAAATCAAGGAATCACTCAATCTGGTGGGCATGTCCAAACTCAACTGGACGACCCGTGGAGATTCAGTACTCATTCACAAGCAATTACCTGGCATCAAATTGGATTTCAACGCCATTGCACCTGGTTATGCTGTAGATGAATTGGGTCGGGTGTTGGAAGCTGAGCGGATTTACAATTATTTGATCGACATCGGTGGCGAAGTCTTGGCCAAAGGGCAAAACCCACAAGGCAAAGATTGGGTACTGGGCATCACTATTCCCAAAGAAGGCGCAGAAAGCAGCGAGATCCAAACAACAGTACCGCTCCACGACCAAGCCCTGGCCACCTCCGGCAATTACCGCAAATACTACTCCGTTAAAGGGGAAAAATACAGCCATACCATCAATCCCAAAACCGGATTTCCCGAACGCAGCAAACTCCTCAGCGCCACCGTTATCGCTCCCGATGCGATGACCGCCGATGCCTATGCCACCGTTTGTATGGTACTGGGTTTGGAAAAAGGTTTGGCACTGATCGAATCTCTGCCTAACTTGGAGGCCTATTTCATTTATGGCGATCCAAAGGGTGCCATGCTGGTAAAATATACTTCAAAATTTAAAGATGAAAGATGAAAGATGAAAGATGAAAGCAGGTAACTCAAGACCATCTTTCATCTTTCATCTCTCATCTTTTATCTTTTATCTTTCAAAAGATGGATCTGAATCTAGAACGTGATCTTTGTTTTTTCGATATCGAAGCGACTGGCCTCAATGTAGTGCGCGACCGCATCGTACAAATTGCCATCATCAAGTACCTCAAGGATGGTCGGGAGCCGCAGGAACTTTCCCTGATGATCAATCCAGGCATTCCCATTTCCCTGGAAGCCATGTTGGTACACGGCATTCAGCCCAAGGATGTAGCGAATAAACCTACCTTTCAACAATTGGCGCAAAAAATCTGGGATTTTATAGGCAATGCCGATCTGGCAGGGTACAATTCCACCCGTTTCGACATCCCGATGTTGATGGAAGAATTTGCCCGGGTGGGTATGGAATTCGACATCAGCAAACGCCGTTCGATTGACATCCAGCGCATTTTTTACAAAATGGAGCCCCGTACGCTCAAGGCTGCCCTCAAGTTTTATTGTGAAAAAGACCATGACGAAGCCCACGATGCAATGGCAGATGTGCGTGCTACGATTGATGTGTTTTTTGGCCAATTGGGCAAATACGAAGGCGTGGATTATCGGGATGAAGATGGCAACATCCTAGACGCTCCCGTAAAAAACGATGTACAAATCTTGCACGAATTTACCAATGACAATCGTTTTGTAGATGCCACCCAAAAACTACGTGCGGATGTGAATGGGGACATCGTCTTCAACTTTGGCAAATACATGGGCAAACCCGTAGGCGAAACCTTATACGAAGACCGCCAGTACTACAACTGGATCCTCAACAAGGAGTTCACCTCACAGGTCAAACAAATGGTCAAAAAGTTGGTCCGTGAGTACGAAAAAGGGCTGAAGGGCAAAGACGAAAACGCAACCAAGGAATAAATAGAAATGAAGAAAGTGTTGAAGTTAGTGCAATTGGGGATTCTGTGTGCAATAAGTATTCTTTTGTCCGCCTGCGCAACCCGTGAAGAAGGATGCAACGATGCCTTAGCCAATAATTTTGACCTGGGCGCCGATAAACCCTGCGACGGTTGCTGCGAATATCCCGGGGTGCGCATCCGCCTTACCCACAAGTACGGCGGCGCGGCCATGGCCTACAACCAAGCCATCTTCACCGATGGAGCGGGCAATACCTTCGGATTTGGAGATCTGCGTTTTTATCTTTCCAACATCCAAGTGCTTTCGGTCGGCAACAAAGTCATTGATGTCCAGGAACCCCTGGATGTCTATCTGGAAAAAGCAGCTGGTGACACCGTAAAAACAAGTATTCCCAATAGCTTTGGTCTGGCTCGGGGGCTTGGCCAAGCCGACATGTACATTCAATCTTATCGGGATACGGCCACCATCAACCGCATTCGGTTTACCATTGGGGTGAGCGGTGAAATGAACCAGGCCAATCCCTTGCGGTTGCCCAATGATCACCCGATGCGCAGTAGTGTGAATGACGGCATGTACCTGGGGGCGCAGAATGGCTACGTATTTGCGCGTAGCTTGTATTATGCCCAAGATACGGTAGACATCAAAATCAGTGGCAGCACGAACCTCCGCACTGTTGAATTGTCTTTTACCCCCACCAAACTCCAACGTGGTTACAACCTCAATATTTTGATGGATGTGGACTATGCACTTTGGTTTCAAACTGTAAATGTGAATAGTGATACTCCGGCTCAAATCAGTCAAAAAATCATTGAAAAACTGACCCAATCCTTCACCATTACGCAGGTTTCAACCAGTTTATAACCCAGAAATACCCGCTCAGCTCCCTTTTATGCTGCTTTGACCAGGATTGGACAGCATTTTATTGCATATATTCTGGGTAATTTCACAAGTCTCTTTATCTTTCTCACTCCGGCCATGAATGGCTTGGAAAAAACACTCATACTAGATCATCACAAGCCTTAGGAACGGAAACAAAATAAAGTAAACGAGTTGAGTTGGCTATTTTTTGATTTGGCCAGGCGCGAGGAAGGCGCATAGTGAACTATGCAACTGACGAGTAACGCAGCAAAATCAAAAAAAGTCAGTTAAATGTTTACTTTATTTTGTTTCCGCTCCTTATTACTTAACCAAATGTCATCATGCAATTCATGACCCGATTAACCCTCCTCAGCTTGCTGTTCATGCTCACAGTAAGCCTTAGTTTCGCTCAAGACAAAAAACCAGATGCACCAGCGACTCCTGGAGCTCCCGCACCCAAAGAAACGCCCAAAACCGGGCCAAAACCTTTCCGCGAAGTCATCACCGACAAAGCCATCAGCAGCAAAGGTTTGGTAAACGTGCACAAAGTAGAAGACAAGTGGTTCTTCGAAATCCCGGACAGCATCTTTAAACGGGAAATCATGACCGTAACCCGCTACTCCAAAACGGCAGCGGGTGGTGGGATCTTCGGCGGCGAAGAAGTAAACCGCCAGGTAATCGCCTGGGAACGTGGCCCCGACAACAAGGTGTTTTTGCGGTCCATCACCCAAATCATCGTCAGTCCGGATAGTACCAAGCCGATTTTTAAGGCGGTGAAAAATTCCAGTGCAGATCCAATCGTAGCTTCCTTTGACATCAAATCAATCCGCAAAGACACTTCGGTGCTGATTGATGTAACCGATTTTTTCAAAGGGGACAATCAGATTTTTTCCTTGAGCCCGATTACCAAGCAAAGATTCAAAATTTCTGACTACAAAGCCGATCGCTCCTTTGTTCAGAGCATTCGTACCTATCCCGTCAATACAGAAATTCGGACGGTAAAAACCTTTGGTTCACAATCGCCTACCATTTCCCTGGTGCCAACGCCACAGATTGGAACTTTTCTGCCAGCTGGAGTCGACGCAGGAGTGGTGACCATGGAGTTCAATACCTCGATGATCATTTTGCCCAAAAAGCCGATGCGCGTTCGCCATTTTGATCCCAGGGTCGGTTATTTTTCCACAGGATATGGCACTTTTGAAGAAGAATCCCAAAAGGCCGACGAGGAACAAATTGCCGTACGCTGGAAATTGGAGCCTAAAAATGCTGCCGATGCCCAGCGCCAAAAACGGGGTGAGCTAATCGAACCAGCCAAACCCATCATCTATTACATCGATCCAGCCACTCCGCTCAAATGGCGGAAACACCTCAAACAAGGGGTAGACGATTGGCAAAAAGCCTTTGAAAAAGCGGGTTGGAAAAACGCCATCCGCGGTGAATACTGGCCCGAGCAAGATACAACCATGAGCCTGGAAGACGCTCGCTTCTCAGTAATCCGTTACTTTGCTGCCGAAATCCAAAACGCTTACGGCCCCAACGTCAATGACCCACGTTCTGGCGAAATCCTGGAAAGCCACATCGGTTGGTACCACAACGTGATGCGCCTCTTGCGCAACTGGTACCTGATTCAAACCGCCGCCAGCGATCCAAAGGCACGCAAAAAGGATTTTGACGACGAATTGATGGGGCAGCTGATCCGTTTTGTGTCTTCTCACGAAGTGGGACACACCCTGGGTTTGCGCCACAACATGGGTGCGAGTTCAGCTACACCAGTTGAAAAACTGCGCGACAAAGCCTGGGTCGCCCAAAACGGCCACACCTCTTCCATCATGGACTACGCCCGTTTCAACTACGTAGCCCAACCCGAAGATGGTGTAACCGACTTTTTTCCCCGCATTGGCGACTACGACATCTGGGCCATCGAATGGGGGTACAAATACTTCCCTGACGCCAAAAGTGACGAAGAGGAGAAAAAATTGCTCCACGACCTGACCAAAGAAAAGGTGAAAAATCAACGCCTGGCCTTTGGTACCGAAGTGAGCCCCAACGACCCGCGTTACCAAACCGAAGATTTGAGCGACAATTCCATGAAAGCTTCGGAATATGGGGTCAAAAACCTCAAACGCATCCTGCCTAACCTGCCCGAATGGAGCAAGGAAAATGGTGAAAGTTATTCCGAATTGGAAGAACTGTACAACAACGTAGTAGGCCAATTCAACCGCTACCTGGGCCACGTCACCAAAAACGTAGGGGGCATTTATGATACGCCCAAAACCTACGACATGGCTGGAGCAGTATTTGAAGCGGTACCCAAAGATCGCCAAAAAGAAGCCATGGCCTTTTTGAGCAGTCATTTGTTTGAAACACCGACCTGGCTCATGGACGGCAACATTTTGAACAAAATCCGTCCGGACGCCGGTGTAGATGCCATCAAAACCTTGCAGGAAAATACCTTGAACAACTTGTTGGCTGGTAGTCGCATTGCCCGTTTGTTGGAAACAGGCAAAGATGGCAATTACACCCTGGATGAAATGATGACCGACTTGCGCAGCAGCATTTGGTCAGAATTAAAAAGCCAAAAAGCCATCGACATTTACCGCCGCAACCTGCAAAAGGTTTTTGTGGAAAAAGCCATTACTTACCTGGCGCCCAAAGATCCCGCCATCATCCAGTATGTACCTGCTGGAGGCGCTTATGGATCGAGCACCCGTCGGGTAGATTTAAAAACCACCGACTTGCCTTCCATCACTCGTGGGCAATTGGAGTCTTTGTTGTCAGAAATCAAGGCGGCCATTGGTGCAGCACCAGATAAACTGACACGTTACCATTTGGAAGACGTGGCGAATCGATTGGATTCGGCACTGCATCCGAAGTAATTGTATTTCAGCACAATTCAAAGGGCACAAAGCGACGTCTACGTCTAACTTTGTGCCCTTTGTGCTACCTTCGGGGCGAAAAAAAAATAAGTGTTCATTTTGCCAAAGGATTAGATAAGTAAACGTTTCATTTCAAGTGTCTTAACTAATCCTCTGGCTTAAAAAAAATGAACACTTATTTTTGCCCCACTACTTTGTGTTCTTTGTGAAAAATAATGTCGCTTTGGCATATTCAATACTTGAAACAAACATCCCCGTGACACCAACAACCCATCGCTGGAACACCTACGAAATTCTTTGGTTCCTCTTCTTCACCGCGCTCGCCATCACCCTGTGCATCCTTTGGAAAAATTCCCTCTTTGACTTCAGCGTCTTTTTATCCGGTGTATTTTGTGTGCTCCTCGCGGCCAAAGGCAATGTCTGGACTTACAGCTTTGGCATGTACAACTCCCTGGCTTACGCGTACCTCGCTTACCACAATCAATTGTATGGCGAAGTCTACCTCAATCTTTTCTTTTTTGTCCCTACCAATATCCTGGGTTACCTGCTTTGGAAACCCAAACTGGATGGTGCTTACGTACAAATGCGAGCCTTGGCCATGAAGTGGATCCTCCTGACCTTGCTCATTTGTCTGCTGAGCATTGTGGGTATGGGTTATGCTTTGGCTTTGAACTCCAATCAAAACACGCCGTATATTGATGCGACCACCAATGTATTGTCCATAGTAGCCACCATCCTGATGATGTACCGCTACCGCGAGCAGTGGCTTTTGTACGTTTTGCTCAATGTATTTACCGTTTTGATGTGGAGCATCCGTACGGCCAATGGTAGTGCCGAAGGGCCTTTGATGATCGTGATGTGGTCGGCGTATTTGATCAATGCGGGATATGGGTATTGGAATTGGAGTCGTGGATTAAAATTAGTTTAATAGTTGAGGAGGTTGAGGCTACCGCAGCGGCTTTGACGTGACCACCTTCAAGTCGCTGCGGTAGCCTCAACTTTCTCAACTTACTCAACTATATGAAAAAAACCGGCCTTACACTCGGCAAATACGCCCCATTCCATCGTGGCCACCAATACGTCATCGAAACGGCCCTGGCCGAAGTTGACGAAATGATGGTATTGATTTACGATACCAATGTCACCCCCATTCCGCTGAGTGTACGAGCCAACTGGATCCGCACGCTGTATCCACAAGTAACAGTCATTGAAGCCTGGGATGGCCCCGAAGGTTATTCCAGCGAGCGAGCATTCGAAATCTTGCAAGAGGAATACATCATCGAGATGCTCAACGGTCGGCGCATCACCCATTTTTACAGCAGTGAGTTTTATGGGGACCACGTCAGCAAGGCATTGGGAGCAGTGGATCGGCGCCTGGATGAATCCCGTCAAATCGTACCCATCTCCGCCACCATGATTCGGGAAAACCCACTGCAATACCGGGAATTTATTGACGATATTGTTTACAAAGACTTGATTACCAAAGTCGTTTTTGTAGGTGCCATGTCCACTGGAAAATCGACGCTTACCGAGGCATTGGCCCAAAAATACCAAACCACTTTTGTGCCAGAATACGGTCGCGAATATTGGACCCAACACCAGGTCGACCGGCGCATCAGCTTTGAAGCTTTTGATGAGATTGCTATTGGCCATTGGGTAAGGGAGGAAATTGCTTTATTGCAGGCCAATCGGTACTTGTTTGTGGATACCAATGCCATTACTACCTATATGTATACAAAGGACTATCACGGCAAAGCGCCGCAACTATTGACTCAAATGGCTATGGAGAATGCCCAACGCTATGACCTCTTTTTCCTTTGTGATGTGGACATCCCTTACGACGACACCTGGGACCGCAGTGGAGACCAAAAACGCCAGGTTTTCCAAAAACAAATCATCGCGGATTTACACGAGCGGCGGATTCCCTACATTACGCTGAGAGGTACCTTGTCCGAACGAATGGATCAGGTAGCCGTAGTATTGGCAGATTTTGTGAAATTTGACAATCACTTTGGGAAACGGAGTTAGACTTTACATACGCAAAGTCTATAATAATTCCGGTTTATGCAAAAAAGCATCCATCCAGGTTTCTGGAATTTCGTCGATGCTGTTTTTGAGCTTGCTGGCCCACATTTGGCCAATTTGTGCGGTATCTTTTTCTTCCAGGCGATGTTGTTCCAATTTGTAAGAGTCGCGCGGATAAAGCGCCACATCGATCGGATACCCCACATCATTGGCACTGACGCGGGTGGAGTCGAAGGATAAAAAACCAGTTTTGAAGGCAAAGCGCAAACTGGATTCATAGGTCAAGGCTCGATTGAGGATGGGTTTGCCATAACCAGAGTTGCCGATAATTGTAAAGGGAGAGCCCTCCCCTACTTCGATCCAGTTGCCTTCCGGGTAAAGCAGGTAAAGTTTGTGCTCTTTATCGTTTTCTAATTGGCCACCTACGATGGCGTATAGATTGAAAAACAGGCCCGATTCCGCCAGGGACTTTTTATCCTCCTGCGCTACCCGCCGCAATTGATCGCCAAACATGTTGACGGCCTTGTACATTTTATCAAACTTAAATGACTCATCTTCAAATAGTTCTTCGAAGTAGGTCACAGCCTTGTCCCGAATGGAGCGCAAGCCCGAAGTCATCAAAAAAAGGCTGTTTTGCCCGCTCTCATGGACTGATATTTTTTTGGCGGTTGCAGTTTCAGTACCTGAAGTGATCCGTGTATCGGCAATGGCTACCAGGCCAGTGCGTACTTTAATGCCAAGACAATAGGTCATTTTTCGTTTTGTTGTGTCCTGTAATCCTGTGGGGAAAGTCCCAGATTGCAGAGTTTTGCTTTTTTTATACACCCACGATTAAAATCATGGTTTGTCCCACGAATAAATTCGTGGGTTATTGTTGCTGTTGTTGTTGCTGCAAAAACCAGTTGTAATCTTTGCTATTGCGCACCGACACTTCGTAGGAAGTTTTGTGACCTCCATCGGTAACCAATACCCCTTTGATGGGTTGGCAATCGAGGTAATCTCGTCCATGCGCAATTTTGATGAAGTGGTCGTTTTCTTGCAGGTTATTGGTGGGATCAAAACCACGCCAACCTAGTTTGGGAATAAACACCTCCACCCAGGCGTGTAATTGGGAATCACGATTGTCGCTCAAACTGAGGTAACCAGACACGTACCGAGTTGGGATGTTTTGTTGCCGCAAAATCCCAATCATGATGTGCGCATAATCCTGACACACTCCGCTGCCTCCTTGCAAAGCTACTTTTGCACTAGTGCCTGTATTGGTAGTTCCCTGCGCATATTTCAGCATGCCGTGAACCGCCGAATTGAGGCGAAACAAATACATGCCTACCGTTTCTTCTTTCTGGCGCAACAAATCTAGGTAAAAATCACCGGGTTTAAGACTACTCAAGGCAGTACTTTGTAAAAAAGACTGGTGATCCATCTGGAAATCAATGTCTTCCAGGATTGAGTTTTGTTCCTCCAGGCTCAAATCAGTAATCACATCCAAGGGTGGCGGATTTTTGGCTACCTGCGCCAGCAAACTCACCGAGAAAAAATCAAAGGTATCGGCATTGGAATGAAAATGATAAGTGATAAACCCATACTTGTTGCGCGCCACAAAGGGTTCACGAGGCATGGAATGCAACAAGCGGTGATGTTTGACCATTTGTGAATCATTTTCACAAGGAATAATCAAAAACTCGTAAGCGCCTTGCTTAACGGATTTTTCATATTCGGTCACAGTGCGATACTCAATTACGTAATCGGTCATAAGTCGGGAATAAGCTTACACATGAAAATAATCCTTCTCCAATGTATCGTGTATTTCATAAACACAATTCAGGGTTTCGGTCACAAAAGCCCCTACTTCATTTTCAATCTCGGAAAACAACAAGTATTGGTACTTCGCACAAAGGCGACCTACCTTGAATCCTACACTTTCCGGTGCCTTTTCATTCAATCCCAGTTTGCGAAGGAAAAACTGTATTTGACGCAGATTGAAAGCCAAGGAGCGCGGAAAATCACCATTTAAAATCAAAAATTCCAGCGATTTTTGCCGATCGGGTGCTGCTTTGTAATGGTGCCGATTCATGTCAAAACTTTCCAATAACTTCAACAATACGGTGTACTGATAGTTCTCTACGGGCATGTCTTCCTTGCCATTGGTCAGGGAATAGATATCGTACAACTTACAGCTGATGATCCGGGCGATCTGGGCCGTACGCTCCAGGTGTACCCCCAGGCGGATCAGCGCCCAAACATCATTGTGGGTCAAGGTACTGTCTACGTAGCCCCGAATGACCGAACAATTTTCGCCAGCGGCCAGGGTGAAATCGTACAAACCCCGGGTTTTAAAATAGGCCACGGGATAGTTATTGACGTAATGGTAGTACTTGTTGATAACTTCCCAAAGCTCGGTGGAAATGACATTGCGCATGCCGCGCGCATTCTCTCGGGCAAAAGTAATCGTCGAAAGGATGGACATTGGGTTGTTGCGGTCTAACGCTACATTGAACAATATTTCGGCCTCATCCAGTTCACTGCCTTCTTCCCAGGGAACCCCGGCCATGTTCACGATGGAGTTGAGTACAAAATGGCGATTTTGACTCATGGGGGCATCCTGAGTGGTAAAGTATTGGACGCGGAGGTAACGGGCCAGGTGCTCGGTTCTTTCGAGGTAGCGGCCCATCCAGTATAAGGTGTTGGCGATTCTTGCTAACATGGTTTCTTTTTCCCCCACGGCTGAAGCCGTGGGTTAGTTTTGTATGTCGCTCCCACGGCTAAAGCCATGGGTTGCGGATGCTATAATTTTGAACAATATAGGTTCCGTGTCGCTTACGAGCCCTGGAACCTCGGAACTCAGGAACTTTGGAACCTTTAAACGGTGACCCAAGTATCCTTCGACCCTCCCCCTTGAGAAGAGTTGACGATCAAGCTGCCCTCTTTTAAGGCTACTCGAGAAAGTCCTCCCGGTAGCACATACGGACGTTCTTTGCCCATCAGGGTAAAGGTGCGCAAGTCGATGTGCCGTGGTTCAAATTCTCCTTTTTTCTCAATGTATGTGGAATGCACCGAGAGCGACATCCGTGGCTGGGCAATGTAATTGCGCGGATCAGTCTGAATAGTTTGCTTCACTTCTTCCAGTTCAGCCTTACTCAGGCGATCACAAATCATCACCCCGTAACCCCCCGACATGTCCACCGGTTTGATCACCAAGTCCTGAATGTGTTCCAGCACGTATTTTAAATCTTCCTCCCGCTCACACAGATAAGTTGGCACATTGGGGATGATGGGTTCTTCATCCAAGTAATACTTAATCATGTCGGGTACGTACGAGCAAACTGCTTTGTCGTCGGCCACTCCAGTACCTGGCGCATTCACGATGGTAATATTGCCGGCCCGGTAAGCCCCCATGATGCCTGCCACGCCCAACATGGATTCGGGACGAAAAACCAGCGGATCGAGGAAAGCATCGTCGATGCGGCGGTAAATCACATCCACCCTTTTTGGTCCGTGGATGGTACGCATGTAGACATAATTGTTTTCTACAAACAGATCGCGTCCTTCCACCAATTCAATGCCCATGGTTTGGGCCAAAAACGAATGCTCGTAATAGGCAGAATTGTAGGTACCTGGCGTCAGTAGTGCACAAGTAGGCCGTTCTTCCGTATTGGGGGCGACCGATTGTAAAGTCGCCAGCAATTCAGCCGGGTACTCGTTCACTGAGCATACACTGGACCAGCGGAAGGCATTGGACAGTGTGCGTTTCATGGCATCCCGGTTGGAAAGTACATAACTCACTCCCGAGGGACTGCGCAGGTTGTCTTCCAAAACATAATAACGGCCATCGCTGTGCCGAATCAGATCGGTTCCACTGATGTGACAATAAATGTCATTTTTGGGCTTGATGCTTTTCATCTCTTCGCTATAATGTGGCGAAGAAAAAATAAGTGCCGAAGGAACAACTTTGTCCTTCAGGATTTTGCGCTCACCGTAAACATCCTTAATAAATAGGTTTAGGGCAAGATTTCGTTGAATGAGCCCCTTCTCCAGCATATCCCAATCCGCAGCTGGAATGACACGTGGAAACAGATCAAAGGGAAAAATTTGCTCAGCTCCCTTGTGCCCATCCGAATACACCGCATAAGTAATGCCTTGGTTGAGAAAGGATAGTTTGGCGTACTCGTTCAAACGCTCAAAATCAGCACTGGTCAATCGGCTAAATTGTCGGTGAATGTCCTCATAATGGGGGTACACCTGTCCGTCTTGGCGAAACACTTCGTCAAAGAAGGCCGCGTTGAGTGGATAGTGTTGAAATAAGTTACTCGTTGTGGTCATGCAGCATACGATTTTGACAAGCGCTGGTGTAAATAAAAAATCGTTTCGACCAAAAATAGCTTATTTTTACAAAAAATCAATAAATTGCCAAAATAATTGCAGAGATCGCAAAATGAGGGCGCAAAAATTTGACTTTTGTCAACATCGTGCTTTTCAGGTCTTTCCGTATTTTGTACGCTAAAATCTTTTTTTCCAAATATCCGGGAAAAATTTGAGCAAATGACGCAGCATTATTTTTAAATCCGGCATTTTCAAGTTTGTCCGCAAGTGTTTGAATTTAATTGCTCGATTTTACCATAGCCCGAAAATTTTTTACCATGGCCATTAAAGTAGCGATTCGCCACAGCACCCATTACGAGTACGACCGATTGGTTAAACTTTGGCCCCAAACCATCCGCCTACGTCCCGCGGTACATTCCCGCACCGAAATTGCTGCATATTCGATGAAAATCAGCCCGGAGCCGCATTTCGTCAATTGGCAGCAAGATCCCTTCGGCAATTTTATGGCCCGGGTGGTTTTCCCGGATCGGGTTAAGGCGTTCAAAATCGATGTAGAGGTGATCGCTGAATTGCGCGCCATCAACCCATTCGACTTCTTTTTGGAAGAATACGCCGAGAAATTTCCCTTTCAATACGACACCCAGCTGCTCAAAGAACTGGCCCCTTACCTAGAAGTGACGGAAAGTGGCCCTCTTTTGATGCAGTTCATCGAGGAATGCAAGCCCTACCTCAACGACATCACCGTCAATTTTCTGGTGAACGTCAATCGACACCTGAACAAACTGGTTAATTATACCATCCGGCTGGAAACCGGCGTGCAGAGTTGTGAAGACACCCTAAGTCAAGCCCTCGGCTCCTGCCGCGATTCGGGTTGGGTGCTGGTGCAGGCGTTCCGGCATTTTGGTTTGGCTGCCCGCTTTGTATCCGGCTATCTGGTGCAACTCAAAGCCGATCAAAAAGCCCTCGACGGCCCCTCTGGGCCCGAAGCAGACTTTACCGACCTCCACGCCTGGGCAGAAGTATTCATCCCCGGTGCAGGTTGGGTTGGTCTGGATGCCACCTCGGGCTTGATGGCTGAGGCGGGACATATACCCCTGGCTTGTACGCCTGACCCTGGCAGCGCTGCACCCATCACAGGAGGGTTGGAGCCATGTCAAACCATTTTTCACTACAGCAACACCGTGGAGCGCATCCACGAAGATCCACGGGTCACCAAACCCTACAGCGACGCGGAATGGGCTCAGGTTATTGCCCTTGGATACGCAGTAGATCAGGAGTTGTTGAAAGATGATGTACGCCTGAGCATGGGTGGCGAGCCGACCTTTGTCTCTGTCGACGACATGGAGTCAGAACAATGGAATGGCGCTGCCGATGGGGAGCTCAAACGCAAACTCGGCAACGACCTGGCCCACAAACTCAAAGACATTTTTGGCAAAGGGGGCTTCATCCATTACGGCATGGGCAAATGGTACCCGGGTGAACCAATCCCCCGCTGGGCATACACCTTGTTCTGGCGCAAAGACGGCCAAAACATGTGGCGCAACCCCCAATGGCTTGCTGACATCACTGGCGAGTACAAATTTGACCATACCCACGCTGAAGCTTTCATCAGCGAAATGGCCAAATACCTGGGCGTAAATCCGGCCAATCGCTGCCCAGCTTACGAAGACCTGGTTTATTTCCTCTGGGAAGAAGGCAATCTGCCCGACAATGTCGACCCGCTGAAAATCAACATGCGGGACACCATCGAGCGGCGTACCTTGATGGAACTGCTCGACCGCGGGCCAAACAACCCCAGCGGCTTTGCGCTACCACTGGCCTGGAACCGCGATACCGAACACTGGTGGAGTTGCGCCTGGAAATTCAGCCGCAAACACCTGTTTTTATTGCCGGGTAATTCCCCGATGGGTTTACGAATTCCCCTCGATCGTTTGCCAGAGTTAACGCCAGAACAGGTGGAAGAACCCATCGAACGCAGCCCTTTTGAAGAGGTAGGCACCCTTTTGCATTACCACGATAAAGTAGCGGAGCGTTACCATCTCCCCGCCGATGAGCGGATACCCGAGCGCATGAGCAACCCCAAGGCCTACAAAGCAGAGGAGATAGACGAAGAAGAGGCCAAACTCAAAGACCCACTTTACCTCATCAAAAAGAAAAAGGAACTGGCCGAAAAAGACGATTACCGTCCCGAAAAATTGATGATCACCATCAAAACGGCACTGTGTGTGGAGGCTCGGGAAGGGAAAATTTTTGTCTTCATGCCCCCCTGCGAACTCATCGAGCACTACCTGGAGCTGCTAGCTGCGGTGGAGGCAGCGGCGATACGTTTGCAAATTCCCATCATCATTGAGGGTTATGAGCCGCCGCGCGACAATCGAATCGAAAAACTAGCCGTGACGCCTGACCCCGGCGTAGTAGAAATCAACATCCAGCCCGCCAAGTCCTGGAGCGAGGTGCTGTTCAATTACGAGCAATTGTTTGAAGCCGCCCGACAAAGTCGTTTGGGGGCTGAGAAATTTATGCTGGACGGCAAACATACGGGCACTGGCGGTGGCAACCACATTACCCTTGGTGGACTTTCACCTGCTGATAGCCCCATTCTGCGGCGTCCCGATTTGCTGCGCAGTTTGATTTGTTTTTGGCAAAACCATCCGGGTTTGAGCTACTTGTTTTCCACTGCTTTTATTGGGGCCACTAGCCAGGCGCCTCGAGTGGATGAGGGTCGGGCCGAAATGTTGTACGAACTGGAAATCGCGTTCAGTCAAATTCCTGAGCCGGGTGAAGACAATTTACCCTTTTGGTTGACCGACCGCATTTTCCGCAACCTCTTGGTCGACATCACGGGCAATACCCACCGCGCCGAATTCTGCATCGATAAATTGTATCGGCCAGATTCTTCATCCGGGCGACTGGGCCTTTTGGAGCTCCGCGCCTTTGATATGCCACCGAGCAAAGAAATGTGTCTGGTGCAACTCTTGCTCATCCGGACTTTGATAGCCTGGTTTTGGAAAAAACCCTATCGCCAAAGACTGGTGCGTTGGGGTACCGAGCTCCACGACAAATACCTGCTACACCATTACGTGCGCGAGGACTTGCGCGATGTATGTACCCAAATGCAGGCAGCGGGTTTCCCCTTTAAAATGGAATGGTTGGAGCCTTTCTTCGAATTCCGCTTCCCCTTCCTGGGCCGTGTAAAAGTGGGTGATGTACAAATGGTGCTCCGCAGCGGCATCGAGCCCTGGAATGTATTGGGTGAAGAAATGAGCAACTCGGGTACCGCCCGCTTTGTGGATTCTTCGGTCGAACGCATGGAAGTAAAGGTTACGGGCATCAATGCTGAACGGTATTGGTTGTTGTGCAATGGGGTACGCTTGCCCTTACGCAGTACAGGCGTCAATGGAGAATACGTGTCGGGGATTCGTTACAAAGCCTGGGCACCGCCTAGCGCTTTGCACCCCACCGTGGCGGTGGACGTCCCTCTGGTCATCGACGTTTACGATACCTGGAACAAACGCTCCATCGGAGGTTGCACCTACCATGTAGCGCACCCGGGTGGCCGCGCTTATGAGACTTATCCCGTGAATAGCTTCGAAGCGGAAGGCCGTAGGATCAGCCGTTTCTGGGATTATGGGCACACGCAGACCACTTTGACGGTAGCGCCGACAAGTGAAGAAACCGATGTGGTACGTGAGACCAGGGTGTTTGGAGAGCGGGAGGTTGAGATGCCCCTGGAGGTGCCGATGGCAGCGGAGAGTGGATGGTGTTTGGATTTGCGCCGGAAACGGTAGGGGCAGCCCTTGGTGGCTGCCTGAGACTTTGGCATTTAAATATCAAATAATAAGCACAGCAAACATATCCGAAATCTGAAACCCAACCCGAAAGTTTGAGATTTTTAGTGAGCAAAGCTATATATCGCTGTGCTATCCCCCCGAAGATTTTGAACCTTCGGGGAAAAGTAGTAAATTTTCGCATAACTCATTAATTATCAGATCATTTCTGATTTTTTATAACCATTCCCGAATTGCTAATTCTGTCCCGCAAAGAAAAATATTAAAACAATAACAATGCTTATATAATTTTATGTAAATTGTAGCGTTTACCGTGGTAAGTGAAGTGCATTGTTTATTTTTCAGATAAAAGAGGGAACATCAAAAAACATAAGATTAAGTAACAGGTAGTCAATCTGTTGCGGGAGAAACCATGTCAATAAAATACTCAGGCAATATTGAAGTACGAGCTGACTCCCAAAATGACATGGGTACGAAAAAATATCAATTCCCAAGTTTATGTTAAAGTTAAAAATTTTCGCCACCTGCTTTTCTCTATTATGGATTCTATCCTGCTCAGAGTCAAAATTATTACCCCCTGATAATTCTATTGACTTTAGCACAGCCTTAGAAACCTACAATAACTCCAAGAATCCGACACAACACAAAGGAATTATTGTAGATGGAAGCATAAAAATACACAAATACACTGAAGGTAAGGAGACGAAGCTAGTGTTTCTCGTAACAGGTGCTAACGAATACCGTAAATACCAGTTTCAATATGATAATGCACAAGTTGAAGCAAATATACCCAGTCTTATACGAAATGGAAGATCGATATATTTAGGTGACAACTTGATAATATTTGACAATGAAGAACAAAAACATTACTCTTTTATAGTTGAGGGTTTCAAGAATAGAGTACCACAACTATCTCCGAAATTAGGAATTGGGCTGATTTCTATCATTTTTGACAATCAGAAAGCACTTGAAAAAGCAGCCGGAACTTGTTCCTGTGAATGCAAAGAATGCTGGCCGGACTGTAATAGCAACTGTGGTACTTCCACTGCTTCTTGTAGTTGTGGAGGAAATAGTCAATCCGTAACCTGCCGTAATTGTTATAATGCAACTTGCACTCAGTGCTCTCAAGAATAAACTAATTCTTTACAGAAAGCGGGTATGGCATCATCCCCCCTATTCTTAGTACTACCTATTCGAATAATGGGTTGGCTTGATAAAGTGTTGAAAATCTGTGTTAAATTTTCAACTAGGCTTGATGATAGCTCAAAAACATAGCTAAAGCCTATATTTATCTTAACCCATTATTCGCATTACTTCCTACTTTTAATCACCTTATTATTGATATTCACTTGTTCCCAAAAAGCTGAGGATTTACAAATTCTCCGATTGCCGAAAATCACAACCCTTCCTCATCCCGATTCTTTGCAGCTAGAAGCATTTATGAAAAAAGTTAAATCCGCTGTTTCTCCCACAACAGGTATGTGATCCAGCTATCTCCTCCACACTTTTTAATCATTTCCAAACAAACCAAAAATCATTGCTATTCCTGCCAAATCGGAACAACTTCGCAGCACTAAACAAAAACCGATGCGTGCCACCCTGAACAAACTTGCCATAGAGCTGGAAAAAATAGATGATTTTATGCTGCGGTCCGAAAAAGACTTTGGCGGCCTGCTCGATCAGGTACACCCCACCCAACGGGCAAATGCCGTCAACTTGATGCATTACCTGGCCCTACGTAGCCTGGATATCCGCGAGTTGCAAGACGCCTTGCACGAAGTGGGATTGTCTTCCATCACCAGTTCGGAAAGCCACGTGAGGGGCCAATTATTGGCCATCATGCAACACCTTGGGGCAAAAAAAACCAGCGAAAACATTTTCACCTACAGCACCGGTAAAAAATCCCTGGCCAAAAAATCTACCGCCCTTTTTGGGCAAAAACAAATTGACTCGGTGCCCTACATCATGCTCACCTTCGACAGCAAGATGGCTGACGATTATGAAAAAGTAAAAAACATGCTTCAATCCGGCATGAACGTCGCCCGCATCAATTGTGCCCATGATGATGAAGCCACCTGGTTTCGGATGATTGAACACGTAAAAAGGGCAGAAAAAATCACGGGTTTGAGTTGTAAAATCTACATGGATTTGGCTGGACCTAAAATTCGCACCGTTCTACATAAGAAAAAGAAGCTTGAGGTAGCCGTAGGCCAGACCGTTTTCCTAGTAGACGAGGCCCTGCTGGGGCAGGAAAAACATGCCATCGGATGTAGCTTATCCGGGGTCAGCGAACAATTGAATCCAGGTGAGATCGTGTTGTTTGACGATGGGCTGATTGAGGCCCGGGTGGAAAAAACCGAGGTAGGCAAAACCAAACTGCAGATCCTGCGCATCTCCAGCAAAAAGCCTTTCATCAAAGCGGAAAAAGGCATCAATTTTCCTGATTCGATCTTGTCTACACCCGCATTGACGGAGTATGACCTCGCCTGTTTACCATTCATCCAACAACACGCCGATATCGTAGGTTATTCCTTCGTGCGCAATACGCAGGACATGGCTCAATTGCAACAAGCTTTGGGTACTGAGCACAAGCTGGGATTGGTCATCAAGATTGAGACACCTGAAGCAGTCAAGAATTTGCCGGATTTGTTATTCAGTGGCTTAAAGGAAAAAAACGTAGGCGTCATGATCGCCCGTGGTGACCTGGCCGTAGAAATTGGGTTTGAACGCATGAGTGAAATCCAGGAAGAAATACTCTGGATTTGTGAAGCAGCACACGTGCCCGTCATTTGGGCTACCCAGGTACTGGACACGCTCAACAAATCGGGCATAGCTACACGTTCGGAAGTTACCGATGCCGCCCACGCCGCCTTGGCCGAATGTGTCATGATCAACAAAGGCAACCACATCATCCGCACCATGGAGGCCCTGCGCAATATTTTGATCCGCAGTGGCGGCCATCACGTCAAAAAACGCTACACGTTTCGACCACTTTCTATTGCTACCCGCTTTATGACCCGCTAGGATTTTATTGTAAACCGACCCTCTCTTTCCAGCAAGTTCACCTCAATTGTCAAACTACCGACGAAATTTTAGTTAAAAAATGATAAATTAGTTGATACAACGAAATATTAGTTGTACGTTTGGTTCATGAAAAAGTTAAACGAAAAAGAAGAACAGATCATGCAGATCATTTGGCGGATGGGGAAAGCCTTTGTCCGCGAAATTATGGAGGAACTGAACGACCCACAGGTTCCAGTGACCACCATTTCTTCATTGGTTCGTAAACTGGAAACCGATGGCTGGCTCGATCACGAAGCCTTTGGCAAAACCCATCGCTATTTCCCCCTGATCAGCATGGAAGCGTACCGCAAGGCCAGTGTATCCCAAATCAAGGAGCATTACTTTGCTGGTTCCACCGCCCAACTCCTCTCCTACTTCCTGCGGGAAGAAAAGACGGATGTTTCGGAGATCCAACGTTTGTTGGAAGAGATTAAAAAATCAGAATCTAAATGATTACAGTGTAAGCATAAATCGGGGCCAAGAGACGCACGGCCGTGCGTCTCTACACTCAGGAATTGCACTCTGCTCCGATTTTGTTATTCACTCAAATGATTGCGACATGAATATCATCACACCCTCTTTTTTCACTTTGTTCTGTTCCGCGCTTTGCCTGCTGGCTTTTGGGCTGCTGTACGAGCGTTGGATGCACCGGGAGTCATTTTATCAGGCCAATCGTGCTTATTTGCTCATTACGCCATTGATTGCCTTGTTGATTCCCCATTTACAAATTGAAATCAATCTGGCAGCCAATCCTCATCCGGCGGTGCTGATGTTGGAACAAACCCAACAAATACCCGCCGAATGGTTGCGTTTGTTGATGCCACCGCCGAAGGTATGGGTCTTGTCCTGGGGTGCTACTATATTGCTGGTGTATGGCGCCGGGGTGATGATCAGTTTGGGGCGCAGCTTGATCAGTTACCTCAAAATATGGCAATGGATCCGCAGTGGCAAGGTACACGCCATGGGCGATTGGAGTTTGGTGGAACAAGAAAATGTGCCCGAAGCCGCGTCCTTTTTCAACTACATCTTTTGGCAAAAAAAGGACCCCATGCCCTCCATGGTTTTGCAACATGAACTGATTCACGTGCAACAAGGGCACAGTTGGGATGTCTTGCTGATGGAATGCTGGATTGCGCTGTATTGGTTCAATCCCCTGATTTACCGCCTGCGCCAACGTTTGCAGGAAACCCACGAATTTATAGCCGATGCGGGCGTCATTGAGGCCCAGGGCTCAAAATATGCATATGCGTGCCTTTTAGCTTCACAACAACAAAAATTCGAACAAATGCCTTACAACACTTTTGCAGCACAACTGAATACGCGGCTGCGGCGCATGACCCAAGCGGGATCGCCACAATGGAAAGCCGTCAAATACGCACTTTGTTTACCGCTTGTACTGAGCCTGGCACTGTTTTTTTCGGTGAATTATTTGCAAGCCCTGCCCTTACCCACCGGTGAGATTACCCTGGGTGAAAGCATCGAAGAAATGGAACAAACGCCAGTCCTACAGTTGGCAGTTCCAGCAGTAGCACAAAAAATTACGTCTGTAAAACTCGAACCCAGCAACCTTCTTTCTCTTAAATTGGACACGGTGCCCGTGCAAAATTCGGTCAAAATTACCGGATCTGCCACTGGGGTAAAAATAGTTACCAATGGTGAGTCCTTCTTAGTCGGGCAAAATGGTTTGGTTTCTAGTAATACTGGCAAACCTCTTTTGATTGTCGACGGAAAAAACATGGGAAAATTGGTTGATGGGCCTGATGGCAACCAAATGTCCAAGTTAGACCCAGGTGACATCCGTTCGATCAGTGTACTCAAAGGAGAGTCAGCTACTGCTATCTACGGCGATGAGGGCAAAGACGGGGTGCTTGTCGTGAATACCAAAGGTTACCAAGGCGACGATGTTCAAGAGATCAAACTGAACAACGTCAATATTAGCAATAATGTCAATGTAATCAATAAAGTAGCGACTGGAACCAACATCAACTCCAACGAGAATGTAGAAATTCGGGTCAACAATGTTGTCTCAGACAATGTTGAAAAAGTCAATATTGATGCCAGCCAGTCACCTAAAGGCACAATAAAGATCAGAGGTACCCGTGCCCATGCAGATGGTCGCCCATTAATTGTGAAAGACGGTAAAGTTTTGGGCCGCCTGCACCAGTATGAATCGGACGAGCCATTGAAGGGCATCGACATGAACACCATCAAGTCGATAAATGTCATCAAAGGAAAAGCGGGTATCGACAAATATGGCCAAGATGCTGAAGATGGCGTAATTGAGGTTGAGACCAAAAAACAATAACAAAACTTAGTCTCGATGAAATTGTGTGCCAAAATCAAAAAGCGCTTAATTTTGGCACACAATTCCACCCTATGCGTTTGTTTATTTTAATTGGATTTTTGCTAGTTAGCAGCTACGGCAAGACTCAATCGCCGGCTGACGCGGCACTGTGTTTTTATGAGTGGTACTTGCACGCCATCAAAAGTCGGGATGCGGGGGAACATACTGCCGTTGTAAAAAAAGGAGCGAACGGCGAAACCTTATTGGATTACGAACGCTACTTGCACAATCTCGATTCACTAGGCTGTATTGCCGATACTTTTAAGCAGTCAGAAATAGTACGTTTTCAAAGCTGCCAGGATTATTTCAAGGACATCCCCTATGTCGTGTATTATGATCAGGTAGACAATGATGCGTATACTTATGACGTACCTTGTCCCTTTTTTACCCAATTTTACTGGATAAAAGACATAAATTATTGGGCGTTCGTGCGGGTTGTGGAAAGTAAAATAGAAGGAAATAACGCTGAAGTACAGCTCGAACTAGCTTCAGGGGCAGCTCGGCAAAACCGTAGGGTGTTCCTAAAAATGATTGATCAAAAATGGAAAATTATCAAGATAAGTCAAGGTTTATAAAAAATAGCATCAACTGGCAATTGAAAATCCGGCAGTGCTGGAGCAGCAGAACTCATTATTGATTTTTTTCAAAAATAGGTATAAATCGCTAACGGAGCAAGTCCAATATGGTCATTCCCCTCGCTCCACCACCGCCATCGTCAATCGACTCACACAAATCAAACGCCCCTGCTCATCGTGAATGTCGATGTTCCACACGTGCACTTTCCGTCCCAAACGGGCAGGCCGTGCAGTGGCAATCACATAACCTTCACCAATACCGCGCAAGTGACTGGCATTGAGTTCAATGCCCACCGCGTGTTGCTTAGTAGGATCGTCTAGCGTAAACAAGGACGCCATACTACCTACACTTTCCGCTAGAGCAGCGGAGGCACCACCGTGCAAAACGCCAAATGGTTGCACAGTTCGGTGATCCACGGGCATTTTGGCTTGGAGGTAATCGTCGCCGAAGCCACACATTTCAATGCCGAGGTGTTCGATCAAGGTGTTTTTCCGCGAGGCGTTTAAAACGGCCAGGTCGATGGGTGTTTTCCAAATCATGGTGTTTAAATCTGTTTGCCCTTCATCGCTTCCAAAAGTGCAAAATCCATCGCACGATGCGCCAGCGGAGCAGTATAGGTATTGAGTGTTTCCATCGCCTGGTTGATGGCGTCTTTATCCGTTCCGGCCACAGCATCGCGTAGGGCCTGCGTCAAGGAACGGGTGGTTGCAATTTCTTCTTCGTTGAGGATTTCCTGATTTTGCCCCAGGAAACGTTCGGCACTGAGCACAATGTTGTTGGCCTCGTTGCGGGCTTCGAGCAGCGCCCGGACAGTCATGTCATCGGCTGCGTTTTGAATGGAATCGATGAGCATCAGCGCCATTTCTTCTTCACTGATGCCGTAGGTCGGTTTGACTTCGATCTCTTGTTCTACGTTTGAGCGCAGCTCTTCCGCTTTTACTTTCAGGATGCCATCGGCATTCAGGATGAACTGGATTTCTACTTTAGGCAAACCAGCAGGCATCGGAGGAATTCCCTTCAGGATAAATTCACCTAGTTTGCGGTTGTGTTGGATCAGGTCGCGTTCGCCTTGGTAGACCGCAATTTTGAGGTTGCGCTGCCCATCCACCGAGGTGGTGTAACGCCGCCCCACGCGGGTTGGAATTTTAGAGTTGCGGGGCAAAATGATGTCCATCAAACCTCCTACCGTTTCGATACCCAACGATAGTGGCGTCACATCCAGCAAAAGGATGTCCTTCTGGTTGCCCGCCAATATGTCTGCTTGAATGGCTGCACCCAAAGCCACTACTTCATCCGGGTTGACTTTGTCATACACTTCCTGACCAAAGGTCTGCCCCACCGATTCACGTACCAAAGGCACCCGGGTTGAGCCGCCCACCATGATCACCCGATCGATGTCCGCCAATTGCACCTGGGCGTCTTTCAAGGCATTTTGGCAGCAAGCAATCGTACGATCAACCAGGGGTTGAATCAGTTCATCAAATTGCTCCCGGGTAATCTGGCAGCTGATGGTATTGACTTCGCCCCTGTATTCGGATTCAGAACTCAATGCTTTTTTCGCCTTTTCCGCTTGCAGGCGCAGGGCTTGACTCAGTTCTTTGTCCGCATTGATCTGGGTGCTGTCCAACTTATTTTCGGCAGTCCAATAATCGACAATGGCCCGGTCGAAATCATCACCGCCCAAAAAGGTGTCGCCATTGGTCGCCAACACTTCAAAAACCCCGTCCTGGATGCGCAAAATGGAAATGTCAAAGGTGCCGCCACCCAGGTCGTATACCGCAATGGTATGGCTTTCACTTTGATCCAAACCAATGCCGTAGGCCAAACTTGCCGCTGTAGGTTCGTTAACGATGCGCAATACGTCCAATCCGGCCAGTTTTCCCGCATCACGGGTGGCCTGGCGCTGGGAATCGTTGAAGTAGGCGGGCACCGTAATGACGGCTTTGCTCACCACCCGATCCAACTCTTCTTCGATGCGGTTTTTGAGGGCTTTGAGGATTTCCGCCGACAGTTCGATCGGGGTATAAAACTTGTCCTTTACCCGAATTTTGACCAAACTCTCGGTGTCGTTGTCGATGATCTGGTAACCAAAATATTGCTGTACCCCTTGCACATCGCCGTAGGATTTTCCCATCAGACGTTTCACCGAATAAATGGTGTTCTCCGGGTCGCTGATGAGTTTTTCTTTGGCCGCATCTCCTACCACAATTTTGCCTTCGGGGCTGAAATGCACCACCGATGGCACCAGGGTGCTTTTCCCATTTTTGCCTTTTACGGCCTCGGCCTGGCCATTTTTTATATAGGCGACCAAACTATTGGTCGTTCCAAGGTCAATTCCGACGATCAGTTCGGCCTCGTTTTTGATGTCACCCGACTTGAGGTCGATTGCAAATTTTGCCATAAAGTTATAGTCCTATTTTTAAGCGTCGCAAAAGTATGGAATTGAAACAGCATTGCGAAGGGGAATGTTTGAGCACCTCGCCTTCGGCGATGCGCAACAACAAATTTTTAGCCACAAATGACACAAATTTTCACAAATCAGTACAGCCAAAGCGACTTATTGATTATCACAAAGTTGAAAAAAGAGGACACAAAGTGCACAAAGTTAGACATTGATGACTCTTTGTGCACTTTGTGTCCTCTTTTTTCAACTTTGTGATAATAAAATCGTGGTGGAACAAACGAAGTTTGTGACCTGATTTGTGAAAATTTGTGCCATTTGTGGCTGCATTAAAAACACTCCACCGAAGGTGGGCTGCAAACATTTGGCGGTTTCTACTCGAAAACAGTATCTTTGCCGCCATGCAAAACAATGTATCACTGGATGCCGTGCTCCACAAACTTGGCATCAACGCGCTCAACGAAATGCAGGAAAAAGCCCTGCTGCACATTCCCCAGGAACCCAACCTGATGTTATTGGCACCCACCGGGTCTGGTAAAACCCTGGCTTTTTTGTTGCCCATTTTAAGTTTGTTGCAAAGCGACCAAGCAGGTGTACAATGCCTCATCATATCCCCTACCCGCGAATTGGCCATCCAAATTGAACGGGTTTGGCAAAAAATGGCTACTGGTTTTAAGGTCAATACCTGCTACGGCGGGCACCCCATGCAAACCGAAATCCGCAACCTGAGTCAGCCCCCTGCCCTATTGATTGGCACGCCAGGGCGCATCATCGAACATTTGACCCGCAAATCCTTTGATCCGCGAAACTTGCGGGTGCTGGTACTGGACGAATTCGACAAGTCTTTGTCCATGGGTTTTCAGGAACAAATGGAGCAGATTGTGGCGGGTCTGCCGAAGATAGACAAACGCATCCTGGTATCGGCTAGTCGCAAGCAGCACATCCCTAAGTTTACCGGAATTGTGGCACCCAAAGTGTTGGATTTCACCCAAGTCGAAGAAAAATCAACTGATGGCCTACAAATGAAGGCGGTGATGGCTCCTGGTGAAGACAAGCTGGAAACGCTCTTTACCCTGCTTTCTTCCCTGGGTAGTGAACAAACCCTGGTTTTTTGCAACCAGCGCGAAGCCACCGAACGTTGTGTGGAGTTGTTGCAAGAAAAGGGTTTACAAAGTTCTTTTTTCCACGGCGGCCTGGATCAGTTGGCCCGCGAAAAAACGCTGGTGCAATTCCGCAATGGCAGCATTTCCATATTGGTCGCTTCTGATTTGGCGGCACGGGGCCTGGACATTCCTGAAGTGAAAAACGTCATTCATTTTGAATTGCCGAGTAAAGGAACCGATTTTGTACACCGCAATGGCCGGACGGCCCGAATGCACGCCGAAGGTACCGCCTTTGTTATTTTGTATGCGGAAGAACCACTCCCCGATTACCTGCCCGGAATACCCGAGGTTTTTGACATCCCCACCGGAATTGCATTGCCGGAGCCGCCTGCTTGGGTCACTTTGTACATCAGTGGAGGAAAAAAAGACAAACTCAGCAAAACCGATATTGTTGGCTTTTTATCCAAAAAGGGAGAGCTGCAAAAAGAAGATTTGGGAAAAATCGAGTTGTTGGACCACATGTCTTTTGTAGCCGTAAAAAAAGACCAGGTTCAGGCGGTATTGAAAAAAATTCAGGGCGAAAAAATGAAAGGTGACAAGTACAAAATTGAAGTAGTGCGTTAGTAATGCGAATGGGGGTTACGTTTACTAAACTTTTAAAGTTTAGTAAACTTCGATTATTTCCCATAACACCATTGTTTAAAAAAGGCTTGCAGGTCTTTCTGCGTCGCTTTTTCCATGGCTTTTTGGAAATCCTGCGTGCTTACTGCTTTGCCGTAATGGGCCTGGGTGTATTCCTGAATGCCCTGCCAAAAAGGCTCTTCACCCAATTCTTCGCGCAATAGGTGAAGCACATAAGCACCTTTGTAATACACCAGCGTTCGATCATCGGCTGAGGGGTTGTTCCAATTGGGGAACACCAGGGGTTTGTCCAAACCCTTGTCTTTTACCTTTTGATAACTTTGTCGGTACTCTTCTATGTCCTTGAGGTAGCTGGATCGGCCAAAACGTTGCTCTTTAAAAGCGGAAGACATAAACACCGCAAAACCTTCATTGAGCCAAAAGTGATTCCAACTGACACAAGTCACTCCATTACCCCACCATTGATGCGCCAACTCGTGGGCACCCAGGTTGATTTGAGTAGAATCTTGTAAAACTTGTAGCCCGTAAGTATTGCGAATGACGGCAAATCCAGCCATTTCTTGAGAAATTTCAGCTTTCCCCAAAACCTGATTGTATTGTTGAAGGGGATATTTTACGCCTGATTTTGCTTCAAAAAAACGTAACATATTGGCGTTGTCTTTAAAAATCAAAGCCATCTCAGCCGGGCTGTGGTCTTGTGAAAAACATTGAAATGTGGCCCCGCCGGAATGTTGGTCGTAAGTCTGGAATTTCCCGATGGCAAAACCAAAAATATACGCCGGAATGGGATTGTCGTGTACCCAGGTCAAACTCATCTTACCTTTGTCCAGTTTTAATTTCTCCACCAGTCGGCCATTGCCAATGCCAGTCAGGGAATCGGGTATCACCAGACTGATTTGTATACTGGCGCGGTCGCTGAGGGCATTGTTGCAAGGCATCCATTCCGAGGTGCTAAAAACGGAGTAAACTTGCTGGATTTCCGGGAAAAATTGGATGCCCTGGCGCGGCGAACCGTGGTACTTAATGGCCATCAGGTAGTTGGATTCGACCATTTTGTCCAACTTTAGGATGAGCTTTTGGTTTTCTTTGCGGTAGCTGATCAGTTCCGCGCATTTGACGTCATCGATAGCCAAACTCCCACAGTCCAAAGCCACTTCATTAGAGGGTCCATTTTTTACAAAACGAACCATCATTTCCCCCTTTAGCGTTTTTTGAAGCAGATCGGGTTCGAGGATCAGTTTGTAACTCAACACATCCAATACAGTTGGAATTGGTTTGCTTTGGGCAAAACTGTAGTTCGTAAGCAGCAGAAATGCGAGGATCAGCCGAATCAACATACTATTCTTTTGCAGGTAATGATACAGCTATTCACACATCCCAACAAGTATCCCGGAGCAATTTCATCTGTTGGAGGCCCATCTTATGGGCATATTCGATGTTGCGTTGGGGAATGTTTTCAGGATCGGGATAATTGGCCAGCGCCCGATCCAGGCTCGACTCGCGCAGCAAATGCAGCATAGGATACAAGGAACGATTGGTATAATTGGCGGGGTCATCGGCAGGCGCGTCGGCGAACTGATAATCTGGATGAAAACTTGCCACCTGATAAATGCCTTCGTAGTCATTGTCCAGGAGCATGTCTTCACAATTTTCGATGAGGAGCAAATAGTCTTTAAAATCATTAAAAGCCTGAGGAAAAATCACCAGGGTGGTTTCGATGCTTTCGTCTTCGTCCAACAGGCCACATTCGGCAAACATGGTCTCCAAACAAACGTCCATGTCCTCCGTGTGAACAACTACATAACGGATACTCCCCCTTTGGACTTCACGTTGTGCAAAAGGACAAAAATTACAGCCAATGATAACTCTTTTGATCCAGGCCTGGGTTTGGCTAACAATGATTTCATCACTAGGAAGCTCTTTTTTGGATGGGGATGTTTTTGCCATGTAGATCGATTGAACAGAAGTGATCGATTGAATAAATACATGGCGAAGGTGGGCTTTTTTTGGCAGGGATAATAACTATGGTAAGGATATTATTGATTTACACTGAATTAGTCCTTATAGCGCTTGGCATTCGGCAATTGTTCCTCTTTGCCAAGCGCTATAACGAATATGCTTTATTTGGACTTATTGATTTTTAAATGTAAGGTGAAGTCGCCTTCTTGTAGCCCATTGGCCCCTACCACTCCAATGATGACCTGATAAGGATTGTTGATGGCCAAAATGTCTTTGATTCTGCGGGTGTGATCCTGGGTTTGGCCCCGTTTTTTGTAGTCCCACTTGTGCTCTGCTTCACAACGAATGCAGGAACTCAGATTAGGTACAGTGTTGTTGTTCGCAACTTTGCCCACTTCGTAAGCGTAAATGCTGAAATTGGCCTGTTCGTCTGTAGGGACCAGCCAAATTTCCATTTCCGAAAAATTGGGCAGGTCCAGGGCATACAGCACATGATTACCAGTGAATTTTTGCGCCTGAGTTTGTGGAAAACAAGCTACAGCGCTATTCCAGGCCCAGGAGAGGTCAGGCATAATCTTGCCATCCTTCAGGTTTCCTTTTACACTGAAAGCTTCATTGGGTTTGAGGGTCAACCAAATGGGCTCTTGCTCTTTCTGGGCCATAAGGTGTAAGCTTGAAAGCATGCAGACAAGTACAAAAAAAGTGCTTTTTTTCATCGGAATGGTGGTTTATGGGTTGCCCATCGTTGGGCTATAAATACTGGAACCAAAATTAGCGGGAATAATTTTCAGTTCCTTCACCCAAAAGGATGATTTTGGGCCTAGCTTAGTTAGTCAGTTCCCGGAGTTTTGCCATCGCTTCCGAACGCGATCCCACGCTGAGTTTGTCGTAAAGATTTTGGAGGTGGGTCTTGATGGTGTTCACGGTAACAAAATGCTTTTCAGCCATTTGTTTATTGGTAAGGCCCAGGTAAATATCCTGGAGTGCCTGAAATTCTTTTTCGGTGAGTGGAGAAAGCAATACCTGGTTGATCCGTTCCAGATTTAAATTGTGTGGTTGAGCATGTTGAGAAAAATTGTACAGCGCGATTTCGATGCTGGAAAAGAGGTCTTTTTCCGTAAAAGGTTTTAAGATATAACCCAACGGGCGAGTAACTTTAGCCTGGTCGAGGATGCTTTTGTGGGAGTATGAAGTCAAAAAAATGAAAGGCAGTTGGTATTTTTGATTGATCAGGTGCGCGATTTCAATGCCATCAAGATTGCCACCCAAGTTGATGTCCAGAATGATCATATCTGGGCTTTGCTGTTCCAATGCCTTCAAAGCCTGGGCTTTGTTGTAAGCAATGTCTAAAACGGTATAATCAACATTGCTCAAGTATTCGCAAATGTCTTCGGCGATCAATGGTTCGTCTTCTACAATGAGGACTTGAATATTTGCCATCAGCTCAATTTTGAGTGTGGGATGAATATTTCTACGTGCGCGCCCTGCTCATTCCAGGTTTTCAGTACACCATTGAGTTTTTTGGTGAAAGAATTGATGAGCCGAAAACCTAGACTTTTTAAATTTTGGGTATTAAAATTTGGCGGAAAACCCTGGCCGTTGTCTGAAACATTGAGCAAAAGACCCTCTTCTTGTTGTTTCAGGCTTAGGCTGACCTGGCCCGATTTATTTGGTTCAAAAGCGTATTTCAGGGTATTGCTGATCAGCTCATTCAAAATTAAACCCAAAGGGATGAGAGTATCCACATCGAGGGTCAAATGATCAATGTTTTTGGTAAAAGTAACCCCCTTGGGATTAACGTTGTAACTGCGGATCAGGTTTTCAATCAATTGGTCAATGTAAAGCTGGGCATCCACTTTGACCAGGTTTTCATCCTGATAAAGGTTTTCGTGGATCAAAGCCATCGAGTGCACCCGATTCTGGCCGTCTTGAATGGCTTCCAAAACTTTGGGATCCTCAATGCGCCGCGATTGCAAACTCAACAAGGAGGAAATAATTTGCAGGTTGTTTTTTACCCGATGGTGAATTTCTTTCAGCAAGGTTTCTTTGTCTTCCAGAGCCTCTTGAATTTGTTTGTTTTTTTTACCCAATAATTGATTGGCTTTTTTGCGTTGTGCAGATAAGCGATAAGCAAAGCCCAAAATGAGCAAGAGTGCCAGCAAGGCAAAAACGAAAACGAGTCTTTCCCGTTTGTTTTTTAGAATTTGCAATTTCTGGATTTGAATTTGGGCTTCCTTCTCCTGGTTGAGGTACTTGGCCTCCATGTCTTTTTCCAAACTCAGTTTTACTTCCGTATTCAGCGTATCCAAGTACAATTTGTGCTGGATCAATGCCTGGTAAGCTGCGTCTTTTTGTTGCAAAGCATGCAGCACATAAGCCTTCCATTCATGGTACGTGACCTTGGTTTTGAGGAAATTGGTTTTAAGGATTTCTGGTTCAATTTCTTGCAAAACTGCCTGCGCTTGTTGGTATTCCTTGTCCCCATACAGAATTTTCACATACAACAATTTAGCCTGTGTCAGGTCGTGAATAGGTAGTTTCAAGTAGGGCAAAGTGATGGATTTTTTCAGCAACTGTTTTGCTTTAGCCAATTGCCCTAATTCGTTGAAGGCAACAGCGAGAGAAACATTAACACTCAACAAGTCTGAGGTTTGTCCCAAGGCACGGTAGACTTTTTGAGCCTGGGTCAAATACTTGACACTTTCCCGGGGTACATTCTGGTAGGCATAACAAAGGCCGATGTTGTTCAAGGTATTCGCGATGCCGATGCTATCCGCGGTTTGTTTTTTGATAAAAAGTGATTTTTTGTACATCCGAATGGCCTCAGGGTACTTTTTCAGATTGCGGTAAACGGTTGCTAGATTGTTGATTACTTTGGCGTATGTGGGATTCTTTTGGTCTTTTGACAATGCTTTTTCCGCTTCGCTATAAAATTGAATGGCTTTCCCCAGGTCTCCAGCAAAGTAATAAGCGACTCCTTTGTTGGCTATAAAATCAATCCGTTCTTTGGCCCATTTTGTAGATTGAGCACATACTTTGATCCCTGCATCATAATAGTCGATCGCTTTGCTCAACTCGCCGCGATAGTCGGCAATTAAACCTTTGTTTTTGGTCGCATAAATGAGGCCTTTGGTGTAATTGATTTTTTGAGCCTGAGTGTATGCTCGATTTGCCCAGTTTTCAGCCAATCCCAACGAATCGGGAATATGCATTCGGGCCAAATCATTGTAGGCATTGATACGCAAGGTGTCGTTTGAGGTATTGTGGCTTGCCTGTAATAAACCATCGAAGGTCATTTGGCCAAAACTGGCCACTATGCTCCCGAGGCAAAACAACAAGGCAATCATTAGTTTTTGGGTACGCATTCACATAGTAGTTTTGGAAGACTAGTGCAAGATACAATTTTGATGTTTATTCGGAATGTTGATCGGGCAAATCCATATCTTTGGCGCTTCAAAATCATTTAAGCCCATATGTTCAACCTCACCCAACTCCATATTTACCCGGTCAAATCCCTTGCAGGCATTGCCGTTCAAGAAGCGCTGGTTACCGAACGGGGCTTTCAGCACGATCGTCGCTGGCTTTTGATCAATGAAAACAATCGGTTCCTCACCCAGCGGGAAGTGGGTGCATTGGCTTTGCTGCAAACGGAAATCACTACTGAATACCTATTGATTCGCCATCGGACCAAACCAGAGCTAGGCATGCTCCAGGTACCTCTTCAGGCCAATTCCAGTGAACGTTTTACGGTGCAAATTTGGGACGACTTTTGCGACGCATTGGCACTGGACGATGCCGCTGATGCCTGGTTGAGCAAAGCGTTGGAGTCGAAAATTCGTTTGGTTTACCTTCCTGATGATTCGCCAAGGCAGGTTGAGCCCGAGCGGGTACAAATGCCAATGAATGTAAGCTTTGCCGACGCTTATCCTTATTTGCTGCTGGGTGAAACCTCGCTGGCAGATCTGAATCAACGCCTGGCCGAACCCGTGCCGATGAATCGTTTTCGGCCCAATATTGTGTTTGCGGGTGGCGCGCCATATCAAGAAGACACCTGGAGTGAGCTATTGATCGGCGGTATATCTTTTCGGGGGATCAAACCTTGTGGCCGCTGTATTTTGACGACTACGGATCAGGATACTGGCCTGCGGCATACGGGCGGAGACCCACTTAAAACGCTGGCAACTTACCGTACACAGGGGAATAAAGTATTGTTTGGCATGAATTTGATTACTTTGGGGACGGGTATGATTCGTGTGGGGGATGAATTGGTGGTGCTTTAAACCTATTTTTTCAATCTCCCCATTTGTTTGTGCACCATAAAGCCCAGGCCGCTGGAGTAAATCTCCACTTTTCCATTGCCCACGCCCTGTAACGGCATTTGTGCAAACCAGTTGAGCTGCAAACTCAAGCCCG
Organism: Haliscomenobacter sp.; assembly: GCF_041740695.1. Classification (GTDB taxonomy): domain Bacteria; phylum Bacteroidota; class Bacteroidia; order Chitinophagales; family Saprospiraceae; genus Haliscomenobacter. Next base: position 6,015 of record NZ_JBGSLK010000108.1, on the reverse strand, counting down.
GTCGGATCGTTTTTTCAATGCCAATACCCATTTGAGCCATGGATAGCCAATAATTTTTGTTCTGCCCACTCGACCAATCATAGATCAAGCCAGGATAGTCTTTGGCATAATAAAACTCATATTTTTCTTTCAAGATCGTCCAGGAGGAAGATCCAAGAGAGATAAAACTTTTGAACTTCGGCTTGGCCAACCAATTGTAGCGCAAATCCACACTCCACTGCAACATATCGCAAGTACCTTCCGTAGAGCTCGGGTAAGAACGGGTAGGCCAAAAACCAGAAGGAGCAACGTATTCCCGCTGATCAGCGATGTAATTTTTAAGCAAATATTGCCCGGATGCCTGGAACACCCAACGCCTGCCAATGCGGTAATCAAAGGCCAATCCAGCATTTAAACCGTAAGCAGTGCTGCCATCCGCATTTACGGAAGCCAAATCGGGACCAGCGCTGAGGCCGAGGCCCCAGGTTTTAATTTTTGCAACTGGGGGAATTGTCATTGTGCAACCAATAATCATAGGCTCTGGGAGTCGATTCAGAACTAACTGGCTCAATGCCAAAGCTCCTGGCAAAGCTTCTAATCCAAACCAAGCAGACTCAACTTCTATGTCTTTTAAAACAGTGTCCACTTTTGTAAAATTTCCTTCTACTGGAGGTGAAACAACAGCAAGGTCCTCTACAAATTTAGGCGTGTTCTGATTGATTGGGGCTTCTAACTTTGGCTTATTTCTAGCCAATGGTTTGGAATGCTTGAGAGAACCCTGCTGTTCCGATGTAAATAAGCGTGGTTTTGTTTTGAGTGAATAATCTGTTTGCTTCACATTTTCTTTTTCCTTCGGATCTTTAGTTGCGGCAATATCCGCGCTGGATTCACTGGCCTGGGTTTGTCCAGCTGTATTCAAGTTTGACTCATGCCCAGATCTGGTCTTATTTTTTTGCTCAGGCTGCGCATTTCCAGCAACAGGGCCAGTGTATTTTTCTTTTTTAATTTTTTGTTCGGGAATGTCCGTACCCTGAATGCCCCAAAGAAGACCAGCCCCAAGGGAAACGAATAAGAAGAAGAACAACCACAACAGACCACGCCGCCGCTTCCGCGCTGCGTAGTCCAATTTTTGATCCATCCGGTCCCAAGCCTCTTCGTTGAAGGGGATGTCTGGATCTTCTGAAGCCCGCCTGTACAAATCATCTACAAAATCCTTCATGGCAATAAAAGTCTACTCCTAATCTATTGCATTTGTTGCAAGATCATTTGCCGCAAACGCTCGCGTGCTTTGGATAAATTGGATTTGGAGGTGCCCACCGAAATCCCCAGTTGTTGTGAAATTTCCTCGTGGGTAAAGCCATCCAATACATACAAGTTAAACACCGTGCGGTAAGCCGTGGAAAGCGACCGCACCAATTTCATCAATTCCTGAAAGCCCAATCTGGCCAGGATTTCTTCGGTATCAGGAATGTTGTATTCAGTGTCCATCAGTGTGCCGATTTTGAGTTTCTGTTTCTGCTTGATGTGATTGATCGCCGTATTGATCAGAATTCGCCGAAACCACGGTTTAAAAGGCAATTGAGGATTGTAACTTTTGATGTTGAGAAAAACCTTTAAAAATGCATCATTGGCTACCTCAATGGCTTCATCCTCGTTGTCGCAATAACGCAAACAAATTGACATGGCGTAACCGTAAAACTGCCGGTACAGTTCCTTTTGGGCTGCACGATCTTTGCGTCGGCAACCCTCCAGTACATCAGCCATGTCACGGTTCTCCATATGAGTGCTCGAATGTTTTATCCTAGTACAAGTCTGGGGTAAAAAGCGTTGCCTAGCTGCTTTAATTTTATGAAATATTGTTCACCAAAAATTTAAAATTAGTACTTTTCGTTATCCTAAGCAACTGACTCTATGAACCAATACATTGTATGAACAAGCTATATTCCCTTTTTATTGGCATCGACACCTATCATCCAGATTCAAAAATCACCCCTTTGGATGGGTGCCGCAACGATGTGGCGGCGATGAAAGACTATTTATCGAGTACTTATGCCAAAGCCTTTGACCTCGCGCCGAGCCTTACCTTGATCAATCAGGATGCTACTTATCAGAACATTTGCAAGTATCTGGGACCAGATCATCTCGCCAAAGCGGTAAAAGGTGATGTAGTACTCCTTTATTACAGTGGCCACGGCACCCAAGAGAAAGCGGCACCGGAATTTGAATGGATCGATCCTACGGGTGTACACGAAGGCATTGTGTGTTACGACAGTGGCTTGAGTGGAAAGTATTGTCTGTCTGACAAGGAGATCCGGATTCTTTTGCAACGAGTCCAGCAACAGGGCGCACACCTCGTCACTATTTTCGACTGTTGCCATTCCGGCACCATTTCACGCGCCATTGATGATGTAAGCTTGGGCAAGGCCCGACAATTCTTTTTCCCAGAACGCACCGAAACCCGCCCCTACTCCACTTATCTGGATGGGTATTTCGTCAAAAACTTCCCAAAAGGGCCTCGCCCCAACGAATTGCCACTGGCTAGCCACCTCATGATGTCGGCATGTGATCGGCAAGAGAAAGCGTTTGAGCTGAAGAACCAGCGCGGAATGTTTTCTTACAACTTGTTGAAGGTCCTCGAAAACGATCCCAGCGTCAGTTATGCCGATTTGTACACCCGTTGTCAGGCTTCGATGTTTCGTTCGGTTGAAAAACAACACCCTCAGTTTGAACCAATCGCTGGTTTTGACCCCTGGCAAAAGTTTTTGAATTTGGGCTCTGCCAAAGACCTGGGCCAACGCTCGGTATACCTGCTCAGCGCCAATGATAAAAATGCCTGGAACATCAACTGCGGCGCGGTACACGGGCTTTCTACCGAGTTGAATAAAGTTGCCGAGTTTGAGATTGTGGAGCAAAAAACGGGTAAGTCACTAGGGAGAGCCAGTACCAGCGGGGTTGGTTTTCAGGATAGTACCGTGGTTTTGAGCAATGGTTTGAGCCTAGATATGAACAGCAGCTACGAAGCAAAGTTGCTGAGCTTGCCCAGTATCCCCTATACGATCGCTCTTAAAGCCACCGAAAAAGGGAAAAAGCGTTACCAGGCCTACTTGAGTGTTCAACAAAAAATGGGCAAAAGCCGCTTGTCTCCCTATTTTGAATTCGTAGAAGGAAAAGTAGGTGGCAAATATAGAGTGGATCTGGATCAGGATGTGTTGGAAATTTACAACCAGGAAAGCAACACCTTGATTAAAAGGATTGCTGGGGACGACGACGATCCAGTGTTTGAATTGGCCCTGGAAATCCTGGATGGCATTGCCAAATGGGAGCAAAACTTGTTATTGGACAACCGCAGCACCCAATTCAATCGCAATGCTTTTCAGATTACCGCTAAGAATACCGACACCGGGCAAATTTTGACCAAAGGGATTACCGACCCGGCCAATCCAAATACGGAAGTTGTTAATGTTCAATTGGGCAAAAATCAGAATGGCAAATACCGTTTGGCCTTGGATTTAGAGCTCAAAAATACCACCGGAGCCACACTGTTTTGCAAAGCCTTGTATTTTTCACCCAACTATGGCGTGGTTTCCTTGAATGGTGATTACCTCACTGCCGATGAAATTCCAGCGCAAGGTCAATTTATACAGCCTGACTTTTTGGAATTTGCCGTTCCTCCAGGGAAAAAGGAAAGCATCGAAGTGGTTAAATTTATCATTAGCACAACTAAAATCAACGAAGAATTTTTATTGGAAAAAGATGACCTTGAAGGTTTGGGAGAAACAATAGAATTTTGGAAAAAATCAGGACGGGGTATTGACAGTTTAGCGGGTGGTCGCGATCTGGTCAAAAAAGGCCAGGATAAAAAAGCCCCTGATAACGATTGGTTCAGCAAAACAATTGTCTTCAAACTTAGCACCCAAGCCGGAGAAGTAGGCAAAAGTGAAACCAAACTTGCTGGAGGTAAAATTACCATCAAAGGGCACGACACCTTCAAGGCGAAAGTTTCCCTATCCACTGCGGGTAATTCAACGCGGGATTTGAATACTGTAGCCACTTTGCCCCAAATATTAGGTTGGAACAACCTACTTTCCCTTGATTATACTAGCCGTGATTTAAATGCAAATTTACCAGACACCCTGGAGTTGAGCGAACTGGAAAATGATCTGGATCTAGAGAATAATCCCCTCATCATTGAGCTCGATGAAAAGCTTGGAGAGGGCGAATTTATCCTTCCGCTCACTTTTGACGGCGAAGATTTTATCCCGGTTGGTGATGCACAAGCCAATGCCTCCGGCAAAGTTGAGATTGCCATCCGCAGCATCCCGGACGTAAAAGCGGAAAACAGAAGTGTATTCCGCGCACTCAAACTCTGCTTTTACAAAGTAGTCCTGGGTCGCGAAAACCTCAATAAACTCTGCTGGATTGAATACGGAAATGGAAAACCCATTTACCACGATACAGGGGTGAAGGAAAAGGTTGCAAAAGCCAAAAATATCCTGCTGGTCATGCATGGCATCATCGGCAATACCCAGGAAATGGCGGCGAGTATGGCGCAGGCGCAGCGCAACAAAACGGTAGATCTGGTGCTCGCCTATGACTACGAAAACCTCAACTCGACCATCGAGGCCAATGCGGGTAAATTCAAAGAAGCGCTCATTGCCGTGGGGCTCAAAGCCGATAAAAAAGGGAAGCTCGGCAAAAAATTCACCATTCTGGCTCATTCCATGGGTGGTTTGGTCTCACGTTGTTACATCGAACAACTCGGTGGCAATACCGTCGTAACCAAACTCATCCTGGCGGGTACGCCCAATGGAGGTTCGAATTTATCTCATGCGCTCAAGTACCGCGACAATGCCCTCCTGCTCTTACCCTTGGCTGTCAATGCTGGTTTAGCCATTCCGGCCATCGCCAGCATCATGGGAATTTTGAAAGGTTCCCAAAGCCTGACCATCAGCCTGGACCAAATGAACTACGAGAGCAAAGGTCGTTTCCTCAAAAATCTGGAATTGAGCAAGGACCCCCAAATTCCGTATTATGTCGTTGCTGGGCACCTCGATTGGTTTTTGGAGACCGACAACCAAGCCAAACGTTTGGTCAACAAACTTTTTAAAAACGTGGCAGCCATCTTTTTTAAAGAACCAAACGACATTGCCGTAGGTGTCAATAGCATCAAGCGGGTACCCAGCAAACGCAAGCCTGCACCCCTATTCTTCGATGCCAAATGCCATCACCTGAACTATTTCACAGTTGGAGATAGTTTGAACAAAATTTTGGAGCTGTTAAAAAAATAATTCAATCTCAAGATGATTCGTAAAACAATGATTGGCACCCTGCTTTTGCTGGTGCTCAGCCTAGGGGCTTGCCGCTGGGAAACAACCAAAAAAGCGCTGAAACACGGCGAAGTTTTAAAAAGCTCGATCGAGTCTTTTGAAAAAAATCGGGTTAAGCTCTCTTCACAAGTAGTCGAAACGCTGCAAGAAGCAGAAGAAAGTTTGACCCAAGCCAACCCAGATTTGCCCGAAGTGTCCAAAGATTTCGAAAAAGAATGGACGGGCATTCAGGCCAGGTACAACAAATTGAAAAACGATTTTGAACGCGTTGGGAAAAGTTCAGATGAATACTTTGGCACCCTGGATCAGTTGAGCAGCAGCATCAACAACGAAAAATTGCGCAAAGATGAGTTGGGTAAAAACGCAGAATTGCGCAAAAAATGGGATGTGACCTATAAAGAAGCAGGCCAAAGCATCGACAAAGTGACCAGCGTTTTGGAATCGGGCAACGACTTCCACATGGTGCTGGTCGCTTCCAGTATTCGCCAAAAGTTAAACCAAAACGTAGAAGAACTTCACAACATCGCCGAGCAGGCCAAGTCGCTCTTAGCCGATCTGGAAGCCTTTACTCAAGCGGGCAGGCAGTTGGTGGAAGGAGGGGAATAAAGTGAAAAGTGAAAAGTGAAAAGCTGTATACCAGCAGCCTTTCAACTGCTTTATACATTTTTTTTGCTTAAAAATTTGGAATGAAAAGGGGAGTGTATTTTTT
>NZ_JBGSLK010000107.1:0-75416 GCF_041740695.1 Haliscomenobacter sp. | reverse complement strand
CTGCGGCAGCCTAAACCTTCTCAACCTCCTCAACCTTCTCAACTCCACTACTACAGACATGCAGGAATTTTTGTCCATCTACTCGAAGATCGAAAACCCGACCTTCGAAATGATTTTGTTTACCTTTTTGTTGTCGTTTTTGTTGTCGGCGCTGATCGCCTTTACTTACAACATGACTACGCGCAGCACCCTGCGTACCACCAATTTTATCCAATCCTTAATCTTGAGCGCCTTGATTGCCACGATGGTGTTGCAAGCCATTGGCGACAATGTGGCTTCTGGTTTGGGGATGTTGGGCGCGTTGACCGTGATCCAGTTTCGCACCGCTTTGCGCAATCCGCGCGACATCGTATTCATGTTTGCAGCTTTGGGAACGGGAATAGCTTGTGGTTTGTATGGCTTTTTTATCGCCATCTTGGGGGTATTCTTTTTCTGCCTGCTGGCCATTGTGCTCAGTTTTACCCCTTTCCACTATGGTCGCCACATCGTGTGGGAATTGCGGATTCGGATAGAGGAAAATGCCGGAGATCCGGGTGAAAATTTCATCCAGGTCATGAGTCAATATTGTCAGCATTGGACCTTGGATTCGGTCAACCTGGATCGGCTTAAAGACAACGCCGTTTCCCGAGAATACGATTACACCTTGCTCTTTAAAGACGACACCAAACAGCCTGCTTTTTTACAAGCACTGGTCGACAATGGTGTAGCCGTACGCCGCCTTAACAAACAAAATGACGAATTGACGCTATGAAATTCAACGCATTATACCTTGTTTGGGCAGTGGCTTTTGCCGCCTGCTTTTGGTTGAAGGACAACTTCATGGGGCGGAGCAATACGTCTTTTTTTGGTGCAACCGAAACAGAAAGTCGAATTCTCAACTACGACCACACGGTGGTTATCCAAAACGTCTTGGTCAAAACTGGCGATAAAGTGCGAGCAGGGGATACCCTCATGCTGTTTTATCGCTCCGAACTAGATCAAGAAAGCGCCGAAGGTTTGAGCGACATCAATCAATACGCAGCAGAAAAAAATGCGCAAAACAGCATTCTGGACAAATCGCTGGAAGTGCTCAAAGCCCAGCATCAGACGGAGTTGAGCGAGTTACAGGGCCAAATCCGCATCGAGCAAGCCGAATACAGTGCAGAAAGTGGCGTGCGCAAACTTTTGGGCGAATCCACCGATCCCAATACGACAGACCCCCTACGCGCAGAAAAAATCGCCGCTCTGCGCAGCCAAATTCGACAAGCCGAGCAGGAATACCGGGAGCGTGTTCAAGAGGTGCAGGCCGAACGCCGCGCCAATGAATCCATATATAAGGCCAGGAGCGCCAAAACCCAGGTCGAACTCGATTTTGTCAAAACCGAGCGCCAACGCCTGGCGCTGATCGCCCCGGTAGATGGTTTTGTGGAAAGTATCGCCGTGGGCAACGCCGAGGTGGTACCCCAGCATAAAGAAATGCTCAAAATCAACCCACTCCAGCCTACCCGCATCCGTGGGTTTGTGTACGAGCACGCCGAAATCAGCTATCAACTTGGGGATACCGTTCAATTGAATGCCTATAGCCGTTCAAGTGTATTGTCCAAAGGGGTGATCATTGGTAGCAATCCTCAAGTGGTTGAGTTGCCCGTGCGCTTGCGCAAGATGCCCGAAGTACGCACCTGGGGCCGCGAATTGTTCATCAAAATTCCTAATGACAATCCTTTTTACCTCAATGAAAAAATTGTCATTTCTTTTGAATAAGCCAATCGCCATGAAAGTATTGTTGTGTATTCTATTGTTGCTCTCTCCCATTTCTTCAGCATTGATTGGCTCTGTTTTTGCGCATAACGGGAGCCCCGCTAGGGGCGCGATATGGGTAGCAACAGACCCCATCAAAATCAGCATGAAAGACGTCCTGGCTTCAGTCAATCAGGATGAACAATGGCGCTTGAGTCAACAAACGGTCAATTGGTTGGGGCAACAAAACTACCAGAATCCGCTGCTGCAAAAACTGGAGCTGCGCGCCGGGTCCAATGATTTTTCCCTAACCCGGCAACAATACGGCATTCGGGTAAGTCCCAACGCTTTTGGGCTGGGCAAATACCAAAAACACTACCAACAAGCCCAATCGGGGGTACTCCAAGCCGAGGCTGAGGTGTACTGGAATGAAGCCTTGCTGCAACGTTACGAAGCCATCATTACCTATCACTTTGCGCAGCAATTGACTTTGGCCAGCCAAAAACTTGATTCTTTGTTCCAAGCGCAGGAACAGGTATTCCGAGCCATGTTGCGCCAGGGTTTATCGGTGAAGGTGAAAGAAGTGGTGGAAAATGAACAGGATCAGCAAGCGCTGCGCCTGGATCAGGCTCAATTTGCGCAGGCCAAAAGCCTGGCGGAGGAAAAAATTAGACAATTCATCGCCGGAACTGGGGCAGTGGAACTGGAGCTCCTCGACTTCATTTCGATCCCCCGCATCGAACAAGTGATCGCCCGCATCCAGGCCAATTCACTAGAAATCCCTCTGGCCGAAGCCAAAATCCGTCAGGCTCAAATGGGTTTGGTCCAATCCGAAATGGACTTGCTCAAAGTCCGCAATCGGGAATACCTCAGCTTTTTTCAGTTTGGCTACGAACGCGCACCCAAAACACCAACCCTCGACGATGACCTCTTCATGCGCCTCGGCCTGAATATCCCGCTCAATAGCAACAACCGCTTTAAAAACAATGAGCTAGCCCTGGAAATGTACGAGCTAAACACCAAAAACACCTTGACTTTATCACGCCGCAAACAGGAACTGGATGTACAACTCAACAAAGTCCGGCATCTCATCCAGGAATACCAATTGCTCAAAGAACAAGAAGAAAAGAACCTTTTGCTCAGCATTTTAGAAGATCCGGCCCTGCGGGCTGCGCTTACGCCCACCGAATTGATGGAAATTAAATTGTTGCTGCAAAAAAAACAGTTTGCCCGCCTCAAACTCAGTGAGGAACTTACCCAGGAATATGTGCAATTGCTTTATCTCAACGGTCAACTGAGCCAAAAACCCCTGCTCAACTACCTGAGTGCCAACCTGGAACCCTGGTAATTCAAGCCCATAAATTTCCCTTTGTAGGGGATAATTCTGCTTTTGTATAAAAAATACCTCCATTTGAGCCAACCTAAAGTATTCTTGGTGTCACTTTATTGAATTAACTTAGTACCCTAACACCTTATATCCAATTGGCTTATGGAGTTATCTATCCAAAATTTATCCAAAACCTATCCTAACGGTGTGCAAGCGCTCAAAAACGTGAGCCTGCACATTCCCACTGGCATGTACGGCCTCTTGGGTCCCAACGGCGCGGGCAAAAGTACCCTCATGCGCACCCTGGCCACCTTGCAAGACGCTGATGGTGGAACGGCCACCTTGGGTGACATTGATGTGCTCAAAGACAAAGACGCGGTACGCCGAGTGCTGGGCTACCTGCCCCAGGAGTTTGGCGTATATCCCCGCATGTCGGCACTCGATATGCTGGACCACTTTGCGACCCTGAAAGGAATCCCGAGCAACCAACGCAAAGAAGTGGTGCAAACCTTGCTGAATCGGGTCAACCTCTGGGATCACCGCAAAAAAGCGGTAAGTAGTTATTCCGGCGGGATGCGCCAGCGTTTTGGCATTGCCCAGGCACTGATTGGCGACCCCAAACTGATCATTGTAGATGAACCCACCGCTGGCCTCGATCCCGGTGAGCGGAATCGTTTTTACAACCTCTTGTCTGAAATCGGCGAAAACGTCATCGTCATCCTTTCTACCCACATTGTGGAAGATGTACGTGAACTTTGTTCCAATATGGCCATCATCAATGGTGGCGAGGTGAAATACGCAGGCATACCCGATGCCGCATTGGGTGAATTGGGCGGCAAAATTTGGGAAAAAATCATCCTGAAAGCCGAACTCAATGATTACGAAAAGAACTTCCAAGTGATCTCCAGCAAACTGGTGGCGGGCAAACCCATCATCCACATTTTCAGCGAGGATGATCCTGGTGAGGGATTCCAGCCTGCTGAGCCAGGGTTGGAGGATGTATTCTTTTCTAAAATCAAATCGTAAGGGCAATCCTGTGTGATTGCCCATTGGGCGACCACGTGTGATTGCCCATTGGGCGACCACGTGTGATTGCCCGATGGGCGACCACGTGTGATTGCCCGATGGGCGACCACGTGTGATTGCCCATCGGGCGACCACGTGTGATTGCCCATTGGGCGACCACGAAGGGTCGCCCGTACGAAGCGTCAAATTCATTTGCGTATGTTATTCACCTTCCTGAAATTCGAATTAAAATCCTGGCTACGTGCACCGATGCCCTGGATTTTTCTCTTCATATTCGCGTTGATGACCTTTTTTGCAACCGTTACTGATCAGTTGCAAATCGGCGGTAGTTTTGGCAACATTTGGAAAAATGCACCTTATGTTACCCAAAACTGGTATGGCGTATTTAGCATTCTTTCCCTTTTGCTGATTACTGCTTTTTTAAACACTGCCGCCATCCGCGATTTTGAAAACAATACGGCTCAGATCGTATTTGCTTCGCCAGTCCAAAAAATGGGCTATTTCTTTGGCCATTTTTTTGGGGCGCTGCTGGTTTGTTTGATTCCCATGCTGGGCATCTCCCTAGGTATGTGGATTGGCGTTGGGGTCAATTCCCTCACGCACTGGATCGATCTGGAGCGTTATGGCCCTTTTGAAATCCAAAGCCACGTCAACTCCTATCTGGCCATTGTCATTCCCAATATGATTTTTGCGGGGAGTATCCTTTTTACGGTTGCGGCCCTCACGCGCAGCACCATGTACTCCTTCATTTCGGCAATGGTTTTGCTGGTGGGTTACATCGTAGCAGGAAACCTGATTCGGGACATTGAAAACGAAAGCCTTTCGGCTCTGCTCGACCCCTTTGGGTTTAGGGCACTTTCGCTGATTACCAAGTATTGGACGGTAGATGACAAAAACCACCTTTCGGTTAGCATTTTGCATCCAATGATGTTGGGCAATCGTTTGCTGTGGATGGCGATCGGCTTGTTGGTGCTTTTTGTGGGTTATTGGCGCTTTAGCTTTGCTGAAAGATCCAAAAGAGTCAGCAAAAAACGCAGCAACAAGGTTGAAGAAGAGCCCTACGGCTTGCAACAGTTGGGCGAAATGGCTACAGTGCAACCTGCCACTGGATTGAGCATTACCTTGGCCCAATTCCGCAGCCAGTTAAAAGCCAATTTTTGGGGCGTCGTCAAAAGTACTCCGTTTATCCTCTTAGCATTCATTGGTTTGATGAATACCATTCCAAGTATGCAGTTTGCTACGGAGGGTTACGGCACACACAACTTGCCCGTGACCTATACCATGGTCGACATCATTCGGGGCTCTTTTTACATGTTTGTCATTGCCATTGTCGCCTATTTCACTGGGGCGCTGGTATGGAAAGAGCGCAACGCCAAGGTCAATGAGATTTACGACGCCATGCCAACGCGCAACTGGACCGACTTTTTGTCCAAACTCATTACGATTGTTGGCGTGGTGGCGATTCTGATCAGTGTGTGTATCCTGGCGGCGATAGCAGCACAGGCATTGAACGGATTCAACCGCTACGATTTGGGGGTTTATATGCGCGAACTGCTGGTTTTGGATTTATTGAGCTTTGCAACCATTGCCGTGTTGTTCCTCTTGGTGCATACACTGGCACCCAATATGTATCTCGGGTTTTTCATCTGCATTGTGGTCATCATCGTCAACTCCTTTGTCTGGGGAGCGCTGCGCATTGAGAGCAATATGGTGCAGTTTGGCGCTACGCCTGGGTACACGGTTTCGGATTTGTACGGGTACAAACCCTATGCGACGGGGCTATTTTGGTTCAACACCTACTGGGCTTTGTTCAGCGCCATTTTGGCCGTGGCAGCAGTTTGTTTTTGGCCTCGCGGCAAAGAAAGTGGCTGGCGCAAACGGTTCAAACTGGCTGCCCTGGAATGGAGAACCTACCGTTGGGCGGGTTTTGGTGCCATTGCCTTATGGGGTTTGAGTGCTGCCTGGGTGTTTTACAATACCTTGGTTTTGAATCCTTTCAAAAACAGCAAACAAATTGAAAAACTGACCGTACGCTATGAAAAGGACTACAAAAAATTTGAAGGCAAAGCCCAGCCGCGCATCTATACTGTGAAATACGACATTCAAATTTTTCCGGAAACGCGCAACATCGACGCCAAAGCCCAAATGTGGGTGCGCAACTTGCATCCTAAGGCCATCGATACCTTATTGGTGCAGGTACCTCGGCAAATCAAGTTCAGCTTGAACAATCCCCGCCTGAAATTGCTCAAGGACGATAAGGCCGTTTATTTCCGCATTTACCGACTGCAACCTGCCCTGCAACCCGGCGACTCCATGCGTCTGGATTTCAGCTCCATTTACCAAAGCAAAGGTTTTGAAAACGAGCTGAGTGTGCAACAGGTCATGCAAAACGGCACTTTTTTCAACAATTTTGACATTGCACCCCGCCTGGGTTACCAACCGGATGGTGAGATGACGGATAAAAACCGCCGGAAAAAATTCAAACTACCTGAAAAAACCCGGGCACCCAAACTCAACCGCGCGGATACCATCGCCCGAGGCAATTCCTACCTGGGCAACGACGCGGATTGGGTCAATGTAGAAACGGTGATCAGTACTTCGGCGGATCAACTCGCCATTGCACCGGGCTCCCTGCAAAAGGAATGGACGGAAAATGGGCGGCGTTATTTCCAGTACAAACTCGATCACGAAAGTTTCAATTTTTACTCCTTCATGTCGGCGCGTTATGAAGTGGCGCGCAAAAAGTGGAAGGGAATCGACCTGGAGGTGTATTACCACAAGGACCACAAAGACAATGTGGATCGGATGCTCAAGGCGATGGAAAAATCACTGGAGTATTACACGACCAACTTTGGGCCTTACTTTCACAAGCAGTGTCGCATCATCGAGTTTCCGCGTTATGCCGAGTTTGCCCAGGCATTCCCGGGCACCATGCCTTATTCTGAGGGCATTGGGTTTATTGAGGATTTCCGGGCTGACAAGGACGATATCGACATGGTCTTTTATGTAGTTGCACACGAAATGGGGCACCAATGGTGGGCGCATCAGGAATGTGGGGCTTACATGCAAGGTAGTGAAATGACGGTGGAAACCTTTGCCCAATACAGCGCCCTGATGGTGATGGAAAAGGAATATGGCCGCGACATCATGCGCAAATTTCTGGAATACGAAGCGGATCGTTACTTACGTGGGCGCGGGGCGGAACGTTTGCAGGAACTCCCGCTGGCGCGTTGTGAAAACCAGGGCTACATCCACTACAACAAGGGTTCGCTGGTGATGTATTACTTGAAGGAAATGATTGGTGAAGAAAAGGTCAATCAGGGGTTGCGCGACTTCTTGGACAAATTCCGCTACGCTCCACCGCCCTTCCCGGTTTCCAGCGATGTGGTGGACGAGTTTTACAAACAAACGCCAGATTCGCTCAAGTACATCATCAAAGACCTGTTTTGGGACATTACCCTCTTTGAAAACCGCACCACCGAAGCAACAATCAAAGAGCTAGGCAAAGACAAATACCAGGTAACGCTGAAGGTGGAATCGCGCAAATTGAAGTCCAGCGCACTGGGCAAGGAAAAAGAAGAAAAGGTAGCCGACTGGATGGAAATCGGAGCTTTTGCCAAACCTGAAAAAGGTAAAAAGTACGGCAAAACCCTCTACCGCAAGCGGGTGTTCATCAACAAGGAAAACAATACCTTTACCTTTGAGGTACAAGGCAAGCCGGAAAAGGCGGGCATTGATCCTTTCACGTTGCTGGTGGATCGGAATCCAGAGGACAACATGCGAGATGTGAAATAAAATAAGCTCATCAGGGCATAAATTTTAGCCTTTCTTGCAAGTTTATGCCCTGATTTTTAGTAAAAATTCACCCATTTGGGTGAGGCGAAGCCAGCATTTTTACCCACAATATTGTAGTGAATACAAACCCGTAAAAATTCACTACAATCATGATTACCAAATCCTATTTAATCCTGACAATGTGGGCCTTTTTATTGCTTGCTGGCAGCTTTGCCTGTAAAAAAGCAGACCCTTGTGAGTCAAAAACCTGTCTGAACGGCGGAACTTGTGATTCGGGTGACTGCAACTGCACCGAACGCTGGAACGGAGAAGACTGTGGGGCCCAAAAAACACCCACATCCATTAAATTCACCAAACTGGAACTGACCAAATACCCCGCCAAAACAACGACTGGTGGCAATTGGGATCCTTCCGATGGCCCTGATGTGTACATGAAAATCTTCAAAGGCACTACATTGATCTGGACCGGGCCAGTATTCCCCTTCCCACTCGATCCTGCTTCTGGCCAAAATGCGGTATTTTCTCCTGCTACAAAGCCTGATTTGACCAGCCCTCTAGAAGAATACATCATCGAATTATGGGACAAGGATACGGCTCCAGATACCGACGACTACATGGGCGGTTTGAAGTTTAAAGCGTACAATGAAACCAATAATTTCCCAGAAAGCTTAAGAATTGAATGCCCTACTTGTAGCACCGGTTACAAGGTAGATTTGGACTATACTTTTTAAAATCGAGCTGGGCTCATTAGTCTGGCAACATTATGGTAAAAAAAACATCCTGATTTTGAGTTAACTCAAAATCAGGATGTTTTTTTTACCACATTTGTCTTTCGATTTTGTCCAATCGAAAAACACCTACGATCATGCTCACCTTCAATTTTTGTCTGCTCTACGCCGCATTGTTTGCCGTGATTGGATTTGCTTATGTCAATGTTCAAAAAGTCAGTGATCAGTTGCCAAGTAATGGCCTGTTTAAATTGTACGGGGGCTTGATCCTCTGGACGATTTACTTGCTGGTTCTGGATCAGACGGGGATTCTACGCCCGATGGTGAATCCGCCACGGATACCGCTATTGGTCATTTTGCCCGCCTTTATTTTAATTGTCTGGTTTTTTGTTTCGGGCAAACATCGGCCTTTTACCCAAAACATTCCCATTTGGCAACCGGTCTTGATCCAATCGTTCCGCATTGGCGTCGAGTTTTTGATCCTGGGCATTTACCTCAAGGGCATTGGCCCGGTGCAAGCTACTTTTGAGGGTTATAATTTTGACATCGTTTCCGGCCTGCTGGCCATTCCCACAGCTTGGTTGTTGTACCGCAAAGCGAGCATCGCCAGACTGGTAACCTGGATTTGGAGTATCCTCAGCGTATTGTTGTTGGCCAATATTGTCTTCATTTTTAACACGCTGGTATTACGTCCGGAGATGTGGGGCTTCACAGAAAACCCGATCAGTGTGGAATTCACCAAAATGCCGTATATTTTGATCGCGGGATTTTACATGCCATTTGCGGTGTTTTTGCATGTGTTTACCTTTACGCAGTTGCGGAAAAAAGGTGCATAAAAAGTGAATTTTGGCTACTGGAAACTGAGTGCTTGTTTGAAAATGAAGAAAATTAGCGCTTTACGGTGTGAAGTCCTTGGTACTTATTTCGATAAAAACAAGTCCATGTAATGCTGTGGAACATCAAAAATGCCTCCGCTTTGTGCATAAAATGTGGCATCGGTTTGATATACGCCTTTTTGCGTTTTTACCCATGAGCCACTTGCTTTAGGGTGGTAAGACATCAAAGTATCCCAACGTTTGAAGTATTGATGCCCATTGGTTTCTTGCAAGCCAATGCTCATTTCAGGAAAAGGCGCCAATCGTGCAGCCACAGCTTTGTTCCAATCCACCAATATGGGGTTTACGGTCAAGTCGGCACAAAAGCAAGGAACTTTTTTCTCATAAGCAAGCTGAGTGATTTTCATGGTCATACTCAGTGTTTTGGCAATTGCTTTTACCGCAATGGCCCCATACCCTTGTTCTATTTTAATGGCTGCATCCTCCACGGTGTGGGCACTTTCATCTGCGGCAATTCGTACACCGAAGCCGCCTACAAACGTTTCATTGCTTTCATCAAAAGGCTCTTCTATCACTGCAATTTGTTCCAGCGCCCCTATTTTATGGGCATGGTCTATAAATCTTTGGAGGGTATCTTTGTGCTCGTATCGCCCATTGGCATCAAAATAATAGGGAATTTTGCCGCTTTTGGTGTAAGGTGTTTCGTAATGGCCGATGGCTTTATGTACAGCGGTCAAAAAAGCAATGTCTTTTTCCAACATTTCCTTTTGTGTGCCCGCTGCTCCGGTTTTCAATTTCATGATAAAATAGCCTTCATCGGCGGCGGCTTTGATGCGCTCGGGCGTCGTACCCACACTGAAAGCAGGAATGCTGGCGACTTGAGTGTGCCGATGTGATAAGCCCTGCTGATACGCCGCTGGAATCAAGTCGTCGAATTGGGTTATTTTATTTTCTGCAGCATACAGAAGCCAGGCCGCATTGTCCACACAAACCAAGGCATTTAGGGCAAACGTTTTTCGAAGGTCGGAGATACCAGTTATTTTTTTGCCATATGCCAATACTTCAGGTAAAATCGAATCGAGAAGTTCAACTGGATTGGTAAACGAAGCACCCTTGAGCAACTGCAAAGCATATTCACTCATGTTGTACATCAGCGCATTTCCGGCACTCTCGCTGTGGGCTGCAAATACCCTCGAATCCGACCAGAGCACCCCTTGCGTCGCTAATCCGATTTTTTGAATCCCTGAATCTGATTCAAGAAAAGCAACCGTTTGCCAACTGTCGGTAATGGCACTACCTTTAAATCGGTATGGATTAAGCGGCTCCCGTTCAAAATCAGCATCTACACGTTTGATTTTAATCGGTGCGGATGGCCTTTCAGCCAATTTTGAAACAGGAGGAATCCCTACTGCTCCTAATGCGATGGCCGAACCAGCAGTTTTGACAAATGCCCGGCGGCTGATGCGGTGGGTATTCGACTGTTTCATGTGATTATAGGTTTTGAGGGATAACATTCAAGGTATACCAGGCTTCACCTGACCAGAGAGATTGCCCACTTTGGCTTTTGAGTTGCTTCGGCAATTGAAAATGGACTACATGTTTGGGCTTGAGGTCCGGCACTTCAATATAGATCCTTTTCCGGTTTTCGGAAACAGTGATTTGGGTGGGTTTAAGCTCTTCCAAGTCCATTTTGGGACCTCCGTAATTTTTGGTCGGCAAATACCACCATTGCTGCATCCATAGATCAGCTGGGCGCAGTTGGGTGTTCTGTTTTAAAGGTTCGGTAAATTCAATTTCAAAACCTTTTGGTTTGGCTCGAACGGCCAACATTTCAAACGTGGATTTCCCATTGTACTTTAGCCGTTGAAGCCCACTCAAACGTTCTTTCCAGCTCCAACCACCTCCCACCATGCCAACCTCTCCCACGTACAAAGCGCCGTCGGGCCCCCAACGCAAGCGATTAACGCCTGCCTCAAACCCTTGGGAAAACATAAATACAGCGCCTTGGTATTGTCCCTCTATTTTTTCCAAATAATCACGATTTATCCCCCCATACGTAACGTCTCCATGCAACATTTGGCCTTTAAAAATGCCTTCCCGGATCAGCACGGGCTCAGAGGGTGAATTGCCAATCTCGTTTTGGGGCAACCAAATCGCTGGCATGGCCATTTCGGGGGCCGGATCATCACTCAACCAGCCCCATTGCATGCCGTGGTATTCTCCCTTCTTGACATGAATCAATTTATTGGCAGGAAGCCATTGACCTTGATTGTCGGTTACAAATAACTCGTTATCGACTCCCGATCCAATACCATTGGGGGTACGCAAACCAAAATTGACCATTTCAAAACTTCCATTTTTCGCGATTTTAATGGTTTTACCTCGGTCAGGAAGCTGCTTTTCGCCTGGTTTCAGCCGCATCGCCATGGAGAGCGCAGCATAGAAATACCCCTCTTTGTACACCAACCCAAATGCAAACTCATGAAAATCTGCGGATACATCCCAGCTATTGCAAATGGTTTGGTACTCATCAATGATCTCGTCTCCATCCAGGTCTACCAGTTTGGTTAATTCCTGTTTTTGCAAAACGTAGATTTCGTCGTTGACGACTTCTATACCCAAGGGTTCCGCCAATCCAAAAGCGATGCGCTTCACCGAAATTTTGCGCGCATCACCAGCTGTAACTCCATCCAGCAAGTACACACCACCCACCTTATCCCAAGTGGTCACCAACAAACGCCCATCGCTGAGGAATGCCAACCCACCTACCCGGGGCTTAAATGCGGCGGTATGTAAATTGACCAGATCATAGCTGGGATGCACACCTTCTAATGGCGCACCAAAGCCTGGTTCTTTGGGTTTTTGAGGCAAATCTTGCGGAGGTGTTGCCAATTTTTGGGTAGAACGAGGTTTTTCCTTGGGCTTTAAGGTGAAGATATATTCGACCATCGCGGTTAATTCGGCGCTGGTTAAATTCGGATGCGGATTCATCAGGCCATTTCCCCAGGTTCCACGGCTTCCTTTCTTTATTTTAAGGGACAGTTTCGCTACATTTTTTTTATCGTAGGGGTACTTTTGGGCGATCTTTTGGAAGGATGGGCCCACTTCATCTTCCTGGATGTTGTGACAAGTAAAACAATCGGTTTTTTCCATCAATGCTCGGCCAGAGTGGATTGGATCTGATTTGAGAATCAACTGAACTTGATCAGGCAAAGGACTGAAATAGGCAGTATAGCTGGTAGTACCATTTGATTTCAGGGCGATTTGGGTTCCGGTAGATTTTAGATTGACTTCCACCCCCACTGGAACATTTTGGGTTTTAAAGGTTCTTTCCAATCCGATTTTTCCTGATTTTTCCTGAACAAATTCTGGACATTCTTCTACCCATACCGTGTCATGCGAGCTTAAAACCAGGGCAAAACGAATGAAAATTTGATTGTTTTTTAGCGTATACCCTTGGTGGGTGATTTTATTAAATACACTGATTCCGTTTTTCACAGCCCCCCATTGATTGGTATTCGTACTATCTATCCAATAACTGGCGCCCCATGAGCTTGGCTGAATTTCTTTTTTATCGGTATATGGCGCCCCATCCAGAGAGACCCCACCTTTCCAGGCTTTATACAACTGACACCGAGTCAGGCTATAAGCGATGTAACAGGAAGAATCCAAAGCAACGCTGAGCATGCGGGGTTGTTTGTCCAAAACCGATCGAATGACCCATACCTCTTCTGGCCTTTTTGGAGCTGTCGGCGAAAGGTTAAGACTCGAAACAAATAGTACCACGATTACCCCAAAAGGGATGCCGAAGTGTTGGAAGCTTTTATTTTTCATTTCCGTTCCTGTGCTTAGTAGTGGGGCAAAAATAAGTGTTCATTTTTTTTGAGCCAAAGGATTAGATGAGGCACTTGAAATGAACCGTTTACTCATCTAATCTTTTGGCAAAATGAACATTTATTTTTTTATCGCCCCTTATGCAAAAAAGCCACCCAGACCAACTTAAAGGCATGGGTGGCTTGGTTTGCTATCTCATCGGTTTACCCTACTTGACAATAGCTTGTTTACTCACAATTTTTTGAATCGCTGCCTCCAAACTGTTCTCTGGTGTAAGCTCCAGGCTCCTTTCTTTGGCACCCGAAGCAAAAAGCATCCTTGCTTTTCCACAAGGCGAGGAGCTGATCACCATTGTTATCCGATCCTTTCCTTTGCTGAAACGCAGCGCGTACTTGGCCATGAAGGGGCAATTTTTGACATTGATCAGATCAAAATTTTTGACCTCTATCGAGGCAAGAGTCAAGGCCGTTGCTTCAACCGGATCCGTTGGAATAAACTCACTCACCTTGTAATCAGCTACGTAAGTGGCGTCCAGGGTTTGTTCCTGAGCAGCCGTTGGAAAGGCTTCCACTGCAAAAAGTTCGACCTTGTCCGAGGTTTTTAACAAGTTGACAAAGTCACCTAAGGCTTTGGAACTACAGGATTTACTGCCCAGCAGGACTACACTCAACAAGCACATGAGTAGTTTTGGCATCACAATTAGTTTTTCGGCGTAACGTCATAATGATAAATTCCGTTTTGCAAGGTACAATTGCTGCATACGCCGGTGGAAGATTTTCTGCGCGCGCCAGTTACGGTGTTGTTGATCAAATCACGCCAATCAGCGGCATCATCACGCATGAAGCTGATTTCTTCCCGCAAGGATTGTAAAAAGCTCACCGTAAAAAATCCACCATTGGAATTATTGGCCCAGGAAACTTCCCCAGGACTGGCTGCGGTAGCCAGAAGGTTGCCCTTGGTGTTCATAAAGAGGGCCCGCAATTTTTCATCGTTGTAATTGTTGTTGGCTTGCATGGCCAGGAATTCACTACCCGTAAGAGGGCTGGGTATGTCGATGGTCGAGTTGCAACAATCCCCCAAAACGATATTCAAACGGCCACCTTTACCCTTGATGGTTTTGAACACATAATCTAGATCGAGGGCGGTGTTATCCCCGATGCGGGTGTAAGGCGAACTGCGCATGTCCAACTGAGGCCAGGCGCCTTGTTGATCGTTCCAGCGGAAACCGTGGCCACGATAAACAAAAATTACAATGTCGTTTGTACCTGGATACAAGCTAGTCAACGTGCTCTGCACGGCAGCTTTGGTGAAGTTGTCGCCATTGATCAGGTACTGTTTGTAGCTGATGCCCAGCGATGAAGCAATGCCCTTAAACTCGGCAGTCAAGGCGGATTGATCCCGGTTGCAACTCATACCAATGTCCCCAATGTTGGTATTGGCGGCGATGATGAGGTGCATCGTGGTCCCCGCCGTATTGGTATTGACATTGGGTTTAAGTTTCAGGGTGCTCAAATCCATACCAAACATCTTGCGCAAAGCCAAGTAATCCGATTCCGTGGAGGAATAAAACTCGCGCAGATAGGCATCGTTGATTTCTTGTTTCGTCAGCGCTTTGAAGGAATCGGCGTGCAGTAGTTTCGAGGTGTCATCGGGATTGTCGGTCAGGTAAGGTTTTTCCTGGTTTTCCAGAAAGATGATGTGATCCGGGTTGTAGCCGTACTGGCCAGCAGCGGTGATGAATTTTGGATTGGAGCCCAGGAGTACCAGGTATTCGCTACCATCCGTTTTGCCATGTTCAGATTTGTAGTCTACGTTCACTACTTTGTACATGTTTTCGGCGTTGTAGGCCACGCGCATGTACATTTTGCTGTCGTTAAAAATAACCAGGAGTCCCTTGTACTTGACGCTCGCTTTGTCGGTAAACTTGATCTCAAACAGGTCTTGTGCAGGTAGTAAATGGGCAGCAAAGCACAATACTGCCAAAATGGTTAATGCCCGTGTTAAGCATTGTTTTCTCATAATGTAGAGGTTTTAATGAGCTGGAATCATCAGGCTGACGCCAAACAGCAGAAAGATATTGCTTTGTTTTTCAAGGTATAACTTTTTCTTAAGAAAAATTTTTTCCCCCAAACCGCAAGAAGATCAATACAGCGTCGAAAGCGGTCAATAAAGTAGTGGAGTGGGTATCGGAAGCTTGCGTAACTTTGTAAGTGAATAATGAAAAGTGAAAAGTGAAAAGCAGATGTACCATTTGTTTTTCACTTTCCAAACATTCACTATCACTATTCATTTTTCACTTTTCACTTTTCACTTTTATGACTGCGCACTTACGTCTCTTTTTCAACCACAGCACCAGCCGAGCCATCGGTTTGGTTTTCGCCATGCAAGGTTTATTGTTTGGCACCTGGTCGGCGATGATTCCCTTCATCAAGCAGAAATTTCAACTGGATGAAGCCCAATTGGGTTTGTTATTGTTGGCACTGCCTGTGGGCATCACCATTATGAATCCCATTTCGGTTGGTATTTTGCATCGTTTGGGTACAGTGAGAGCTACCTTATTGGCCCGTACTTTAGGTGCGCTGTTTTTTGTGATTCCCTTTTTAATGCCCAACGTTTGGTCGGTGGCAGCAGCCTTGATGTTGCTGGGTACTACTTTTTCCACCACCAATGTTTCCATGAATACGGCGGCTACCACCCTTGAAAATTATGAAGGCATCCGCATCATGGCCACCTGCCATGCACTGTGGTCGAGTGGGGCCATGTTTGGCTCGGCCATTGGAGCTACAGCCATGGGGATGGGGATACACCCAGTCACCCACGTGATGTTGATTGGTTCGATCTTGCTCTTGTCAACCCTCGTGGTCTATCAGGCTTTTCAACGGGTACCCAGCGAGGTGACGGTGAACAAAAGCAATGGCCCACGCCCCAAGTTCAAAATGCCCAACGCTGCCTTGTGGGGCTTGATTGCCATCAGTTTGTGTACCAACCTCACCGAGGGTACCATGGCCGATTGGTCGGCGGTGTACATGCGTGAAGTTGTAAAAGCGCCCGCAACCTTGTGGGGCTGGGGTTTTGCAGCCTACGCCTTTTTTATGGCTTTGACTCGTTTTACGGGCGATGCCATTCTGAAAAATTACGGCGGCGGCCCGGTCTTGAGAGTCGGTGGAATCATTGCAGCAAGTGGTCTGTTGCTGGCCATTTTGTTGCCTTATGCACCCACTACTTTGCTTGGTTTTGCCATGGTGGGTGCCGGAGTTTCTCTGGGTGCACCGGTTTTGTACAGTGCTGCCGCCAAGGTACCAGGCATGGCTCCCGGTGCGGGTTTGGCCACGATGAATACTTTTGCGATGATCGGATTTTTAGGCGGCCCTGCCATTATTGGATTCATTGCCAAAGCTTTTAGTTTGCCAATGGCAATGGGGGTAGTGGTTTTGATGGGTTGTGTATGGATTTGGCGGGCCGGGTATTTGAAAGCCTAACAATGTATTTTGCCACAAAGACTCAAAGTACGACGAGGTTGTTTACTTTGAGTCTTCGTGTCTTCGTGGCTAATTTATCTTTGAACAACTCTAATGTTTTTATTTTCAAATAGTTAGATAATAAAATGTTATACTCTGACAATCCTTTTCTTTTAGATTTATAACAAAAAAAAAGCGCCTATATTTATTGCCATTGCACACACTAAAATCTATGCTCAGTCAAATGAAACACCTGACCAATCTACCTGCCTTTGCTTTTCTGTTATTGCCCTTCTCCTGGCTTTTCTGGCCTCCCGGTACCGCCGAACGGATTCAGGCCCAACTCGTCAAATACCAAAGCAAATATCCCAGCGAAAAGGTCTACTTGCATACCGACAAACCGCATTATGCCTTGGGTGAGAACATTTGGTTTAGTGCTTACCTCACAGCGGGGGCCGAACATTTGCCTTCTTTGGTGAGCAATCTGGTCTATGTAGAATTGATTGGACCAGATTTGCAGCGCAAAGCCAGCCGCTACATCGGCATCCAGGATGGGGTTGGCAACGGTGATTTTGATACGGAGCGCGATTGGCCGGAAGGCCAATATTTCTTGCGAGCCTACACCAACTACCTGCGCAATTTTGACTCCAGCTTTTTCTTTCAGCGGGAGTTTTTGTTGCTCAAACCCAAAATAGAAGCTGCTGCTGCAAGACCGGAAGTTTCAACAAGCATCACCGATTTTAGTGTACAATTTATGCCCGAGGGTGGCGATTTGGTCAATGGCATGAGCTCCCAGATTGGGGTAAAAGCAGTGAGCAACCTAGGCACGGGAATCCAATTTGAAGGCAAAATTCTCGACGAGCAGGGTACCCAGGTTGCGGTGTTCAAAACCTATCGCTTTGGTTTGGGCGCTTTTGCTTTTACGCCTCAAGCTGGTAAAAAATACCAAGCCGAACTTAGCTTTCAAGGCATTCATAAAAAAATCCCTTTGCCGCCCGCTCAGGAACAAGGCTACACTTTACAAATTACCCAACGCCCTCCAAATCAATTGTTGATCAATGTGCGCAGCAACATCCCGAACGGACTAAAAGATGTGGTGATCCTGGGGCATTTACGGGGTGAACCCATCTTTACCTTTAGCAATGCCGATGGGTTGGATAAACTCAGCCTCACCATTCCTACCGACTCCATCCCCGAAGGCATCGCTCAATTCACCCTTTTTAGCAGCAAAGGAGAACCCCTCTGTGAACGCCTCGTTTTTGTGGACAATCCCCGGGAAAGAGCTTTTTTGAGCATCAGCACGGACAAAAGCACTTATGGGGCGCGGCAAAAAGTCAATGTGTCCCTACAACTCAAGGACCAGGCAGGGAATCCCCTCAAAGCAATGGTCTCAGCTACGGTAACCGACAAACAAAGCGTGTATTGGAGCAAATATGGCCAGGATATCCGTTCCTACCTGCTCTTGCAATCCGACTTGCCGGGATACATCGAAGACCCCGCTTATTTTTTTGTTGAAGAAAATGCGACCCGTCGACAGTTGCTCGACATGTTGATGCTGACCCAGGGGTGGCGGCGCTTTAGTTGGAAACAAGTACTACAAGAAACTCTGCCCGATTTGGCTTGGCTGCCCGAGCAGGGTTTTACCATCAGTGGCCAAACCACCAAACTCGACCAGCCTGACAAACCCGTTGCTGCAAATTTGATGGTAGTCGCCATGGAGAAAGGCATCTCTCAGCAGGTCAGTTCTGGCCCCGACGGGCGTTTTTCCATTTCTGGATTCCCGTTCATCGACAGCACGCGGGTGGTGATTCAGGGTGCCAAACCCGGTAATAACGCCAGTAAAAAAAGCAAAAACAGCGATGCCAATCAGCAAGGAGTAGCGGGCAATCGCGACATCAAAATCCGACTGGATGGAGACAATCCGCCACCGCTTGACCCCCGAGCTGGTTTTGATTTGCCGCTCAGTACGGATGCTACCCAGCAAAAAAGTTTTTTGGCCGATAGCAAAAAACTGGCTGATCTGGATTCTCTGTTTCCGGGAATCTGGAAGTTGAGTTTGGCCGAATTTGAAGTGAAAGGCAAACGTACAAAAAATCCTTACGGGGTTGGAGACATCCTTTACCGTGCGCCCACCGATCGTATGATTATTGATTCCATACCAGGGAGCTCTACTGCGCTGAGTGTGTTTGACTTCCTGCGGCGGATACCTGGTGCCCAGGTTGTAGGCTCTTTCCCCAATCAGTCGGTGGTTTTGCGGGGAATCAACAGTTTGAACGGACCTACACCGGCCTTGTTTGTACTGGATGGCACCGTCGTGGATGCAAGCACTTTGGTGAATGTTCCGGTTTCTACCATTGCTTTTGTCGATGTGCTTAAAGGAGGTCAGGCGGCCATGTTTGGGAGCCGCGGCATCAACGGGGTGGTGGCGGTATACACCAAACGCACCGGCAACCAGCCCGCTCAGTACGATGTGAATGGCATCATCAACTTCAAACACCCCGGGTTTTACAAAGCCCGCGAGTTTTATGCGCCACAATACGATAAGAAAAAACCCGAGCACGATCGCCCCGATTACCGCACAACCCTGCATTGGGCACCCATTATCGAAACGGACAAGGAAGGGAAAGCAAGCTTTAGTTTTTTTACCAACGACAAAGCTGGCGCTTTTGAAATCCTGGTGCAAGGGATGACGGCAAAAGGAATTCCGGTGAGTATGGTGAAAAGATAAAAGAAAAAGCCCCCAATTGCCAGTCATAGCAATTGGGGGCTTCTTATCGCATGATCCACTCCAATTATGGATTTGGAATGCTCAATACCTGACCTACTACAATCATGTTTGGATCCTTCAGGATGTCAGTATTTGCTTCAAAAATAGCAACATACTTGCTGGCATCGTCGAAGTAGTGCTTGGCAATTTTGCCCAGGGTTTCACCTGCAACCACAGTGTGCTTGTGATAAACACTGTCGTCACTGACTTTGATGTTGGCTTTTATTTCCGCAGGAGCAGCATCGTCCTTTTTCAAACCATTGATGGTTTTCAGCTTGTCCCAAATGGCGTTGCGCAGGTATGGTGTAGCAACGGTGCCATTAAAAACGATCTGACCGTCTTCTTCATGGAAATTTTCCATTTCGGCGCCAACTTCTTTGGCAAAATCAAGGGCGGAGTGGTACTTGTCTTTCAATGACATTTCAATTGGTTTTTTATAAGGTAAAGAAAGAGAATAGAAACGAATTTGACAAATGTTAGAAAAAATCACGACTTGAGCAAGCATCTGAAACTTAATTTATGGTTAAGTTCAGGTTAACTAGTGGGGCAAAAATAAGTGTTCATTTTTCTTGTGCCAAAGGATTAGATAAGACACTTGAAATGAAGCGTTTACTTATCTAATCCTTTGGCAAAATGAACACTTATTTTTTTATAGCCCCTAAGGATGTTGCTCAAAAAACGAATAAGCCATTTCCACCACTTTTCCCATCACTTCGTTGGCCAGCTTTTCATTTGTCCAGCCTTTAGACAGGAGGGTAAATGAAAAGTAACGCCCCTTAGGTGAAATTAATATTGCTGAATCATGATGATGGGCCGTGATCCAACCCGTTTTGTGTGCAACCTGCACATCGGCAGGCAGTCGGGTGGGGATGACATTGTTGAACTCTTGATCGGAAAGAATGTTGAGCATGGCCTTACAATCCTCCAGGCGACCCGCCTCGCCCTTGCCAATGCGTTCCATCAGTAGCATGAGGTCGTAGGCGGTAGTACTATTGTTTAAGCCAGCAGCATAGGCTTTGCTGTCTTCCACTCCCCGGCGCACCATGATGTCCTGCAAACCCAGTTCGCGCATGCTTTGGGTGGTTTTTTCAGCACCCACCAGTTCAATCAGGATATTGGTGGCCAAATTGGAGCTGCGCACAATCATCGCCCGCGCCAGGTCAGCAATGCTCACTTTTTCCCCCAAACGCCGGTACCAAATCGAATCCGAATCATCACTTTCACTCAAGGAGTAAGCACTGCCATCCACAATACTTTTGAATTCATTTTTTAGCGACAGAGAATCACTGAGTTTAAACTTACCTGCGGCCGCCTGTTTGTAAAGCTCCACCAGCACCGGCGTTTTCATGGTGCTGGCTGGGTGGATGTTGATTTTTTCGTTGATAAAAACGGCATTGTTCGGATTTTTTAGGTCGCGAAGAGCAATGTGGAATGTTGCTTCGGGGCAACGTGCCAGTTCAGCTTTGATGGCCTGATGTAAGGCAGCAAGGGTTTGAGGTGCCCCTCCTTTGTTGCTTGGTTCACGCCGCATTTTGGCTGCCCGAAACAACAAATCCGCCGACATCAACACCTTATTCCTCAAGCGGTAAGAGAAATTGGGATTTTGGGTCAAAAACTGTCGAACCGTCGCCGCTGCTTCCGCCGAATTGTGCCCACCTAAAACCGCACTGATCCAACGACGTGGAAAAAAAATGTCGCCCGTGCGTTGAATTTCTTCCAGGAGCTCCAAAGCCGGGCGGATGTAATGCAGTTTTGCACTGGCTGGACGACGTGGGTGATTCAAATAACCCAGTGCATCTTCTACCCAAGGCTCGTAATCGCGGTTTTCATCTTTTTTGAGGCTTTCAAAAAAACCATCGCGTTGGGCCTGCTCGGCTGCAAAAACCGGAAGTAGAAACTGTAGACGTTGTTTGCGATCGGGGTTGGTCGTTTCGGCCAATTGTTGGTCTAAAATGGCCTGAGCACGATGCGGCCAACGCAGGGCAATGGCACAAGCCAAATCAATACGTTGACTTTCCGAGAGGATTAAGCCGGAGATGGCGAGGTCTTTTTTCCAAATGCGGTACAATTTCTGCACCCCTGGCCAGGTTTCGACCAGGGATTGATAAGCTCCAAAGTAAGCGAGACGGGCCGAAGGGTCTTTGGCCTGTTGCAACAAATCCCAGAGTAGTTCTTCGATAGCTCCCTTATTGCTCAATTGCAATTCTGGATCGGCAAAACGCCAGTACAGGGTCTGCAACTGATCGAGCAATTGCTGTCGATTCAGCGGTTCTTGTTCCAGAGGGAGTGCTGCCAAAATACTTTCAAGTAGGGTAGCAGGGGGCATGGCTTCGTGCAAAAACTCCTCCCAAAGCGCCATCCGCGCTGCGCCACGCAGCAAAGGGTCTTTGATTTTGGGCGTTTGTTGCAAAAAATAAGTCAAAGAACGCATATCCAGACGGCAAAACCCATAACTCATCGGCGAAGCCAACAAAAGACTGGCTTGAGGAAAAGCATACCCTTTGACGCGTTCGACCTCGGTTTTTTCACCCACAATTTCAATGGGCAATGAGGCGACACTGTCGGGATAAAACAGGGCCAATTGGGTTTGTTCCGGCCAATATTTACCAGAAGCAGAAGTTTTGAGCTGGCGGACTACCAGTTTGTCCAAACCCTGACCATTGCCCACTTGTTCCAACACAAACCGGGGCATGCCCGCTTCTTTGACCCATACCTGACTCCAAGTGGCCAGGTCTTTGGGGCAGTGTTGATCCAAAATGCCAATCAACTGGTCCCAGGTAGCATTGCCATAACTATAGGTGCGCAAGTATTCTTGGAGCCCCTTGCGCATTTGTTCTTCGCCCATCATGGCCTCCAGTTGGCGCATCACCACGGGGGCTTTTTGGTAAATGATGCCACCGTAAAGGCTACCCGCGTTTTTGAGGTTTTCGAGTTCCTGCTGAATGGGGTGGCTGCCCTCCGAGCGGTCTTCCGAATAGGCAGTGGGCTGATGCGCCAGCAAAAAACGCAGTTCGTGATTGATCTTTGGAAAAGAGGGGTTCACAATTTTGGCGGCCATAAAGTTGGCAAAAACTTCTTTGAGCCATACGTCGTTGAACCAGTTCATGGTCACCAAATCCCCAAACCACATGTGGGCAGTTTCGTGGGCGATGAGGCTGGCTCGGCTCAGTTTTTGATTTTCCGTCGCATTTTCATCCAGCATCAAACTGGCTTCGCGGTAAAAAATCGCGCCGATGTGCTCCATGCCGCCGTATTGAAAGCCGGGCATGAGGGCAAAATCGAGTTTGGCAAAAGGCAATTTGATCCCGGTATAGTTTTCCATCCACTCAATGGCGTGGATGTGCAGGTCAAAAATAGTGGCTAGGTTGCGCTGTACCTTGGCTTGATCGGTTTCGCGGTAGAGCATGGTCATGCTGCGGCCATTGCGGGTTTCTGTCGCTTTTTGGAATTTGCCAGCACAAAAGGCAAACACATAGGTGCTAAAAGCTTCGGTGGTTTTGAAATGCAATTGTTTGCGCCCAGCATTTTCACTGCTTTTGTCCAGTGGCCCATTGCCCATGGCTTCCCAGTCGCTGGGCAGGTCCAGGTGCAGGGTGTAACGGGCTTTCAGATTGGGTTGGTCAAAACAGGGGAATACCGTGGATGCTCGGTCGGGCACCACGAGGGTGTACAAATAATCGGCGCTGCGGTTGAGGGATTGATTGCTGGCTTCAAAACTGATTTGTACCTGGTTGGTGCCAATTTTTAGTTTTTTGGCGGGAAGGGTAAAATGCCCTTGGCTGTGTTGACCATTTAGCTTTTTCCCGTTGATGCTGCATTGGCCCTGCCAGCTTTTGCCGGGTTTAAAATCGAGAAACAGGTCCTCCGTTTTGTTTTTGAGCTCAAAACTGATGTTGACTGTCCCTTTGATGGGATCGGTTTTGGCCAGGGGAATTTGTAGGTTCAGGTCATAAGCAATGGCACTGAGGTTTTGGGCCCGCCATTGTGCCAATTCCCAACTAACGCCTTCTTCCAGGGGAATTGGTACTGTTTTTTGTGCAAAAGCCATAGTTGTGCTGAGTAGCAGGATGAGTAAAATGCGCATGCCTTGGTTTTGAGTGGATGAGGGATGTCGGCGAATTTACTTAGGAAACGTAGGCGAGAGGTAGGGATAAATCTTTTTTTTCTGCCAAATGCTAAAAGGAAAATAAGTAAAATGAAAAAAGGCTTCTCAATCAATTGATCAAGAAGCCTTTATCTTTTTGCGCCTCAGGTAGGGCTCGAACCTACGACCTACGGATTAACAGTCCGCCGCTCTAACCGGCTGAGCTACTGAGGCACTTGCCGGTGCAATTATCGAATTGCGTGTGCAAATGTATGCCAACTCAAAATAATGTGCAATATTTGTGCCGTAATTTTTTCAAAAAACTTTTCATCATGAGTTTACTTGCGGTTGGAACCGTTGCTTTCGACGACATTGAGACCCCCATGGGCCGGGCAGAAATGGCCATTGGCGGGGCTGCAACCTACATTACGTTGGCTGCTTCTCATTTTTTGAATGACCTGCGCCTGGTATCGGTCATTGGGGATGATTTCCCGCAAGACATGTTGAATTTTATGCGCCAAAGAGGAATTGACCTCGAAGGCTTGCAGGTTAAGGCCGGTGAAAAGTCCTTCTTTTGGGCTGGCCGCTACCACAACAACATGAATTCCCGCGATACACTGGACACCCAGTTGAACGTGTTGGCCGATTTTGACCCTGTTTTGCCGGATACCTATAAAGATACGGATTACCTGATGCTCGGCAACCTGACCCCAGCGGTACAGCTGCGGGTAATCGAACAAATGAACAAACGCCCCAAGCTCATCGCTCTTGATACCATGAATTTTTGGATGGATATCGCCTGGGACAGCCTAATGGAAGTACTGGGTAAAATCGATATGCTGATCATCAACGATGAAGAAGCCCGCCAATTGTCGGGTGAACATTCCTTGGTGAAGGCTGCTCACAAGATTCACGCACTTGGCCCTCGTTTTTTGGTGATCAAAAAAGGAGAGCACGGTGCCTTGTTGTTTGAGGGGGATAAGCTCTTCTTTGCACCTGCATTGCCGCTCCAGGAAGTCACTGACCCAACCGGGGCCGGAGATACTTTTGCCGGTGGTTTCATGGGTTACATTGCCAAAACTGGGGACACTTCCTTCGAAAACATGAAGCGTGCGATCATTTATGGTTCCGCCATGGCTTCTTTCTGCGTAGAGCAATTCAGCGTAGATGCCCTCAAATCCCTGGACGCCGCCCAAATCAACGAACGGGTCAAACGTTTTGTCGAATTGGTGAATTTTGATCTGGTGATGGAGATTTGAAACCAATGAGGAGTTGCAACCGTTGTTGTAGAATAACGGTTGCAACTTCTAAACGCTAGTTTTAAGATATGCCCACAACCATCTCCGAACTTACCACCTACCTCGAAAGCATCGCACCTTCCCACTACCAGGAAGACTACGACAATTCTGGTTTATTGGTAGGTGACCCGAATACCCCAATCACCGGGGTAATGATCGCCCTGGATGCTACCGAAGCTGTGATCGATGAAGCCGTAGCCAAGGGCTGTAACCTGCTGGTGGCGCACCATCCCATCATTTTTCGCGGACTGAAACGCCTGACCGGGCGCAACTACGTAGAACGTGTGGTGATCAAAGCCATTCGGGAGGGAGTTGCCCTGTACGCCATCCACACCAACCTCGACAATGTGTACCGCAGTGGTGTAAATGGTAAAATTGCCGAAAAACTGGGTTTGGAAAATACCCGCATCCTGGCGGCCAAACCTTTGCTGAAAAACGGTTTGCCTGCGCCTGACCCCGAAGTGGGTTCGGGCATGATTGGGACTTTGCCCCAAAGCATGAGCGAAATCGACTTTCTACAACACCTCAAAAGCAGCATGCAAGTGGGCTGCATCAAATACACCCCCTTGGGCAGCCGCGAGGTACGTACCGTAGCGGTTTGTGGCGGCTCGGGCGGCTTTTTGTTGCCCAAAGCCATTGCCGCTGGTGCTGATGTTTTTGTGACTGCCGACTACAAATACCACGAGTTTTTTGACGCCGATGGCCAAATCGTCATTGCCGATATCGGACACTATGAAAGTGAGCAATTTACCATCGAATTATTACACGAGATTATTTCAAAAAAATATAGTAACTTTGCGCGCTATTGCACGAGCGTGAAGACCAATCCCGTTCATTATTATTAACAACAACCAAACATGGCTAACGAAATTACTGTAGCAGAAAAGCTCAAAACGCTGTATCAGCTCCAACTCATCGATGCTCAAATTGGTGAAATTGAGGTATTGAAGGGCGAATTGCCCATGGAAGTTAGTGACCTGGAGGATGATATCATTGGTTTGGAGACCCGTCTGGAGAAAACGGTAAGCAGTGTCAAAGAATTACAAGCTATTGTAACTCGCTTCGCGACCAACATCAAAGAGGCAGAAGCCTTGAAGGTCAAATACAAGACGCAACTCGACAACGTAAAGAACAACCGCGAATACGAAGCATTGACCAAGGAATTGGAAATGCAGGATCTGGATATCCAATTGGCTGAAAAGCGCATCAAGCAGGCCAGAATTGACGTGGCCAAGCAGGAAGAAAGCCAAGCCAATACGGAAGAACGCCTGGCTAAGAAGAAAGCAGACCTGGCAACCAAGCAGGTGGAATTGAATGAAATCATTTCCAAAACGGAGAATGAAGAACGTACCCTGCGCGCTGAATCTGATGCTGCCCGTGAGCACATCGAGGAGCGTTTGATCAAGGCTTACGACAAAATCCGTACTTCTTACCGCAACGGTTTGGCCGTGGTTACCATTCAGCGCGACTCTTGTGGGGGCTGCTTCAACAAGATCCCACCACAGGTACAGTTGGAAATTTCGATGCGTAAAAAAATCATCGCTTGTGAGCACTGCGGTCGTATCCTCGTGGATGACTACATCCTGACTGGAGACAAAATCGCTGAGCACATGGCTACTGAGCTTGGATAGGCTTTTTGAGGCCTTGGATAAAAGGAAAGAGGGATACAAAGCAAATTTGTATCCCTCTTTTTGTTAGTATATAGTTGCTTAGGTGAATCCTTAGGTGTCTTGGGTTTCTTAGGTGGTGAAAAAACTAAGTTTATTCCGAGATCATCACCGACATCAACTCCTCAATCTCCTCCGCCTCTACCGGAATGCTCGCCATCAAATCCAGCGGCCCATTCTCCGTAACCAGGATATCGTTTTCGATGCGAATCCCCAATTTTTCATCGCGGATGTAAATGCCCGGCTCACAGGTGAAGACCATCCCCTCCTGAATTGGCACATAACGATCCGCCAGATCGTGTACATCCATCCCCAAATGGTGGGATGTGCCGTGCATAAAGAACTGTTTGTACAGCGGCGACTCCGGGTTTTGCTGCTCAATTTCCTTGCGGCTCAACAATTTGAGGTCAATGAGGGAGCTTTCCATCATTTTGACCACCTCTTTGCTGTATTCCTCCAGCGTAGTGCCGGGCACGAGCAATTGTTGGGCTTCCCGCATGATGCTCAATACCGCGTCGTACACACTACGTTGGCGTTTGGTGAATTGGCCACTCACTGGGATGGTGCGGGTGAGGTCGGAGGCATAATGCCCATATTCGGCCCCAAAATCCATCAGTAGGACATCACCAGCCTTACACTCCCGGTTGTTGTGGGTGTAGTGCAATACACAACTGTTGGCACCCGAAGCCACAATCGGGTCGTAGGCATGCCCGGATGCACGATTGCGGATGAACTCGTGGGTGATTTCGGCTTCGATTTCGTATTCCATTACCCCTGGCCGTACAAATTCGAGCACCCGTTTAAAAGCTTTTCCCGTAATCCCAATGGCCTGTTGAATCAATTCTACCTCGGCCTCCTGCTTGTTCATCATCAATTTTTTGAGGATGGGCTGGGCGCGGTGGTATTTGTGCGCCGGGTAGCGCTCCATGACGTCGCGCGCCATGCGCATGTTGCGCGTGGGCAGTTCCGGGAGGAAACGGTCGTGCTCCTCGGTATTGATGTAAATGCGCTTGGACAGCAGGATCAGCTCATGTAAAATGGGCCCCATCTCATCCAGCCAATACACTTTTTGGATGCCTGAAACTTCGCGAGCTTTTTCTTTGCTGTATTTTTCTCCTTCCCAAATGGCAATGTAGTCGCTGGTACGCTTCACAAAAGCCACTTCTTGAAAGCCTTCCTTAATACAACCTGGAAATAAGACCAACACGGTTTCTTCCTGATCCAATCCACTAAGGTAAAACAAGCCCGAATTCTGTCGGAAGGGAAAAAAAGTGTCTCCGCTGCGCGGCATCAAATCGTTGGAGTAAAAAATAGCCAGCGAGTCAGGCTGCATTTTGCGCATGAAACGCTTGCGGTTGTTGACAAAAAAGTCCGGGTTGATCGGATCGTATTTCATGGTCGCTTTCCTTTGGGCTTTAAGTTATAAAAGATATTGGGGCTTTTGCTGGAAAAGCGATGATTTTTTGCATTCCTGGTCACAGGAAGCAAACAAAAGGAATTTAATAGCAGTGATGGATTATTTCCGGTACATCTTAAGTTTAAGGATACCCACCCGGTTCAAAAAATGCCCGATCGACACGCGCAATACCCCCAAACCGTACTTCATACTCCGCCGGAAATTGATCGAGGAAGCCTCTTCAAAGTATTTGGTAGGGCAGGTCACCTCCGCGATGTCGAAACCCGCGTAGACAATTTGGGAGAGCATTTCATTGTCAAAAACAAAGTCATCCGAGTTTTGCTCAAAATTGATGCCTTCCAGCACCTGGCGACTAAAGGCGCGATAACCAGTATGGTATTCGGAGAGTTTGTAGTTGATGAGCAGGTTTTGGAAAAAAGTCAAAAAGCGGTTGGCGATGTATTTGTACATGGGCATCCCTCCCTTGAGTGCGCCCATGCCCAGGATGCGTGAGCCCAAAACCACGGGGTACAAATCCTCCCCAATGATGTTGACCATCGCAGGGATCAACAAAGGCGTGTACTGATAATCCGGGTGCAACATGATCACAATGTCTCCACCTAACTCCAGGGCCTTATTGTACAAGCTTTTTTGATTACCCCCGTAGCCCTTGTTTTTTTCGTGTTTGATCACGTGGTGAATGCCAATGCTGCGGGCCAGTTCGGCGGTATTGTCTTTACTGGCATCGTCGCAAAGAATGACTTCATCTACCAGGTCAAAAGGGATCTCCTGATAGGTTTTTTGCAGGGTGCGGGCGGCGTTGTAAGCCGGTAGGACGACGATGACTTTTTTGCCTTTGTACATGCTTGCTTGGATTTCGGGGGCGAAGATAGATAAAGGTTTGGGGCTTTCAAAAAGAGTACATTAATCATATGTTACCAATCCGCGACAAAAGCACTTACCTTTGAGGCATAAATTACCACCTATGCAGGCCAAACCCGTTTCCCTCTCCCGCACCACCATCACCGAACTGATGATTCCCGCTTACGCCAATTTTGGTGGCAAAATCCACGGCGGGATTTTACTTTCCCTCATGGATAAAGTAGCCTATGCCTGCGCGGCCAAACACGCGGGAGCCTACGTGGTCACCGTATCCGTGGATGGGGTGAATTTCCGGGAGCCCGTTTCGGTAGGGGAGTTGGTGTCTATGCACGCTTCGGTTAACTATGTGGGGCGCACTTCCCTGGTGGTAGGCATCCGGGTGGAATCTGAAAACGTGATCACGGGTGAAAAAAAGCACACCAATACTTCGTATTTCACCATGGTAGCCAAGGACGCTGAAGGAAAGCTGTGTGTAGTGCCACCTCTGGGCCTGGAAGATGACGAAGACATCCGTCGTTGCCTGGAATCCATCAAACGCAAACGACTCAAAGAAGCCTTTAGTGATGAGTTTGACAATGAAAAAAATCGCCTGGATTTGGAGGATAACTTGCATCTGTTGCAAAAGGAGCGGGTAGAGCTACAAAAAAAAGGTTGAGAAGGTTGAGGGAGGTTGAGGAAGGTTTAGAATCGCCAGTGTCTAAGTCGCTGCGGTAGCCTCAACTTTCTCAACCTCCCTCAACCTTCTCAACCAATAAATGCACAAAAAATGCTAAACATTTCCAAATTTTTCGTAGTCTAGGGCGCAAAATCGCCGTATGTCTGAAAACCACGCCAGCAAAAGCCACCAACTGGGCTTTTCCACCATTACCCTTATTACTGTCAGCCTCATTATTGGGCTGGGGATATTTAAAACACCCGCCATCATTGCGGCCAACGCCGGAACTCAAACGATCTTTTTTGCCGCCTGGATCATTGGAGGCATTACTGCCCTGTGTGGGGCTTTGACTTACGCCGAAATTGGGGCGAGGTATCCGGTTATGGGTGGTTTTTACCAGATTTTCAACTATGGCTACCACCCCGTGGTCGGTTTTACCGTCAATATCCTGGTCTTGATTGTCAATGCTGCCAACCTGGGGGTGGTGGCCCTGATCGGCGCGGATTATTTGAGCGATTTGGTGTTTGGGCATCCTTCAGGCGTGCTGTTCAATACGGCCATGGCGACCATTGCAGTAGGGCTGTTTTATGGCGTGAATTTGTTGGGCTTAAAAACCAGCGCCCAAACCCAGAATTTTATGACCGTGTTGAAAATCGGCTTGATCTTGATCCTGATTTCAACGCTGTTCGCTGGGGTTGTTGTGGAGCCGCATGGTTACGAAAACCAACCCGTGCAAACTTTCACGGGCAACAATACGGTGATGCTTTTGCTCTTGAGCCTCATCGCGGTATCCTTCACCTATGGGGGCTACCAACAAACCCTGAATTTTGGGGCAGAAGCCAAACCCGGCCCGGCTTTACACAAGGGCATCATCGCGGGCACGCTGCTCGCCATTTTCCTCTACCTCGCCATCAACTACGCTTACGTACAAGTGATTGGTTTTGAAAAAATGAAGAATGCCACTGCGATTGGCTCCTTGTTGTTTGAAGCCTGGTTTGGCAAAGTTGGTGGTAAAGTGTTCGACCTGGCCATGTTCCTCTCGGTACTCACGTACGTCAACATCATTCTAATGAGCAACCCAAGGGTGATGTGCGCCATGAGTGAAGATGGGGTCTTGCCTAAAATTTTCAGTCGGCGGCATCCACGTACAGGCGCACTGGTACCTGGGCTGACGGTGTACGCCATCCTGACCATCATCATCACGCTCATCGGCAAACAAATCGACCAAATCTTGAGCTTTACCATGTTTTTGGACAGCATTGGCATGTGTACTTCTGCTGCGACTTTGTTTATTTTGCGGCACCGGGGTGAGGGCGATGCACGGGTGACTGGGGCTTTGGCAAAATACACGCCTTATTTGGCGGCGTTTTTTGTGCTGAGTTATTCGATGGTGGCGGTGGTGATTCAGAAGCCCGGGGCGGCGGGGATTGGGCTGGGATTGTTGGTTGGGTTGGGGGTGTTGTATTTTGGGGTGTTGCGGAGGCCGAAGAGGACCTAAGCATCGGGAGTCTCGCCTTCCCACGAAGCCCACGACTAAAGTCATGGGGTAAGGCGGTAGGGTAGCCTCCCACGGATAAATCCGTGGGTTGGCGGAGGGCTTCAGGTAATTTTGCTGGATTTGGATTATATTTGTAGTATAAAAATTGGAAAATTATGGCAATGAATGAAAGGCTTGGGGTTAATCCTATTAGAAGAGGAAGAGGGCCTAACGCTGAAAAATTTCACCGAATTTCAAAGATTCAGATTAAAGGTTTTAAAAACCCAGATCGACATGTAACTTTTGAATTCTCTAAAGGGCAAACAACTATTGTTTTTGGGGAAAATGGATCTGGAAAAACCACGCTATTACGTGTAATTCAGGCTGCACTAAAAGGAGATATATCTGCATTACAGATGGAAAATATTTCCTATTTGGAAATCGAAATCGAATCCGTCAATAAAACTATATATAAATGGCTATACAAAAGTGAGAGTAAGGGAAAAGTAATGCGAAGTCTGGCCATGCCCCCTGATAATAATTCTATACTTTTCGGTACGAATAGAGGGTTAATTGGTGCCAATTCCATCTTTTTTGAAAACATCAATGAACGTTTAATTTTATTGAAGTCAAAGAAGAACACACTGACTCAAGATAGCCAGGAGATTCTTGATTCATTGATTGAAGATACATCCTTTCAAGACATTACCGCCGAAGAGTATTTATTGACTGAGCACTTATCAATTGATGATTTACAAGTTGACACAATTGAAAAAGCATTAAGGATAACATTTGACAAAGGCCAAAAAGCTTTATTAAAAGGGATGAATAATGCCTTTTTTTCTACTATTGACAATGCTATAAATATTAGTGAAAAAATTGATTTTCCAGAAAATTTTCAGGAGAAATTTAAATTAAGGAAAGATTTTTTCTTGTCTTTTATTCAAAGCTTGGACGAATCGAAGACTAAAAATCGGATAAAGGATTTCATTGAAAGCGAAACTTATGATCTAGAAAATGAAAATACTGTATTTAAGGCATTGCTGGTAAATTTATTACTCAAAACAGAGCAAGATGAACGAGAGAATCTTGATTTAAAGGCAATTAATACTATTGTAGAGACCTTTAATTCCTTCGTAATTCATAACAAAAAACTAATCATTAACTCTGTCGAAACTTTTATCCAACTTCCTAATGGTTCAAGGCACAAACTTAAAGACCTCTCAAGTGGCGAGCGCCACCTTTTAAGTTTTCTAACCCTGTTTCTAATCCTTGGCCGTAATCGAAAAGTTTTTCTAATCGACGAACCTGAAATTTCCATGTCAATAAAATGGCAAAGAAAATTACTTGCTCTACTTTCAGAATTCTCCCCCCATGCCCAAATCATCGTCGCTACCCACAGCCCTGAAATAGCTGACGGACATACTGAATACTTAAAAGAATTGGTCTGAGATGGAGTTCAAACACCGCCTGGTAGATACGCTGGTTAGGGCAAGAATGATTAAGGAGCCTTTTGTTGTCGTTGAGGGCAAGGATGATCGGCAAATCTATTCACGTATTGCTGTGGAAATAAACAAAGAGGCAAAAATTCACGCTGTAGCTGAATTTGAGGATTTTCATGCAGGGTGTGAAAGTGTTATTCAATGCCTCACTCAATTACAAGCTAAATTGGCGAACGACGAAACCAATCGAAGATACGTCTTAGGAATTATTGATCGAGATAGTCGACCCTATAAAGGAGACACTACGCCTGAAACATTAATCAATCTTCATATCCTAAAATACTACTCTATTGAAAGCTATTTTGCGACAAAGAAGAACCTTGTAAAAATTCTTGAAAAAATAACTCATGCAACATTTCGAGACATTGACGATGAAATAATTGAATTTGTCCTTAATCACATACGAGAGGTTTATGAACCACTTTATTACGTCTCACTTGATGCATTAAAACAAGAATGTCTCGGCGCTGATAATTACCAAGCGATTATCTCGTATGGAGCAGAAATGAATCTTGACAAGTTACGGCATCTTGCAACAAAAATTCTCCCTATGAATAAAATGGATTTAGATGCTTTTGCGAGTGAGAAAGGAATTGATTTTACAAATCTGAAGCTTGTTGTCAATGGGAAATGGATGCTTAGGATTTATCTTTTTCGAGCTAGAGAAGCTGCTGTCTCAATTGACGAAAAGTGGCGCAACAAAGACCTTCGTAGCCAAACCCCGTACATGTCATATTTTAAGCTTAAGACCGACCATAAAATTGCAGATTTGCATCAAGATGCCCTCCAATTCATCGACCACGAAGAATGCAGTGACATCATCGAGGCCATCAATACTTTAGGCTAAGCCCCTGGAAAAATTAATTTTGCCACGGGCGATTGCCCCAACCTCATTCTCATGGAACTTTCTTTCATCCTCAACGAACTAGGCGAAAACCGCGCAGACTACTTCAATGCCATTGCGCCACCGATCATCCAAACCAGCAATTTTCAGGTGCGGAAGGTGGATGAGTTACGGGATTTATTCGCCGACGAATCAAGTGGTTATTTGTACAGTCGGGGCATCAACCCTACGGTGGATATTTTAAGAGAAAAACTGGCAGCGCTGGACCGGGCCGAAGATGCCCTGGTGTTCAACAGTGGCGCGGCGGCCATTTTTGCCGCAGTACTCGCCAACATTCAGGCGGATGAGCACATCGTGAGTGTACAAAAGCCCTACACCTGGGCGCAACGGATGTTTGACAACATTTTGCCCCGCTTCAATGTCGACACCACTTACGTAGATGGCACGCTGTTGGAAAACTTTGCAGACGCCATCCGCCCTAATACCCGGATCATTTACCTGGAAAGCCCCAATAGCTGGAGTTATGCCCTGCAGGATTTGCGGGCGGTGTCAGAGCTCGCACAGGATCACGGCATCATCACCATTTGCGACAACAGCTACTGTACGCCCCTGTACCAAAGGCCCATCGAAATGGGGATCGATTTGGCGCTGCAAAGTGCGACCAAGTACATTGGTGGGCATAGTGATACCGTGGCAGGCGTACTCAGTGGAAGCAGCGCCATGATCAAAAAAATCTTTGACAGCGAATACCTGAACATCGGGAGCGGCATTCAACCCTTTAATGCCTGGTTGCTGATCCGGGGTTTGCGCACCCTTTCTGCCCGGCTGGAGCGGGTTTCTGCAACTACGCCTAAAATTGTAGATTTCCTAAAACACCATCCCCAGGTTGAAAAAGTATTGTTTCCCTTTGATGTGACCTTCCCGCAATATGAACTGGCCCGCGAACAAATGAGTGGGGCTGGTGGTTTACTTAGTTTTTACCTGTATGCCGATACCCGACAGGAGATTGTACGGTTTTGTGAAGGTTTGCACCACATCATGATGGCGGTTAGTTGGGGTGGGCATGAAAGTTTGATCCTCCCAGGTTGTGCCAGTTTGCTGGATGAAGAATTCAACCCGGACAATCCTGCGCATCGGGTTTTACGCTTATATGTAGGGTTGGAAGATGCTGATTATCTGATCAAAGACCTGGATCGAGGTTTCGAAAGTATGTAAGTAAACCTGATAATTTCACCAGGCTGGCCAAAGGCTCAGAAAAAAAACTGTGCTTTGGACAATTATTTTTTTGTTTTTTAATTGTCAGGTGCGTGACGTTTAACAAATTCATGCGTATAAAGGGCTGATTGCAAGGGGTTTCGAAGAAAAAGCAACACACAAAAAGTTTTATTCCTTGTCAATGAGCCTTTTAAGTCTTTGCTTTAGTAAAAGTCAGTTGCATCTTACGTAATATTCCCCTAATTTTCGTTCGCTTTTGATCACTCTAGAGCGTGTTTCAAATTAGTTTACCCCAAGGTTACTTTTTTCAAAACACAAGCCTTAATCGAAGTTATGCTGAAATTACCTTCCGATCCGCGCAGCGTCGCTAGAATTGAGTCCTTCTTGGACAAGATGGTAAACAAGTACAAAATCAACCCAGACCTTTACGGAAACATTCTGATCAGCCTTACTGAAGCGGTGAATAACGCGATTATTCACGGCAACAAGCAAGATGCATCCAAACATGTGCAAATCCAAATGCACAAGTCGGCAGATTGTATTGCAGTAAGGGTATCGGACGAAGGTCGTGGTTTTGATTACCGCAGTTTACCCGATCCTACTCAACCGGAAAACCGCTGTAAATGTGGTGGCCGTGGAGTATTTATGATGCAGCAATTTTCGGATGGCATCCGTTATTGCGACAATGGCCGCACTGTAGAAATGCAGTTTCGCCTCAATTGTGGCAACAATCGCTAATTTTTCACTAAACTTTTATGGATGATTTTGAACTCTACGATGATTTAGAAGAAGATGGCCCAAGTGACCCAATTTCTTTTTTTGCAGAAGAAATTGATTTCGAACCCGCCAATCCCGCCTTGTTGCGCCGATGGATCGAGAAGGTCATAGCGCACGAAAAGGCAGATCTCAATTTTGTCAACTTTATTTTTTGTGATGACCCTTATCTGCTGAAACTCAACCAGGAGTACCTTCAGCATGATACCCTTACCGATATCATTACTTTTCCTTACCACGATCCACCGGTTGTAGAAGGGGACGTTTTCATCAGCATCGATCGTATTCACGAGAATGCCCACCAATTTGGCGTTTCTTTTGAGCAAGAACTACACCGGGTCATCATCCACGGGGTATTGCACCTCTGTGGATACGAGGATAAAGGCCCTGAGGATAAGGCAAAAATGACCAAAAAGGAGGATGAAGCCTTGCTGTTGTTAAAAACGGTTGACTAATTTGCTGGTGGGTTAATGTACATTGCCATAAGCTACAAAATGTGGATTCAACAAATTTTCCTTGTTGTACCGCAAAGGTTGTTGGGTATTCTGATCAATGACCGTTCCTCCAGCCTCTTCCAGTACAATTTGTGCTGCGCCCGTATCCCATTCCATAGTTGGCCCCATGCGCGGATAAACGTGTGCCTGGCCCTGGGCAATCATCAAAAACTTGAGCGAGCTGCCGCGGGAAACCAGTTCGGGTTGATCCAGTGCGTTGATAAACGCTTCCGTTTCCGGATTCATGTGTGAACGGGAACAAACCACTTTTAAACCGGTGTCTTTTAGCCCAAAAGACAATGCCTGTAACTGCTCCACTTTGCCATCTTTTTCCCAAAAAGCGCCTTCTTCTTTCAGTGCGTAGTACATTTCATCGTAAACCGGAACGTACACTACCCCCAATTCAATGACGCCGTTGTTGATCAGGGCGATGTTGACGGTAAAATCTCCATTGCGTTTGACAAACTCCTTGGTGCCATCGAGGGGATCAACCAGCCAAGCTTTTTCGAAATCTTGACGCTCGGCGTAGGACTGCAATTTGTTTTCTTCCGAAATGATCGGGTACTGTACTGGAAGTGCTTCAAGGGCGCTACAAATAATGGCGTTGGCCGTTCGGTCTGCAATGGTGAGGGGAGAGGTATCCGCTTTGTGTTCGACCTGAAAGTCGGCTTCATTGGCATAAATGTCCAGAATAGCGGCTCCGGCACGACGGGCAATTTGGGTAATTTCAGCAATAAGTTGTTTCTTCTGCATTGAATGGGTACTTTGCGAGTCGCAAAAGTAATACAAATGAGTAAGATTCTCGTTACGGGTGGCTGCGGCTACATCGGCAGTCATACCTTGGTTGATTTGATTGACAATGGTTTTGAGGTGGTTTCCATTGATAACCTGATCAATGCATCGGAAAGTATCCTCGATGGGGTAAAAGCCATTACCGGAAAAACGGTGCAAAATTACCCCGTCGACCTTTGCGACAAGGCAGCAACGAAGGCCGTATTTCAAGCCCATCCCGATATCGCGGGCATCATCCATTTTGCCGCGCTCAAATACGTGGGTGAAAGTGTGGAACAGCCACTACGTTATTTCCACAACAATCTCGATAGTCTGCTCAATGTCCTGGAGTGTATGTTGGAGTTCGGAGTGAAAAACATCATTTTTTCTTCGTCCTGTTCCGTTTATGGCAATGCCACCGAACTGCCCGTAACCGAAAGTACCCCCTTCCAAAACGCCGAATCACCCTATGCACGCACCAAACAAATGGGCGAGCACATCTTACACGACTTCTGTTTTCAGGAAAAAAATACCAACGCGGTCATTCTACGTTATTTCAACCCCGCAGGTGCCCACGAAAGTACCCTGATCGGTGAAGCAGCTACGGCAGCCACCAATCTTGTGCCCGTAATCACTGAAACTGCCGCAGGCAAACGGGCGAGCATGACCGTGTTCGGAGCCGATTACCCTACCCGCGATGGTAGTTGTGTACGCGACTACATCCACGTGATGGACCTGGCTAATGCGCACACCAAAGCCATTCAATACCTCTTAGCCAATCGGCAGGAAAGCAACTGCGAAACATTCAACCTGGGTATTGGTGAAGGGGTGACAGTACTAGAGGCCATCAAAGCCTTTGAAGAGGTTTCCGGGCAAAAACTCAATTATATTATTGGCCCTCGCCGGGCGGGGGATGTGGTGGCTATTTATGCCAACAACAACCGAGCCACCGAGCGCCTCGGCTGGCAGGCCAAACGCAGCATTAGTGACATTATGCGTACGGCCTGGGAGTGGGAGCAAAAACGCTGACAAAACCTTAAAAAATAGATCGATTACGCTGAAGACTCCTCCCTTTGCGTTATATT
The DNA here is from genome assembly GCF_041740695.1 of Haliscomenobacter sp. Lineage (GTDB taxonomy): Bacteria > Bacteroidota > Bacteroidia > Chitinophagales > Saprospiraceae > Haliscomenobacter. Next base: position 37,785 of record NZ_JBGSLK010000107.1, on the reverse strand, counting down.
GCGGTTCTTTCTTGCAATTGCCTGATGCTTTGAGTAATACAACTGTCTACCTACCTTAAAAAATTGGTTTAAAAACAATTATTTCCTCAATAAATCGATTTACCCATGAATCACCTACTACGTTTGTGTCTGGCACTACTCATGCTGGGCTTCGTCACTGCTTGTGACCCTGATGGCAAAGAAGTAACCTTTCTACCTACTGCGGATGAGTACGACTCAGAGCTCGTCCAGGACTGGATGGATCTTACGCTGCAACTCACCAAAGAAACTGCTGGTTATACCCCACCAGTAGCAGCCCGAATGTTTGGGTACGTTGGCTTGGCTTTATTTGAGTCGGTCCGCCCCGGGATTCCCAGTGGCCTGAGTATGGCGGGGCAGGTTACGGGTTTAGAAGCGTCTAATTTGCCCGAAATTGATCCCAATCTGGAATACCACTGGCCTCTGGTGGGCAATGCAGCCCTGGCCCAAATTGTAAAAGCTTGTTATGCGCCCGCTACAGAGCAAAATAAGTTTTTGATCGCCAGTCTGGAGCAGAAGTATACCGAACGCTATCGGAATACCATCCACGATGACATTCACAAACGATCCACCGAATACGGCATGGCGGTTGCCAATGCCATTGCCAATTATTCCAATGGGGATGGCCAACAATTCTGTTACCAAACCAACTTTCCGACTACTTATACGGCACCTACTGGGGCGAGTTTGTGGGTACCTACTGCACCAGCTTTCCAAAAAATACCACTTCAGCCTTTTTGGGGTAAAGTGCGGACTTTTTATCCCAATAATGCCGATGTATCAATGGTACCAGCGCCGCCTACTTACTCTACCGACAAAACTTCTCCTTTTTATCAACAAGCATTGGAAGTGTACACGACCGTTAAAAATCTGACGGTGGAACAAAAAACGATCGCTGAATATTGGAGTGATGATCCCGGGAAAACCTTCACTCCACCAGGGCATTCCATCGACATTACCAAGCAAATACTGGAAAAAGAAGAAGCTAGCCTGGCAGTTGCCGCTGAAGCTTTTGCCCGGGTTGGCATGGGGGTGCACGACGCTTTTGTGTCGTGCTGGAATGCTAAGTACACCCACAATTTGATGCGGCCAATCACTTACGTCAAAGCCCAGATTGATGCCTCTTGGAATGCGCATCTGACCACGCCCCCTTTCCCTGAATACACCTCAGGGCATTCCACCCAATCGGGAGCAACAGCACAAATTTTATCCGATTTATTCGGCTACAATTACGCCTTTACCGATCGGGCACACATAGCTCGCACCGACATCGACGGTGGTCCACGCACCTTCAGCACATTTTTTGAATTTGCCAACGAGGCTGCGGTAAGCCGTTTGTACGGAGGAATTCACTACCGTGTAGGCAATGAACAGGGGCTCTTGCAAGGTATTCGAGTAGGAAAAAACATCAGTTTATTGAAATTCAGAGACCGATAAGAGGCGATAAAAAATTAAGTGTTCATTTTGCCCCACTACTAAGGGACGGAAAAAAATAAAAGGCTGGCGCGGGTTATTGCGCCAGCCATATAACCTGCTACTAAATGCAGGTTTTCAGCATATCTTTCACAGCATGCGCTGTAAGGCACCCAATACTTCCTTCCACAAGGAATCCTTAAACTGAGCCCGGAATACCCCGTAATGGTCAATTTTGGGCGTATTCCAATCTTCGGGGCGTAACACCTGAAAGCTCAGGCCATCCTCACTTTTGACATGATTCCAAAAAGCAGGTACCGAGCGGGCATTGCTGATGGGATCGTCAGTGGCCCAAAAAACGTGAATGGGAAAAGGCATTTGATCAAAAACTCCGGTAGGGACACTTTTGCTATAAAATTTTGGATCAAAAAAGTAATTGGGCTTGCTGCACCAGGCCCTCCATTGGGTCACCACTTTGCGTGGCAAATCCTCCATGATTTTGAACCTTTTGGAAGCAATATAACCCTTCAGCAGGATACTTATGGGGGTAAACAAATAGAAGAAATAATAACTCTTGAGTCGATAACCCCAAGGCATGTAAGGCAGATAACCCACCGAGGTAGCTATGGCTACCAAACCTTTTGCTTTGTGTACATTGGGCATAAACCCAACTAGTTGCCCACCCGCGCTATGCCCTAAAATCAATTTGGGTAAATCCGGGTAGCGGGCATCCATAAAATCCAATATAGCAGGCATGTCTTTTTGACCATAATCCAAAAAAGTATAGTCACACTGACGCATGTCTGCGGGTTTTGACTCGCCAGTTCCCCGGTAATCGTATACAATGGTAGCCAGGCCATGTTCAGCGAGGTAATTGGCCAGCGGCAGGTAAAATTCTTTTTTAAATCCGGTACCACCACTGAGCATGATGGCTGCTTGAGCTTGGGCAGGCGCGCAGAGCACGGCAGAAAGGGGCACTCCATCAGCGCAGGTGATGCTGAGTTTTTCGGCTGGAGCCAATAGGTTTCGGGTCGGGATGTTTGCGGACATGGTTATGGATGTTTTTATTTTATTGATCGTTCGTTAAAATTATTAAGCAAAAAAAATTAACGACTGGCGATTCGCTCCAAAGCTTGCTTCAAATAGTTTTCATCGGCAAACAAGCGGGTCAGCAGTAAGGCACCTTCAAACTCTTGCACTGCCTGAACCGCCATTTGAGCGGCCTCTTCAGCTGGGTATTTTTCACTGTAAATCTGGGTTAAATACTCAATAAAGGTGCTGAAAAACTTGCGCACGATGGGCAAAAAAGCATACTCTTTTCCTACGGATTCAATGGCAGTATTGGCTGTTGAATACTCTTTTTCTGTTTGCGTTTTGGTTTTCTGAAAATAACATTCAAGCGCAGTATTGGCCATTAAACACCCGTTGGAATAGCCGTTGAAGTCATAAAAGCGGGCCATCTTGCCGGCCAATTTTTGCAGTTTACCGGATGTATCCAGCTCAGTATTTTCGACAATACGCTTGAGCATTTGGGTGAATTGCTCCAACATGTAGCTGAGGACTTCCTTCATTAGGTCTTCCTTATCTTTGAAATAGTAATAAAAGTGCGATTTGTGCATGCCCAAAGCGGACGCGAGGTCGCCAATGCTGGTATAGTGGTAGCCTTTCTGCCAAATCAAGAGCATTGATTTTTGCAGCACTTCCTCCTTACTGGTTTTGATGGTAGGCATGAGTTAAATTTACTGGCTCAATTTATTGAACAATCGTTAAAAAAGCGAGTTTTTGAGCAAGTTTTTGACTAAATGGGTATTAAAAAAAAGTTAAACCCACTTTTGGCTTGATACTTTAGCGTACGGCTGCCGTCAAAATAGCGTTCTTGTAACAAAAAAAATTTACCATGCGCGGACGTTACCTAGTACTGCTGCCCCTTCTAGCCTGGGGTGTTTTGCACAATTCAGTAGAAGCCCAGTTGGGCGGTTTAATCAACAAAGCCAAAAATGCCGTAATCGGCAAAGGTGGCGACCTGAGTGCTGATGAGGCTGGCTCCGGCCTTAAAGAGGCCTTAAATGTGGGCATTGATCAGGCAGTAAGTTTCCTTTCGGCCAAAGATGGCTATTATGCCAGCCCCTATAAAATTTTGATGCCCGAGGAAGCCAAAGCCATGGCGGCTAAATTGAAGATTATCCCTGGCTTTGCCAAGTTTGAGGAGGATTTATTGGAAAAAATGAACCGGGCTGCGGAAGATGCGGCTACTCAAGCCAAGCCCATCTTTGTCGATGCCATCAAACAAATGACCTTTAAGGATGCCATGAACATCCTAATGGGGCAAAAAAATGCAGCTACCCAATACCTGCAAACTACCACTACTTCGCCATTGACCGAGGCCTTTTTGCCGGTGATTCAAACCTCGTTGGACAAATTTAAAGCCCGCGAATATTGGGCGAGTGCGGTGACTGCCTACAACAAAATTCCATTGGTGAAAAAAATGAACCCAGAGCTGGACAAATACGTCACCGAAAAGGCACTATTGGGCATGTTCCAATTGGTAGAGAAAAAGGAATTGGAAATTCGTGAAAATGTGGATTCCCGCAGCAGTGACCTGTTGAAGAAGGTATTTGCCAAGCAAGACAAGAAGTAAGTTCTAAAGCTAAAACAAAGCAGGGCGTCTTCATGGACGCCCTGAATAACCCCAAAAAACCAAATGAAAACAATCTACATATGAATACTCTTTTTCAAGAGAATTGAAATCTACATCCAATATTGCAAAAAAATGCAGCTATTCGCTTATTTTTCAGCTTTTAACAGCACTTTAACTTAAAAGAAAGTAAAGTAAAAAATGTTTACTACTTGTGTTTTACAAAAACGTCAAAACCAGTAGAAAAATATACGGAGTCCAAAGCATTTTTTTTTGAGCCACTTTTTAGTCATTTTCTCAATTTTATGTTTTAATTTTGGACATAAACCAACAACGTGGCTAAAGTAAAAAAAATATTCGCCTGTTCAGAATGTGGAGCCACTGCCCCCAAATGGGTCGGTAAATGTCCCGCTTGTGGCGAATGGAATACCTATCAGGAAGAAATTATCTTTAAAGAAACCCCGCAGGAAACTGCAAAGAATGCCTGGAAGCCCAAAGCAGGCCCCTTGGACGGCCCTAAGCCCATCGCCCTTCCCAATATCAGTGCGAGTAATGTGATGCGCCTGGTGACGCCCGACAATGAGTGGAATCGAGTTTTAGGCGGTGGTATTGTACCCGGTTCTTTGATCTTGATTGGTGGCCAACCCGGAATTGGCAAGTCCACACTCTTGTTGCAGGTGACTTTGCAATTGAAAAACAAGGTTTTATACGTTTCTGGCGAAGAAAGTGAAGAACAAATCAAGATGCGTGCCGATCGACTTCCACATTCCCAGGACCATTGTTATATCTTGACCGAAACCAATGTAAGCAAAATCATCGCCTTTGCCAGCGAATTGGAACCTGATTTGGTCATCATTGATTCCATCCAAACCTTACAATCGCCGTACATAGAATCTACTCCAGGGAGCATCTCGCAGGTGCGCGAATGTGCGGGAGATTTGCAACGTTTTGCCAAAACCAGCCATGTCCCGGTAGTCATCATCGGGCACATTACCAAAGACGGATCCATTGCCGGACCTAAACTCCTGGAGCACATTGTGGATGCCGTGCTGCAATTTGAAGGCGACCAGCATTACACTTACCGCATCCTCCGTACCATCAAAAACCGCTTCGGTTCTACCGACGAGATGGGTATTTATGAAATGCAAGCCAATGGCCTGCGCGAAGTATCGAACCCTTCGGAGTTGTTGCTTTCCCAAAAAGAAGAAGATCTAAGTGGCAGTGCAGTGGCAGCAACGATGGAAGGTATGCGCCCCATGCTAATCGAAACGCAGGCGCTGGTGAGCAAAGCGGTGTATGGCACCCCCCAACGCTCGGCCACGGGTTTTGACCTGCGGCGTTTGAGTATGCTCCTGGCGGTATTAGAAAAAAGAGGGGGTATGCCCTTTGGCATGAATGACGTATTCCTCAACATTGCCGGTGGGATTAGGGTGGATGATCCGGCAATTGACCTCGCCATCGTGAGTGCTTTGATTTCTTCTTTGGAAGATGTGGCGGTGCCCAGCAACATTTGTTTTGCCGCCGAAGTAGGGCTATCTGGTGAAATTCGCGCCGTCAACCGCATCGAGCAGCGCATTCAAGAGGCCGAGCGCTTAGGGTTTAATGAAATTTATTTTTCCAAATACAATTTGAAGGGCCTGGACCAGAAACGTTTCGGCATAAAATTGCGGCCAATCAGCAAGGTGGAGGAACTGTATCAGGCCTTGTTTGTTTAGTTTTAAACGATTAATCGCTTTTTATGAAACCAGTAATTCTCTTCGACGGGGTATGTAATCTTTGTAATGGATTTGTCCAATACATCATCAAGATTGACCCACAAGGTAAATTCCAATTTGCAGCGCTGCAGTCTGACTTTGGACAAGAGGTAATGGCTAAAGCACAATTACCTGTCAATGAATTAAGTACAGTCGTGCTTTACGACAACGGTAAAATTTTTACCCACTCTAATGTTCCCCTGGAAATTTGTCGGCAATTGGGTGGATTTTGGCGGCTTTTGCTGGTCTTTAAGTTGATTCCATTGTCCTTGCGCAACCGCCTCTACAACTGGGTAGCCAGCAATCGTTACCGTTGGTTTGGACAACGAGAAAGCTGTATGATTCCGACTCCGGAATTACGGCAACGGTTTTTATAAACTCTTCATTTTTTATCCCTATTTTCGCCCCCGTTTAAAAATCGACAAATGAGAAGGACCGAAATTGCTAAAGTATTGGCTCAACCTGTACTCAATGAATCAGTTACTGTGATGGGTTGGGTGCGGGCTTTTCGTGGCAATCGCTTCATTGCCCTCAATGATGGCAGCACCCCGCATACTTTGCAAATTGTGTTGGATGCGGAAAAAATGGAGGAGTCCATCCTCAAAAAAATCAAATTCCACGCCTGTTTGAGTATAACTGGCCAATTGGTGGCTTCCCAAGGAGCTGGCCAGGCGGTAGAGGTATTGGCGGAAAATGTGGATATATTGGGCGAGTGTAATCCTGAAGATGGGTACATGATGCAGCCCAAGGCTCAAACCATGGAGTTTTTGCGTACCAATGCACATTTCCGCATGCGGACGAGCACTTTTAGTTCGGTATTTCGTTTGCGTCATGCCGTAGCCTTTGCGGTGAATAAGTTTTACAACGACCGAGGCTTCTTTTACATGCACACCCCCATCATTACGGGGAGTGATGCAGAAGGTGCCGGCGAGATGTTCCACGTCACCACCCTGGATGTCAACAACCCACCTCGAACAGAAGAGGGTGGCGTAGATTTTGGCCAGGATTTCTTCGGAAAAGCGACCAACCTTACCGTTTCTGGTCAATTGCAAGGCGAAATTGCGGCCTTGGCGCTGGGGAAAATTTACACTTTTGGGCCTACTTTCCGGGCTGAAAACTCTAATACACCCCGTCACCTGGCAGAATTCTGGATGATTGAACCAGAAGTTGCCTTTAATGACATTTACGACAACATGGACTTGGCGGAGGAATTCACCAAGTACCTGATCAATTATTGCCTCGAAAATCACCTGGCTGACCTCGAGTTGTTGGACAAACGTTTGGCAGAAGAGCAAAATGCTTTGCCTAAAGACAAGCGTCGGGCCATGGGTTTGATTGAGCAACTGCGTTTTGTGGTCGACAATGCTTTTGAACGCATTACCTATACCGAAGCGGTAGAGATTTTGATGAAATCGAAACCGTACAAAGAGAAAAAATTTGAATTTCCGGTAGAGTGGGGGATCGATTTACAATCGGAACATGAGCGCTACCTGGTGGAAAAGGAATTCAAAAAACCGGTCATCGTACGCAACTACCCCAAGGAAATCAAAGCTTTTTACATGCGCCTAAACGACGACGATAAAACCGTAGCCGCGATGGACGTATTGTTCCCGGGTATTGGGGAAGTGATCGGGGGGTCTCAGCGTGAAGATCGCTACGATCTGTTGCTCGAGCGGGTGAAAGCAGTGGGCATTCCAGAAGAAGATTTGTGGTGGTACCTTCAATTGCGTCAGTTTGGTGGTGCGCCCCACGCTGGATTTGGCCTGGGATTTGAACGAATGGTGCAGTTTATTACCGGCATGTCAAATATTCGAGACGTGATTCCATTCCCACGGACGCCAGGAAATGCAGAATTTTGATCTCTCTTGGGGCGGCTTGTTGGGGCAACCCTATGTGGTTGCCCACCAAAATGGATAACCACACAGGGTTATCCCTACCATATTTTGGGTATTTTTTAAATTTTTATATAATTTTTCTCCTACTTTGAAATATTGTCCCTATACTTGTACCATTATGACGTTGTTATGACAATTCGATGCTTTTCGTTGAGTTGCGGGCAAAAAAAAAGCCGTACTCTGATGCACGGCCTCACGCTAATAACAAATCATAATCTCATGAAAAAATAAGACGACCTAAAAATCTTTATTAGAACGAACTAATGTCAAGTTTTGTTGCCTTTAACAGCTTGATTATGGAAGGTTCCCCGCATTTTTTTCGCGAGGAACCTTTTAAAGTTTATGGGACTATGATTACCGCACGACCAACTTGCCTGTGTTGATTAGTTGCCCTTCAGATGTTAACCGATACGAATAAATACCGGCGGCTAGTTGATCACGATAAACATGACAAATATTGCTGTTAAAGAACTTTTGCTGAATCAATTTTCCACTTAGATCATAGACGCTCAGCTGTAGTCTATTGTATTGACGGCCTTTGACTTCCAAAGTCACCATCTCACTAAAAGGATTGGGATAGATGTCTACTTTTACACTAGGGACGAACACTTCCTGACTCGAAGTCAGAATACTCACAAAATCAGGGAAGTGATCGACCATCCTGCGTACGGTGTTGGTTCCGGAGGGTAAACGGTAATCGAAATACACTGTAGCGCGATTGTCGATCACCGTCCCCCTGGGATTGTTCGGTTTTTGGGATGCCCGGAATTCAACGTATCCGTATGTTTTTTGCGTTGTGCCGCCGTTGGCGGGCAGCAGATTGATACTGTCGAATGTAATCTTCAGGATACCACCTTCATATACTTCTAAAAAGTAAGGATGGCTACTGGCACCAGGTATGACTGTGGTGGGGTCGATTGCCTGGCTCAGGGTATCTCTGATTACTACACGCTGAACGGTATCACTGCCGGAGTTTTGGAATAAAACAGTAAATGTCAAATCGGTTTTTGCATCAATGGTACTTTGTTTACCATAGCCTTTGGGATGGCCTCTTAATGCCACCGGCTGCACAGCGCTTAAAATTTCTTGTATGTCAACCGAGACAAAAGCATCCTGATCGTCTTCAGGAAACTGGGTTACATGTCCCGTTTTTATTGGTGTTCCCGTTTCGGCGCATCCTTCCACTGCCACTGTTGGCAAGCTTCTTCCTGGGTGGCCTTCCGATTGTTCTGCAAACAAGCGCAAGGTTGATCCCGCAGGATTAGGAATACGGACCTCAATGGTTTGTCCACTTTGCAATTGATAAGTCGGGTTAACATCGCGCATGATCACGTCATCGACAACTACGATTCCTTTTTTCCGTTCCAGCATATTGCCTTTGCCAATATTCTGAATCTCAAAAATTACCGTGTCTTGTTTACATGCGCCGCGTACAACGATGCTTGAACGATCCCAGCGGGGATCGAGATCCAAGCAAAATGTATCTGGGAAAACCCTGGCGGAAACCAGTCCACTTTGGCCATTTGCGATACCACTACAAGCAAGTGCAGTGCTGATCGAAAATGAACCACAGCCGTTGACTGGAACTGTACCGAGGCGGAAGCGCAATTTACCATCGCTGAGTTGTTCTGCCGAGATGCTAGATGACTTGAAGGTCAGCTTGCTATCTAAAGCCAGATCAACGTAGGCGTTTGTGGCATTTGCCGTTCCGGTGTTGCAGTAGTTGACGACATAATCTACGTCGCTGCACTCAGCAAGGAATGGAGTTGTAATGTCCACTTCCATGTAAGGGCAATCCACTGCTGCCTTGGCACCAAAATCAACCCGCAAAGAATCGTAAAACTCACGAAGGCGTACGTTTACTCCTTCTGCATTACAAGCTGCCCAGTAGCGATTGGGTGGCAGTACTTTTAAGTTGTACACTCCGGTGTCTACCAGAATGCTGTAGTTGCCATTTTTATCGCTGGTACCATATACTACTTGAATACCTTTGGTTGCTTTGATGATCCAACCTGAGAGGGGGGCCTCTCCGTTGTCATAATCGCATTGGTTGTCGCGGTCTACAAAAACCCGGCCGTTAAGGCGATTGGTAATGGTGTTTCCCGAGGCATCCGTTTTGACCAGAATGAGGTCATTAAAGGTGTTGAGTAGCTGGCCGTTGTAACCGGTAATGATGTATCCACCTGCTTTGGTGGCTTGAATATCGCGACCTTCTTCAGTAAACTCTGCATCGCCGATCGCTTTTTCCCATAGTATGTTGCCTTTGGCGTCAACTTTGGCGACCAAAAGGTCTACGTTTGCAGCACTTACCAATTTCAGGCCGGTGATAACCAAACTGCCATCCTTTAATTCAGTAATGGCGTTGGCTTCTTCTTCTACATTGTCGTCTCCGATGGAGCGCATCCAGCGCTGATTGCCATTCGCATCGTATTTTACGATGAGGGCGTCAGCATTGTCGTTGATCACTCCTGCAACCGCTAATCCATTGTCTTGTGTAGTGATAATGGCGCGACCTTCTTCGCGGAAACTATTGGCGATCCGGCGTTCCCAGATGATGTTACCCGTGCTGTCAACCCGATAAAGAACGATGTTATTGTCGAATCCAGTTTCGCTGCGGCTATTGCCCAAAAGTGCAAAACCCTCTCCGATGCGACTCAGGCTTTTGCCCTCATCTTTGCGCGGCGTACCATAGGTTTTTGACCAGATCGCTGTGCCATCGGCATTGAACCGAACCAATAAGATGTTCTCATCTTCGTCTGTGGTTGCTTTGCTGGTACCAATCACGGAGAATCCTCCGTCTGAATTGAGAACAACGTCGCTTGCGCGCTCGCTGCCTGCTCCACCAAATTGCTTACTCCACAGTAGACCGCCTTTGCGATCTATTTTTAAAAGGTATATGTTTTCCCTCTCCCCTGGTTTGCCAACAATGTTGCCAACGATGAGGTAATTTCCATCAGCCGTAGGGATGATTGCTCTAGCCTGTTCCTGAAAACCTTCGTCGTAGTACTTGGTCCATAAAATGGTACCATCGATATCGGTACGTACAACGAAGATGTTCTGGTCATTGTCTGTGCCGAAAGATTCACCGAACCCAACTACGATAAATCCTTCGTCTTCAGCTTGCAGAACCGCCCAACCTTCGTCCTCTTTAGAACCGCCAAAGTTGAACTGCCATCCCTGTGCTTTCAATCCGCCTGCAGTCGTTAACAATAACATGATTGCAACTACAAAAGAATGCAATGTGATCATGTTATTTGCAGGTCGGAGTTTCATGAGTGCTAATTCTAATTGCTTTACTGCTGAATGCAATACAAAGATGCAGCACCTTTCTGCTAGAAACAAAGACAAAAAACGGCAATTGTTGAAAAAAAATACCTTTTTCCTTTGCGATATCATGGTCTTATGACTTTTTTATTTTTTGATTGACAATGTTTTATAACTTTGCATGCATTGAAAATTCTGTTGAAAAAACATTTTTTTAAACCCATGCAAAATAGTCAACTCACCCACATTTTATTTGCACTTTCTAAGAAAGAAAGCCGGGAATTGCGCAAATGGCTGGTCTCACCCATCCATAATCAACGCTCGGACGTGGTACAATTATATGAGTATCTTACGAGTGGGAACCGCCTTGAGGATGACAAAAGCCTAGAAAAGGAGCGGATTTTTAGAAAATTGTACCCCAAAGAGGCGTATGATGATGCCCGGATGCGGCAAGTGATTCATTTTTTGCAGGAATCGATTGAAAATTATTTGACCTTTAAAAAAGCTGCAGAAGATGAAATATTATCCAAGCTGTACCTCGCCCAAAGTTATCGGGAGCGTAAATTAATGAAGCTCCACGATAAAATCATGAAAGAAATTCAGCAAAAACAGGAATTCCAACCTTTGCTCAACGACGAATCAATGGAGTTGCGGTATCTGGTAGAAAAAGAAAAGTCGCTGCAATTGAGTGAAAAGTCGCGGGCAGTAGCCTTGAACTATCAGGAAATGTCGGACATCGCAGAAATGGCTTTTATCGCCAAGAAGCTAAAGATGGCTTGCCTGATGCTTTCCCATCAAAAAATCTACAAAAAAGATTACGATTTTGGCATGCTGGATGCTCTTTTGGACTACCTTAAAACCAAAGAGGCCATTTTGGACACCCCATTTATCAAGGTGTACTACCACATTTACAACCTGTTTCGCTTTCCGCAGGAAGAAGAACACTTTTACGAGGTAAAAAATAATTTGCGGAATTACGATTATGCGTTCAGCAATGCCGAAAAATCGGATTTGTACCTGATCGCCATCAATTATTGCATTGGCCGAATGAACATCGGGAGCAAACAGTTCGTGCGGGAGGCTTTTGAGTTTTATCAAAAAGGTTTGGAGCATTCCATTTTATTAGAAAACGGCTTTTTAAGCCCCTTGAATTTTCGGAACATCGTTTCTATTGGTACCACCCTCAAAGAATTTGACTGGGTGAGCACCTTTATCGAGGAATACCAGCAGAACCTGGCCCCCGAGTACCGCGAGAATTTCGTGAAATTTGCGATGGCGCGCCTCTACTTTGAGCAAGGCGACTACGACCGGGCCCAAGACCTTTTAATTCAGTTCGACATCGATGACATTTTGATCAACCTCACCGCCAAAACCATGCTGATTCGCGTGTACTACGAAAAGGATGAGTTTATGGCGCTGGAATCTCTATTAGACAGCATGCGGGCCTACATCAACCGCAAAAAAATGCTGGCCTACCATAAGATGTCCTTTAAAGAATTGATCAGTGCCTCCAAACGTTTGATCAAAATCCAGTTCAACGACCGCAAGAAGATTGAAATCTTAAACAGTCAGATCACCAATTCAAGGATTTTGCCTTCGCACATGAAGGAGTGGTTTGTGGAGCAATTAAAAAAATTGAGGCGATGATAGGATTTTTGGCCTTTGACATTTTCAAATAATTGGTGTAAATTTGAAAAAAAGAAAACACCTGCGTTTCAATTTTTTTCTTTGAAGCACAAATACTTTAAATGAATGATAGACACAACTGATACTACCTTCAACGTCAATATCGATGCTCTGGATTCCTCTTTCCTGGATGATCTAAAAAAACAACTTGGCTCAGTTGAATTAGAGATTCATATTCGGAAGAGACCAGAAAATTGGCTGACTGAGGCAGATTTCTGGGCAATTATTGATTTGTTGGACTGGTCTCAGCCGGAGGATGATCAAGTTGTGCTTAAACCAGCTATTGATAAACTAGCGGCAATGCCCATTGCCAACATCCATCAGTTTCAGGATATTCTTTCAGAAAAGCTATGGTTGCTCGACACAAAGCAACATGCCCAAGTATTTATTGATGAACATCCAAAAGGGCGGCTTTCGGTGGACGATTTTCTTTATGCGCGATGTGCTGTAGTGGCCGAAGGACAACAGTATTTTGTGGATGTGGTGCAGCATCCTGAAAAAATGCCTCGTGAAATCGTTTTTGAAGCACTTTTGTTTTTGGCGGCAGAGGCATATGAAACCAAAACACAAAAGCCATTTATCCATACGCCCAAATACAATTACGAAACCTACAGCAACGAAGAGGGCTGGGCCTAAATCTGCAGTTATGCATCGAAATTCCAATCAGAATCAAGACCCTCATCATTTGTACGAAGTTTGGGACAATCAAGAGGAGGAAGTTTTTAAATACGGCATAAGTTCAGAACCAATTGAAGAAGATGGACTTTCTAAAAGGATAAGAGAACAACTAAGGGATATGAATCTTGCGGTGGGTTGGTTGAGGTACATTGCCCGAATTCTTTTAACCAACATCTTTGGTCGCCTGAAGGCTAAAGACATTGAAGATGAGCATATGGATAAATTTGAACAAGAAAAAGGGAGACTTCCACGTGGTAATTTAAAGCGCAACCGCAAAAAGTAAAAAGACGCTAGCTATCTTCGCACCCCACAACCACTACCACCATGACCATCATCGAAGTCCAAAGCCCAGAACACTGGAAACTGTTCCACCGAGTACCCCACCGAATCTATGCCAAGGATCCAAATTGGATCACACCGATGGAAGGCGATGTCCAAAGCACCTTTACTCCGGGCAAGAACCATGCTTTTGAGCACGGCGAAGCCAAAGTTTTTGTACTTCTGGATGAACAAAACCAACCAGCCGGGCGCATTGCCGCCTTTATTGACCACCGCAACAATAAAATACAGCCTTATCCATTGGGGGGTATCGGCTATTTTGAGTGCATCGAAGATCCGGCTTATGCCAAGGCTTTATTTGAAACAGCAGAAAACTACCTCCTTGAAAAGGGCATGAAAGCCATTGATGGACCGATCAACTTTGGTGGGCGCGATAAATTCTGGGGTTTGTTGGAAAAAGGATTCGATCCCCCCCTGTTTCAAGAAACGTACAACCCACCTTATTATAAAGACATGTTTTTGGCCAATGGCTACATCGCCTGGGAGCAAATCCTCACCATGAAGGGGCACCCCAAAGACATCGACCTGTCGCGATTGCGAGCCGTCATCGAACGAGTCCGTTCGGGCAACAACAACATCCGCGTGGAAACCTACAATCCAGCAAAACTGGAACGGTACGCTGATGATTTCACCGAAGTGTACAATGCTGCCTTTGGCCACTACGAACATTTTCGGCCTGCTGACCCGGAAGGATTTAAAAAATTGATGAAGGAGGTCAAAAACATCATCGATCCCAAATTTTTGGGCATTGCTTATTATGAAGACAAACCCGCCGGGTTTTGTGCATTTTTCCCCGACATCAACCCTTACCTCAAGTTTACCAAAGGCAAACTCAACTGGTGGAAAGCCCCCCTGTTTTTGCTCAAACTCAAACTATCCAGGCGCCGACAGGCCAAGGGGACTGGCTTTGGGGTCCATCCAGCTTACAAAACCAAAGGTATTTTTGCCTTTATTGTGGAGTTCATGAATTCCGATTACATCCAAAAACGTTACGACAACATCTACCTGACCACAGTAAGAGCCCACAACAAAGAGGCGGTGAGCATTTACATGAAAACGGGAGTTTGGATTGATCGGGTGCATGTCGGTTACCGAAAGTCACTGGATGAGTCGATTGTGGTGGAGCCGAATTATTTTATGGAGATTGCGTAAAATAAAAAAATACCCCTTCGGTGGAGCCATCCAGCCGAAGGGGTATTTTGCATTTTTCAAGCAATTGAGCACTTAGGCTCTCTTGATGAAAAACGCTTTAGGAAGATAAAGTACAAGTTCTTGATTGATGACGAGTTTACCTTCACGAATGTCATTCCATTTCACCAGATTGTCTACAGTAGTGCTGAACAAGGTGGCGATTCTGCTTAAATCATCACCCTTGGTAGTCACGTAAGCCGTTTTGATGGTACCGAATGGCAACTTCGAATTGCTATCCAGGTAACTGCGCAGCAAAAGTGAACTTTCGCTGTTGGGCAACATCAACAGATGGCCTTTGGCACTGCGGGGAATGATACCGCTAGTGAAGCTGGGGTTTAGCGCCGCAATCACTGAAGTTTTTACGCCAGAGATACGGGCAATTTCGCCAAAAGACAAGGTGCGGTAGATCCGGACTACCCGAGCATCAGGCGAGTAGTAGAATGGAATAACGGGCTTTAAGTCGTGTTTGTGATAGTAGCTCATCACGTAAGCGGTAGCCAGATAAGCGGGGACGTAACGGCGCGTTTCGTGCGGCAAATATTTGCTAACAACGCTGTAATTTTTGGTGCCAGCCTTGCGCACTGCCGACTTGATGGTACCGATACCAGAATTGTATGCGGCCAACACCAAGGTCCAATCACCGAGTTCATCGTGCAGGTATTTCAGCATTTGTACTGCTGCTTCGGTAGAACGGTACAGGTCAAGTCTTTCGTCGACTCCACCGCCCATTAACAAGCCATAGTGGCGTGCAGCGATAGGCATCAATTGCCAGATGCCCGAGGCACCTACAGCAGAACGCACTTGCGGTTGCAAGCCCGATTCGATGACCGACAAATACTTGAGCTCTTCAGGTAATCCGTATTGATTGAGATAGTGCTCAAATACGGAGAAGTACAGGTTGGAGCGACCAATAACGAGTTCTGTCTCTTTTTTACCAGTACCAATGTACTGACGAATCCGAGTCATTACTGATTCGCTGGTTTTCACTTCGATGGGTAGGCTTAGTTTAACAAGCCGTTCCTTCACGAGTGTTTCGGTAAGTGCAGTTTTGCTGGAAATAATACTTACCTCGGTTTTGTGTGCTTTCGCGCCAACAACAGCTGGAGAAGCGGTCAAGCCGATCACCAGCGCCGTAGCAACTGTCCATGGGAAATTCATCAAAACAAAATTTGGTGATACTGAACTAACTTTTTTGCAATAATTCCATTAGTTTGACCTAGTCAGTTCAGTTGGGCAATATACCCCAGCAACTAGATGTGTGTCGAAGACTCCATTTCGTTACCGCCGTGAGGCAAAGTTAAGCCCGTTTATCGGTTTACGCAATGCATTGTAAATCAATCACGATTTAGATGCCCTTTGTAAACGATTAAGTATTTTGGAAAATTATTTGGTAATTTTTGCCAGTTTAGAGGTGATTTTGGGGCTTTCCTTATGAAAATCCAAATAAATGCAATGGATTCGGCCAAACGAGTGTACCTGAAAAGTGGTATATTTTTTTACTTATTTAACGTTTTTATGACCTTTTTGTGACGAAACCTAGGGTTTTCCACAGGTTTTTTTGACTCATAACAACACTTTTTGCAGGAAATATATGCACACTAAAATACATGTAATGAAGATAAAAATTTTGGCATTTGGGATTACAAGGGATATTTTAGGTGGCAGTACGGTCGAAATGCAAATTCCTGCCGATGCCAATGTAGCCGATTTGCGGGCTGCATTGTACGCCGAATATCCAGCTTTGCAAAAGCTAAACAACCTGGCGATCGCGCTGAACACGGACTATGCCAGCGAGGAGCAGAAAATAACTGAAAGGGATGAAGTGGTGTTGATTCCACCGGTAAGTGGGGGATAAGAATGGGTGTGATAGTGTGAGTGTGATAGTGTGAGTGTGTTGGGGCAACTCTATGTGGCTGCCCTGTGTCCCGGAGGCAAACCGCTATTTTAATCCTTAAACTAGCTCCAATTGCTGCCTCACCGCCATGTTTTTTACCTGCGCCAACAATTCAGGCATAACCTGCTCCAATGTTGGCGACAATTCGATCTGTTGCGACTGTATCATTTCTATGGATACCGCAAATAAGTATATCTTAGGCAGCTTACCCAAGATGGCCAAACCTTCTACCAAATCGCGCAGACCAATGTCATGGGTGCTCATCGCCCTAGGGAAATCAGCGGCAAAACGTGGCTCAATCACCCGGATGGTCCCCGTTGGCCGATCGTCCAGCGTTGCATCAACCAGGATGACTACGGGGTAGTTTTCAAAATATTCCATCAGAAAAAAACCACCAGTTCCTCCATCCAGCACATCCACGCCTTCGGGCAGTGTCTCATTGCTCAGGCGTTGGGCCACGTGTACACCAACTCCTTCGTCGCCCATCAAATAATTGCCAATGCCCATGATTAGAACTGCCATAAGGTCGCTAATTTAAAAAGTGACCGGGTGAATCGCACTCACCCGGTCGACAATGTTGCAATGAAGAAAATATTACTGTTAATTGACTTACTTAGGGGCGATAAAAAAATAAGTGATCATTTTGCCAGAGGATTAGATAAGTAAACGTTTCATTTCAAGTGCCTTATCTAATCCTCTGGCTCAGGAAAAATGATCACTTATTTTTGCCCCACTACTTATGCTTTGTTTTTAGCTCTTCTACCGCTTTTTCCTCAATGAATTTCCAACCACCGCCCATCGACGAAATTTCACCCCGACCTTCCACATAATCATGGTAAAAAACCAGGTAGACGTGGACTACTGCAAAGAGGATGAAAAACCACATCGCCGCATGGTGGAAATGCCGCAGCGGCGAGTCTCCTCCAAACATACCAGGAACCCAGGCGAACAATTGTGGAAACCACCAGGTGCTCGTGGCTGCGTACAATCCGAATCCAGTAATCACCTGCACCACGAAAGCGATAAAAGTCAGAAAATAAATGAACCCAGCTAGCTGATTGTGCCCTACGGCCATGTGTTCTTTACCTTTGAGCTGTAGGATGTCCATTTTGATGACCTGCCACATCTCCTGGAAAAAGCGCCGATTTGTGGGGATGAAATTCTTCCAGGAAGCATATTTGTTGCCCACAAAGCCCCAGTAAATCCGAATGATGAAGTTGAACAAAAAGAGGTACGCCGCTACAAAATGGATGAACCGCACTTTGCCAAACCAGAAGCGAAAAACCGCTTCGTCACTAACCTGTAAAGCAGGAGGGTTGGAAATCAAAAACCCGGTCACCACCAAAGCGGTTATACTGGCTGCATTGAGCCAATGGTAAACCCTCACGGGCAATTCCCATACAAAAACCCGCAGGAGTTTGTGGTGAACAATCTGATGCTTGCTCATAACCTTAGCTTTTTGTATTAAGTAGTGGGGCAAAAATAAATGTTCATTTTTTCTGAGCCAAAGGATTAGATAAGACACTTAAAATGAAACGTTTACTTATCTAATCCTTTGGCAAAATGAACAATTTATTTTTTATCGCCCCTAAAGAACTTTCACCCGACTGAGGTGCTTACCTTCTTCATCGTACAAGTGTACCGCACAAGCCATGCAAGGGTCAAAAGAGTGCACGGTGCGCAGAATTTCTACTGGCCTCTCCGGATCGGCGATCGGCGTATCCATTAAGGCTGCTTCGTAAGCCGACATTTGCCCCTGTGGATCGCGTGGCGAAGCATTCCAGGTCGTTGGAACCACCAGTTGATAGTTCGCAATTTTTTGATCTTCGATGACAATCCAGTGCCCCAACGCGCCACGAGGTGCTTCAGCATAACCGACCCCCTTGGTCTTGGCTGGCCAGGTTTCGGGTTGGAACTTTTCGGTATTGGCCATGCGGGTATCGCCCAATTTGATGTTTTGGATCAATTGGTCATAAAACTCCTGCGCCCAGTTGGCCACCAGTTGGGCTTCCAGGCCGCGAGCAGCGGTACGGCCCAGGGTAGAGAAGAGCGCCGTTGCTGGTACGTCCAGGTGCTTCAGTGCCGAATCGACCACTTCTTTGAATTCGGGAATACCCTTGGCATAACCCACCAGTACCCGTGCCAATGGACCTACTTCCATTGCGTGCCCTTTCCAACGGGGCGTTTTGAGGAAGCTGTATTTTTCCTCCGTATTCAGGTGTTCGTACGGTGGTTTTGGACCTGTATAATTGAGCTTGGTTTCACCTTTCCAGGGGTGTAAGCCGACATCGTCCCCACCTTCATACGTGTACCAGGATTTGTTGATGAACTCCTGAATTTCGCTGTCTTCCCGCATGTTCACTTCGTGTACTTTGGACAAATCCTTGTTCAAAATAGCACCTGCTGGGAACTTGAAGGAACTGGGATCGCGGAAACCATTGGTAGGCAAATCGCCGTACACCAGATAATTACCCAAACCGCCACCGATTGCACCCCAATCTTTGTAGAAAGAGGCTACCGCCAGAAGGTCAGGAATGTACACCTGTTCGATGAAGCGTTTGCCATCGTCCAGCAGTTGTTTGATGTAAGCGAGGCGTTCAGCATTGATGGCACTGACGTCGTCTAGTCCAATGGCACAGGCCATCCCGCCTACCAGATAGTTGGGGTGAGGGTTTTTGCCACCAAAAATGGTTTGGACTTTGACAATTTCTTTTTGCCATTCCAAGGCTTCCAGGTAATGCGCCAGGCCAATCAGGTTGACTTCCGGCGGCAGTTTGTAAGCGGGATGCCCCCAGTAACCGTTGGTGAAAATGCCCAATTGGCCACTTTCTACAAACTTTCCGATGCGTTTTTGCAGGTCCGAAAAATAACCTACCGAACTTTTGGGCCAGTTGGATATGCTCTGGGCCAGTTCGGAAGTCTTTTTGGGATCTGCTTTGAGGGCATTGACCACATCCACCCAATCCAGGGCGTGCAGGTGGTAAAAATGCACTACGTGGTCATGCATGTACAGGGTGGCAAACATCAGGTTGCGCACAATCTCGGCATTAGGGGGAACAACGATGCCTAGCGCATCCTCAACCGTACGTACCGAAGCCAGTGAGTGCGTAGAGGTACATACCCCACACACACGTCCAACGTAGGCCCAGGCATCGCGTGGATCACGACCCCGCAATATTTCTTCCAGCAAGCGGACCATCGTGCCCGCACTGTATACATCGGATACTTTCCCGTTTTGGATGTCTGCTTCAATACGCAGGTGACCCTCAATACGGGTAATTGGATCTATGACGATTCTTTGGCTCATGCTTTTGGTTTTATTCTATTTCCCTCTCCGTTTCCTTTCCTTCCCCAATCAAATCAGAAATGAGTTCTTTTTTGCGCACATTGGTCATGATCGCGTGGGCTGCGATACCGGCAACGGTAGCCCCAAGAGCAACTTTGCCAACAGTATCCGCATTGCTTTCGATGCCAAAACCGGGGAAAACCGAAGCCCGTTCGTACAAGCGGCCATTGTCCCAGTAGTTTTCTTCGCTACAGCCAATACAACCGTGGCCAGAAATGATCGGGTTGCTGACCCCGTTGTTCCATTTCATGACCCCACAAGCGTTGTAGGTAGAAGGACCTTTACAGCCCACTTTGTAGAGGCAATAACCTTTTTTGGCGGCTTCATCATCAAAGCTTTCCACAAACATCCCGGCGTCGTAGTAAGGGCGGCGTTGGCAGGAGTCGTGTACCCGTTTGGAGTAGAAAGCTTTGGGGCGACCCAAACTATCCAATTCAGGAATGGTACCAAAAGTGACCACGTGGACGATCACCCCGGCCATCACTTCCCCAATTGGCGGGCAGCCCGGTACATTGATGATTGGTTTTCCGCTGATGATTTTGCGTACCGGGGTAGCCTTGGTAGGATTGGGCTTAGCCGCCTGTACACAACCGTGGGTCGCGCAACTGCCCCAGGCAATGATGGCCTTGGCGTTGGCTGCGGTTTCTTCCAGAATTTGCAGGGCCGATTTGCCGCCGATGCAGCAATAAACGCCATCGGCAGCAGTAGGAATGGAGCCTTCCACACAAAGGATGTACTCACCCTTGTATTTTTTCATGGTATCCTGCATGGCGGCTTCAGCCTGGAAGCCGGAAGCAGCCATCAAGGTTTCGGTATAATCCAGTGAAATTTGATCTAGTAAAATGTCGGCCACCATCGGGTGGGAGGAGCGGATGAACGACTCACTACAACAGGTACATTCCTGAAAGTGCAACCAAATCACCGGGAGGCGAGGTTTGGTCATCAAGGCGTCCGTAATCTGGGCTACGCCTGAGGTTTCCAGGCCCATGTAGGCAGCCATCGTGGCACAGAATTTTAAAAAATCCCTGCGCTCATAGCCCTTGCGCATCACTTCTTCGAAGTAGGTAGGGCGCTTTTGGTCGGTTTGTACGGCCATTTTTCTTGCGTTTTGCGATCTTCCGCTGGCTCTTCACGAACCTCGGTAGAAAGGATGCTTTAGAAAATTATGGTGGCCGGGTAGGCTTTAGGGAGAATGAGTAGAGAATGATTGTATTTTATAGGATGTTACAAAATTTGCAAAAGGAACTGGCGATTCAAGTGATACAGATCATTGCCGTCAATGATTTTTGTCATCCGGCTTTTTGCGATGCGCAGTTAATATTGCATAGGGGCAATAAAAAAATAAGTGACCATTTTGCCAGAGGATTAGATAAGTAAACGTTTCATTTTAAGTGTCTTATCTAATCCTCTGGCTTAGGAAAAATGAGCACTTATTTTTGCCCCACTACTTTGTGGAATTTTTTTTATAAAAATCAGATTTACAAAGCTGTGCACGAGTTATCCATCGTCCTGAGTGTAGTGGATGCGGCCGCGCAAGTTGCGCACGAAAACCAGGCCGAACGCATCGATGCCATTGAGTTGGAAATCGGTGCCTTGTCTGGTGTTGAATTGGATGCCCTGGAATTTGCCTGGAGTGAAGGCATCAAACGCTCAATTTTAGCCCAGGCAGAGAAAAAATTTACCCTCATTCCCGGTAAAGCGGAGTGCAGCGATTGTGGGCTGAGTTTTCCGGTAACGACCTTGTATGATCCTTGCCCCATTTGCAACAGTTATTTCATACAAGTGACAGAAGGTAGGGAGTTGAAAATAAAATCCATCACTTTAGAAACTGTTTGAATTATGTGTACCACCTGTGGTTGTAGTTCACACGAAGATGGGGTCAGCATCACCCGGGTAGGGGAGCAGGCCCAGCACCAACACTTGAGTGGCTGGGGGCGTTTTTGGCATTTTTTATGGTATGGCCCGCATCAACACAGTGCTCCAGCCGCCGTGCCCACAACAAGTTCAGGAGAAAAAAAAACCATCCATTTGGAACAAGATATTTTGGCCAAAAACAACCACTCGGCTCAACGCAATCGAGGTTACTTTGAAGCCAAAAACATTCTGGCGCTCAATCTGGTCAGTTCGCCAGGTTCGGGTAAAACGGCTTTGTTGGAGCGCACCCTGCACGACCTGCGGGAAAAAATGAATTTCGCGGTCATTGAGGGCGACCAACAAACGACTCAGGATGCCGACCGCATCGCAGCCACCGGCGCGCCAGTGGTACAAATCAACACTGGACAGGGTTGTCACCTGGATGCCGATATGGTATACCGGGCTTTGCACGAGTTGCGCCCCGCTGAAGATGCAGTGGTGATGATTGAAAATGTAGGCAATCTGGTCTGCCCGGCGATGTTCGATTTGGGTGAAACCGCCCGGGTTGTCATCATCAGCGTCACTGAGGGCGATGACAAACCGATCAAGTACCCGGATATGTTCCATTCCGCCCAACTCTGCCTGATCAACAAGATTGATTTATTGCCCTACGTAAAATTTGACCTGGAACGCGCCAAAGATTTTGCCCGGCGCGTCAACCCCAATTTGGAATTTATTGAGGTATCGGCAACGGCAAGGACCGGGATGGAATCCTGGTATCAATGGTTGTTGGCTCGCCCCAGAGTGAAACTAAACCCAGCCCCAGTTGGTCAAGAAAAGACTACTTATGCAGTCATTCATTAAAATGCTGTTACGATGTGCTTAGCAATTCCCGGAAAAATCACGGCTATTATACCTTCAGTGTTGCATGAAAATGTCCGCCAGGCCAAGGTCTCTTTTGGAGGTATCTCTAAAACGGTGGATTTATCCATGACGCCCGACGCCCAAATGGGGGACTACGTTTTGGTACACGTAGGCGTAGCCATCAGCGTAGTAGACGAAGAAGAAGCCAAACGGACTTTTTCTTACCTGCAAGAAATTGGTGAATTGGAGGATTTACACCTGGAATGAGGTGATTTGTTGATGGGCTAATGAGATAATTGGCTGAATTATTAAGGCCGACTGGAAATCTCAGGCATACACATTGCTTCGAGGTCTTTTTTACTGCCTTGAAACACGTTCAGGTCCACTGCGCCAGCAATGCCGTCCAGCTTACCAGTATCGTGGCGTTGCCAGAATTCCCATTTGCGGCCATCAGCGAGGCGGGGTTGGCGAATGCCATTGTAACGAGCTATCCAAAGGGGATAATCGTCAAAATGCCCGGCCAGATAAGTATTGTAGAATTTTTGATTGGTATAAACGACGGGTTTTACGCCGTAAGCAATCTCCACCATGTACAACCAGGTAATCACCCCCGCCAGCAATTGAATTTTGCCAGAACCATCCAGCGTTTCTACATCCAACACGGGAGGTAAATCGCCCGCTTCCATTTTGACATTGCGGATGAAATTAAGTGCTTGTTGTTCGGGTGAAACGTTGGCGCGGAAAAAATGGTAAGCACCACGGTGCATGCCTTCGGCCTTGATGGCTTCCCAGTTGTCACAAAACAGCTTATCGTTGAGGGTATTGCCTTCCGTTGCTTTGACGAAAACAAAATCCACTTGTTGTTTAGCTACCTTGTTCCAATCTATGTTTTCCTGGTAATGAGATACGTCAATGCCACGAACGGCATAGTCGTCGGACCAAGACGCTGGTCCGTTAAAGTAGAAAAGAGCGGTTGAGATTAGAATGCTGATTAGCAATAACAACTGTTTCATGGGACTAACATCTTATCAAACGCATACACAAATCTTTCCTTTTTGAGTTCGCGTTCAATGATACAGAAAAAATTTTGTTTTCGCAAAGCATTTTCGAGCTTTAAATTTTTAGTGACAAATGACAAAAATTCAGAACCGAATTTTACCCTTTAAAATTCCCTCCAAATCCTGTTTTTTTGCTTCGACAAAATAATTGCTAGTCGGGATTGCTGCAAGTAAGTTTTTCACCAATTTTGTCATGTTCAAGACCTAACCCCAAACCATCATCACCATGCATACCAGACAACTTTTCCTACAACACCTCGCCCCCACCAGCCCGAGCCCACTCATGCTGGAGATCGACCGCGCCGAAGGCATGTACCTCTACGACACCCAAGGCAAAGCCTACCTGGACCTGATCGCGGGCATCAGCGTCAGCAATTTAGGGCATCGTCACCCCCGCGTAATTGCGGCCATACAGCACCAATTGGATCGCTACCTGCACACCCTCGTATACGGGGAATACGTGCTCGACCCCCAGGTGCAACTCGCCAAACTCCTGTCCGATCAACTCCCCGACCCATTGGAGTCGGTCTATTTTGTCAACTCTGGAACCGAAGCCACTGAGGGCGCCATGAAACTGGCCAAACGCTCCACTGGCCGCGCCGAAATTGTGGCCTGCAAACGTGCCTACCACGGCAGCACCCAAGGGGCTGCCAGCCTGATGTGGCCCACAGATTTTACCCAAGCCTATCACCCGCTGCTGCCCGGCATCCACCACATCGAGTTCAACTGTGAGCGTTGTTTGGAAAAAATCACGGAAAAAACGGCTGCGGTGATTGTTGAAACGGTACAAGCGGAATGGGGGGTGCGCAAACCAACCCGAAACTACTTACAAAAACTCCGGGCACGTTGCACTGAAGTTGGTGCACTGCTGATTTTGGATGAAATTCAGGTGGGTTTTGGGCGTACGGGTAGCCTCTTTGCTTTTGAACAATATGACATTGTACCGGATATACTCTTGCTGGCCAAAGCTATGGGCGGCGGGATGCCGATTGGCGCTTTTGTAGCTTCGCGGGAATTGATGCAAGTGTTGTCGCATGACCCAATTTTGGGGCACATCACCACCTTTGGCGGGCACCCCGTGTGCTGCGCGGCGGCATTGGCCAATTTGCAAACTTTGTTGGATACACCTTATATAGCAGAAGTAAAAGCCAAAGAAGCGCTTTTTCATGAATTGCTCCAACACCCCAAAATCCTGGAACTGCGCAGTGCGGGCCTGCTGATGGCGCTAGATTTGGGTTCCTTTGATGCGGTGATGCACACCATTCGCCACTGTCTGGAGCGCGGGCTGATCAGTGACTGGTTTTTGTTCAATACGGAATCAGTGCGGATTGCGCCGCCACTGATTATTTCTGAGGAGGAGATCAGATGGGCTTGTGGGGTGATTTTGGAGAGTCTGGCTTAAGAGCTTGTCTAAAACCTACTCCCGCTCCAGCCCCCGAATCCGCCGCTGCTGCCCGATTTTCCCAATTTTATCCCACAAATCTCCCGCATCTTGAATGCTGGAGAAGGTATAATACAAAAGCCCAAACCCAATGATGAGCATCGCAAAGACAAAAAAGGTCATAAAAATTTGCAAGCCCATTAAAAAGATGATGCCAAATTTATCCATTTGTTTAGCAGGTAAATTGACGATCCAATTGACTACATCCAGGAAAAAGCCCACTACACCGGTATGCATCAAACCCATGAAAAATACCCCCGTGCACATCATGATGAGCGACAAGCCCCACATTTTGCCGAATTGGGGCATACTCAGGGCAAAAGTCCGCTGGATGCCTTTGAAGGGATTGCCACCCGCTTCGCGTTGAGTGACAAATATCCAGAGTAGCGCAAGTGGAAAAACCAAACTACTTGCGAGCCAGGTAACGCCACCAGGTGCGTAAAAAAGGAGCAGCAAAACCGCTGTTCCGGGCACTGCCGCCAATAAATCGATGCCCAACTTTTGCCAACTCGGCCAGGTAGCATCGCTATCCCGAATCATCAGGCGATTGATACCAGTGGTCAGCAAGAGCACACAAACGCCCATAAAGTAGGGCAGGGCCGGCAAGCGATCATTAAAAATAATGTCGTCAAAATTGTCCAAAAAAGCGAACCAATCAGTCGGCAAATAAAAAACCTCGTCGTTGATCGCCGGGCTGATCGAAAACACCAGCAGGCAATACAAAACGGTGCTGCCGAATACCAACAAAAACACCGAACGAAGGTGATTCCGCATGAATAAAAACGCCTCGGTAAAAATTTCACCATTGCGTTTGATGCTGTGGTAATTGATTTTTAGATTGAGGTCGGGCGTGAGGTCGGCATTGTGTAGTGGTGGGGCAAAACCGATTCGTGCTTTTAATGCCGGATACCACAAAAAATAACTCAATACAAAAAACAGGGAAATCAGGATAAAGATGCCCCGAACCAACTGGGGAGCATCAGTATTGCGGGTCAGATAGCCTTCAATAATACCCGCCAAAATGATCAGGGGGGCGATGCCAATCATCATTTTCATGCCCCGCCGGGCCGAGAGTTGGAAGGAGCGATCGCGGGCATACGTATCCGGGAAAGCCAGGCCACGACCCATAGTTATGCCCGCCGCACCTGCCACAATGATGCAGGATATTTCGATGGTGCCGTGAATCCAGATGGTCAAAAAAGATTCCCAAAACAAACCCCGTTCGATGAAAAAGTATTGAAAAACGCCCACCATAATGCCGTTAAAAACCAGCACAATCAAAGACCCTACCCCAATAAATACCCCCGTCAAAAAGGTCAAAAGTGCCACCATCAGGTTGTTGAGGGTGATGCCCAAAGACATGTTGAACATGCCTTTTTGCTTGTACACCGCCATGGGGTCGCCACTTTTGATGTTGGTTTCGGTCATGTCGATGTAACCTTTTCCCAAAATGATTTCGGGAAAATCTGGGTCCATCGCACAAGAAAGTACCCCAATGCCAAACGCCAACAAGAACACCAAAAAGGCAATCAGCATGTCGCGCCGTGCTTCGTAATACAACTGCGGCAATTCTTCGGTCCAAAAATGTTTAAAAGCGCGCCAAGGCGAGGTAGGACTTTTGTGTACGTCGTGGAAAATCCGCTGGGCCAGGCCATTGAGGTATACCCGCACCGAACGGTTGGGATAAAAAGTACGTGAGTAGGATAGGTCATCCGTAATCTGTACAAACAGGTCATTGAGCTTGTCGGGGTCTTTGTATTCATCCTCCAGGATGTGTTCAAACTCGCCCCATTTTTCCTTATTCTGCTGAATAAATTGGGTCTCGCGCATAATTGGGCTTTACGAGGGGCATTTTACGAAAAAAATGGGAAAGATGTTACACTGAGGGGAAATTTAAGTGTCAGAGAGTGGTTAGGTTAGCGTTTTACATGAGCGACATTTTTTTATCACAAAGAAAAAAAACAAGAGACACAGAGGACACAAAGCGAAGCGTTGTCAACGTCTAACTTTGTGTCCTCTGTGTTCCTTTGTGCATTCTTTGTGAAAAAATATGCCACTTTGGTTATCTCGCGATTAGTTACCATTAACCCTTAGCGCCAAACTTGGGATCAACACCAGCGGACAAATCGACTTCACCTCCGTAAAATCGATGTAAAAATCGCCACCATTCGGATCCTGGTTGTATACCCACACCCAGTTGTTGAGCGTAGCGCCGTCGGATACAATGGTCAGTTTTTCCCACTGGTTAACCTTGGTGCTCATCACGGCCTGGCTGGTAAAACCATCCTTACCCAGGCCCAATTGCACCTTGCCTTTCATCACGTATACCCAGGCCGTAACCATTACTTTTTTCACACCATTGGGGTTGAATACCTGGAATACACCACCTTCATTGCCGAGCGTACGTACCAGCATCATCCGGCCACCATCGGGACCATTTGAGCCGATCAGGCCAGTATATACAAAGGCACCTGCATTGTTGTTGTGTGCCCGCCATTCTTTGGCAGCGGAAGGAACGCCACCAGCAGGCATTGGACCTACGTGGTTCATTCCGAGACCGATTGGGCCTACCTCCGAAAAACTGTTGTTCAGGGTGAAAATATCCGGCGTACAGGTAGGTTCAACCTCTACAAAGTCGACAAAAAACAAGCCGCCATTCGGGTTTTGGTTGTACACCCATACCCAGTTGTTGAGTTTGGTACCGTCGGTGACGAAGCTGAGTTTTTCCCACTTATTGGTTGGACCCACCGAAACAGCCTGACTTGTAAAGCCATCTACGCCCACGCCCAATTGTACCTGGCCCGTGACCACTTTGACATAAGCTGTAACGATTACTTTTTTGTGGCCATTGGGATTGAATTTTTGGAACACCCCACTTTCGTTGCCACCACAACGGATTTCGATCATCCGGGGCGCATTGGGGCCATCTGAAGGCAGCATGCGGGAACTCAAAGGTGCGTTGTTGTTGCTGGTGTGCAAAAACCAGGATTTAGCGGGGGATTCAAAGGGTGCAGGTGCGCCGGGTAAATTAACCAAGATACCATTGGCACCCACTACTTCAAAATTGGGGTTTTGTACCAAGTTTGCTGCTACCAAAGGCAGCAACATCAAGCTGAACAGTGCGGTGCAGAAATAGGAAAGGAACAATTGCGGTTTCATAAAAATGGGTTTTAGGTGATTTTGATAAAGGTGTTTTGTATCCATCCGCACGTTCCGAATAGGACTAATTTTTTCAAAAAAAAATCCCGAACCCTGCCATCTGGCAAAATTCGGGAAGTGTTTTTTAGCGATTAGCGATCAGCCATGAGCGATCAGGATTATTCTACCATAAAACGAATGTATTCGCCATTTTCGGCTTGCAGCACGTACATCCCTTTGGCAAAACTGTGTACTTCTACTTGATCCACTTTTTGGAAGCGACGAACCCATTGCCCCATTACATTGTACACATTGCCACTCAGCACCTTGCTGAAATAAAGGCGCTCACGGACTGGGTTGGGGTATACCTTGAAGCTGTGGGCAGGACGGCCAATTTCACGGGTACCCACCGTCAACTTGTACACCCCAGGTGAAGCCAAAATTGCTACACTATTGATCAACTTGCCGGTTTCAGTAATGGAAGCCTGCCAATTGCTACCCACGTTGTTGTCGGCATTGGCATCACTCAGTTCCAGCGAAGGGCCCATGCCATCGGGCGTAATCGGCCAGGGGGCGGCATCGTCATAACTAACCGAGTCCAGGACTACTCCTGCGGAGTTGGACAAAACGATGGCTGCGCCGCCATTGTTCAAAAATCCGGTGCCCCACTGTTGGAAGGTTTTGCCATAAAAACGACCCGCCCGCAGTGAATCCGAAGCAATGATGTACAGCCCTTTGGCCGCTAAGGTATAAACTCCGAGCACCCCACTGGCACTACGTGAAAGGCGCAAACCACCCATCGGAATGGCCTGGCTGCTGCGGTTGTAAATTTCGATGAACTCCAGGGAATCGGTACCCGTTCCGGCGTTGTACATGATTTCGGAAATCACCAAATCCTCACCGGTATAGCCATTCCACAACAAGGGACTGGACACAAAAGTCGCGCTCATGGTATTGGGCACCGGGGCCAAGTCCACCAGTCCGCTTACACTCAAACGGTAAATGAGGCCATCGCTCAGGGGGCTGGTGGTCGTCAGCGTGACGCTGCGGCCCACCGAGTCATAGGCGAAATTGCTGATGGTTATACTGGGCTCCAGGCTATAATTGGCCGGATTGGTCGCCGAAGCGCGGGTGACTGCTTCGCTGATCAGCACCTGAATGGTATTGCTGCTGCGCAAAACCGCCGAAGAAACCACGGGTGGATTGGTATCCGTCCCGGCTGCGCCAATTACAAAAGCCGTTGTATTAAAAGGCAAATCGGGAACTATTCCATCCTTGGATTGGTCGCCGCCGCCATCTTGGGAATCCCAATTGTTCAGATCATTGATGGCCGCCAAATAACCGGCTTTATCCAGGCCCGAACGCAGCCCTTTGTACTGCGCCACATCAGCGGCAGCCTTTAGCAAAAGGGCGCTGGTACCCGCAATCAAACCCGTACCATCCAGCGAACCTGCTGCCGTTGCTATAGTACCATTGGTGACCATGTGTAAAAAAGTGGTCGGGGTGTTGGCATCGGTGCCGAGGTAAAAAAAGATGGCCTCGTCCGTTGCCGCCAAGCCACGGTTGCCCGTTCCAACATACATGATGCTGCCAACACTTGCGGCAGGAGTTGTACTAAGATCGGAGAAAACAATAACCGTACCCGCCGGGATAGCAGCACTGCCTGTGCTCCAGGCCAGGGTACTTTCAATCGCATCACGGAAAGCGGTACCCGACCACTCGTCGTCACGAATATAAATGGTGCGATCTGCTGGGATTTCAGCCAGGGCAACGATGGCCAAATCGTCGTTGCCATCGGCGTTGAAACCAACGATGGCCAAGTCGCCAGCTACCTGGGCATTGAGCTGAAACACGGTCAGCAAAATGCTCAGGCTAAAAATTAAGCGTAAGAATGTTGACATATTACTTAAATTGGTTGGGAAATCGTGGGTAATTGCTGGTCGAATGTAGAAAGGACTGAATCTTGTAGCAAAAATAAGATAAAAGTAGTGTGTAAGCAATCCCCAAAATTTTACTTGCCACTATGTGGGCGCTCGTCGAGCTTTGACTGACGCCTGGGCGTCAAGCTCGACGAGCGCAGTTACCAGATGCTCTCACCAAGTTTAGTAACTCCCGATCAGCATTAACCAAAAGTAGCTTACCTTACACAACCATGAACCAGCCCTGAAAGGGCGGTATCTTTCAAAAAAGGGTGTCGCCCTTTTGTCGCACCTACAATTCCAACAAATACCGACTCACATCTGCCAAATCCTGCTCCGACAGCTCCAGCGCCACCGGATCTGGCATCAATGACCCAGGCTGTTTTTGCCGTTTGGCCACCTTATTCGCGGGGAAAGCATGTTGCTGCCCCAGCAGGTCGCGGATCACCAGGGTTTGACCATCGGCGACGATAAACCCAAAGGCCGATTCCCCATCGTGGGTTGTTACACTCCAGGCCTCGTAACCAAAAACGATACCCCCCGAGGGATTGATGATGGCATCCAACAAACCGAGTTGGTCAAATTTCTTTTTGATCAAAGTCAGTTCGGGCCCAATGTTTAGCCCCGTTTTTCCGGCGCGGTGGCAATTGGCACAACTGTTTTGGAACACCTTTTTGCCCTTGGCCGCATTGCCTTTCAGTGCCGCAATGTTGGGTATCGACCAGAGTTTATCACTCCCTGGCCTTTTGAAATAATTCCCGGCCTGGATGCGGATAGCCTGGCTGGGGTTGCTGAAAATATGTTTGGCCACCCGTTCGTGTAAGTCGGCAGGTAGTTTATTGTCCAGCAACATGCCCATTAAAAATTGCCCACCCAAGGAATCCTTGGCCATTCGTTCGGCGGTATTGAGGCGATCCGAGACTACAATTTTGGTATTCAGCAGTTTGGCGCGTTGGGCTTTCCATTGGGCCATTTTTTTCTCTTTGGCCAAATCCAGGCCCGTGTTTTGCCAGTCCAGCAAGTTGGCCCAATCATTGGTTTGGCGGAAGGAAAGCCAGTATTTGGCCTGCTCGGCCACATCGGGCAAAGAACTTTTGATCAAGGCCAGCATGGTTTCGGCGGCTTTGCGGTCTTTGACATACGCCAAGGCCACCAGGGCTTGACTGCGGGAAGCGGCACTGGTATTGGCTTCGCTAGCCCAGGTTTGCAAGGAGGTGACCGCCGCGGCGGGGTGCAAGCGCCAGGCGAGTTTGCGCCATACAGCTTCGCTCAGTTGGGGGGTGATGGCCTGAAGTTGGGGCCACAATTCCTGGGCGTGTGCTTCCATGGCTGCACCCAGTGCTTCCAGTTCCCAGGGGTTTTGACCATCGTATTGCCGGACGAGTTGAAGTAAAATGGGTGATTTTTGTTCCAGCGGAAAATCTCTTAAAGCTATGGCGATTTCCCGGCGCAGCATGGAATTACCTGACTGAGCGTGACGAGCGCACAAGGTCAGGAGCTCATTTTTTGGCAAAACATTGCGCAGGGCGCGTAAGCTGGCGATGGCCAGGCGTTCATCCGCATTGTTCAGCAAGGGTTCCAAAGTAGGAAGCAGGGTAGGAGCGGGCAATATTTTTCCCAATAAAAAAATGGTCCTCGCTCGCACGTAAGGATTTTCCGATTTTAGCAAGGATTCCAATTCGGGAATGCGTGTAGCCCGACGTTGCAGTAGCGCTTGATAGCCTTGTGCCCGCACATTGGGCGCGGGGTTTTGAAAGGCGGCTATTTGACCTTCAAGTGTACTCAAATCCAGCTTAGGTGCACGCAAGTTTTTCCCTTTGGGCGTAATCCTGTAAATGCGGCCATAACCCACGCTGTCTTTCATTTGATGGCCACCCACTACGGGGTCGTACCAATCAGCCACATACATGGCACCATCCGTACCGATCATCACATCTGAAGGGCGAAACCATTTGCTGAGGTCGGTCTTGAAGTCCGGATTATTCCAAACGTAACCTTCATCGTCCTGGGCTACCGAGGTCAACAGGTTTTGCCTTTTGCCCAAATCAAAACCAGCGCCTTGGGTTTTGGGCTGATAAGCAAAAATGACGTTGCGCCCAGCATCGGCGCTGAGCAGCATACCCCGGTATTTTTCACCCAAGCCGTCCCCTTCGTTGACCACGATACCCGTGGGCGAACCCGCTCCACTATTGTCGCCAGCAGGCATAAAACCCGGGTCTTCCTGGTGCCAGTGCGCCGTGAACATATCTTGCCCTGGGCGTTGGTCAGCCGACCAGTAGCGGGTGCCGTCGGCGCTAAAGAACCCCGCATTGCCCCCTTCCATCAGCCAGGAAACCCGGCAGGTGACCACTTGATCGTCGTTGTCGTTTTGCCACATGTCGCCATAACTGTCGATGTAGGTTTCATAACTGTTACGGAAGCCATGGCCTAAGACCCGCAGGCCCGTGCCGTCGGGATTGATGCTCAATTGCAAACCACCTACCCAGACTTTGCCATCGTCGCTGCGTTGGTTGCCTTCGTTTTTGTTGTTGTAAGGGGTGCCTCCGGTATAGACACTGCCGGAGCGGAGGTTCCAACCAGCCCGGTCGGTGACTAGGTGCGGCCCGGCATTTCCAGTGTTGAAGTACCACCTGCCATCGGGGCCACTTACCACGGAATGGAGAGAGTGGTCGTGATCTTTGCCTCCAAAACCAGTGAGCAGGATTTCTTTTTTATCCGGTTTATCATCGCCGTCTTCATCGGTGTAGACAATCAAGTTGGGGGCGCAGGATACCAGGATGTGTTTGCCCATCACCGCAATGCCCAGCGGTGAAACCAGATCGGGGTCTTCGACAAACACCTTGGAACGATCGGCTTTGCCATCTTGATCGGTATCTTCCAGGATCATGACGCGGTCGCCCTTTTGATGGTGGCGGAACCGGGTCGAATCGTTGTTGAAATTGCGGTAATTGACCGCTTCGGTGACCCAAATCCGCCCTTTGCTGTCCACATCCATGTTGGTGGGGTTGTAAAACAGGGGGCTTTCGGCCCAGAGGTTTACTTCCAGGTCGTCGGGCAAGTAGAGTTTGAGGGGCTCCTGGGGATTGGGTATTGGCCAGGATAAACTTAAGACCAAAGGAAAAATGAAGAGAAAGATGCGATTCATGAGTAGGTAGAGGTTGAAGGTTCCAGGGTTTCAAAGTTCCATGGTTCCAGGGTTATGGGGTTCCAAAGTTCCAAGGTTCAGTTCAAAACAAATCTTTCAAATACGCCAAATTGTGCCGATAAGCCGTCACCACATTCTCCGCATCTGGTTTGGCCCATTCGATTTGCATCCAGTTGTCGCCTCGGTAGCCGATTTCGCGTAGGGCAGTAGCTACCCGAGGCCAATCGATGGTACCTTTGCCGAGTAAGAGGCGGTTTTCTTTCATGTGCAATTCGCAGATGTTTTTTTTGCCCAAGGTTTTGAGCTCGGTATAGATGTCGTTGCCCGCATCGGCAGCATTGCGGAAATCGTAAAAAACCTTGATGGCTGGAGAGCCTACCTCGCGCATGATGTGCAGGTGTTCTTCGGCAGTAAGGTAAGATTCGATGCCAAGGATAACGCCTGCTTGTTCGGCTTTTGGAGCTACTTTTTTTAACCGTCTGATTACCTCCTGAATGCCCTCGGGGTCATTGCGCAGGTCGTTTTTGACAAAAAAAGCCAGCAACACGACGGATACGCCGAAGGCGCGGGCTACATCGATGCTATCTGATACCCATTGTTCGGTGCGAGGATCGGATTTATACGGTACGTTGTTCAATTCGCTGACGGCGAGGCTGCTGATTTTGACTCCCGTACTTTTGCTCATGGCCAGGTATTGAGCTTGTAGGGCGGGTTGGCGCAGGTGCAGATCATTGGCGAGGTTGCCCAGATTTACCTGAATGCCGGATAGGCCGATGGTTTTGGCTAGCTCAAACGCTTCAATATTGCCACTTTTGCCTAGTGACCAGTCACAAGCACCAATGTGGAAACGCCGTTTAAAATCGGCCCAAAAGTCGAGTGAAGGAGCGAGCGCATACCCGGCACCGAGCAATGCGGAGCTGTGCAAGAGTTGACGACGGGACAAGGACATGATCGTTTATTTAACTTGGTCAAAATAATACCAATGAGTTGAAAACAATACAAAAAAACAACTCATTTTGCTGCTTTGCCACTACAAATTGACTTTTGACGATATTATTTTGACCAAAACAAAATTAAAAAATGCACTTTTTGAATTGACCGGGATTAAGCGAGGAGTAACGGGTGTTTACAAGAGCACAATTTTTTTGATCAGGACTCCCATTGAGATAGGTATTTCTTGAGCATGAGCTGTTTTTTACACAAAAATAGCGGTGAAAAAGTGTCCGAAATCGAACACAAACTGTCCAGATGTGAACATGATTTTGCGGCAAAAATATTTTTTAAAAACTGATTTTCAATTTGTTATAAAATTGGCACGGTCTGTGACTTTAACCCAGTATTACATCCGACACCGACTCTTGTAAGAATTTTACGCTGACTGTTATTTCATACTAATCTCGTTGCAATTCGCTCTAGGTTGGGAGCAGGCAAAGGCGCTTGCTCCAACCCTGGGTTTTTGAATGCCAATACAAACGAATCAAACCATGATCTATACTCAACTCAAATTTGCTGTCCGCAACCTCTGGCGCAACAAGTTTTACAGTACAATCAATATTGGCGGCCTGGCGGTAGGTATCGCGGTGAGCATGCTGATTTTGGTTTTTGTAGGGCATGAGTTAAGTTTTGATCGGTTTCATAAAAATGCCAACAACATTTACCGCCTGAAGGCCACCTTCAAATTTGGCGAACAGGAAATGCAGGGCACTGGCATGTCGGCCTACATGGGCCCAGCCCTCAAGGAAAGTACGGCAGGCGTGAAGGACTACGTGCGGATGTTCACCTCCTTTAATGAAAAACTAGCGTTCAAAAGCGACGCTGACCATATTTTTTACGAAAAACGTTTTGTACTCGCCGACCCCAGCTACTTCAAAGTATTCAGTTTTCCTTTTTTACAAGGTGATCCCCGCACTGCCCTGGATCAACCCGGGAAAATAGTAGTGAGTGAATCCATTGCCGAAAAATATTTTGGCGATAGCGACGTGCTGGGACGCACCCTGACGCTCAACAATGGCTTGAATTTCATGATTAGTGGAGTCATCAAAAATGCACCCTCCAATGCCTCGCTGGCTTTCGACATCATTGGCCCCTTGCAATCTTTGTTTGCTTTTCAACAATTGCTTAATCCTGAACTGAAAGACGATTTGCTCAAGATGGATAATGTGGTGCGTTTAGGCTCCTTTCAGACCTACTTGCATTTGGCCAATCCTTCGATTCAAGCGTCAGTTTTGAAGAATATTCCCAAACTGATGCGGCGAGGCAAAATGCCAGAATCAGAAATCAAAAGCAACAAATTTACGCTCTCCGCGCTCACCGACCTCCACATGGGCGAAACTACCAGTGGCGAGGCGCGAGGCATTAGCAACGTATACATTTTTGCGGGTGTAGCCTTGTTGATCATTCTGCTGGCCTTGCTCAATTACATGAGCCTGACCACCGCTCGGGCCAACGAACGGGCTCGGGAAGTAGGGGTACGCAAAGCCTTGGGTGCTTTTCGTGGCGAATTGATTGGTCAGTTTTATGGAGAATCGGTACTGGTTACTTGCCTCTCTTTTGTATTGGGATTTGGTTTGGCTTTTTTGCTGCGGCCCATCTTTTTTGATCGACTGGATCTCCAAATTGACGCGGCCTTTATGTTGAGCCCAATCGTGATACTGCCAATGGTGGGTTTGATGTTGGCTTGTATTGTACTGGCTGGTGCTTACCCATCCTTGGTACTTTCGGCTTTCCGACCAGTGGAAGTGTTGAAAGGTCGTTTTTTAAAAAGCAGCAAAGGGGGCATCCAGATTCGCCAAAGCATCACGGTGTTTCAATTCGTTGCATCCATCGTGTTGGTCATTGCCGCTTTGGTGGCCCAACAGCAACTCAGTTATTTGCAA
Source organism: Haliscomenobacter sp. (assembly GCF_041740695.1). Lineage (GTDB taxonomy): Bacteria > Bacteroidota > Bacteroidia > Chitinophagales > Saprospiraceae > Haliscomenobacter. Next base: position 1,377 of record NZ_JBGSLK010000107.1, on the reverse strand, counting down.
TCGCGCAAACTGGGCATCAACAAAGACCAAGTATTGATGATGACGCCATCGGAAGATGGTTACCACGCTTTCCGCAACGCCGTTTCTCAATTGAATGGAATCGAAAAAACGGGCAGCGCCTCTTTGGCGCTGTTCAAAGATTACAATTCGATTTTTTTCGTCACCTCCCCCATCAATAAGAAAGAAGTACCGCTCCATACCATTGGGGTCGACGCAGGTTTGATCGATATGTTGGGTTTGAGTTGGAAAATTCCGCCCGCCGATTTAAAAAACACGGCTGGCTGGGAGGGAAAACTGGTCTTAAATGCCCTGGCAGCCAAAGATTTGGGGGTGACGTCCCTGGCACAGTCTAGTGAAGTAGGCAGCATTTTGGGACAACCCATGGTGGGTGTGTTGAATGATTTTTACTTCAGCGAAATGAGTTTGAATCAAAAAGTACCACTGGCGATGTCGATTGTGGGCGAAGATTTTAAAGGCACTTTGTACCTGCAGTTGTCAAAAACAGCCGATGTGCAAGCGAGTATGGCAGCCATTGGGAAATTGTACAAAAAACATTGCCCCGATAAACCCTTTGAATATTTCTTTCTGGACGAAAGTTTTGATACCCTGTTCAAAGCCGAGGACCGCATGGCCAAACTTTTTGGCATCTTTACGGGACTGGCTATCTTTATCTCTTGCCTGGGGCTCTTTGGTCTCGCTGCTTATGCAACAGCCCGACGGGCCAAAGAAATTGGTATCCGCAAAGTAATGGGAGCTACCGTTGGCAATGTGATGAGCCTGCTGTCGACCGAATTTTTGCGGCCAGTATTGTTGGCGATCCTCATTGCCAGTCCGATTGCCTGGTACCTGATGGAACAATGGCTGAAAAAATTCACTTACCGGATTGAGGTGGAATGGTGGATTTTTGCGGCGGCGGGCCTTAGTGTGATTGTACTGGCCTTGCTGACGGTAAGCATCCAAAGCCTGCGTACGGCCCTGGCCAACCCTGTAACTGCGATTAAAAACGAATGACAACTACAACTTATACAACACATGTTGCAACTAAAAAACATAGCTAAGTACCATAACAGTGGCATCCAGAAAAACTGGGTGCTCAAGGACATCAGCGCGAATATTTTTGAAGGTGAATTTGTCTCCATCATGGGGCCTTCCGGGGCTGGCAAAAGTACACTGCTGAACATCATTGGCATGTTGGAAGAACCCAGTGGAGGAGAGTATTACTTTTTGGACGAACCCGTACACAAACTTTCGGAAAAAAAGCGCACCGATCTGTACAAGCACTACATCGGCTTTGTATTCCAACAATACCACCTGATCGATGAGCTGACGGTATACGAAAACCTGGAAACTCCCCTGTTGTACAAAAAAGTCTCGGGA